>DAOPJV010000039.1:0-61410 GCA_035399845.1 Phycisphaerae bacterium | reverse complement strand
CCTGGGCCGTGGGGTGAAGTAGTCAAGAAAGTCCTTGGTTCTCGGAAAAAGTCGCCAACGAACTTGTTGGGTCTTGAGAGTCTGCGGTTGTACAATTTGTCACGATCACGATGAGAGTGAGTGATGAGTGGGTCTTGAATCGATCTCTTATCACCAACGGTTCAGGTGTACTTCATCCGACCATTTATCGAAATAACACACGGTCACGCAATTCATAGGGCGCTTGGCGATCTTATGATTTGACGAGGATTTCCGACAATGCGATCCGGATCTCCGAAAATGGACTTCGTGCTCTGGAAGCAATTCGAACGTAGCTACCGGGCATTGAAGAATAATGGACGCAACGGCAACGAGGCATACAAGCAGGTAATTACTGCGATTGCATTATGGCAACATGGTGAAGACCCCGGACTCAAACGTACAAAGCACGGGGAATCGCGTTTAACCCATGTAGTTAAGTACGACCTGCGAGGTTACTTCCGCCTCGTTGTGTATGAGCACGAAGACTTGAGAGTGCCACTATTTACGGGAAGTCACGACGACACTGAAAAATGGCTTGACAGCAAAAAGGGACACAAGTTTCATTTCGATCCCGACTCGAATGACATCTCATTACTTCGCGTGCCTCGAAGTGACTCAGAGATTGAGGATACTGACGAATCGACCGGGGATCAAGGATTAGCAAATGGCGCCCTCGTCGAATGGTTGCCGAGAGATCTGATTGATCGGCTCGACCTGCCCGGCTCGACCATGCGCACAATCAAGAATCAGGTACTTTTCTCGAATATTCACGAGTCAAGCACCACAGACCTGATTGATGCTCTGACTTTTCCATCAGACGAAGTTCGACTTGTGGTCAGAGACGCTCTTGTCAAGGTAGCGAGATTCAGGATCTGTCGACCACGGAACTTGCAGTAATCAATCAGATCCCTACCTCTATCGTAGACGGGCTGTTTCTATGTGGAGATCCGGTACAGAAAGTGTTTCCAAAGCAGCATGATCTGATAAGAGCAGGAATTGATATTAAGGGACGAGGGGCGATCTTACGGCAAAATTATCGAAACACGAAGCAAATCCTAAAGTCAGCGTTTTCGATCATTCGAGAGTTTTCCAAACTCGCAGCGATTCCCAAAGCGGACATCATTCCACCGGAGTACGCGTTTCGTGACGGCACGCTTCCAAGTATCTATAAATGCGCGACGCATATGGAACAACTCGATTGGCTTTTTGCGATGCTTTCGCTGATTGACAGCCAGCTCGACAGCGTTTGCATTTGCTCGTCTCGGACTCAGTCTTTGATAGATGTCGAAGAAAGGTCTCGGTTAAGAGGGATTGACACGTATCGTCTTACAGGTGACGACAAGTACCTTCCCACGGGACTCAAACTTTCAACACTGGAGAATGTAAAAGGGCATGAGTTTAGCGTGGTCTTCCTATTGGACCTGTCTGACAGTGAGCTGCCATCGCGGAGTTTCCCGTATGGGGAACTCGGCCTTCTCTTTCGGTCGGGGTCAATAGATTTGTCATTCATAGGATTTCCCTTCAGATAACTAAGCGCGTACAAACTCCCTTTCCATTGCAGAACGCCTGCAATGGGTACTTGTCGAAACGTGGCCAAGATTCCTGCTCTTGCAGGGCGAAGCCAATAATGGGCTGTAGGGGTTATGCGGCGTCTATGACTGGGACATGTTGCCGCTGTTTCCACGATTCGAAGCGACTCGGATAATTCATGACCCAGAATTCGCTTCCAAACTTGTCCTGCTTGTTTGAATACTTGTGAGGCATGGCGCAGGTAAAGAGGCGCTCATGAATCCTGAAACCTGCGTAGAGTCTCCGAAAGTACCGGCTGGCGTTGATCGTCAGCAACCAGTCATGCGCAGACTCTCGTAACGAGTCGGCCAATCGGACATGCTCTGATTCCTGCCAAGGCTCGCCGTCGTACAGATTCCCGCCTGAGACCAAATATGGCGGGTCGAGGAATACCCAGACGTTGTCTCCCGGAGCGGTGAGTACCTTCGAGTAGTCCAAGCATGTCAGTTTCGACCTGCGGAGTACGGCCTGTTGATGCTCAAGTTTCTCGCGCGTTACGGAGGCCATTCCGTCCTTGAGATACTCATAGCTTGCGCAGGCGATGTCATGTCGGCAAAGCCTAGTCAGGCAGCCAATGGACCAACGATTGAGCATGAGCCAAAAGGACGGGCAATAGTCGCAACGGGCCTTTGCTTCGTCGTATTCCTTGAGCGTGGCGAAACGACTTGGCTTCCACCCCGTTTGATAGAGCTGCCTTCGCAAGGCGTCCACCCAGAGCCGACAATCGTCAAATACGCCACGAAGCTCATGCTCGTTGAGGGCAGATGCGTAGTCCTTCCACTCAAGCAACTCGTTGATGTAGTTATCGTCGTCCCTGAGCTGTCGGTAGTGATCATAGACAAGCGGATTCTTTTCATTAAACCACAACCGCTTGCCTTCTGGGGCGTCCCAGAGAAGCGAGCCGCCACCAAGAAACGGCTCACGCAACTCGTCGAATTCGGGGGCCATGACGTAGAGGTCGGAGGCCACCCGAGTCTTTCCACCAGCGTATCTTGTTATGTTATGACTCATGGCTCAGCTCCTTATGCGACCTTTCGCTGGTTAAACTCGTCAAGAAGGTCGCTCGCAAGCTCGACGCCATGCTCATTGAGCCGAGCGTCGATTGCCAGAATCGATTCGACGGCGACGTGAATGTACTGACGCGTCTCCCTGAGCTGGCGAGATTCCTTTTCGAGCGTAATCGTTTTGGCGATGTCGAGATCAGAGATCGCCTGGCGAAGCGCGCTTGCCGCCTTCGCGACAGACTTCGCCTTCGCGATCAGACAGGGTGATTTCTGCGCCTGCTTCGAGGCGGGCGCGTATTCGTTACCAGCTGCCAACTCGAACTCGGCGACCGTCTCACGATTGTCGTTGGCAATCTCTGCGTAGCATTCCGTCAGCGATTTGTCCGCGATTTCAGCAAAGCTAAAACGGTGGGCAAGGGCCATGTACCGCTGGACAGACTTGTAAGCGTAAGGGACCCGCTTCCCTTCGTACGCGTTGTCCCACCAATCCTTGAATCCCCTAACCTTGTCCTTCAAGACCAAAAGGGCCTTTCCTTGCAGCCAGCGGTCTTGAGTTGCCGACCGAAGGCTCAGGACTTCCCTTTCGTACAAAGCTGCGAGGAGCCGAGTGGCGTCACCACGGTTGAGTTTCTTCACCTGTGAGTCGTTGCCCGTGGACAGAATGTCCACCAACTTGTCGAATTCAGCTTTTGTCAGCTTTCTTGTCGTCGTCTCATTCGCTTTCCTTGGCATGAGTAATCTCCAGTTTGAGGCCAACACCATGCTGGCCTTCCGATTTCGTATTTCATGAGGGTTTCTCCTAACGTCAGAGATAACCGAATTTAATGTTTCAGAGTCCTATCCCAATCTCCCTGCCCCAACGCGCCTTTTGAGATCTCCTTTCTTTGCTCAGACACCAACAGCGCGCGGACCTTCCGCGCGTCTCAGTCTGCTGCTCAAAACTCGTCGGGAAACTTCGGGAAAACCCGAGTTGCGGCGGGAGAAGAGGACAAAATCCCTTGCAACTTTGCTAGTATACCATCTATTCTGCGATTGTCAAAAAAACTTTTGACATGCGAGTGTCTGATGAGTAGACGCTTCTACCCGCTCAAGTAATTCGTGATTTCGTTCCTGCGGACTCCGCGAATTGAGAATCACGCGAAGACAATCGACGAAGCAAATGCTGCGCATGCCCTTCGGTTCGTCGCAACCATCTGCGTCGAAACTAGATCCGCGAGATGATCGATTCGAACAGGCCGAAGCCCCACCCGCCCCATTTCTTTGGAATCAACCGGATCAAAGATCGCCACGCGCGATTCCGTCGCGGTCGCGTCCATCGTGGGATATAGAATCGTCGCCTGGTGACAATCCGCCTGCCCCATCGCGTACATTGCGAGTTGATAAAGCATGTCTCGGGGAAGCGACTTCTCCCACAAGTCTCGGTATTTCGCGTCGAGGATGGCGACGACCCGCAAATTCTTGAGAATCACGAAATCCGGGCGGGGAGAAGGAGCTTTTCGGTTCTGGGGATTGAATTCAGAAACATAGGCCATCATGCCCTTAAGGCCGACTTCATCCAGCACGACGTGACCGACGAGGAACTCCCTCAGAAAGCGGGAAATTACCTGCTGGAAGAAACTGTTCATGTCAAACAAGAAACCGGAGAGTTGAACTTCCAGGTCCTCATTTTGGAGCGTGATGCCCCGTGATTCGACGAGGAGCTGAATCAGCCGGATTGCAGGTCGGTATGCCGCCGTAAGCCGATTCGATTCTCGCTCCAATTCGCGGAAGGTGGCTCGATGGAGCCCCACCATCGTCACGGATTCGGAAATGACCTTTGAGAGCGAACGCAGCTGTAGCCGCAATTCTGGGTCATTTACCATTCCAGCCGCGAGTTCGAGTCCGCTGAGCACAACGCGGTTGATCAAGCAATCATCGCTTCTTGGGTGATGGATACACGGTAGCGTAGCCACTGCCCCACCGCCGCCCCGACGAGCGATAGATTGAATATTCAACCGACCACGCGGGCTTGCGAGATCCTCATCAAAGCGCTGGTACTTGCGAAACAAGCCACGGGCAACGAGTTCGCTGGCTTCAGCGTAGAGCTGAAGCGCTAGTAGATCGTGAAAGGCAACTGGGGCTGTTGCAATCGTGTGTTCGGACAACAGCTTCAGGTCGCGAAGTCCATAGGCGTAACGCAGCAGGGCAGCCAGCTTCATGCCGGGGAGTTTCGGACGAATCGTTAGGTCGAGTCCACCGATGCGAATTCGGCCAACGTGAGACTTGGTCTTGACGATAAGGCCATGTTTGACTTCGAGTATCTCAACCTGACCACTTTGATTCACGGCCTTTAGCGCCGCCTGAACCGACGGGCTCGAATCCAAAGAAAAATCGCGGAGTCTTGAATCGGACTCCCACGTGCATTCGCTCCACTCCGGCAGCGAGATCTTCAGTGTTTCCGCAGAAAAATCAGGCATCACTGGAGTCCAGATCATCGTCGTCGCCCGCGTCGTTTGCCTCCTCTTCAGGCTCCTGCTCCGAAGTAGTAGCGGTGATCGACGTAATCAGATCCGGGCATGGCTGTAACAACGCGGCAATCAAATTCGCCAGGGCATCCTGCTCAAACACGTGATCTTTAATCGCCTGACCTTGACCATCCACCAAACCCTTGCCGAGGATGTTCTCCAACGCCGAATAGTCTTCGTAGCAGTATTCCTGAAGCAGGGGAATCAGGTCCTCTCGAATGATCCGGGAAAGTCGAGGAAGCGTTGCTACCGGCGTGCCGTCTTCGAGGAAATAGGCGTGACCGACCTGGAGATTGCGGGCATCGCGTCCGACATGCTGGCAAATCCGCTGGTTCAAGGCGTCGAGCCAAGGCCCAAGCGGAATACCACTCACGACCGCATAGCCAAGCACGGAACTGTCCGGCATCAATTCGATGAATCCAAATCGCCGACGAAGCGCCGTATCAAACAAGGCGATGGAACGATCTGCCGTGTTCATGGTCCCGATGAGATACAGGTTTTTCGGCACCCTTAGTTCCGAACCGCTGACTGACATCGTCAACGGCGCGCCACGCTTGTCGGCTTCAAGGCCGTGAAGCAACTCCCCAAAGATACGGGGAATGTCGCCACGGTTGATTTCGTCGATGATCATAAAGTACGGACGATCTGGATGGCTCGCGGCGTCTCGACAAGCCTGCTTGAAAATTCCATCGCGGAGATTGAAGACCATCTGCCCACCCACAGTTTCTGGGCGATATCCCTCGATGAAGTCCTCGTATCCGTAGGCCGGGTGAAAACAGCATGTCCGAATCATCGCCTCGGACGAATTGGAATCCCCATAGAGACTGCGATATTGAAGCTCTGTGAGGTCCGTTGGCGAAGCGCCGAACGCCGCCCAGGATGCAAGTGATTCCGCCGTCTTCTTGGCCCAGTAGCTTTTTCCAGTGCCCGGTGGGCCGTAGAGAATCACCTGGGCTTTTCGCCGCAATATCGCCTGAATCCGCCCTTGGATACCCGGCAAGTTCGGTGTCGTTCGTGCGGTATTTGTTTTCGAGTCCCTGCGAGCCACATCGACGGGCTTAACGCCGATGATTCTTCTATTAACTTCGACAACAGCGTCAGGCCACTTTCCGGGCCAGACCTTGTAAACAGTCGTTCTCAATCCTGGAGGACGATTCGAGAACTTCCACGCATCAAGGCTGAGCCATTCGACCGGCCGTTTATGCGAAAACGTATCCTCCGCAACAAATTCGTAGTCGCCGATGACACGTCCTATTCCCAAAACTGTCGCCCCGTCACAAGCGATGACGACATCACCTTCGCTGAATTCCGAGACGAAGTTCGCAATCTCCTTCGCTTTCTTTCCGACGACAGTGGCCTTTCCGTCGTACCCATGCTCGCGCAGCATCTCCTTTACCGTCGCCTTCGCGTCACTCTTTCCCTGTAGCTTTGATAGGTCACCAAGCCGCGACCAACCAATCGCGACGTTCGCCCCTGATTTCATCTGATCCCATTGACTCTCGTTCGTGGAACCGTCGCGCGTCCCGACCCGCCAATAGGCATGGTACGGATGCCACCGATTCAAAACCGCAGTCAGGTGGTTGAGTGAAATCTCAAGTGAATTGGCGATGCGTGCAAAGCGACCGGCACAAACGTATCGCCCTTCATCCGTAGGTGGGATCTGAAGCAAGAGTGTCAGGTAGAACCGCTGGAACTTCGGCACGTGGTAGTTATCGAGCTTGTCTGGATACATGAGGCTGAAGTACTTGTGCCCCCATGCCAGATCGCTGACATCCGGTGCTACCCGAGCCAGCTCCTCTTGCAGCGCCCTGTAATCATCATCGCCCGCATTCCTCGGCAGTTTCTCTAGCGCTTGACATCCACTCACAAGCTGATTGCGGTGAGATTCGGCAAGACGCACCGCCTCAACTGTCGAAAGCACTTTCTGCTTAAGCGAGCTCCCGGTCATCCACTCCTTGGTTTCTTTCCGCTGAAACAAGCCAAATTTGAATGCGCTCCCTCCCGCGATGCTCCCGAACGGCCAGGCGGGGAACTCGTCGTCATCCTTGAATTCGATCCAATACACAAGGCTGTTCTTGTCGCCGTGTGCGTGCATCGTCATCAGGAGATCTTCGCCATTAAGAGCTGATAGACGATCAGGACCGAATTTCTCCCGAAAGCGGGTGTAGCACTCCTCAAGCTGCCTGTCGCTCAGCAAGTCGCCCGAACCAAGCAACCGATTTCGAAGCCCAAGGAGTTCGCCACGGATCTTTGAGTCGATCACTGCACTCGCCCTATCTTCAATTTCGGAATCGCTACGCAACGCGACTTCGAAGCCTAAATCTCGTAGGAAGGGATTCGCTTTGCCCGTACCCTCGCCACCTTGAAAGTCGTGAGGCCCGAGGTTCTGGCCGGTCGCGTACTTTGCGGCGATGCCGAGCACAGCCTTCGGGGCATACTTTGAACCGTTATGAACAAGTGCCCATCGCGTCGGCTCGCCAAAGTCGTGGGTGACCCCGGCATCGATGTCCTGAATCGCCTTGAGACAGTGTTCCTTCGCGATTGAATCTGGAATGCTCATTTGATGCCACCGCTGCTTTTGCCGTTATGCGTTTGATTTGGTTCGCCCAGAGCATAACGGGATTTGGATTTGCCGGCTCGGTCTCGGACCCGGCTCGGTGGACAGTTTGTCCACCACAGGAAGATTCGGTCAGTCTTTTGTCATCAGTACAAACGACTTCATGAGGGGCACCTTGCCGGAGTTTCAGGCTTGGCGCTTATCTTGCGACAGGGCGCCCCAGCAAGATCGGCGTAACGAGGACATCATCCGCCAAGGAGCTTTTCGACGAAAAGCTGGATGTCGTTGGCGTTCACGGCTCCGTCATCATTCATGTCGCCGCGATCAGGGCACGGACAAACGTCGCCGACTCCATCGTTGTTCATGTCTTCCTGCATGGGATTCGCGATTGAAGGGCAATTGTCGCAGAGGTCACCCACCCCATCGCCGTCGAAGTCGATCTGAGAGGGGTTGAAGAAAACGGCACAGTTGTCGCATACGTCGCCCACGGTGTCATTGTCCGAGTCATCCTGATCGGCATTGGATATCGTTGGACAGTTATCGAACGCATCAGATACGCCGTCATTATCCATATCCTCATGAAATTCATAGGTCAAGGTAACTTCGATAGTCGCTTGCTGAGCATGGACAGTTTGTGTCAAGCTAGTAGTCTGTAAGGCATACTGAATTCCCGCATTCACATCAATGGTAACATCAGCCATGCCAACAAACTCCGCTGGCAACTGACCCATGTCGGCAACAAAGATGCTAGTGCCAGAATCCGAATATAAGTCGCGTGCGTAGGTGGCAATCGGTGGAGAGAAAAACTCCACTATGTCAGGGTGCTCAACAATTGCGTTTATTAGGATGGCCCCCCCGATACTTGCATTACGAAACGTGAAGAAATTGTAGACGTGCCGACGGGGCTGAACACCCCAATTATTCACATTCCACTGTCTATGGTCAATCGCACTAACTGTCAGCAAAACCTCCACGGAATCAAGCACCCCTAAAGCAGGATCAAATTGAGGGAAGTTGACGCTTGTTGCGATCTGCTGATCATTGAGATTGGTCATAGTATCAAAAAAAGTAATCGACTCGGCTCTCAGCATTTGGCAAGCGATCAAGGACAAAAGGCAAATGCAATTTCTTAAGATGATTGACATATAGCACGTCTCCTTTGCACAAAATTGGTCCTTGCATCTTGCAAGAGAAAGTGACGGTCTCGACCGCCAAGTCAATACTCACCAATAAGATACTTAACGAAGGAAAAGCCTTATACGGCCGAATCCGCACTGCCTTCCCAAACCTGCGATTACTCGGGCGCGCAAAGCGCCCGATGCAGAAACATGCAAAGAGCGTGCGCGGCAGCACGCCAGATAAACCACGCCAATTCACGAATCCAGCGAGCAGCGTCAAGGTGACTGATAAAATGAACCCGGCAACAAAAAGGTTGAGGTGGTTCATTTGTATCTTTCCCCTTCCGGCGGTCAGCAGAACAGAACGATAAACGGTTGCAAACTCTCCGAAAGCGAATGCCTCGGGAAGTAGTCAAATCGCGTCCTTGCTTTCGAGTGGTCCGGCTTTGGCCCTGCCTCAAACAGACTTACGACGTCGAGTTTCACTCAGTTCTTTACGAAGGTCAGAAATCTGCCTGTGATTAAGTTGAGATGGGGGACACCCGAGTGAGCGTACTCCCGAGTCGACTTGTCACAGGAGTGGCTACGCGGGCAGGGCTGTGAAAAGCCAGGAGGTCGAGGCGCTTTGACGAGTCAATCGCAACCACGGAGACGAACTTGTGATTCCAAGCCCGGGCAGTGAAAGTTAATGTGAAATTTAATCGTTTGCAAAAACGATTTATCTAATCCGAAACAAGCCAAATTTGTATTTCGAGTCCCCGTGAGGGTGCCATTAGTAAACCCGCCTGGCGCTTGCGTCAGGCGGGTTTTTTGTTGCCGAATCTCGTGCGGTCGATCGCGCCCAGCGCAGGCCGCGAACGGGATCCCGGAATCCACGTCCGATTGCGGATCCTGCGGCGTTCAGATCGGTCAATTTCAGGACGAACACGACACGCGGCGGCGGCCCCCGCCCTCCGATGTTGCCAACGCCCGCGACGGCCGGACTTCCTCCTGGCGCCACGATGGCGTGATCTGGCGCCCCATCCACCTGACGGAGGGACTCGCGCCGTGCCCGCGATCAGAAGAATTCGGGTAGCCTGATCGCGCGCCAGGAAACGCCAGGCGCCCGGAGAGCCCTCATGGACGACGCCTATCTTGCTTTGTTGGTCGACCTGCACGTACATCAGGCGCGTCAGGGACCCGGCGGCGCTGACGAGACACGGACCGCCATCGCCCTGGCCAACCTTCAGACATCCAAACGTCTTCGCATCGCTGACCTTGGCTGCGGAACGGGCGCATCGACGCTTGTCCTTGCCGAAGCCCTGGACGCCGACATCACAGCCGTGGACCTCGCGCCTGAGTTCATTGATGTCCTGAGCCGAACCGCCGGGACTCGGGGTCTCGATCAGAAAATCCATCCGCTGGTGGGTTCCATGGAGCGGCCGCCCTTTGCCGAAAGCACATTCGACGTGATCTGGTCGGAGGGCGCGATCTACAACATGGGATTTCGCAATGGCGTGCAGACATGGCGTCACTATCTGAAGCCCGGCGGCGTCCTCGTGGTTTCCGAGATCACCTGGACAACGGACACGCGACCCGCGGAGCTTCACGACTACTGGCTGTCCGCGTATCCGGAAATCGCAACGGCCTCGTCGAAGATCGAGGCGCTTGAGCAGAGCGGATACGCGCCGCTCGGATACTTCGCGCTGCCGGCGCACTGCTGGCTCGACAACTACTACCAACCGCTGAGGGCGCAGATTCCCGAATTCCTCGCGAGACATCGCCACGCGGAGATGGCCGTCGAGATTGCAGAGGCGGAGGAAAAGGAATTCGCCTTCTACCAGAAACACAGCCGCCACTACAGCTACGGCGTTTACATCGCTGAACGAATTCGCGGCGACTGACGTCGCCGCAGCGCCACCCCCGACGCGGCGCCCTCAGTCAAGAAAGGTCCATCACGGTATTCCGGGAGGCCAACTCACGCCGATGCGAATTGGATGACCGCGAATTGCGTACCGCCAAGGCCTTTGTTTCGCACTTTCGGCGCTGAACGTCCGGGTTGATCCGATACCCAGGGCCGCTTTTGCCCTGGGCCGCCATGTGGCGCGCCTTCAGCGCGCAGGCGGCATTCGAGCGACTGCTCTGTGGGGCGATCGGGTGTCGAGGCCAATCGAAATTCGCGAGATGCCCGTTTTTCCGGGATGAACAAAAAAAGGCGCCGCCATTCATTCGAATGGCGGCGCCCGTTGATTTCTCCGTATCAGGCTGATCTCAGATCAGCCGGACACCAGAAGAACGGTTGACGCTAGTTGCACGCGTTCGTCGTGCAGGATCGCATCGGCGTGGTGTCGGGGCCGGCGCCACCGATACCGTCGAGGTCTTCACACGTGATGTTGCCATACGCGTCGAAGATCACCCAGCCGTTCTCCCCGGGGAACGTGTCCGTGTTGGTGTAGGTCGTCGCAATCGTGGCTCCCGGAGGCGCCGTGAAGAAGACGAAACCGTTCGTGCCCGTGGGCAGCGTGAACGGACCCACGTTGTTTCCGTTGACGAACACGTCGAGCGTGTTGACGTTGCCGGAATCCTGCCAGCCGTCGCCGAACGTATCGAACAGGACGAGCTGGTAGACACATTCACCCATCACGAAGGTCGGGCAGGCGTTGTTCGCCGTGACGTCGGCGCAGTCCACGCCATCGCCCCAGTAGAACAGGCCACCGGCCACGTTGTCGATGCAGTCAGAGCCGTTGAGGGCCGTCGTGCACGAGCCATTCTCGAGGCAGCAGGCGCCGCCACAGACCGTCGTCGCACATTCCGTACCGTCACCCTGATAGACGCCACCGAGACCATCGCACTCGCCAACGCCACCCGTGACGTCGCTGCACGATGTGCCGACGCAGCAGGCGCCGCTACCGGCGGGCACGCAGTCGATGTTGAGGTTGATGACACCCGTCTGCGGGGCGGCCGAGAACGTACCGACGCGAATGATGAACGTCGAACCGCTCGTGACCGGGATCGACAGCGACGCGGAGAACGTGTCCGGGCAGGTGTTGCCCGTGTCAAGTTCCGTCGTGTTGCCGTGATCGTCATTGCACTCGATCGGCAGCGTGCCACCGATGATGGACGCACAATCGACGTTGTAAATCGCCAGTCGCGTGTCATCCGCGGTGCCACAGGTATCCACAAAGAGCGTACCCGTGCAGGAAGCCGTGTAGGTGAAGAACTGGTCGGCGTGGACAATGTCATCGCCGAACGGGAAATCACCACAGGCCAGGAAGGCCGAGTCCGTGCCGGCGGCAAGATCGACCTGCGTCGTTCCGTCCGTCACGGCGCTGGGGGCGATACAGCTATCGTCACCGGCCGCCGGGCAGACGAAGCCGGCGCCACAGTCGCCACCTTCGGTCCACGTGCCACCGAGACCATCACATTCGGTCTGGGTGTTCGTCGCGACGCAGGTACCGAGCTGGCAGCAGGCGCCCGTCGGAACCACACACGACGAGTTATCGCCGAGTGTCAGCGTCATGCACCACGACACGTCGTTGTCATCGGCGACCGGATCCGTGCCGGCGTTGCGGACAAAGCCCGTGCCGTCAGGATCGACCGCGTTGATGGCGTCGCCGTCGTTCGACGTCGACCAGAACCAGGTGCAGCCAGCCGTGTCGGCCGTGCCGATCGACAGCCAGTAGCAGCCCGGAATCAGGTTGATGTTCAGACCGGACAGCGTGTACTTGAACTCATCGGCGATGCCGAGGAGGACACGACCCGTGGCGACACGCGTCGGCGTCTGGCCGACCAGCGTCGTGACGACGCTGCCGGGGATGCCGTTGTTGTCGTCGTTGAAGATCGTGACAGTGAAGCTGTCAGGCGCGTCCGGACAATCCGTACCGAGGTAGACACCCCACCACGTGAGTTCCGTGATCGTGCCGCCCGTCGGCGTGTCGAAGTTGTCGGCGATGACGCCTTCGGCCGGGACCGCGCTGCTGGCGAGACCGTTCTCGAAGTCAGGAAGCTGACCGTTGGAACCCATCGGGCATTCCTGCGCCGGGAAACCGTCGCAGAATCCGCCGTTCATGATGGCGGCGACAAACGGAGCGACGTCATCAAGATCAACGTCGGCGTCGTCGTCCATGTCCGCACAGACACAGAGGTCCGGATTGGCTTCGGCGCCAATCAGACATCGCGTGAACTGCTGGATGTCGGCGCCGTCAAGCAGCGTGTCGCCGTTGACGTCACCCGGGCAGGTGTCGCAGGTCGCCGGGCACGGGCAGGTCAGGTCGACCGTGATCGGTCCCTGGCTGGCCGCGTCGAACGAAGCGACGAGGATCCAGTACTGCGTGGCGGGCGTCGTGGCGATGCAGACTTCCGAGCGGAAGTCCGTCGCGCTGATGTCCTCGTTGCAGCTGTCAGGAACGACGACGGTGCCGCTGTCCGTGTAGACTTCGATCACAGTGTCGGCCACGGCGCTGTTTCGCGTCGAGATGAACGCGCTGTCGTCCGTCGCGATGAAGGAGACCCAGAACTCACCGAAGCCGTCACCAGGACCACCACCGATGCAGGAGAAGTCCGGATTGATCGGACCGTCACCAGCGGGCGGCAGCGCGGCGTTGTTCGTGACATAGCTGCTGTCACAGTCAATCGTCGGGGCCAGAATGATCTCGCCCGACGGGCAGTTCGGCATATCCGCACAGGACTGACCGGGGAACGACGCGCCACTGGCGGCGGCACAATCGAGCGGGGTCAGGTCGCTGCAGGAGCCGACGCCGTCCGTACAGCAGGCGAAGAGCTCACACGGGTTGTTCGGCGAACAGGTCGAGCCGATGCCCTGGAAGACACCACCGAGACCTTCGCAGATCACCGGAGCGCCCGTCAGCTGGCAGTTCTCGCCGAAGGTGCAGCAGGCGCCGTGGCAGGGATTGTCAGCACAGAGCGTGAAGGCGCCGGCGAACGTGCCACCCGCGAGGGCGCACGCATCGACGTCGCTGTCCATGCAGAAGTTCGTCGTCTGGTTGAAGCAGCAGGCGCCCGGAATCGGAAGCGCGTTCGTGCAACCGTCGGTGTTGATCTCGAGGTCGATGCAGAAGCCGAGATCGTAGTCGTTGTCAGGGGCGCCAACGTCACCCGCCGAGTAGTTGTCATGAGCGCCCTGAGCGCAGGAGTCGTCGCCCGCAGGCGCGACAACCCAGAGCCACTCACAGGTGCCGTCAGACGTATTCGTGATTTCAATCCAGTAGCAGAAGCCGGCTTCAACCGCGACGGCCGGGTGCGTGGCCGAGTACTCCCAGAAACCACCGAAGCCGCCGAAGCCCGAGTTGGTCTTCGTCACAGCGACTGCAAACGGACCCGCGAGAATCTGACCCGGGAACGACGGACCGCCATCGCTGCCGCTCGTGTAGTACGTGATCTCGAAGGCGTCAGGAACAGCGCCATCGGTGCAGGCCGCGCCAGCGCCGAGGTCCACGTAGAGACCCCACCAGCGAGCGCCCGTGATGTTGCCGTTCGCGACCGGGACGAAGCTGTCAGCGGCCGCCAGAGGTCGTGTGCGATCGCTCACGGCGGCGATGATGTTGCCGGCGCCGTGGCCATTGCCATCAGGAATCTGGCCGAAGCCGCCGCTCTGACATTCGAGCGGACAGGCCGAGACGGCGCAGGTCGTGCCGGCGCCCTGGAAGACGCCGCCACCGTTGATGCAGACGTCAGCGTCAACAGCGTCGGTGCAGATGCGGCCCGGCTCGCAGCAGGCGCCGTTGGCGACATTGCAGACCACATTGGCGCAGGTCTGGCCGGCCGTGAAGACGACGGCCTCACCCGTGCACTCGGCAACATCGTTGACGTCCGTGCAGGTGCCCGTGAGCGTGTCACAGCAGGCGCCGTTGCCGAGGACGAGTTCAGCGATGCTGAGGTTGTCAAAGGAGCCAACCTCGGGAGCGATCTGGAAGTTGTCGCTGCCGATGATGACCTGCTCGACAATCGTGCCGGCGAAGAGACCGCCGACGCTCGTGTAGAACGGAGCGTTGTCGATGTAGTACGTGTACTGACCCGTGCTGGGCAGGAATTCAACCTTCAGCTGGAAGTACGTGTCCGTCGGGAAGGCGACGCCCGTATCGACAATCTGGAAACCCGAACCGATGTCATCGATCGTCAGGATCGTGCCACCGAAATCGAATTCAACGCGCCACGTGAGGAAGGTCTGCGTCGGCGTCTGGGCCTGAATGCGATAGTTCGCATTGGCGCCAGCCGGAATGAAGCAGTCCAGCGTCGTGACCGACGGACCGACGGCGGGCGCCGGAGTGATCGCCGGCGAGAACGCGAAGAGCAGCTGGCCCTGGCCGAACTGGCCATCGCCAACGATGCTCAGGTTCTGCACGCCTGTCGCAGGGTTCGTGGTCACAACCTGAGCGTGAACACCGGGAACACCACCGACGGTCGAAACAGTCCAGCCAAGCTGGCCGCTGATATCACCCGTGGTGAAACCTTCCGTGTCCTCGAAGCCAGTCGAGAACATGCCCGGACCACGCGGCGCCGCGCCGGGCGTGACCGCCGTTGCCGGGGCGAGCGTGGCGGCCGGCGACACCGGACCACGATAGCCCCTCGTGTTTTCTACATTCGATAGCGACAATCGCGTATCGTTCGCGTTCGCGACGCTACCGAAGCACATACACAGTGCCAGGCAGGACGCCATGGACAAAAACCTTCTTGTCATTTGGGATGCTCCTTCCAAAAAACAACCATCAAGTACTGTGAAACTCTTCAATGACTTAGCGCTGTATGCGCATACGGATTCGTAAGCCGCCGAATCGACGTCTCACGAACGCGTTACATGTCGTCTGGAATTCATACCTTCGATTCTTTTCCCCACACTACCCCTAACCCACTACAGCTTCTTTCGGCTCGCAGGCTCGTCGATGGAACCCTTCGATTGATGTACAGATTGCGAGATGACCAATCGAAACGAATTCGATGTTCGCATGACGAACCGACTCTCATGTTACCAAAACGTGAAGACCGAAGTCAACGAACAGAATCTGCGTTATTACTATTGAAAACGCGATTTCCCGAGATTGCCAGACGGTTGTCAAGCGCCTGTTCGGGCGCAATTCAGGTCACATAACCATACGCCTCGCTGGCCCGCCCCCTCGCCCATAGAATCCCCTCCATGGAACTGCCACAGGCCCTCGACTCCGTTTCCGCCAGGTCAATCGACGAGATTTCCGGCGCCGCACGCGCCATTCAGGCCAATGTTGTGGCCCTCCGCGTGGCCCTCGAACGCCGCGTTCCCGACGTCCGGCTCGACGACATTCGGACACCGGCCCCGGGCCCGATCCGGCGATCGCGGGCGCTGCTTTTGCGTCCGGAAACCCTCAAAGCCTATACGCCGGACGAGCTGATGGTCCGACTTCGGCAGGTCTGGGGCGAATTCTGCGCCCTCTGCTGGCTCTTCGCCCATGTGGACCCGCAGGCGCCGATCGACTTCGATCAGATGCCCGACGGCCAGGACCATCGCTGCGTCACGGACGCTCGCTCCAAGCTGGAGGAGGTGCAGCGCCATCTCTGGCGCCTGCTCCATGAACAGCGCCGCCGCCACGATCCCGACGCCCCGAAGGACCCCACGTTCCAGCGGGACTGCGAAATCGCCGTCACGCAGCGACTCCGCGTCTACGACGTTCTTGTGACCAACGCCAACGACACGCAGATATTTCACGCCGCCTGCGAGTACGCGGGCATGCTGGCGGCCCTGCGCTGGGCGCTCGACGATCGCTGGACGTGGGAAGGCCCCGGCATCATGCGGCTCAGCGGCGGTGTCCCCGGCCAGCCCTGAGTCCGAATCCGCCGATCCCGCGCTGCAACCCGAACCTACGCCGCTTCATACAAGTAAGGGAGTGAGCGTTTGCGCTTCGCCGCGCCAGGAAGGCGTTCGTCCTATATGATTGGCATTCGACACACACGCAGGAGCGATTCGGCCGGACACATGGATGAAAGGCCGACGGCGATCGATACAGTCGCCGGAGCGATGGATCGCACAGAGGGCAGCTTTGTGAATCTGGGGCAAATCCTTCAGGAAGACTTCGGCGTCTCGCCGGACCAGCTCGAAATGGCCAACCAGAAGTGTGGTCCGAGCGATCGACTGGATCAGGTCATCGTCCGCATGGGGCTCTGCAGCGAGTGGGATGTCCTCACGGCCCTCGGCAAGCTGCACCACTTCGACGTTGTCGATCTCAACGCCCCGGACATCCAGGTCGACCTCGAGACGATGAAGAAAATGCCCTCCAAGCTTCTTCATCGCGCCAAGCTCATCCCGCTGAATCGTGAAAACGGCTCGATCCGCGTCGCCACGCGCGATCCCTTCCAGCTCTACGCCTTTGACGAACTTCGCATGCTGACGGGACTGGATATCCATCCCGTCCTGGCGAAGGAAAGCGAAATCAGCGAGGTCATCAACAAGTACTTCGGCGTCGCCAGCGATACCGTCAGCCAGCTCATCGATGAGGATGATGACCTCCAGGTCGTCAGTGATGTCAACGAGTCTTCATCCGACCTTGCCGAGATGGCCCAGGACGCCAGTGTCGTCAAGCTCGTCAACGACATTCTGCTCGAAGCCATCAACGAACGCGCGAGCGACATTCACATCGAGCCCTTCGAGCATGACCTGAGCATCCGCTATCGGGTGGACGGCGTGCTGCGCGATGTCAATGTTCCGCCACAGATTCGCAAGCTCCAGGCGGCGATCATCAGCCGCATCAAGATTCTCTCGAACCTGAACATCGCCGAGCGCCGCATCCCGCAGGACGGCAGCTTCAAGATCAAGGCGCATGGCCGCGAGATCGACCTTCGTGTCAGCATCATCCCGATGATTCACGGCGAAGGTGTCGTCATGCGTATCCTCGACAAGCAGTCCATTCTGCTGACGCTCGAGGACCTCGGCTTCACCGGCGAGATGAAGAAGCAGTACGAACACATCATCGCCCAGCCGCACGGCATCCTTCTCGTCACAGGCCCGACGGGTAGTGGTAAGACGACGTCGCTCTACGCGTCGCTCAACAGCATCGTCACGCCTGAGATCAAGGTGCTGACGGTCGAGGATCCCGTCGAATACAACCTCGACGGCATCAACCAGGTCAACGTGAACGTGAAAGCCGGCCTGACCTTTGCCAAGGGCATGCGCGCCTTCCTGCGTCACGATCCCGACGTCATCATGGTTGGTGAAATTCGAGACCTGGAGACGGCGGAGACGGCCGTCCAGGCGTCGCTGACGGGTCACTTCGTCTTCAGCACGCTGCACACCAACGACGCGCCCAGCGCGACAACGCGTTTGCTCGACATGGGTGTCGAGCCCTTCCTCGTCGCCAGTTCCGTCGAGGCTGTGCTCGCCCAGCGACTCGTGCGAACCATCTGTCGGCACTGCAAGGAGGCCTACGAGCCCGATCCACTCGATGTTCCGCCCGACATGGAACTGAAGAAGGGTGAGAAGGTGTACAAGGGTCGCGGCTGTCGCGAGTGCCGGAACTCCGGGTTCTCCGGACGAAAGGGCATCTTTGAACTGATGCTCCTCTCGGATGAGATTCGCGAACTGGTCCTGCAGCGGGCCTCGGCCGGCAAGATCAAGAAAGTCGCCCGCGATCAGGGCATGATCCTGCTCCGCGAAGACGGCTGGAGCAAGGTCCGCGCCGGCCTGACCACGGTCAGCGAAGTCGTCCGCGCGACCAAGGGCTGATTGGCTCTTCACCGCTCACGCTGCACTCATGCAGATCGAGTCGTCGCCCCGACTCCGCACAGCGCCCAACGCCGCCGGGCGGCATGCCGACGCCCAACGTCGGCATGTGGAACCAGCGCGCGTTTCGAGTCACGAGTTTCGAGTGGCGAGTATTGGTAGGTCGGGTGATCGACTCGACGACATTCAAACGCCGGGCGCTTCACTTCGCACAGACGCGTTTGCAGTCGCCGACTCATTACGCCATCGTATCTCGAATGCGTCATATGCGCTGCGTCAGTCAATTGCGAGGGTAGCGCATGGGATTCCGACTGAGCTGGATCGCGATCAAAGGAACCCCGCCCGACATCGCGCTCGATTCGCTCTCCCTGGAACGGACGGGGACGAGGGAATCCACACCTGAATCGCAGATCGCATGCGCGTCACTCCCGAATGGTTGGTTCCTGATCGTCGTCAACGATCACATTCCGTCGATCACGGGGCCGGACAGCGCCGCGGCGATCTCAGTTGGATGCAGGGCTGTTGTCTGCCACGTCAATGAAACGACGATGGACAGCTCGGCCGCCGGATACGAAGACGGTGGCCAAACATGGAGCGTCATTCACAATCCAGAGCAGGATCCGACGAACGTCGATATTTGCGGCCGGCCGCCGGAGTCCCTCAACAACATTCTCGAACGGCTCAACGCGGCGCAAAACGCGACCGCCGGCGACGACACAAAGACCGCCCCCCTGTTCGAAGCGCCCGTCGATCTGGCGAACGACATCGTCGGCTTTCGGTACGACGCAGATGTCGAATCGGAAGATGATCCGCCGTTCGAAGTACTCCGCCTGAAACGCCGACCACGCAAATGGCGATTCTGGTAAAGCAAACGCTCGTCGAGTCGAGGCCCCGATCTACACCACTCAGAAGGGGCACTCAAGTTCTTCAACAATGTCCTGCCAGGTCGTGGATTCGTCGCTCAGCGCGTCCGGATCCATCACGCAGAGTTCTTGCTTGAATCGCTCAACGAACTCCGGTGCAAATTCACCGTTGACGAACGTCGATGGGTGACGCATGAACTCGATGTACAGCGCCAGTTGAGCGACATACGTCTCCAGGCTGCGACTTACGTATCGAGCGGGCGTCCGCCAGACGCCCCGCCATGAATCGGAAACGTCGATCATGAAGATGGCCCCTTCCCGGGTCATCGCCAGTTCTCTGCATATGTCGCTGTTTGATTCCAGACTCGCCCACTGGGGAATGACGTCAGCGATGCAGAGCCGGACTGGAAATGGAAGAAAGGCGTTCTGGTCAAAGCGTCGTCTTGAGACACGCCAGGCCCTCTCGGAAAGTCTGAAGTGACACGCCCAGATTGGCTTCTTAGGGAGACCCACGTCGCAAAGGAACTGTTGTGTGCGCCCCGGGGGTACGAGTCCATCCAGGTCCTGCGGACGCCATATCCGCCTCGCGCCCTCCGGAAAAACACGTGGCGTGAATACGAACGGATCAAGTTCGTGAAATCCCCTGACAACCAAAATTACCTCTCCGGCACGCCTTCGCAATAGCATGTTGGCTCGACAGGGGCGCTTCGTGGTCCGGGCGGCATGCCGACGCCCAACGTCGGCATGTGGACTTACCGCGAGGTCGCATGCCACGTGAGTGCGACTTTCGAGTACCTTTACGTCGGCTCGTCCCCCCGCCCACGAATAACGCCCAGATTCGACGAGTCGACGCCCCGACCTACGAATTCGCGACGAACCCAGGGGTCGCCTGTGCCACTGCTCTCAAGCAGCGCGCATGACGCAACGCGCCAATCCGTGGCCGACGTACGCCGTTCAGCGGCGCCTGCGCTGTCGCAGCGTGAGCAGCATCAAAGGCGTCATGGCCAGCGGCAGTCCCGCGGGGGCGCAGGGATTGGTTTGTCCCGCTGGTGGCGGTGTGCACACGTCGCCCACGCCGTCCGCATTCTCGTCCGCCTGGTCGGAGTTCGGATCGTTCGGGCAGTTATCGACGCAGTCGAGCCAGCCGTCGCCGTCGGTGTCGACATCCGGATTGCCGCAACCACAGGGCCCCGGCTGCAACTTGTTCGGATCGTTTGGACAGCCGTCCAGGCAATCCTGCACGCCGTCGCCATCGCTGTCGCCATCATTCGGACACAGGTCGTAGCAGTCGGGCACACCGTCGCCGTCGGAATCGTCATCCGCAACGCCGCAGCCGCAGATCAACGGCTGAAGCTTGTTCGCATCATTCGGACAACCGTCAATGTCATCACAGGTCCCGTCCCCGTCGCTGTCGCCACTTGCGTCATCCCCGTCGCAGATGTCGCAATCATCCGGCACTCCGTCGCCATCGGCGTCAACGTTATCGTCGGCGCCAGGACAAACGTCATTCTCGTCGGAGACGCCGTCGTTGTCCGAATCGAAGATCAGACACCATGCGTCCAACACGCCTGTATCGGCGGGAGCGTTGTCCGAGATGGTCAAGGTCCACATGCCCGACTTGTCTTCACCATTGAAGGCCGCCAGCGGATTGGCGGGCATGAAACTCCCGAACATGGTCGGATCGATTGGCGCGCACTCGTCCTCAATAAGTGTCAATGCGTCATCGGCGAGGATAATCTCGAAGTTGTTGTTGTTGCAGCCGAAGGTCGAACCGGGCACACCTGGCCTGTCGTAGATGACCACGGTCGTGCCGGTATCCACATGCTCCAGCGATAGGATGATGTCACCAACAAAGGTGTGAGCGACTCGCACGTAGACGCGCAGCGTGCCGATGGTCCCCGTGTCGGCAACGGTGATCGTGTCGCCAACCCCCGCGGCGTTGTTGTCTGGAATCGCGACGGCCGGCGCGCTGCACTCGGACGAGCCCGGGCAGATCACGCCATCACAGGTGGTCCCGGCGCCGCGCGGCGTACCGCCGGCGTTGGCGCAATCCGTCGGATCGATCAGCTCACAGGAACCGGCGCCAAAGCAGCACGCCTCCTGCGCGGCCGCGGCCGACGCCAAGCACAGGCAGACGACCAGCCCGAACGCCATGCAGCGCCTCATGAAAACGAGATTCCGCAACTCGGAATGTGACGCAGGGATCTGACAACTGAACATGGCTTCGCCTCCTTCGCCACATGGCGTACGAGAATGATCCGGACTGTCGCGCGCTTTGATCGGAAGGCGCGACGTTTCGATGACCTCGTCCACAGGAACGTCCGGCGTCCACTGACGCCGCTGTGTTTTGGGTTCTGGCGCGAATCGCGAAGTGCAATCGCGGATTTTTGATTGATCAGGATGTGGACCGTTGAGTCGCTATTCTACCCCTGCGCGCGACATCGAAACAGAAAAATCATCGACCAGGCGCGGCAATTTCCGCCGGCGTTCATCTCGCCGCCGACGAAAACGGATCACCCCGATTCCGCGCCCCCGCGACCGATAGGCGCCGCCTTCGCCGGCGCGGAACTCAATGATACTCAACGCGGCAGGTCGGCAGCGCCGTCAGGAAGCGCCGCCCATAGAACTTGGTTTTTACACGTTTGTCGAGAATCACGACGATTCCGCGATCGCGTCGGCTGCGAATCAGGCGACCGAAGCCCTGCTTCAGTTTGAGAATCGCCTCGGGCACCTGGAAGTCCATGAACCCGTTGCCGCCTTCGTCCTCGATCGCCTTCACGCGCGCCTCGACCAGGGGCCGATCCGGCGCCGCAAAGGGCAGTTTCGTGATGATGACGTTCGACAGCGCGTCGCCCGGCACGTCGACGCCCTGCCAGAAGGAATCCGTCCCGAGGAGAATCGATCGCGGTCGCTCGCGGAATCGCTCGACCATCTTTCCGCGCGGCATGCTGCGACCCTGGACGAAGAGCTCGTAGCCCTCGTCGCGACAGAACCACTCGAGCATTTCGGCGGCTTCGTTCATCTGGTAGTAGCTCGTGAAGAGGACGAAGGCCCGCCCTTCCGTCTGCGCCACGTAGTGCTCGATGCGGCGGCACGCCTCCGAGATGAAGTTCGGGGCGTTCGGCTCCGGCAGCGACGTCTCGACGTGAAGCGTCATCTGCTCGACATAGTCAAAGGGCGAATCCAGCTGCAATGATGTCGACTCCACGGCGCCGAGCCGATCGCGCATGTAGTCGAATCCCTTTTCCCCCTCGCCCACGCTCAGCGTCGCGCTCGTCATGATGACGCTCCGGGCGTGTTCAAACAGTGACTCCTGCAGCAGCTTGCCGACCTTCAGCGGCGCCGCCGTCAGCTTCGTGTTCTCCTCGCGGCCTTCCGTCGTTTCCAGCCAATAGACGGCGTCATCCAGGCGGCGATTCAGCAGATCGTCCAGCTCCGCCGCCATCTCCCGGCAGCGCGTCGCGAGACTGTTCAGTTCGAACTTGTCATCTTCGCGCTGAAACTGCTCCTTCAGTTCCCTGAGACCATCCGCGAGCGTGTTGAGCGCCGGTGAAAGCAGATTCTGCATTTTGCTCGTGTCGTCCACCCGGACTGTGCCTCGCTTCGGCGGATGCGCCCTGCGAAGTGTCTCGAAGAGCGTGTCGGCGTGTCGCTCCGCCTGGACGACCAGCTGAATCAGCTGTGGACAGTCGAGCATGCCGATGAAGCCGCGCCCCGTCCGCTCGTTGAAAATCGTTCGAAGCAGATGGCTGACCTGATTGCTCGAAACGCTCAGGCCAAAGTGATCCGAGACAACGGATTCGACATTGTGGGCCTCATCCAGAACGACAAAGTCGTAGTTGGGCAGGATCGAAACGTCGTGGCGCCGTCGCAGCGCGAGATCCGCGAAGAACATGGCGTGGTTCACGACGAGCAGATGGGCGCCTTCCATCCGGCGACGCGCCCGCTGAAAGAAACAGTTATCGTAGTGTTCGCAGCGCGAGCCCATGCAGTTGTTGCTCTCGCTGCGCACGCGGCCCCACACGTCCGAGTCGGGTCGCATCTCCAGGTCGGCCAGCGATCCGTCATTGGTCTGATAGGCCCAGTCCTCGATGACGTGCAGCTGCTGCAACTGGCGCTGCGTGCTGAAGACCGCCTTCTGCCGGCGGCTCGCCTGCGCCAGCCGGCGAATTCCCAGGTAGTTGCTCCGCCCCTTGACGAGTTCCGCTCTGAACGGCCGGGCGACGGCCTTCTGGATCGCGGGGATGTCCTTCGCGATGAGCTGTTCCTGCAGCGCGATCGTATGCGTCGAGACGACGACGCGTTCGCCGTGCTCCAGGATGCGCTCCACGGCCGGCGCCAGGTAGGCGAAGCTCTTTCCGACGCCCGTCCCGGCCTCGACCATCAGGTGTTCGTTGTGGGCGAAGGCGTGGGCCACGGCGTCCGCCATCGCCGACTGCTGCGGCCGATGTTCGTAGTCAGGAATCGCCCGGCCGATCAGGGCCGCCCATTTGTCGACGTCCGCCGTCTGCGTCATCGCGCCATCGTCCTGATGAACTCGACTGTGAACGTGATCGTAAAAATGCCCATGATGAAGACCACGAGCGTCGAGATCGCCGTCACCAGGGTCGACCCGTTGAACATGCCGTTCTGATAGGTCGCAATGATGTAGGGCCGCGCCAGGGCGAACAGGGGCAGAAGAATGATCGCGATCGACGGCCAGATGCTGATCGAGTGGATGTAGCTGTAGATCCAGACGTTTCGCGACACTTCCTGTTCCTGGCCGGACAGGTAGTGGATGAAGTGCCCCCTGACGAAGTAGCGATCCTCCCGTACACCGCCGTTCGGGGCGTCTCCGCCGATGATTGCGTAGCCGATCCCGTACGCCAGGAAATTCCCCAATCCCAGCACGATCAGCCAGACGCAGACTTTGGTTTTGCTTCGTCGATCCATCTCGCCATAGCCTAACGGCTCGGCGATGGACGGCATAGCCCGCCGGATGGGGCGCGCCCCATGACCTCCGGCGGAGGCTCACGTCGCGCGTCCCGCACACAGACGATCGATCAGCACACCCGCGCGAACCCGGATATGAACGCGTGCATTGATCGCCAACCGCCTACGGTTGACAGGCGATATTCAGATCGATGACGCCCGCCTGCGTGGATTCACTGAAGGTCCCGACGCGGATGATATACGTCGATCCCATCGTGACGGGAATTGACAGCGACGCGGACAGAGAGTTCGGGCAACTGACGCCGGTATCTCCCTCCGACAGATTGCCATGATCGTCGTTACACTCGATGGGCGGCGCGCCCCCACCGATGGCGGCGCAATCCGTGTCGTAGATCGCAAGTCGCGTATCCGTCGCAGTGCCGCAGGTATCAACGAACAGCGTTCCCGAACAGCTCGCCGCATACTCAAAGAACAGATCTTTGTGGATCGTGTCGTCGCCGAAGGGGAAATCGCCGCACGCCGGAAGAAACGACGAGGTCGCGACAGTCAGATCGACCAGTGTGGCGCCATCCGGAATCGGCGGCGGAGCAACGCACTCGTCGTCGCCCGACTGCGGACAGACATTCCCCGCATTGCAATCCTCACCGATCAACCAGAGACCACCCTGGGCGTCACAATCCGGCTGCGTGGTGGTCCCCAGGCAGGTCCCCGCGAGGCAGCAACCGCCCATCGGCTCGACACACGTTGAATTGTCACCCAGCGTCAGCGTCAGACACCACGCGAGATCAATGTTGCTTCCGAAGGGCGAGGACTCGTCGTCCCGCTGAAAGCCGCCGCCGGGCGCGCGGAACGCATCGACGCCATCGCCGTCCAGGGACCGCCCCCAAAACCAGCCGCAGTCGCCCGCGCTGAGGTCATTTCCAATCGACAGCCAGTAACAGCCGGCCGGCAGGTTGATGCTGAGCCCCGTCAGCGAAAACGCGTATTCGTCAATAAACCCGAGATACCCGCGTCCTGTCGCCACCCGCGCGGGCGTCTGATTCGTCAGTTGTGTCACGACGGAGCCCGGGACGCCGTTGGCGTCATCGTTGTGGATCGTGACGGTGAACGCGTCCGGGCCGTCCGGACAGGTCGCATCGGGTGTGTAGGCGCCCCACCAATGGATGTCCGTGATCGTTCCGCCCGTCGGCGTATCGAAGTTGTCGGCCACGATGAAATCACTGATCGTCGCGCCGCTGGACCAGCCGTTTTCGACGTTCGGCGCCTGCCCCTGCGATTCTCCCGGACAGTTCTGAACCGGCGTGTCGAACGAAAGGAACTCAATCCCCGATGCGTTTGCGCTGCCGTCCACCTGCAGGACCATTTCATCAATCGGCGATCCGTTTCCTGTCAGCAACGTGTCCACAAACGGCTGAATGTCCCGGCCGTCACTCGTCCCATCCGAATTGACATCGGCACAGGTGTCGCCGCCCCCCAACAGAGACGCCACGAAGCCCGGAACGTCGCCGAGGTTGAGAACACTGTCCGGCAGGCAGTCTCCGATGGCGTCCGCCGGAAACTCGGCGATGAACGTGACACGCATTGTTGTCGCATCAAGGATCTGAGCCTGAATCGGCCCCTGAAGGATCGACGCCGCCCGATGGAAATCGCCACCTGTGATCCCGTCGACGCTGAAGTAGATCATGTGATCACAATAGGTGTCGAGCGAGCTCGGAATTCCGGCGCCCGTCAGCCGGGATCGCGTCATCACAAAAAAGTAGTTCGCGTCCACAACGGGTGAGGCGCGATGGACGCCGAGCTCAGTCAGTTCACCATTCACGCCGGGCTCGACGGAGGCGATTTGGACGTCTACCGTGAAAGCCAGCGATTCGCCGGAGAACGCCGCTGGTCCGCCAACACCATTCTCGAGGGTTGACACATGACGCCCTCGGAATCCCTCCGCATCGAGGACAAACGCATCGACCGGTCCGAGCGTCAACGGCGGACTCGTTTCCGTCGCCACGCTGACCGACAGAAGGTTCGTGACAAAATCAACATCATGCGACGGCATCGATCCCAGGTAGCGCAGCGAACCGCCCTGTGGCAATACCGCCGCCGTCGCGCCGCCATCCGGACAGAGATAGTCGGGCGGGACTGACGCATCGACGATGATGGATGTGCCCGCGCAGGCAAGCGCCGGAGAACCATCATCGAAGAGGCCCGTGATTCGCATTCGGGATTCGCATCCTGATCCCGACAGGCACATACCCCAACCGCGTGTGTCAATCTCGATCAGCCGGGATTCCCCGGGACAAAGACGAAGGGTCCGTTCGATCAGTGGCGGCATCACGACCGTCGGATCGGGCGGGAGCTGAATCCAGGCGGGCGATCTCGCGGATGGAGCGCCGTGCGCGCGCAACATCCAGTTCGCGCCGGCCGGCGTCGGCGCAGATCCGACCGCCCCGAAATCGGAATCGAGCCCAAGCTGACACTCAGGACCGACAACCACCCAGGAACGCCCGGTATCCCCGGAGGAATCGACTGTCGCCGCAGGAACGCCGCCCGGCTCCCGGATCAGCGCGCCGACAAAGAAGCTCGCGCCAGGCGTTCCGACAAAGGTCGGTTCCATCGCGATTTCGATGAACGCCCCTGATCCGCCACCCGACACGACAATATCACGCTGCGGCCGCCCCAGCAGCACCGCGTCCGTCGGATCGCCATCCGCGTTCGGATCGGAGAACACGCCGACGGCCAACACACGCCCGTTGGCGCCTGCGCCAACGGCGACGCTGATCTTGTCGATGTATCGCTGACCTTCGATCACGAAGAACTGGTTCAGCCATAAGACAGCTTCCCCCGCTGGAAAGGCCACGGCGCCCGCGGCGTTTCCATCATCCAGCGCATAGTTGTTTCCCGGCGCCGGCGGCGGCAGCAGATCCTCGCTGAACAGGATCGGGAAGTTGTCGCCGATGCCGGGATCCGCGAGCCCGATCGGTCCCTCCCCCGAGCCCGGCGCCTCCGGCGAACCGATCGACCTGCGCGCCGTCTGCTCCGAGTCGATATCGACATCGAGCGACACGGCAAACGACGAATCGTTGTTGGTCACGCGATACGTGTAACGCGCCTGATCCCCGGGATGAACGGATTGCACATCCGGAGAGAGCAGCTCGAGTTCGAGCCGGGGATCGCTTCCGATCGCCGGCGGCTGCCCCGACGCCGGATCGACAATGCAGATCTGCACGTCGCCCATGCCGGTACTCATGGCGCCGCTTCCCCAGGTCGTTGTCGCCGTCCCCGTCAGGAGGCACGCCCGCGCCGGCCCGGCGGGAATCGTAATCGGAACGACAGCTGGATAGACGCCCGGCGTCGGCGTCGCAATCGTTACAGCGCCGACGATCGGTCCGGGAGCCGGGAATGGCGGCGGCGGCGGCGCACAGGCCATCGCAATGGTGATCGTTGTGGACACCGGCGTGCATTCGGGCGCATTCGGCAGAGCCGTCGCATTGTTGGTGCTCGCGACAGTCACGACTACCGGAATCGGCACAACGACAGCCGCCGGAGCGCCTGCGACCGGAAAGACAGCCGGCGCCGCCTTGAACAGAAAAGTCCCTCGCCCCCACATGGGCGGAGGAACCGACGGACCACAGCCCATCGCGTCCTGCGCGATCATCGTTTCGATCGCCGGCAGGAGGAGCGAGACGATCATCAGAAGTCGTCCGAGACGCGACGATCTCACAACATTCCGCACTGCCAAATCCGTGTCAGGAATTCGTCGGTCGGCTCGCGTCCGCATGGTTCTACTCCTTCGTTGGATCAGGACATGACGCCGCATCGCCCAGAGGAGTGGCAATTGGTCGATCCCTCGCCACCCTTCCCGGCTTTTCGTTTGGTTTTTTCGGGCCAACATTGGTGGCGCAGGCCGCAACAGAAATGCGCTGCGTCTCAGATTGGCGGATTCGTACTGTTCAACACCGGTCCGTGAATTGAACGCCACACCCTTTGAATTCCTCATCAGGCGTCGAAGACCGGAAACTGGCGGTCATCGTGGATGGACTCGCGCGGCTTGTCAAGAAAATTGGAGGCGTTCGATCATGAAATGCCACAAAGCTGACACTACGTCAATCGAGGTCAGTGACGTTCCCTGCGACATCGACGCCGCGCGCAACTCGTTTTGTCGACGGCGTCGAACACGGGTCTGCGATCTTCAGGCGCCTGATCGACGACGGCGACTGAGGGGGCGTCCTAGTCCGACCAATCTCGCCAATCCGGCACGTAGTGAGGACCGTTGTCGACGCCGACGGCGCCGATCATGAAACGCGACGACGTGAGCCATGGCGTCTGCGCGCGATAGCCCGACACGTGGCCGTCGACATGAACGAACTGCGCCTTGCCGCGATGTCGGAAGCTCGACGTCGGATTCGTGTTCGCGCCCCAGCCGTCGCCATCGAACAACTGCGGCGGATCCAGCAGCGCATTGTTGTGCGGCGTGTCGGCGCCGAGATCGATCGCCGCATCGCCGAAGGCGAATACGCGCGCCGGGTCCTGAACGCTCGATATGGACTGCCATCGACGCCCCGCAATCTGAAATCCCCAGCCCGGCGTATATTCCGGAGACAGGTAATAGCCGTTGTAGCCATAGGTGCTCGTCACGCCGCCCGCCGCCCCCTGCGGGATGTAGCTTCCCCAGGGCTGTTCGGGACATTCGTAGACGCCCGAGCGCTCCAGCCGCGACTGAAGGTAGGGCCAGACGAATCCGCGCTCGTGATCTACGATCGTCGATTCGTTCGTTCCCCACCAGTAAACGACGGGCCCCGTTCCGATCGTGGCGAAAGACCAGTAGGCCGCCGGCATCATGCGACCTTCGTAGTCACTGGCGTACATCGCCAGCGAATGACCCAGCTCGCGCAGCTTCGAACCGCAGGAAACGCTCATTGCCTCGCGACGCGCGCTCGACAGCGCCGGAAGAAGGACCGACAGCAGGATCGCGACGATCGCCATCACCACGAGCAGCTCCAGAAGCGTAAAGCCGGCGCGTTGTCGTAGGTGTCGATCCATCGACCTAGTCCCCCACCAGCGATGAAATGAAGGCCGCCATGTCCCGACTGTCCAGGACGCCGTCCTCGTTGAAGTCGCATCGCCGAAGGTCCGCCGGCGACGCGTTCCCGTTTACGAGCAGCGCCGCGAAGCAGGGCGCATCCTCGATTGTCAGTCGTCCGTCGGGCGAACCCTCGTCGCCGCAGACATCGCCGCGCGTCGCGAATGCGATCAATCCCGACGACCCGCTCGTCAGGAGCAGACCGTCGGCGACGGCCGGGCTGCTCCCGCATCCGCCGACGTGATCGACAACAAACGCCGCGTCCGCCGGTGTCGTCGTCACGTCCAGCACATACAAATCTGTGTTCGGTCCGAAGAACGGAAAGCCCATTGGAACCACGCCGCAATAGAGGCGACCTTCGCAATAAACGGGCTGATGGGTCCAGCCGCCGACGAAGCTCATCTCACCCGAATCCAGGTACGAATCCCACGCCTTCTCGGCCGACGCGCCAAGATCGTCGAAGGCCTGGACCCTGGCCACGGAACCGAACCCGAACAACCCCGCCGACAGATAGACACGTTCGCCCACGACAATGGGAATACTGTTGGTCCGTTCGCAGGGAATCGTCCAGTCGATCTGACCACTCGTCGCGTCAATCTTGACAAGTGTCGAATTGTCGCCGGCGCCCGATGTGTTGTAGCTTGCGGCAAATATGGCGTCGCCCGCGATGGCGACTCCCCCGAAGAAGCCCTGTCCCGACACGCCGGCGCTTGCCAGCGTGGCGCGCCACAACAGCCGTTGTCCTTCTCCAGCATCGACGTCATACGCCGAGACATGCCCCGCCCGCTGGCCGGAAGGTGTCGTCGGTTCCGCCGTGCACGCGACGTATACAACCCCATCCCGATACGAGGGCGTCGCCCCGCTGGCGCCGCCGATCGCCTCGCGCCAGACGATCTCGCCCACGTCGAAGGGGTTCTGTGTCTCGTCATAGGCGGCTGTGTTCACACAGTAGAGCGTGGCGCCGCCACCAAAGCCCGTGTAATCCGTAATGAACGCGCGGCCGAAGGGCAGGTCATCCGCGACGACGACACTCGCGTTGACGACGGATCGATCCAGGGGTGTTTCGAACGCGACGACGCCGCTGTCGGCGTTCACGCCGAAGAGCGAGGCGCCGCTCCCCATGAGAACGAGTCGATGAACGCGATCGACGCTCGGGCTCGACCAGGAATCGAGAACCCCTTTGGCGACCATGGTCTCAAATGCGATGGCGCCCGACTCGAGATCCATCGCCACGATCCTGTTGGCGACGTACGCCCCGGACTCATTGAACTGACGAGCATTGGCATAGACGCGTCCATCGAACACGACTGGACTTGCCGGTCCTTCAAATACGAACGATTCGCCCGCGAGGTCTGTTGTGGCTCGCCAGAGTTCAAACGACAGCGCCGCTGGCGCCCCCGCCGTCGCGCTGTTTCGCGCCGAATGTCCCGCCAGCGTTGCCCAGTCGGACGCGCGACTCGTCGCCGCCAACAACAGCGAGAGCAGCAGGAAACGCCGCGTCCAGACTCGCGCCCGGCCCGTTGTGAAAAAAACGAGCCGACACTTCACGCGACCATATCGGTTTGTCCGGCATTCGATCATTCTCATTCGCCGCCTTTCGCGCGCCGTCGGGCGCGAACACGAGATGAATGACCGTGCGCCGCCCCCTCCTGCGACCCACGGTCCGTTCAGCAAACGCCGATCACGCCGACCTGCGTCGTCGCAGCGCAATCGCGCCGCCCACGACACACAGCAACGCCGCCGCCGGTTCCGGCACGATCGTCACGGCGTCGATCTCCGCGTTGTATCCCGCGCCCTGGGGCACGCTGAACCGAATGTACGACACGCTGGACAGCCCCGTTTCGGATATGTCGATCGCCGTGCCGCCGGCCGAACCGTCGTACAAGGCGAGCGCCTGCGCGTAGCTCAGGCCGAGGAAGTCGTTGAGTGTCAGTGCCGGATTCATCGGTTTGAAGTAATCGGTCTCCACGCCGCCGTTCGGAACGAAGAAGTCGTCCGTTCCGAAGATCCCCGAGTCGAGATAACCCTGCGTCGGAAAGAGACCGTCGGCTGTTGGCGTCACATTGAACCAGTTGACGTTGTCGCCGGAGACTTCGATGGTCGCGGGATCGGGCTGCATGCCCGTGATGTTCCCGTCAACAAAGTCATCCGTGTTGAAGAAGGTGTTGCCGAAGACGATGAGATCGGCGCCATACAAATGGCCGGGATCATCGATGGCCGGGGCCCCAAGCTGAAGTGTCAGGTAGCCGCCTTCGCCGATACTGACGACCTCGTCCAGCCCGTAGGGCGAGCTGAACATCGTGACATCCGCCGGGAAGGAACCGAAGGGCGTGTTCTCGCCCGTGGTTCGCTCCGGCGCCCCGAGCGCGACAGTCGCGTTCGACGAATACCCCGCTTCGGGATTCGTCCCGGGCACGTAGGCGATCACCTGGCTGGCCCAGGGAGACGCGATCGCGCCGCGACTCAGAACCAACACCGCCATCGCGGCGGCCATCGTCGCCGGGGCGCGGCGACAAGAAGAAAAACAGAACATCCGACAGACTCCTCTCGCGGTCATCTCTCGTGACCGCCAAAAAGAAAAACCTCCGCATCAACCCGGGTTCGGGAATGCGAAGGTCTGGATGTCCGTCAGATTCTGTGGCGCGGGAACAGGGCGTCACGCGCGAAAACGGAAGTCGAACCTCACCCTTCTCCCGAGGTGGATACGAAGCAACAACGGCGACGGCAGGTCTTCTGGCTTCCGGATCGTTCTACTTTCCGCGCCTTCTCACCGCGCGATGCGGCAATGGCGGGTTGCGGAGTTCGTCCCCGGTTACAGCGGCGGGACCGCGATGGAATTGCACCATCTTCCCTTTCAATGTCTCCCCACGCGGGAGACCGACGCCGAGCAATATTCAGTTGTCAAACCGCTTCACCTGCGGCGGCGCGATTCACGAATCGTGTCCGAAACGTCCACGCGCGTCCGCAGTCTGACAACGCCGGCGACGGGCGTCAAGCGAAGAATCTGAACAACGCCCGCCAGACGCTGAAATCGCGAAAATCAAAGGCGCGATGACTTTCACTTCGCCCCGGTACCCGCTCGGCGCCTCGACACGATGGCCCATCCCGTACGCTGGTACGGGATTCCTATCGCACGCTGACGGGTGGCATGCTTGCCGCCAAAAGGCAAGCATATGGAAGTCGCGGCTGCTCGCTGGTACGGGATTCCCATCCCGTACCCGCATCCGGCGGGATTCCCTTCCCCCCACCTGTTACGACTGCGTCGCGCGACCGACTCGCTGACGCTCGCGACTTGGTTGTTCGACAACCCGGAACGCGTTTGACATGTGCGGGTCCACTTCCGAGCCGAGCCAGTCATGGCTCGGTCGTTCCGCCAGCCACGTTCACGATTGCATGTCGACCGCCGCATCACTGCGGCGGCTCGGATCGTCGGCGGCTCGCATGGTGAGCGGCTCGCATCGTGGGCGTCCACGGCTTGGTTGTTCGACAACCCGGAACGCATTTGACATGTGCGGGTCCACTTCCGAGCCGAGCCAGTCATGGCTCGGTCGTTCCGCCAGCCACGTTCACGATTGCATGTCGACCGCCGCATCACTGCGGCGGCTCGGATCGTCGGCGGCTCGCATGGTGAGCGGCTCGGATTGTGGGCGGCTCGGAATCGGCGCGACATCGCCCCCCCTACTTTCGACACACGACTTCAATAGACGAGGGTACGCCTCAGCCGCGTTTCGCGGGCGCGACCGCGGGTGTCTGTTCGCCATCGGGTCGCACGACGACGGCGTCTCCCTGGGCGGTGCAGCGACCTCCGCTGGCCCGGGACTGGGAGAGGTTGATGATCGCATTGGCGCCCCGGCGCGCCCCCGCCGCCTTCAGGGCCATGATGGCGTCATTCGGCGTGCGATGGCCTTCGACATAGACCGCCTCGATCTGTCGAACGAGCTGGTAGCCGACGATCGACGGCGTGGAGCTCGTGGCGACAATCCGCGACGCGTCCACCTGGTCGGCGGCGATGTCCGCATCCGTGCGCCCCGCATAGGCCTGAAGGCGCGGATGCAGGGGCGCGGGTTTCCGTCGCCGGCGGATTCCCCGCCACATCCGCTGAAGCATGAGCAGCCCCAGCAGCACGACGAGCGTGATTCCCAGTTCCAGTCGATGACCCACCAGCCAGTTCAGGATGTCCATAGCGGACCATTGTATCGACGCCCCGGGTTGCGCCATCCCGCCGGGGCGCCCGGATTTTCCGACGCGCAGGGTCCTCGAACGGACCACGTCCGCATGCTCGCCTGCCGATAATCCGGCGCGTCGGACGGCCGGGCCTCGCCAATTGTCGGGCCTCAGATCATGACCCGGGTGATGGATTGAATCGCCCGAAACCGCGGCATATCAGAAGTATGTGCCGGCGCGCCTGCACGCCCCGACCAGGGACGTCGCGCAGCGCCGGTCCATCCGGGCGACGCCCCCTACGAGCCGGTTCGGATAGCCGGCTCGAGTATGCCCCGCGCGGTCGAGTCCCCCCTCGGCCGCGGATGTGTGGCGCCGCGCCTGTGGAGGTATCCACGGGCGCGGCGTTTTTTTTTGCACCGAGGCGCATGCCGGACACCGTTGTCGCAATCAGCCGGCGGCAGCCTCCCCAGGCGCCAATTCGCCAAATCAAGACATCACCAAATGGCCGATTGGCGACGCTCTTGCCGAAAATCGAAACTTCTTTTCTAATACCCCGTCCCTCTTAAGACGTCCGATTCGCAAGGCGAATCGGGTCCGTAGGCCCCCATCGTCTAGTGGCCTAGGACACCGGCTTTTCATGCCGGCGACAGGGGTTCGAGTCCCCTTGGGGGTGCTGACAGCACGGCCCGATCGGCGCTTGCGTCGATCGGGTTTTTTCATTTCAGGACGACACGATCGCATTGCTCGCTAATTCGCTTCTGGATGACGGCTTTGTCGTCGCCACACGCCTGCCTTGCAGGGCCAGGCATGGCGACCGCGTTAAGCGATCCCGGAGGGATCACGTGACAATAGCCCCCCGATTCATCGGGGGGCGGTGATCGCCGACTATCCAACACACCCGTTCTGGCGGGACGGGATGAACCGGGCGCCCCATGTCGCGCCGCCCTCACGGAACGGCGCCGCGCTGCGAATCGCCACGCCCCGCCCCGTCGCCATACGTCTGACATATCGCAAGCGCCATACTGCGCAATAGCGCGGCGCGCGTGCCATCATGCTGACACTCCACCGGATTTTCCGCTGGAACCGACCCCATCATTGATTCAATCTTACGCCCGGGCCCGTCGATCGACTGAACCGTTCGCCCCAAGATGAAAGGAGACAGCGCCATGCGTCCCCCTCGTTCAACGACTTCGACACGTCGGTTCCTGCTGCTCGCAACCTGCCTCGCCACACTCTTCGCCCTCGCCCAGACGGGCGGCGCCATGGCCGGTCCGAAGCAGGAAGATCGCGCCTCTGAAATCGACGTTGTCTTCTCTCCCGATGGCGGCTGCGCCAGTCGCATCATCACGGAGATCGAAACGGCAAAGAAGTCAATCCACGTGCAGGCCTACATTTTCACATCGGATGCGATCGCCAAGGCGCTCATCGAGGCCGCCGAGCGTGACATCGATGTCTCCATCATCTTTGACGCCTCCCAGAAGAAGCAGCGCTACAGCAAATGGCGGAAGCTGAAACAGGGCGGCGTGAAAGTCCGGTTCGACGAGCAGCACGCGACGGCCAACAACAAGATCATCCTGATCGACAGCGCGACGGTCATCACTGGCTCGTACAACTACTCCAAGGCGGCCGAATCCCGAAACGCGGAGAACGTCGTGATCATCCGGAATGACCGCCGCGTGTTCGCAAGATTCCGCGAGAACTTCGAATCGCACTGGGATCACTCGGACTGACGCGCCCGCCCGCCCCGGCAGGCCAGGGTTGCCTCCGCCCGATCCGTCGCATGTAATCTCCACTCGGAACCGAGCGGCGCCGCCCCGCATCCGCCGGCGCGGAGAGGTCCATTGCGTACGAACCGACGACAACCCGGTGTACGATCCATCGCCCCTGGCTGTATCGCGCTTGCTCTGCCCGTCGTCCTCGTCGCATCCAATTGCGATGTCTCACACCAGACGGTTCCGACAGCGGCCGACGCAACTCCACTCCAGCGACTCGATCGTGAAGCGCATCCCTTCATCCTGCTGACCGCCGAGACGATTCCGGCAATCCGCGAACGCTCGCAGCGCGAACCGGCAAAGACGTGGACCGATCAACTTCGACGCCGCTGTGACAGCGCCGCCTCCATCACGACGGACGCGTCAATCGATGAGCGCCTGCAGTTCGCGCGCGACAGCGCGATGTGCTACGTACTGACCGGCGAGACGGCGCTCGCCGAGCGCTCCGCACAAGCCCTCGCCGACCTGACGCTCATTCAGGACGACCTCAACACCAACGATGGTCATCACGCCTTTGTCAGTCGCGTTCCGCTTTACTGCGAAGCCTATGACCTGCTTCGATCCCCGTCGCAGACCGCGAAGCTGACGTGGCGCATTGATGAAGCGCGAGACGCGGCGATCCGAACCAACATCGCCGACATGGCCCGATGGCTCCGCGAGAATCGCCCCTTCTGGTACGGCTTCACACGGAACAACTGGGCCATCCGACAATACGCCGCCCTCGCCATCGCCACGATGACTATCGCCGATGGCGCCGGCGACGCCCGGCCCGAGGACGTCCGCGCCTGGTTTGAATACGCCCGCAGTGAAACACGCGCCGCCCTCGACACACAGGTCTGCGACGAAGGCGCCTTCGCCGAGGGCTGCGGCTACATGAACTACGCGGCGGAGAATTACCTGCCGATGTTCTTCGCCATGCGCAACCTGCTTCATGACGACTGGTTCGCGATTCCGAGATACCGAACGAACTTCGATTGGCTGACGAAGATTCGCACACCGGCGGGCCATCTGCCGAACGTCGACGATTCCCCGTTCGCCCAGTTCCCCACGCACTACCTCACGTCGGTCTATGACGACGCGGGCCGCTTCGAATGGGACTGGCGCCGCGCCGGGAGCCCCGTGTTCGACCTCTGCCGCGCCATCTGCTGGCGCGACGACACGATTCCGCCGACGCCGTCAAAGGAGGCCGCCAGCATCGCATTGGCCAGGGCGGGCGTCGCCGTCTTTCGCAGTTCGTGGGACGATGGCGCCATCTACCTGTTGCTCGTCGGCGAACACGACCAGCCGCGCCGGGCCGGGTTCGGTCACGAACATCCCGACAACACGAGCTTCATGATCGAGGCCTTCGGCGAACCCCTTGCCATCGACGGCGGCTACATCGACTTCTCGAATCACACGCTCGTCAATCGCCCCGAGAACCACAACCTTGTCCTCATCGACGGCGCCGGCCCGCCGCTCGTCCAGGTCGGCAATCAGCCCCTCCTTGTCGATAACGACGCCTTCATCGAAGGCGCCAACATGGACGGCGACATCCCACACTGCACAGTGCGCACAAACTACGCCAATACAGATGTCCGTCGAACCATCCTCATGCCAGGCCTCGATCACTTCGTGATCGTCGATTCGCTGCGCCCCGGCGACGCGCGCGAACACGATTTCACCTGGGCGCTTCATGGAAACGCCGGCGCGAACACATTCGAAAACGGGGCCGGCGGAGCATTCGAACTCAGCGACGCCGGCGCCCGCTGGACGCGGCCATCCGGCGTCACGCTTCAGCTGTGGCTGGCGTCCTCCGCGGGCCGCCCCGCCATCAGCGAGCGCTTCGACAGTGACGGCCAGCCCTATCGCAACCAACTGACCGGCCATGGTCCCGACTCAATTCGCCGACACGCCACGGCGCAGGGCGTGGTTCGAGCAACGGACACCGTCTTCGTCGCACTCCTCGTCCCGACAAGAAACTCGGCCGATCTTCCGGTCATTGAAGAGATTTCCGGCGACGGCGCCGTTGGCGTTCGAGTCAGCTTCCCGTCGAACGGGCGCGTGGAGACGATTCGCGTTACGCCCGGCGCCGACAATCGCGCCCGAATCGTCATCCGTGCGACGATGGACAATGGCGCCACGCTCTACGAACTCGAAACCGACTGACTCCATCCCGCGGCAATTTGACTTCCGCGCTCAAAAATCGGTGGCGACGGCCGGCGACCGCGGCTACCGTCGGGAATCGTGCGAACAGCGACAGCGGACAACAGAAAACTGCCGACGCGCCGCGAGATGCTGAGGGCGATGCTCGCGCGCGACGCGACCTACGACGGTCTCTTCATCGTCGCCGTGCGGACGACGGGGATCTTCTGCCGCCCGGACTGCCCGGCGCGCAAGCCGAAGCCGGAAAATGTCGAGTTCTTTCCCGGCGTCCGCGAGGCGATGTTCGCCGGCTATCGCGCCTGCAAACGCTGTCGACCGATGGACACCAACGGTCGGGCGCCGGCGTGGGTCGCGTCGCTCATTCGGGCGGCGGAATCCAGGGCGCCGGATCGCCTGCGCGACGGCGATCTGCGAGAAATGTCGATCGATCCGGCCCGGGCGCGGCGCTGGTTCAAACAGAATTACGGCATGACATTCCAGGCCTGGCAGCGCGCGCTTCGACTGGGTTCCGCGCTGGCCAGCCTTCGAGAGGGTAAACACGTGACGACAGTCAGCCTCGCCCACGGGTACGATTCCGAGAGTGGTTTTCGCGACGCCTTCGAAAGGACATTCGGCAAGCCGCCGACGGCCGCCGCGAAGAAGGACTGCATCATCGCGACGATGATCGAAAGCCCCGTGGGGCGACTCATCCTCGGCGCCACGAGCGAGGCCGTCTGCCTGCTGGAATTTCCCGATCGACGCGCCCTGGAGGTCCAGATCGAAACCCTCCGCAAGCGCTTCGACGCCCCCGTCCTTCCCGGCCACAACAAGTGGACGCGCGCCGCCGAGCGGCAACTCTCTGAGTACTTCGACCGCAAGCGTGAGTCATTCGACCTGCCGCTCGTCTATCCCGGCACTCCCTTTCAGGAGCGCGTCTGGAAGCAGCTATTGAAGATTCCCTACGGAAAGACGATTTCCTACGCGACGCTCGCCAGGCGCGTCGGCAGCGACGGCGCCTGCCGCGCCGTCGGAACGGCCAACGGCGCCAATCGCATCGCCATCATCATCCCCTGCCATCGCGTTGTGAACGCCAGCGGCAAGCTCGGCGGCTACGGCGGCGGTCTCTGGCGCAAACAACTCCTGCTCGATCTCGAACAAGGCGCCGATCCCAAGACACTCTTCGAGTAGTCGTGGGGTGGGCCGTTTCCGCCGTACCCCCATAACGGTTATCTTTTCGCACGGACCCTTTGCTTCACGCGACGCCGGCGCTCAACGAGCCCCGCGGGCGGCGCCCACGCTGCTCACTCCGACGATGATGAACCCGAACGCAACGTGGATTACGAACCGCCTGCTCACTTGAAATAAAATTGAATCTCACCCGCTACGCGCGTACCATTATTCTAAGGCGCAACCGCGAACCGGGCCCGGATTGTCATCACCGCCATGCACACCAGGTTCAATCTCGCGCCACATAGGGTCGATCAATGAAAGCCAGGACCGCACACAGATTCTTCGTCGCATCACTGGTTGCGAACAGCCTGTTCCTGTGCCTGTGGCTCATCAGCACGGTCACGCCGTGTTCCCTTCGTCTGGGCAACTGCAGATTCTCGATGCTGACTGGCGGACATTTCTGGTACTCGTGGTTCTCAGGACCGAGTACATCTCTGGATCAGATTCAAAGCGAATTGGTGGCTGGGGGCGTTCTCCAGCGCACAGGATATATCAATCCCTCCGATGACAAACTCAAGCCCTGGTCCTGCGACTTCGGGTCATCGAAGCCCAGTGGCCCGGGTGGCATTCCATTGACACGTCAGGACGTGATCCTCCCTTTGCTCCCGCCGACGCTCCTGCTCTTTGTCGTCAACGGCCTGATCATCAAGAGGAAACTCGCGAATCGACGGCTGGAGTTGATTCGCACCAGCGTCTGCGTCAATTGTTGATACGACGTCAATGGGATCCAGAAGTGCAGGTCGGGCCATCGACCCGACGCCGGACGCCACTCGTGGCCTGGCGAGTCTGGCCGGGAATCAGCTCATCTTTGGTGGACGAGCACGCGCCGACGCCGACCGTTCGATCGCCCGGCCTGAAGGGCCGACATAGCCGAAGCCCCGAGTGGAGCGCAGGCCGCGGACGCGGCCGAAGCGCAACCCGGGGACGAATCCATCATTGGCGGCGAACCCTGAAAGGCTGGGATGAGAAAGACCGTCGGCGTGACGTGTCGTGTAGGACGTTCCTGCAGAACTTCTGATTGTCGTTTGACCTGTTTCCCAGGGTTGCGCTCAAACCGCATTCGCGGTTTTCGCTGACCCTGGGCTACGGCTATGTCACGCCTTCGGCGTGTTTTCGCCTGCGGTGTCGGAATCCCATTCCCGGACAGCCTCGGCTCGCCACCCAGTGCGGGCGCGTGGCGCATCTTTATCCGCGCTGAACTCGCAGGGTGGGCGCCGCCCGCGGCACACCCGTGACGGTCATCGTTTCGTACGGACATTTTGCTTCACGCGACGCCGGCGCTCGACGAGCCCCGCGGGCGGCGCCCACCCGACTCACTGCGCCGACCAAAGCCAGCAGCAGCAGTGTGGACGGCTCCGGCGCCGGGACGATTGAGACGCGTACATGTCCGTCCGCCGCGGAGAGGCTTGTTGGACTCCCGCTGAACGAACGGAGCTCAAGCAGGTAATTGAACGCGTACAGCTCGCCGGCGATCAAGGGAATCGACTCATGGACCATGAAACTCCCAATGGGCGGATCGCCGATCGTCCCGGCCAGCTGATTGTTGGCAAAGATGCTTCCGCCCGGCGCCGGACCGCCACCCACATTGAACATCAGCTTGGCTTCGCGGTCCCCCGCCGCCATGGCGTAGTTGTAGCCGATGTCGACCGTGAAAATGGAATCCACGCTCGGCGAGAATCTGACCACGCCAAACGATCCGGAGAAGCCAAAGGGGTTTCCTTGACTCACATGCGCGGCCGCAACGAGGAATTCAAACCGCCCGGATCCGCTCCAGGAAGCATCATAAATTGACTGCGCGGCGGATGTTCCTAGGGACGTTGTGTGTACGACGCTGAATGGGTTGGTCGGAATCCCTGAAAAACGATTGTCTTCCCCAACGCCGCTGTAGCGAACCGTTGTATCAAGGTTCCACTCGAACACATCGATTTCCGCCGCGTGCGCCCGTGCACACGGCGCCGCAACCAGCAGAATGAGCGAAAGAACCTCGCGAATCCTCATTGAAATCTCCTGGCCCATTCAATGTTCATCTGATCGCCAGACGCGTTACCGAGTCTATGGCGACTGGCGACCCCAATGCAACGATCTTCAGCCTGTGTTCCTCATCCGCTCGGATTGGCCAAGCCATCCGTCTCGCCGGGGTCGGCGAGCGCCAAAACCCGTTGGAGTTCGGGCCACGATTTCCGATTCCAGGAGAACGCTGATTGCCCACCTGAACGCGCCCCCGCCAACTCACCTCACGGCCGCCGATTTCCGATACGACCGTGGCGGGAACTCCGCGTTACACTAAGCACCGATAATGAAGACCATTCGACTGCTCATCTCGTGCCCCGACGCCCGCGGCATCATCGCCGCCGTCACGTCGTTCGTCGCCGAGCATGGCGGCAACGTTCTCGACGCCGACCAGCACTCCGACAAGCAGCATGGCGAATTCTTCATGCGGGTCCTGATCGATCCGGCGGGGTTCGCCCTGACGCCGGCGACCTTCGCGGCGGCGTGGAGTTCGATCGCCGATCGCTTTCAGATGCAATGGCGCATCGCCTGGGGCGATCGACGCAAACGCATGGCCATCTTCGTCAGCAAGGCCGGTCACTGCCTGAACGACCTGCTATGGCGATGGAAGACGAACGAACTCGAAGTGGACATCCCCTTCGTCATCTCAAATCACGACGCCCTGCGGAGTGATGTCGAATCCGTGGGTCTCCCCTTTCGGCTGGTCCCGATCACGCCGGAAAACAAGGCCGCCCAGGAGACCGCAACGCGAAGCATGCTCGACGAGGCCGAATGCGATTTCATCGTGCTGGCTCGCTACATGCAGATTCTCTCGCACGACTTTGTTGGCGCGATGCCGAATCGCATCATCAACATCCATCACAGCTTCCTGCCCGCCTTTGCCGGGGCGAAGCCCTACCATCAGGCCTACGATCGCGGCGTGAAGATCATCGGCGCCACGAGTCACTACGTGACGGACAAGCTCGATGAAGGCCCCATCATCGCCCAGGAAACGATGCAGGTGAACCATCGCGACACGGTCGACGACCTCGTCCGCAAGGGACGCGACCTGGAGCGCATCGTTCTCGCCCGCGCCGTCCGGCATCACGTCGAGGACCGCATCCTGGTCAGCAACAACAAGACTGTCGTCTTCGACTGACTCGCCCGATAACGAAATCGCGTATCTCTCCCGCATCGATCGATTCTGCGCGTCCCGTAACACGAGGCGACTGCGGGACGCCGCAATCGACGTCGCGTCAACTCAGTGTCATCCAGCTCGGCAATAACGGACCCGATTCGCGCGCCGCCGCAATCGTCTGACCCGCGATAACTCTCGCCCTCAGCGGATCTTTCCGATACGCAGATGTCGGAAGCGCGACGGCGATTGCGCCCGCGTACACAGTCCGTTTGACGCCGGAGACGCGCGTGTCAGGGAAGGCGCCCTCAAAACCGAATTCCACCTCGAACGCCGGAAGCGGCGCGAAGGCCAGGGCCGAGGGCGTATTGAACGTCACGCGGCTGAACGTCGGTCAGCAGCTCGAAACTGGTCTTTACGATCAGGACGGCGTGCTCCTGCTCGCGGCGGGAACTCTCGTGACCCAGGACTTCCTCCGCCTGCTTCGACGCTGGCGGATCCGATATGTCCAGACCTGGAAAACGCCGCCCCCCATCAAGACACACGTCGTCGATGAAGCGACGATCACGCGTCTCGAGACCGAGATGCTGCGGCCCGACTTCACGCGGCTCAACGTCAAACCGCTCGATCCGGCGCGACGTCCGCGCGTCACACTGGAGGAACTCAATCGACGCGCCGCCAAGGGCTGCGAACGACACGCCAGCGCCACAGGCGACATGGCCGAGTTCTGCGAGCAACTGGAAAAAGGCGGCAAGGTGTCGGACCGCGAACTTTATCGCATCGCCCGCGACTTCGCGGACATGGTCGCGGTCGACATGGACCTTCTGCCGACGATCCTCAGCCTCCGCTCCAGCCCCGACGACTACCTCTATCAGCATTGCGTCAACGTCGCCGCCCTGAGCATGGTCATGGCCACGCAGCTCGGTCTGCGACGCGAACGCGTGCTTGAAGTGGGTCTCGGCGGCATGCTCCAGGATGTGGGCATGCTCCGCGTGCCGCTCGCCATCCGGCGGGCGCCGCGATCCCTGACGGAAGAAGAAGTCAAGGTCATCGAACGGCATCCGGCCTACACGCTCGAGTACCTCTCGGGCATCGCGGGCCTGCCGCGCGACGTGCAGTTTCTCGGCTACCAGGTCCACGAGCGCAGCGATCAGTCCGGCTACCCTCGGGGCCGCGCCGAGAAGGCGATCCACGCCTACGCAAAGATCGTCGCGGTGGCGGACGTCTATGTCGCCATGACATCGCATCGCCCCTATCGCCCCGCCCATTCGCCCTACGAGGCCATCAAGACGATTCTCTATGATTGCGGCGCGGGGAGATTTGAGAGTGGCGTGGTCCGGGCGCTGCTTGACTGCGTTTCACTGTTTCCGACAGGGAGCTTTGTTGAGCTTGAAGACGGCCGCTACGCCAAGGTGCTCCGCGCAAACCCGGCCCACCACACGCGGCCGGTCATCCAGATCGTCAGTGAGGATCTTCAGACGCCCTTCGGCGTGTACGACATGTCGGAGACGGCGGATCTGAAAATCATCAAGCCGCTGTCCAGCGACGACGAGGACGAGTGAATCGGGCGCACACTCGCCCCGACTCACGCCGATCGGCGAGAGTCGAAATCGATCCCAGTCGATACGCTGATTCGACTCGCACTGCGACGAACGCCGCTACATGTACATGCCGCCGTTGACGCTCAGCACTTCACCCGTGATGAACGAGGCCTGTGGCGACGCGAGAAAGACGACGGCCGCGGCCACTTCCTCGGGCTTGCCGAGTCGGCCCATCGGCGTTTCGTCACAGACGTGCTTCAGCGCCGGCTCCGGAATCTCCGCCGTCATGTCCGTCTCGATGAAACCCGGGGCGACGGCGTTGACTGTGACATTCTTGCGGGCGAATTCGCGCGCTAGCGTCTTCGTCAGGGCGATGAGACCGCCCTTGGCCGCGGCGTAGTTCGCCTGGCCGAAGTTGCCCATCTGGCCGACGATGCTCGTGATGTTGATGATGCGGCCGCCGCCGGATTCGATCATCGGGATGATCAGGCGATGGATCACCATGGCCGGTCCGGTCAGATTCACATTCAGCACATCGTGCCACATCTCCCGGTTCATTTTCATGAACGACTTGTCACGGGTGATGCCGGCGTTGTTGACCACGATCTTGATCGTGCCGAAGTCCGCCGCCAGTTGATCGACCAGCTTGTCGTTTTCCGCCGGATCGGCGACGTTGCACTGGTAGAACCGCGCCTTGCGGCCCAACTGCTGAATCTCCGCCGCCACACGCTCGGCCGGTTCACGATTGGTCGAGTACGTCAGCGCGACGTCGGAACCTTCACGGGCCAGCGCAATTGCGATCGCCTTGCCAATACCACGCGATGCGCCCGTTACGAGACTGGTTTGTCCGTCCAGAACGCCCATGAGACACCTCCGAAACGCGGGACCGGGGACCCGGCCGCCGCAAAGCCAGAAACTCACACGAATAAGACCAGCATCGCGCACGCGATGGATGGCCTGATCGCACGAGTCTGGATGGATCTGCAATGGGAAAAGTCTAGAGGGGATGCGCCCGCATGTCCAGAAAATTCAGATCGGCGCAACAGCGCCAGCTCCAAATCACACGTCGCAATTCGGAGTGACGCCAGGCGCCGCGATGTCGGCAAGCCGAATGCGCCGGCTCACCAAAGAACGCCCACGAAATCACGCGGGCGCCCGCAAGTCTCAGCCCGCCGCCGGATGCCAGCCCGCATCGACCCAGACGGAGCCGCTGACCGCGGAATTCGTCAGCATGAAGCAGATCGCATCCGCGATCTCATCGGGCCGAAGGAGCCGTCGCAGCTGCGTGAACGGCAGGATGTTCTTTTCGATGTACTCGTCGCCGAGCATGCGGACCATCGGCGTGTCCGTGAAGCCCGGATGAATGATGCTGCAGCGCACGCCGTAGAAGATCGCCTCCTTCGACAGCGTCGCCTGCGCGCCCTCCAGTCCGGCCTTGGCCGCGGCGTAGGAGATCTGTCCCTTGTTGCCGGCCGAGGAGACGGAACCGATGAAGACGATCGCGCCCTGCATGCCCTCTTCCGGCGACCAGCGCTTCTTGCCCTGGCCGAACCGATGTTCGGCAAGCGACGCGACGGAATCCATCGCCCACAGGATCGGCGCCACGAGATTGATCTTGAAGACCTCCTCGAGCTGTTCGCGCGAGTAGGTCTCGATCTGGCCGGTCTCCTTGTTTCGCCGAACCGCCAGGGCGTCCCGAGTGATGCCCGCGGCCGGAATACAGATGTGGACGGCGCCGAACCGCTCCTTGATCTCTTTGAACACGCTCCTGCGGAAATCATCACACGTCACATCGCCGACGAAGGGAATCGCGACTTCGCGACCATACTTGTCGTTGGTTTCCCTGGCGAGCTGGTGAATGATCTCGTTTCGATCGACGGCCGCGACGACTCCGATGTCGCGCTCGATCAGCGCCCGCGTCGTGGCCCGGCCGATGCCGCTTGCGGCGCCCGTAATCACTGCGATCTTGTTGGTAAACTTCATCGTTCTTTGCTCCCGGGCGCCTGGGGTCGAATTCCTCGACGGCCGTCGCGTCCCTGTATCAACGCCCCGCCGCGTCAGAGTTCCTCTGAACGCTCGCCGAGCCAGTCGCAGACAGTCGGCCACAACTCCTTATGGGCACGACTGCTGACGGATAGTCCGATGTGCCCCGCCCTGAAGGTGATCGCCCTGCGATCCTTCGAACTGACGAGATCGTTGAACGGCGCACTCTGACCACAGGTCACGAGATGGTCGTTCGACGCCATCAGATTCAGCACGGGACACGTGATGTTCGACAGGTCGATCCGCTTCGCCTTGAGCTTCATTTTGCCCTGGGGAAGCAGGTTCTTCTGGAAGCAGTCCTTGACGAACTGCCGAAACGTTTCGCCGGCGACGGGGATATTGTCATTCACCCACGTCTCCATCGCCGTGAATTCCTCGATGAACTTCTCGTCGTTCATCCGCTCATAGAAACCGATGTACTTCTCCATGAGATTCGCCACGGGCTTGAGCAGCGCGAAGGCGCCCTGGAGAACGTGCGTCGGCGCGTTACCGTAGGCGTCGATGATTCCATCCACGTCGTAGTACTTCGGATCCGTCCATCGGATCAGCAGGGCCTCACGATCCGACCAGTCGACCGGCGCCGCCATCAGCATCAGGTTCTTCACCATCTCCTGGTGCAGCGACGTGTACATGGCGCTGAAGGTGCCGCCCATGCAGTAGCCGAGCAGCGACACCTGCTCCTGCCCCGAGAATTCCGCGACGTGCGTCATCACGTTGTGCATGTAGCGGCAGACGTAGTGCTCGATCGTCAGGTGCTGATCGTTCTGCTCGGGCGTGCCCCAGTCAATCAGATAGACATCAAATCCCGCCTTTAGGAACTGCTGCACGACGCTCTTGTGCGGGAGCAGATCCAGAATGTACGGCCGATTCACGAGGGCGAAGCAGAGGACCAGCGGCGTGGCGTACTTCTTCGGCGTGTCCGAGTGGTAGTGGAACACGCGCAGCTTGTCTTCCGTGTAGATGACATCGTGCGGCGTGGCGCCGACTTTGACCCGCTTCGCGACTTCCATCATGCGCGGCGCCGCGGCCATCCGCTCGAAGAAGCCTTCGGCCGTCGGCATGAACATCGACGGCGTCGGGGGCGTCATCGCCATGAACGGGTTGAACATCGTGGAATTCGTCATCAGCCTTCACTCCCTGCCCCGATTTGCGGCCGCTCGCCGCAATCGCCGGCGTCCCTGCGTGTCTCTCGTGCGCCCCGTTATCGTTTCTTCGCGCCGCGCGTCCCGGACGACGGCTTTGCGGAACGCGACGCCTGGCTCGCACCGGCGTCGCGCCCCGCACCGTGTCGCTCTTCCACCGCTGCGACTTTTTCTTCCAGCTTGTCCAGCCGATCGAACAGACGCTCCTCGATCCCGCGAAGCAGGTGCGCCAGATCCTCCACATCGCCACGAACCGGCGACTGGAGCGACGTCTGCGCCTTGATCAGGAAATCGTCCATCATCTTCTTCATGGCGATCGACTGTTCCATCGTCTGCTTCATCTGCTCGAGGAACTGCTCGCTGCGCATGAACTCGTCGAAGTACTTCGCCATCGAGTCGAAGAAGGCCCGCTGCATCGCCTTGGCGGCGTCTGTGTAGGCCGGCGCCGATTCGCGACCGTTGCCGGCAACGCCGGGCATGCCGCTGTGCGCCGCGGCCTGCCCCATCTGGGCCATCATGTCCGTCCAGAATTTCGTAAATTGATCGGCCGGGTTGGTGGAGGCGTCCGCTGCCATTCGGGTCATTCTCCTCAGCGACATGTCGCTGCGTCTGACGCCCCCGCATGCGCTTCGGGGCGATAGGGTCAAAAAAGGGGCCACGAGCGTGATTATGTCACACCCGCGGCCCCTGGAAACGTCACACCGGCATGTCTGTTGTCAAACCTGTTGGCCGCCGCATGCGCCTCATCCCGTTGTCATCATCAAATCGGGCGGCCGGAAGCGCCTCGTGCATGCCGGTGCTCTGGGTATCCGTCGTCGCTCGCCGGTCGGACGGATGCGTGTCCTGGCGACGCGGGGTCGTTACTTGGCGGCCTTCTTGGCGCCCGTCTTGATCGACTTCGTCATGAAGTCCGACCAGTTCTCGATCGCCTGCGTCGCCGACTTTGCCGTCGCCTCGACGTTGCCGCGCATCGTGTCAAACGCGTTGGACCAGATGTCGCTCGCCCGCGTCATCATGTCCTTGTCGTCCGCCTGCATCACGTCGAAGCTCTTTCGCATCGTGGCCAGGCCGTTGCGGCAGTTCTCGTCGAACATCTTCTGCGTCTGCTCGGCGCTCTTGCGGACGAAGTTCACGGCCTCCGTCGTCGTCTCCTGCGCCTTGTCCGTCATGTCGCCGCAGTAATCGCCGCAGCAGAACATCTTGTTCATCGTGTCAAAGGCGTCCTTCTGGAACTTCAGGCCGGCGTCCATCGCCGTCTTGAAGGAGTCACCCGCCACCTGGAACATGTTTTCCGTCGCCATCTTCGTCGTCTCCACAGTTTGCTGAGCCATGATGCTGATCCTCGTTTTCCCGATTCGCTGCGTTTCGCCTTCTTTTCCACCCATTGATACCTGAACTATATCGTCACAATTTTGCGTTTGCAACAACTTTCTTGTGCGTTTGCACAACAATTTAATCCTTGCCATAACCCGTTGTTTTACAGACAATAACAACGTATTGAGAGCCCGTGAGCCGAGAATGATCGGGCGGAAATTGTGCAAACGCACCGGGAGACTCGCCCCCATGGCCGACCCCAGCCGACAGCGATACGAGATCACGAAATATCCCAATCGCCGCTTCTATGACGCCACGGGACGCCGCCACGTCACGCTTTCAGACCTGTATGAACTCGTCCGATCCGGTCATGAGATCGTCGTGACCGACAAGACATCCGGCCGCGACATCACGAACATTGTGCTGACGCAGATCATCCTGGAACACGATCCGCCGAAGATGGACCTCTTCCCGGCCTCACTCCTCCACCAGGCGATCCAGATGAACGAGACGATGGCCCGCAGCTTCATCGATCAGTACCTGGGGCGGGCCATGGAGGCCTTCAGCCAGTCGAAGCGGCAGTTTGATTCCTTCCTTCGACAGAGTGGTATCCCGACGATGCCCGGCGTCACGCCGTCGATGGAATGGTTCCAATCCATGTTCCCGGGATTCGCCGCCGGTCGCGCATCACCAGCCCCCCCACCCGTTGACGACGCCGCCGATGAAATGTCCGAGGCCGCGGCGCCAGACGACGCGCCGACAGACAGTCAGGACGAAATCGCCGAGATGCGCCGCCAGCTCGCGGCGCTCAGCCGGCAGGTCGAAGACATGAAACCCGGCAGAAAGAAGGCGACGCGGAAACCTGGCTCCCCCCCGAAGACGCCACGCCGGAAGAAGAAATAGGCGCAGCGACAATCGTCGGCGGACGACACGACGCGCAATCCCGATCTCCCGACGTTACAATCACTCAACCGCCGGAGGACCCGCATCATGTGGTGGAAGCGAAAGAAGAAAGAGGAGGAAATCTCCAGACATCACTACTGCTACGCCCATGTTGCGCTGCAGCGATCCGCCATGCGAGACCCGTTTCAGTTCCTCGCCCTGATGCTCTCGCCCAAACAACAGGAGTATCTTCAGTTTCAATGGAAAATGGTTAGCGAGGTCTATGAGGTTCCGGGCGATCCGCCGTTCGATCACTCGGACATGAAAGTCCACATCGAGCGGATCAACGACTTCCCGGCGATTGTCATCGAGATGCCGCCGCCGGACCGCGTTCCGGAAGCGCATCTGATCTGCTTCGTGCTGGAGGTTCCGATTCAATCCCTCAGCGACGTCAAAGACAATCCCGATCAGATCAAGGCGCGCTACCTCACGCTGGAAAAAGGTGAACCAGGTCTCTCGGGCCCCAACGAGACGATCCTCTGCGAATGGCGGAATGACACGCATCTGAATTACGGCGATGGTCCGGAACCCACGGCCGCCGCGATGCTCGAACACCTCAGTCGCCATCTGTACGCCGCGACCGACGACAACAATGGCCCCACCAGCTCCCCGTCGTCGCCCTAGGCGTCCATCCCCAATTTCGACTTCATCCGCTGAACGACGCTCGGCGGGATCAGCCGCGTCATCTTGCCGCTGTCGAGGCCGCCCATCTCGGCGATCTGCCGGATCAGCGTGCTGCTGATCAGGGCCGTCTGGTCCGTCGTGAACAGGAAGACGGTCTCGACGTCGCCCGCGATCATGTTCACGTTGGCCTGCCGGAGCTCATTCCGCAGGTCATCGCTGTCGCGGATCCCCTTCACAATCACGTCCGCCCCGCGCTGGTTCACATAATCCATCGTCAGGCCGCTGTAGGACTCGATTTCGACGTCCGGCGAGTCGCCCACCAGTTCCCGAAGGATCTCCACACGCTCGTCCGGGGAGAAGAGAGGCTCCTTTTCCGGATTGACGCCGACCGCCACGATCGTCTGGTCGAACAGCCGCCGGCTGCGTTCGATAATGTTCAGATGGCCGTAGGTGGGCGGATCGAAGGTGCCCGCAAATATTGCAATCTTCGGCTTACGTGTCGCCATTCACATCGCTCCTCGACCGACTCTGTCGGCGAATCGCCGCCCGCCGGCGAATTCGCAGTTTCCTGACGTAAAATTCGTCTTTACCGCGGCGGCGATTTCTGGCATTCTACACGGCATGAACGAGCCGATCATCAGTGTCGAACCCCGGGACAAGGCCATCGTCACGCGCGTGCGTCGCGCCGAGCTCGACCACGATTCGACACAATCGTTCAAAACCGAATTAAAGTCCATTATTGCGGCCCACCCGGAATTGCCTATCATCCTCGATATGGAGGAAGTGGAGTTCCTGCCCAGTATCGCCCTTGGCGCCCTGGTGGAAATCCATTTGAACCTGAAGCGGAATGGACGCAGATTCGCGCTGGCCGCCCTTCGACCGTCAATCGAAGAGATCATGACACTGTCCGGTCTCAACAACCTGCTGCAGATCTACCAACAAACCGATGCGGCGATCGCGCAGGCCTAGCCCATCCTCCTCTTCCGCCGCGACACCAGAAAAAAAGAGCGAATGCGTCGCGCATGGGGTCCGCCCCGTACGCGCCGATTTGATTGCGTCCGCAATCGGAACATTCCGATGCACAGGACGACCTGAGACCACTGAATTCGTCGTCGCGACTTTACGAGCGGCGTGCGCCGCGCCCGACGACGGATCCGGATCGACTCGATTGAGTCGCCAACATCCTGGGAGAGCATCGCCATGATTGCCCACGAGGCACGAGAACTGGCCATTACGCACGCATCCGACTGGCGCGACCGCATGCTGAACGGCAGCGCCCGCGCAACCGAGCGCATCGACGAGATTTTCGGCGTCGACGTTTTCGGCCAGCGAACGATGCAGCAGCGACTCCCGAAGGATGTCTACAAGCGGCTGATCCGCACGATCGAACTCGGCGAACCCCTCGATCACCAGGTCGCCGACGTCGTCGCCGCCGCCATGAAGGACTGGGCCGTCGAAAACGGCGCCACGCACTTCACGCACTGGTTCCAGCCGCTGACGGGGCTGACCGCGGAGAAGCATGACTCGCTCGTCGCCCCCGACGGTCACGGCGGCATGATCTTCGCCCTCTCCGGCGCCGATCTGTCGTTGGGCGAGCCCGACGCGTCGAGCTTCCCCTCCGGCGGTCTTCGGGCCACGTTTGAGGCCCGCGGCTACACGGCCTGGGACGCCAGCAGCCCGGCCTTCCTGATGCGCGGCGAGAACAACGTCACGCTCTGTATCCCGACGGCCTTCGTCACGTGGACGGCCGAGAGCGTCGACCAGAAGACGCCCCTCCTTCGCTCGATGGACGCCATCAGCACGCACGCCCTGCGCATCCTGAAGATCTTCGGGACGGACGCCGGCGTCTCCCGCGTCTTCACGACTGTCGGCGCCGAGCAGGAATACTTCCTCGTCGATAAGCACCTCTATCACGCCCGACCCGATCTTGTGTCGTGCGATCGCACCCTCTTCGGCGCGAAGCCGCCCAAGGGACAGCAGATGGAGGATCACTATTTCGGCTCGATCCCGCCGCGCGTCCTGGCGTTCATGACGGACGTCGAGCGCGAACTCTATCGCGTCGGCATCCCCGTCAAGACCCGTCACAACGAAGTCGCGCCCGGCCAGTACGAGATCGCGCCGACCTTCGAGACGGCCAACATCGCCTGCGATCACCAGATGCTCATCATGGAGACGCTCAAGCGCGTGGCCCTGCGCTACGGCATGGTCGCGATTCTCCACGAGAAGCCCTTCGCGGGCCTGAACGGCTCCGGCAAGCACAACAACTGGTCGATGTCCACGGACACGGGCGTCAATCTGCTCGACCCGCAGGACGAGACGCATACGAACATGCAGTTCCTCGTCTTCCTCTGCGCCGTCATTCGCGCCGTGGATATGCACGCCGACCTGCTTCGCGCGTCGATCGCTTCGGCCAGCAATGATCACCGCCTCGGCGCCAACGAGGCCCCGCCGGCGATCATCTCGATCTTCCTCGGCGACATGCTGATGGACATCGTCGAGCAGCTCGAAAAGGGCAAGCCCAGCCGCACGATCAAGGGCGGCGCCATCAACCTGGGCGCCCTGAGCCTGCCCCAGATCGCCCGACACTCCGGCGATCGCAATCGCACGTCGCCCTTCGCCTTCACGGGCAACAAGTTCGAATTCCGCGCCGTCGGCTCCTCGGCCACGGCGGCCTGGCCGAATACCGTGCTCAACACGATCGTCGCTGAGTCGCTGGACCACCTCGCCACGGCGCTGGAGAAGGCCGTCGGCAAAAATCCGACGCCCGCCAGGCTGGAGTCCGCCGTCCGCAGCATCCTCAAGGATGTCATCAAGCAGCATAAGCGCGTCGTCTTCAACGGTGACAACTACGCCGACAAGTGGCACAAGGAGGCCGAAAAGCGGGGTCTGCCCAACCTGAAGGACGCCGTCATCGCCCTGCCGAACTTCATCACGAAGAAATCCGTCGCCCTGTTCAAAAAGTACAAGGTGCTCAACGAGGCCGAAGTTACGAGCCGCGCCAACATCTTCATCCATCGCTACGTCGATCAACTGCTGATCGAGTCGGAGCAGATGGTCCTGATGGGGCGCACGATGATCCTGCCTGCCGCGATTACGCATCAGACACTACTGGCCGACGCCGTCGCCTCGACGGAGGCCGCCGGCGTGGACTGCTCGGATCTCCGCGCCAGCCTGGCGGACTTCGTGAAGAAGGTGCAGAACTTCAACGCCGCCCTCAACGCCCTTCAGGAAGCCGACAACTTCCGCGATCACGACGGCTGGGAGACGGCGAAGTACCTCCGCGACCACGTCATTCCGCTCATGGACAACCTGCGCACGCACGTCGATGCTCTGGAGACGGAAGTCGCCCACGATATCTGGCCGCTGCCAAGCTATCGTGATCTGCTGTTTACCAAGTAACGCGTCGCGGCGCAAGCGCTGAAACCAGGGAGGCGTCAGGGGATGAAAATCGCCTGACGCCTTCTCTTTTTTGGCGCGATTCACTCGGCGCGTGGCTGGATCGCGCGAACCGCGATCGTTATCTGAATCGACTCGCCGTCGATGATGCGTCGCTCCTGGCGACACTCAACAACGCTGCCCGGCGGGAACTCCCAATGCTCGTCGTCCGGATCGTAGTTCTCCGTCGGAAGCACCCGGTACGTCATCTCCGAAACCCAGATTCCCTGCGTCGGGCGACAACACGGCGAGCCCTCATTAAGAAGGTTGATGTATATCGTGTGCGTTCCGAGGTTGTCCATGTCAGTCACCGCCACGATTCTCCCGCTCAGTTCGACTGTGCCCGGGAGATTGAGTCGTTTGCTACATCAACAGGCCCGGCCACATCGACTCAACGCCCCAGACGATCAAGGGCGGCAGAAACAACCCCGGCAGCAGATTCGCCACGGGAATCTTCCTGATGTCCAACAGCGACAGCGCCGTCGCGAGCAGCATCAGACCACCGACGACATTCATCAGGTCCTGCGACAATGGCGGCAGTCCGCCCGCGAACGCGTAGGCAACCAGCGACAGACCGCCCTGGAACACGAGTACCGTCACGATGCTCATCGCCACGCCCCAGCCGAGCGTCGCCGCCAGCGCCATCGAACAGAATCCGTCGAGGACCGCCTTGATGTACAGCAATGTCGGATCGCCACTGGCGCCGTTCTGAAGACAACCCAGCAGCGTCAACGGTCCCACGCAGAAGATCACGCTCGCCGTCAGAAAGCCCTCGGCGAATCGCCGGGCCGCCGCGTGGTCCTCGTTCCCGGACGACGCCTCATCCGCCCCGCCGAACCGACGATGGATCATTTCGCCCAGCCCCTCAAGCCGCTCGTGCAGCTTCAGCGCTGTGCCGATGAGGGCGCCGACAATCAGTGACGCAATCACCACGAGTCCGACACGGGCGCCATAGGTGGGGATCCCCGCGCCGAATTCGCGGACCACGCTTTGCATCGTCATGGGCCCGGCATCGACGCCCAGCATGATCGTGATCAGCCCGAGACAGGTCAGGACGATATGCTGAAACCGCTCCGGGATGACGGGACCGATCGCCAGCCCCAGGCAAGTCCCGAGCGCCACGGTTCCGGTATTCACGAGCGTGCCGTTGAAGATCTCCCACATGTCGCGGCATGCTGACCGAAACCCGCCGACGGGTCCAGCGAGCCCCATATGGGATATATGTAACGACCCGTATTCCGTGGCGCCGCACGGATTCGCCCGAGAACGCCCCGCCCCCATGGCGCAAGGCCCAATTCGATCGTGCGATCGGGACCGGCCGCGGTTAAGATAGAGGCAAGTGTGCAGGTTCCTCGCAACGAAGTCTGGCTGATATGAGTCACGACGCCGCTACTGATGTAACGCGTTGCCTGCTCAGGCTGCGCGATGGCGACACCAACGCGTCCGCCGAGCTGTTGTCGCATCTCTACGATGAGCTGCGCGCGATTGCCGAGGCCTGCTTTCGCCGCGAGCGCCCCGATCACACCCTTCAGCCGACGGCCCTGGTCCACGAGGCCTACATCAAGCTCGTCAACCAGAAGGAAGCCAACTGGAACGACAAGACGCACTTCCTCGCCGTCGCGGCCGAGGCCATTCGCCGCATCCTGATCGACCACGCCCGCAAACACGGCGCCGCCAAGCGAACGCCGCCCACGCTTGTGACGCTCGACTTCGAGTCCGGCGATATCGGTCAGCGGGAAGCGGATGTCGAAGCCCTCGACGCCGCCCTCAGCCGACTCTCCGAACTCAACCAGCGCCAGGCCAAGGTCGTTGAGATGCGGTTCTTCGCCGGAATGACCGTCGAAGAAGTCGCGTCCGTCCTCGACGTGTCGCCCAATACCGTCAAAGGCGACTGGCGCATCGCCCGCGCCTGGCTCCAGCGGGAACTCGAACGCGGGGGCTTCGCGTGAGTTCAAGCCGCCACGATCGCCTGTCACAGCTCTTTCTGGAAGCCATCGGACTGCCGCCGGAGGATCGCCGGGGCTTTCTCCAGGAACACTGCGAAGGCGACGTCGCCCTTGTTCGCGAGGTCGAGGAACTCATCGCCCAGGACGAGCGTCCCGCCGCCGTGGACACGCCCGTCCTCGATCGCGCCGCCGCCGAATCGGCGATCCACGCGTCTGTCCGCGCCAACGACGCGCCGACCCGAATCGCCGGATACGACATCGTTGAGGTCCTGGGGCGCGGTGGCATGGGCGTCGTCTATCGCGCCCGGCAGACGAACCCAAGCCGCGACGTCGCCCTGAAAGTCGTTCATCCCTATGTCACGTCCGCGACGCTGTCGCGCCGTGTCGAGTTCGAGGCCCAGGTGCTGGCCCGCCTTCAGCACCCCGGCATCGCCCAGATCTTCGAAGCCGGCGCCGATCAGCTCGACGGCCGGCCCCTCTCCTTCTTCGCCATGGAGCTGATTGAGGGGCTCCCGATCGACAAATTCGTGAAGAAGAACAACCTGGCGACGCGGGATCGCCTCAGGCTGCTGATCAGAGTGTGCGACGCCGTGCATCACGCCCACCAGAAAGGCGTCATTCATCGCGACCTGAAGCCCGCCAACATCCTCGTGACCAACTCCGGTCAGCCGAAGATTCTCGACTTCGGCATCGCGCGCGTCACGGACGCCGACATCCACACCACCACACTCAAGACCAACGTCGGACAGCTCCTCGGCACGATCGCCTACATGAGCCCCGAACAGGTCACGGGAAATCCCGCCGACATCGACACGCGCAGCGACGTGTATGCGCTGGGCGTCCTCGGCTACCAGCTGCTCACGGGGAATCTCCCCTACGATCTCGACAACAAGTCCGTGCCCGATGCGGCGCAGATCATTCGCGATATCGATCCGACGATGCTCGGCACCCTCGATCGCGATTTCCGCGGCGACGTCGAGACGATCGTCGGCAAGGCCCTCGAAAAGGACAAGGAACGCAGATACGCGTCCGTCGCCGAGTTTGCCGCCGATATTCGCCGACATCTCAATAACGAACCGATCGCCGCCCGACGGCCGAGCATGATGTACCAGCTCGGCAAGTTCGCCCATCGGAACAAGGCGCTCGTGGGTGGTCTCAGCGCCGTCATCGTGCTGCTCGTCATTTCCGTCATCGTCACGAGCACGCTTTACATTCGCGCCGAGCGCGCCCGCATCGACGCCCGGACGGAGCGCGACGCCGCCGTCAAGGCGCAGTCGGAACTGGCCGAAGCGAACACGGCGCTGGAGGCGGAGACTTCCAAGCTGGAAACCGTCAATCATTTCCTGGGTCGGATGATCGAGTCCGCCAATCCGCTGAGCGAACTCGGCTACGCGTCGAAGGACATCACCGTCCTGGAGATGATCGATAACGAAACGAAGAACATCGACAAATCATTCAAGGGCCAGCCCGCCATGGAGGCCGCCCTCCGAACCTCGCTCGGCGCGATCAATTCGGGGCTCGGCCGCTACGCACAGGCGGAAGAGCAGTATCGCAAGGCCCTTGATCTTCATTGGAAGACCGGCGGGTTCGATCGGGACACGGCGCGGGCCGTCCGGGACTTCGCCGCAATTCTTGCCAGGACGGGGCGCCTGGAGGAAGCGATCAACTGGTTCCGCAAAGCCCTCGCCATCAACCTGAAGACCAGCGGCGAAGACAGCTTCGACACGGCGATGACGGAATCGCGCCTGGGCTACGCGCTCGTACAGGCGGGGCGCGTCGACGAGGCCGATCCCATGATCCAGGCCGCCATCGATAAATTTCGCAGGCACGCCCCGCCCGATCAGATCGACAACCTCTATCGGGCATTGACGCTGCTCGGGAAGATCCACTCGGCGCGTGGCGAATACGACATGGCCGAGAAGCTCTATCGCGAGGCCCTCGCCGGCTATCGGGAGTTCTATGGCGACCTGCACGCGACAATCGCCAGCGGCACCAACAACGTCGCCCAGATGTGCATGCGGCGCGATGACATGGAGGGCGCCGAGGCGGGATACAAGGAAGCCGCGGAGATCATTCGGAAAGTCGCCGGCGAAGACCATCCGATGCTCGGCACGTTTCTCAACAATCTCGGCTACGTACAGGATGTTCGCGGCGAATCCACCGCCGCCATCGCGACGTATCGGGAGGCGCTTCGAATTATCGAGAAGGCCTACGGCCGCAACCATCGCGAGTACATCTCGACGCTCTACAATCTCACGTTCCCCCTCTACGACAGCGGCGCCATCGAGGAAGCGATGGAGGCCTACAGGACAATCGCCGACTTCCGCCGCGTAGAGAAGGGCCCCGACAACGAACGAACCCTGATCGCCGAGTTCTACTGGGCCATGTGCAAGGCGGACCTCGGCGAGCCCGACATCGCCGAACCGACGATGCGCCGCGTCTTTGACAAGTTCCGCGAAACACGCCCCCAGGACGATATCTACACGCAAAAAACCTGTGGTGTCATGATCGAGTTCTACGACAAGCATGGCAGAAAGGACGAAGCGGACAAACTACGCCCACTGCTCAGGCCAAAGTCGTAGTTCTTCGCCCTTTCACGTCAGCTCAACGAAGCAACCCCGGACCGGCGCGACTCCACGCGCCGGCCCGGGACCTTTTCTCACGCGACGCGGAAACGTCGCGCTCTCTGTCCATCAATGGCGGCGTCGCGAGCCCGCGTTACGGACAGTTCACTGTCGCGCAGGTCTGGAACGGCGACTGCGGAGTTCCGCCCAGCGACGTGCAGATGCAGGGCTGCACAACGATGCACGAGCCATCAGAAAGACAGCACGGCGCCGAAATCTGGATCGCACAATGCGTGTTCGCGCAGGTCGTCCCGTCGCCGACGTAGTGCTCGCAGGGACCGTCGCAATCGTCCGCCGTCGTGACATCGCACGTCCCGTCAATGCGACAGCATGCGCCCTTCGGCCGACAGTCCACGCTCGCGCAGGACAGGAACGGTGACTGCGGATCGCCACCAGCCTCGCGACACAGACATGGATTCGTCACATAGCACGAGCCATCCGGCAGACAGCATGGCGCCGGCGCCTGGACGATGCACAGCGTGTTCGCGCAATCGGATCCGTCCCCATGATAGATATCGCAGGGGCCGGCGCACTCGTCAGCCGGCAGCATTTCGCAGGTCCCGTCGCCATGGCAGCAGGCGCCCCGGGGCCGACAGTCCACGCTCGCGCAGGACAGGAACGGCGACTGCGGATCGCCACCAGCCTCGCGACACAGACATGGATTCGTCACGTAGCACGAGCCATCCGGCAGACAGCATGGCGCCGGCGCCTGGACGATGCACAGCGTGTTCGCGCAATCGGATCCGTCCCCATGATAGATATCGCAGGGGCCGGCGCACTCGTCAGCCGGCAGCATTTCGCAGGTCCCGTCGCCATGGCAGCAGGCGCCCCGGGGCCGACAGTCCACGCTCGCGCATGTCTGGAACGGTGACTGAGGATCGCCGCCCGCATCCAGGCACAGGCACGGCTTCATCACCTGGCAGGAGCCGTCCGCAAAACAGCAGGGCGCCGACAACTGAATCGGGCACAGCACATGTGTGCAATCCGTCCCGTCTCCGGCGTATCGCTCGCAAGGTCCAAGACAGTCATCCGCCGTCGTTACCTCGCAGACACCGTCAATCCGGCAGCAGGCCCCCTTCGGCGGACAGTCCACGCTCTCACACGTGACAAAAGGCGACTGCGGATCGCCGCCCAGCGCCCGACATTCGCATGGCTGAAGCGTGAGGCACGATCCATCATTGAAGCAGCACGGCGCCGGAACCTGAATCGCACAGAAAACACCGTTGCAGTCCGTCCCGTCGCCTCGATAGTGTTCGCAGGGACCAACGCAGTCGTCCGCTGTCGTCACTTCGCAGACCCCATTGGCGCGGCAGCAGGCGCCCTTCGGCGGGCAGTCAACGCTGGCGCAGGACTGGAACGGCGACTGCGGTTCGCCACCCGCCTCGCGGCACAGGCATGGCTGCAGCACCAGACACGATCCGTCGTTGAAACAGCAAGGCGCCGGAACCTGAACCGGACACAGGACACCTGCGCAGGTCGTCCCTTCGCCGCGGAATCTGTCACACATTCCGCTGCAGTCCGCCAGAGACGTGACGACGCACGTCCCATCACCACGACAACACGCGCCGTCCGCCAGAACGACTCGCGCCGTCACGAATTGCGGCAGCACAAGCGCCGCCGCAATCCAGATACAACATCGCTTCCCACTCATCACATTCCTCCACGGTAAGAAAGAAAAACAATGAAATGCCATACGCATGGCGCGAAGCAGCACACGACGCCATACGTCCGTCGGTCATGACCAGGCGACTCAATCGCGGAGGGCCCGAAATGAACACGCAATCGTTGGGTTGCGGTGAGACGCATCGTTGTTATTGCGGCCCGCAATATCGCGAGCGGTCCATTCGACGCCCCGCGAGCACAACGACGAATCGCGCGCCAGCGTTTTGAGAATTTCGAGGAAGTTCGATGAAACGCGAACAATCGCAAATCAAACGCCACTTACGTGGCAGTCATCAACAAACACGATCATCATCGCGACATCGACTGCGCGAATCGCAAATTCAAGTGCGGCGATGATCGAAACGTGAATCGACGGATCACCGACACGACGAACCGCTGTCGTGATCCCGGCGGTCATCGACAGAAGCGACACACCGGCGCCGGCAAAGGACCTGCGATGTCCGACGTCGACAACAATCAACGCGCCACACGCGGTCGCGGATCTCCGGGGCGCCCTGCGGATGAGCGTGTTACGCGACATCGCCCTTCCCGCGATGGGCGCACTCCGCAAGCGACCAGGCCGATCGCCCGACAGGACCCGGTGGCGGACGCCGCCCGCAAGGCCTCCGAAAACGGGCGCCCGGGACCGGGTTCAGTTTCGCCACGAATTGCCGGCGACAACGAGCGTCCCCGGCCACGCGCGCCGCGGACTTTCGTGGGTCGCGGCGACTCGCCCGTTCACATAAATGGGTATAAACTATGCGATTGGAATCAAACGCCGATTTCGCGGCCCACAGCGCCCGCTGACACGGCGAAAAAAGGCACGCATCGACTTCACGGAGCAGAAACGACCATGCTGACGACCTATCGCCCCGAATCCTACGTCAACTTTGCGGACGCCGAGCCGCGCAAGAAGATGCTCGAGGCCCTCAAGTACGTCGAGTCGCAACTCGGGAAGTCCTACCCGCTCCGTATCGGCGCTCAGCGGATTGATACCGACAACAAAATCGCGTCGATCAACCCCGGCAGGAACGACCAGGTCATCGGCTACGTCGGCAAGGCCAACAGCGATCAGGCCCAGCAGGCCGTCGCCGCCGCCGACATCGCCTTCCGAAGCTGGTCGCGCGTCGATCCCGATGTCCGGGCGCGCTACCTCATCAAGGCCGCCGCGATCCTTCGTCGCCGCGTGTACGAATTCTCCGCCTGGATGGTCTTCGAGGAATCCAAGCCGTGGATCGAGGCCTACGCCGACGCCTGCGAAGCCATCGACTTCCTCGAGTTCTACGGTCGGGAGATGATGCGTCTCGGCGGCGCGCAGACTGTCACGCCCTTCGAGGGCGAGGAGAATGAGCTCCGTTACGTCCCGCTCGGCGTTGGCGCGATCATCCCCCCCTGGAATTTTCCGCTCGCCATCATGGCCGGCATGACGACGGCCGCCATCGTCACAGGCAATACCGTCGTGCTCAAACCGGCGAGCACGGCGCCGATCATCGCCGCCAAGTTCGTCGAAGTGATGGAAGAGTGCATGCTCCCGCCGGGCGTGCTGAACTTCGTTCCCGGCAGTGGCGCCGAAATCGGTGACACGATCGTTGAACATCCGCGCACGCGCTTCATCGCCTTCACGGGTTCGCGTGAGGTCGGCGAGTCGATCTTCCAGAAGGCCGCCAAGGTGCAGAAGGGACAGATCTGGCTCAAGCGCACCATCCTTGAGATGGGCGGCAAGGACTGCATGATCGTCACGGAAAATGGCGACATCGAGGACGCCGCGATCGAGATCGTCAAGGCGGCCTTCGGCTTCCAGGGCCAGAAGTGCTCGGCCTGCAGCCGCCTCGTCTGCGATGAGAGCGTTCACGAGGCCCTCCTCACGAAAGTCGTCGAACACGCGAAGAAGCTGACCGTCGGCAACCCGACGACGGCCGAGAACTTCGACATGGGCGCCGTCATCGACAAGAACGCCTACGACAAGATCAACAGCTACATCGAAATCGGAAAGAGTGAGGGGAAGATGGTCCTCGGCGGCGGCAAGGTCCCCGCCGGCGGCTATTTCATCCCGCCGACGATCATCGATGGCATCAAGCCCAACGCCCGCATCGCACAGGAAGAGATCTTCGGTCCCGTCCTCGCCGTCATCACAGGCAGGGGCATCGATCAGTTGCTGGAGATCGCCAATGGCACGGAGTATGGTCTCACAGGCGCGATCTACTCGAACGATCGGCTTGAACTGGAACGGGCCCGCCATGAATTCCATGTCGGCAACCTGTACTTCAACCGAAAGTGCACCGGCGCCCTGGTCGACGTGCAGCCCTTTGGCGGATTCAACATGTCGGGGACCGACAGCAAGGCCGGCGGCCGCGACTATCTCCTGCTCTTCATGCAGGGCAAGAGCATTACCGAGAGGTGGT
>DAOPJV010000038.1:0-61731 GCA_035399845.1 Phycisphaerae bacterium | reverse complement strand
CGAAACCTTCAACCTGGATGGTCCGCTGCTGCATTTGAGCAACACGCCCGTGATGTGCCGGTCGACATGCAATCGTGAACGTGGCTGGCGGAACGACCGAGCCATGACTGGTTCGGCTCGGAAAGGACTCACATCCGGCGTGGGTACGGGATAGGAATCCCGTCCCAGCGAGCGACGCGGGAATCTCGTCCCACGCGACCAACCGCTGGATTTCACGGCATCGCCGATCGTAAGATGGACACCAACGCCGAGCGTTCGCCGGGGAGCGTCCTGAGGAGGGCCGATGCGATCAACAACGAGGTTCATCGTCGGCGCCATGATCGTGGCGATGGCGCCATGCGCGATTGTCCGGGCGTCGGCGATTGACATCCTGGAATGGACGCTGAGAACCAGCGTTCGAATTGGAAATGGAAACGACGGACGGGTTCAAACCGCCGTCAGCAACCCGCTTCACAACAACTACTTCGCCAGCCTGGGGAACTCGACCGCCTTTTCGACCATCGACGCAAGTTGGAATACCGCAGGGAACTTCGATTTTCTGGCCACCGGGGAGTACGCGGATCAGGGTAGTCCTGACGGATTTTCGCGATCGAACGGATCGGTGTATCTGATCCCGGCCGTCGATTCGATCATCACGATCGAAGGTGAGTTCAACTACGCCCTCGGCGCCGGTGATCGCGAATCCGAGATGCAGGTCAATGTCGGCGGCGGCCCGGCCCCCGGCGCCTTGCTGTACTTCTTTTCGCGAGTTGCGATACCTATCGGCGGCAGTAATCCCAACGGATCGTTCACCGTCAGCGCCTCGGTTCCTTTGCTTGCCGGCGAATTCTACATTATTGGTTACAAGATGAGCCTGTACTCCTACGGCGGTGGCCCGACAGATATCTCTCATGGTGATGGCTACGTGCATTTTTCGATCACGCCCGTTCCGGAACCGACAACGCTCGTGTTCGTGACGATGGCCGGATGGGTCGTCACGCGTCGTCGGTCCGTCGCCTGATTCCTGTTTCAGTGCGATTGCGCATGTTCCGGGCGCTTGTATACACGCGTCTTGTTCCGCTACGCTGGCCTGCTTCCTTGCGGGCGCAGTTCGGTCCCGATCCGAGCCGCCGCAGTGATGCGGCGGTCGACATGCAATCGTGAACGTGGCTGGCGGAACGACCGAGCCATGACTGGCTCGGCTCGGAAGGGGTTCACATCCGGCGTGGGTACGGGATAGGAATCCCGTCCCAGCGAATTCGGCGTGGGTACGAGATGGGAATCCCGCTCAGCGTGGGTACGAGATGGGAATCTCGTACCAGCGGGCTGGGCGCCAATCGATCATCAAAAGAAAGTTATCGGCGGCGGGGGCGGCGATCGAGGGCGCTGAGGCTCAGGCGGAACACGATGTAGATCGCCAGCGGGATGAGGAAGCTCGCCCCGATGATCTTCGCGATCCACAACAGCCATTCGTCGCCCGTCATTCGAATGAGTCTAACGAAGCGTGTGGAACGGATTCAACGAATTCGGAGCTGTGACGTGGATATTGCGGGCTATCGGTCCTTCACGGCGCATCGCCGGCATCCGCGGGGTCCGTCACGAGATTGGAACGCTCGCGCCGCTCGTCGAGATGAGAATCATCCTCCGCCTGCGGCGTGGCGCCCGCCTGACGCTGCATGGCGGCCCGCTGCTGAGCAAGCGCCGCCTGCCGCTGGGCGATCGCCTGATCCCGGGCCGCCCGAGCGCGCAGGTACGCCTCGGCCGTCAACATCACGCCCGCTCCGGCCAGGAGCACGATCGCCAGAATGACGGCCCGTCGAAATCGCTTCTTCCGCGTGTCGCCATCGGGACCGACGCGCACGCCCGCCTCGATGAACAACCACCCGCACTCGGGGCAGCGATTGCTCTCGGCGCCGGTCAGGTCGTAACCGCAATGTCCGCATGTAGGTCGCATGATGGCGGAGTCCGCAATTGAGTTGGAAGCGAAGCGCGACGCGTCATTCGGCCGCACGCTTCCTGCGATTATAACGGCGGCGACCGGCGACGCCTTCGGGATTTGGCGCCGCGATGTTGCGTCGACGACGGCGACTCAACGGCTGCGAATCCGCTCGACTCGATGCGCCGGATCCAGCGGGAACTTCCAGTCGATGAATTTCATCAGGTCGGCGTAGTCGCCCCTTGTGAACGCGTCTGGGAAATCGACGTTCAGTCGCCGCAACTGCTCCTTCAGCCGAACGTTCATTGCGGCGGGTGTTTCCAGCGACTCGGCGATGCTCCGCAATTGAGACAGGACGCTCTGGCGCGTGGACTGGGCCGTCTGGATGGCCGTCCGGGCCTGACTGCGGGCGTCGAGTGCCCTGATGATCGACCTGACAGACGACGTGACACCGGTGGCGACAATCAGCAGGAGTATGAACATGGCGGCGAGCCTTCGGCGTCGCCTCCGGCGGAAATCCACATTTCCAATTCGGATTCCCGATTCGACGAACGGCAAACCGCACTCGGGGCAGCGATTGCTGTCCGATCCCGTCAGGTCGTAGCCACATTCTCCACAATAGGGTCGGATCACAGAACTCCTTCGATTGAAACGTCTGCAAACGACGAATCTTCGAGACGATGAATCGGCGGTGTTGTAAACCGCATGTTGCGCCCTATTCCAGTTTGCTGATCGCGTCCAGCACCCTCCAGCGGTGGCCCATTTCATGTTCCGCGCGCTGAAGGTCGGACTGAAAGTCCGCGTAGACCCGATTGGGTGGGTCTCGCCACAAGCCACCGCCCAGATAGGGGTTCAATCCGCTGAGCCGGCCCTGGATTTCCGCCGTTTCCCGAGAGGCGGCGTCGAGATCGGCGAGCGCCTGCTTTCGCATCATGTTGGATCCGATGTGCGCGACAGCGACGGCGAGAACAAAGATCGTGGCAAGCGCGATCCAGCGTCGCCTGAGCGCGGCCTTGCCCAGCCGGGAAAGCTCAAACCGAACGCCCGCTTCAATCAGTGGCTTCTCGCAGGCGGGGCACTGAATCGGGCTTGACCCGCTCAGGTCGTGACCGCAGTTTCCGCACACGGGGCGTTTCATGCTGAGGCCTCCGACAGGGCTTATGAGTAGCGCGGCGAGCGCCAGGCGCACAACGCTTACTCAATCACAGCGGCGATTTGTTCGGCGACGTCGGGTCGATGACCCGACCTATGGCGACTCCGCGACGTTCTCCTCGCCATGGGCGCCCACTGGCGGTTTCTGATCGCCGCTCCCCAACATCTCCTCGATGGTCTTCTCGTCCAGGGACAACGCCATTGCGCGAAGCCCCTGGAGGAAGGGACTGTCAATTTCGGCCCAACCGCGCTCGGTTGGCGCGCCGGGATGATCGCCGGATGGCGCCGACGTCGTCCCTTGAGCACGAATCGTGCGGACGAACCACCTCACCAGGTCCCCCTGATTGCGGCGGAAGTCTTTGACGACCACACGCAGCTCTGTGAGTTCGCCCTGCAACGCGATGCTCCGCTGCTGTTCCGTTGCCGCGAGATTCTGAGCCACCGAAAGTTGCTTCGCCGCCCTGGCGTTCAGACAGGTGTACGTCACAACGCCGGCGATTGAACCACACAGCAGCGCCAGTCCCAGCACGGCCCCGCGCCAAACGCGCCCGCGACTTGAGACGCCGGCGACGCGGACGCCAGCTTCGATAAACAATCGACCGCACTCGGGGCAGCGATTGCTCTCGGCGCTCGTCAGGTCGTATCCGCAATTTCCGCATTGGGGGTGGTTCATCGATTCGGCCCACTCGACGTCGACTCGCACGGGGCGTGCACGTGGCGCGTTGCAATCTCCATCGTATCCGATCCTGATCCGTCCCCCGCCCCAAATCCGGCGGATTTCGCGGCAGCCCCCATTTGATACGGGGCGAATCCCCCTCAATAATGCGCGGGAACCGACAACGAGGCCTCGCGCCGAAAAGGAGTCGCCATGAAAGGCGTCGTACTAGCCGGCGGCACGGGTTCCCGACTCATGCCGCTCACCAAGGTCACGAACAAGCACCTGCTGCCCGTCGGCCGCTGGCCGATGATCTACCATCCGATCAGGAAGCTGGCCGCCGCCGGGATCGAGGAGGTCCTGATCGTCACGGGCCTCGAGCACATGGGCGACGTCGTCAACCTGCTCGGCAGCGGTCGCGACTTCGGTGTGCGCTTCACCTACAAGGTGCAGGATGAGGCGGGGGGCATCGCCCAGGCGCTCGGGCTGGCCGAGAACTTCGCCGGTGGCGACAGCGTGACTGTCATCCTTGGCGACAACATCTTCGAACACGATCTCGGCGCCGATGTCCGTCAGTTCATCGAACAGAAAAAGGGCGCCCGGCTGCTGCTCAAGGAAGTGAGCGATCCGCATCGCTTCGGCGTCGCCGAGCTGGATGGCGATCGCGTCGTGCGAATCGAGGAGAAGCCGAAGAACCCCAAGAGCAACATGGCCGTTGTCGGCATTTACATCTACGACGGCGAAGTCTACGACATCATCCGCACGCTGAAGCCGTCGGGCCGCGGCGAGCTGGAGATCACGGATGTCAACAACGCATATATCGCGCGAGGTACGATGACCTACGGCGTGATGGACGGCTGGTGGAGCGACGCGGGTACGTTCGAATCACTCGGCCGCGTGCAGCAGCTGATCGTCGGCCACGAGTCGTCACCGGCGATGGACTGAGCGGAACCCTAATGGGGTGGCATGCTTGCCCCTCAAGGCAAGCATGAGGACGGGGGGCCCATCGACGGGTGGCCCATCGCTTCAGCGGTGGGGGCGCGACGATGCGAGTGCGAGAAGACGCTCGACCGAAGCAGCAAACTGAGGGTGGCCCATCGCTTCAGCGGTGGGGGCGCGACGATACGATTACGAGAAGACGCACGATCAAAGTGGCAACTAGAAAAAGCTGAACTGACAACAGAACCCCAACATGCCCACCTTGGGGGTGGGTATGCCACCCCATAAGAGCAAACTATGAACAGCAACGCGTTTACGCCCAAGTGTATTCTTGTGACCGGCGGGGCCGGATTCATCGGTTCGAACTTCGTCCGCTACGTTCTGGCGAATTCAGACGATGCGCGGGTGATCAACGTCGATTGCCTGACCTATGCGGGGAACCTGGAGAACCTCGCCGAGATCGCAGACGACAAGCGATACCTCTTCGTGAAGCGCGATATCTGCGACACGGACGAGATCGTCGAAGTCTGCCGGGAGAATGGTGTCGACTGTATCGTTCACTTCGCGGCCGAAAGCCACGTCGATCGCAGCATCACAGGGCCCGGTGAGTTCATCCGCACGAACGTCCAGGGCACGCTGAGCATGCTGCAGGTCGCGCGCGCGGCGGGGGACCTGCGGTTCCTGCAGGTGGGCACGGACGAAGTCTACGGTTCCCTCGGCGACACGGGTCTCTTCTCGGAGCAGACGCCCCTCGATCCGCACTCGCCCTACAGCGCGTCGAAGGCCTCGGCGGACCATCTTGTCAGCGCCTTCGGCACGACCTACGGTCTGCCCGTTCTTATCACGCGCTGCAGCAACAACTATGGTCCTTTTCAGTTCCCCGAGAAGATGGTCCCGCTGATGATCAACAACGCGCGGCATAACAAACCGCTGCCCGTCTACGGCAAGGGCGACAACGTTCGCGACTGGCTGTATGTGGAGGATCACTGCTCGGCCATCTGGACCGTGCTGCGCAACGGCGACGAAGGCCGCGTCTACAACATCGGTGGTAACAGTGAGAAGCAGAATATCGAAGTCGTTCGGGCCATTCTGCGACATCTCGGCAAGAGCGAGGATCTGATCACCTATGTGAAGGATCGCCCAGGCCACGACTTCCGCTACGCGATCGACGCAACACGCATCAAGACGGAACTCGCCTGGGAACCGAGCGTGAACTTCGAGGACGGTCTGGCGAAGACCATTGAGTGGTACCTTGAGCACGAGGAGTGGCTGGACCACGTTGTCTCGGGCGCCTATCAGAAATACTACGACGAGATGTACGCGGGGCGGTAGGAAGTCTCGAGTTCCGAGTCTCGAGTTCCGAGTGTCGAGTCGTGCGTCTTGAGTCGTGAGTGGAGAGACGCGCGCGCCGCTGTTCTCAGGCGGTGCGGCATGGACGCCATGCTAATCGTCGCGAGCCAATTGCGGTGTGCGGGCGTGTCACTGGCAGCTTGCCTGCCAGTCCACCGGTGTAGCAGGAACGCTCCAGCGCTTCGAGCAGTCGGCCCGCGTCGGCGCATTGGGTTTCAAGCCCGAAACGCGTCCAGACCTTCGACTATTGAACGGTACTCCGGGACACGGCTCAGGCGCATCGACGGCGCCGAAAGTCGCTTCAGTCGACCACGTCAAAGACCGCGAACAGGCCACAGTCAGAAATGACATTTCCTGGGGTGATTGGGCGTTCCAGCGGATTCGGGGCGGACGTCGACGATATTGAGATTCTGGCCGGATGTATATTGGGAGCATGGGGGAGCTGCATCCACGAACGCGAGGTCATCCCTTCGGATTGCCGAACGTGAATCACTCGGACACGATTCGGGCGGTTTCGATAAGATCAAGCTGTCATGACCATCGTTGTAACGGGTTTTCCTTTGGGGCGGCGCCAGCAAACGGGCCATCATGAATAACGTCGAGCGCCTGCATGTACCGTGTCTGTGCTGTGGCTACGATCTGTATTGTCGTCGCATGGACGATGTATGTCCGGAGTGCGGGCGCGTGCGTCGAATGTCGCAGGAGTGTCGGCGGCTCTACTGCTGGACAAAAGGCGATCGTCTCCTTGTCGAGATCGGCGCGTGGGCCTGGGAGGCCGCGATACTTCTGGGATTCCTCGGCGGCCTCGCGCTGTGCCTCGTGTTCTGGACATTGGCGCCCGGCGATGAATCACTGTCCGGGGGCCTTGCCTTCAGCGCACTGTCGATCCTGTCTCTCGTCGCTGCAGCAGTATCCGTCGGGATTATCACGTTCGCGTATTTTCGCAATGTCGTCGGCTGGCGACGGCTCGCGCCGATTGGCGTCGTGGCGGGTATCTGTCTTTCGATTGTCATATTCGGCGTCACAGGCGTCATTTCCGGTTTGAACGCGCCGCCGGAGGATTTCTATGAGGCCCTGGCGGAGGTGGACCGTCTGAGAGAGAGTGGCGTTGATGTCGCCTCAGTCACGGCGATGGCCAGAACCTATGAATATGTATCGCAGGCGATCGCGATCGGGTGCTTCACTCTCGCAATCCTGCTTTTTCACTGGATGATGGCGGACCTGCTTCGTGGTGTTGGACGACGCGCCGGCGCCGTCGTGCTGTGGATCGCGGCGCTCGGATGGGTCGCCATGGGTGGCGAGGGAATATGGCTCGCCAGGGACGATGGCGCCATCATGCCATTCGTGGATCCGGCGGTCCAGGCGTTCGGGGGGGCGTTGGCCGTCGCCGCGATCGCAGGCGGCGTCGGCGCGTTGGTCCTTATTCGCGCCGTTCGCGCCATACGCCGTGAACCTGCCGCTCGCCCGCCTCAGGCCCTCCCGGTTTCGGCGCCACGGCGCGACCAGTGACGGCGGCGCGCTTCCCGCATCCAAGGTTCGTCAACGATGGCGTGATGGAATTGGAGGCCTGACAGTCGTGAGCCGCCGACGCCGAGTCTCGAACGCCGTGACGGATCCGTCGGCGATTCATCAGCGCTCACTTTGACCAGGGAGGCGCGCTTGTCTTAGGCTTCGTAATCACGCCCACTCAGCCTGTGGGCCATGGATTCGAATCGCTCATCGTTGTCAGTGTCGAGGTGCGTTATGCGGTATGTCGTGATGGCTGTCCTGTCGGGATTGGTGGCGGGACCCCATGTTGCGTATGGAGACGATGTGGCGCCGATGGACGCCGGTAAGAACGTGACGATCCGTTACGACGCCGCCCAGGCCCCCTTCGAGGGCTGGGGGACGTCGCTTTGCTGGTGGGCCAACGATGTCGGCGACTGGCCGGACGAGAGACTCGCGACGCTGATCGAGCTGATCTGCGATCCGGAGGTCGGGCTCGGTTACACGATCTTTCGATACAACATCGGCGGCGGCGAGAATCCCGAGCATCATCACATGGAGCGTCACAAATCCATGCCCGGTTTTCGCGCCGGGCCGGACGACGCCTGCGACTGGTCGGCCGACGCCAACCAGCGGCGCGTGCTTCAGAAGCTGATCAAGCGCGTGGACAAGCCGATCCTTGAGGCGTTTTCGAACAGCCCGCCCTATTGGATGACGATGTCGGGCTGCGCCGCGGGCCACGCGGAAGGGAAGAGCAATCTGCGCCCCGAGATGTACGACGCGTTCGCCGCCTACCTCGCGGATGTCGCGCTGCAATACCGAGACAGGCATGGGATCACGTTTCGCACGATCGAACCGCTGAATGAGCCGAACGCCGACTGGTGGCGCGCCGGCAAGGGGCAGGAGGGATGTCATTTCGATTCGATGGAGCAGGCGCGACTGATTCGCGCGCTCCGCAGGGCCCTGGACGATCGAAAGCTGCAGGCGATCCAGATCAGCGCGTCGGATGCGAGCAACATCGACGTCTGTCTCGGAAATGTGCTTTCGTACAACGCGGAGACCATCGCGGCGCTTGGTCAGATTAACACGCACTCCTATTGGGGCGTGAATCGGCGCGACCTGCGCAAGTTCGCGACGCGGCGCGGAAAACGGCTCTGGCAGAGCGAGTCGGGGCCGATGGATTTCCAGGGCGATGAGATGGGCGCCGCGCTCTTCATGGCGACGCGCATCGCGCGCGATCTGAACGAGATGCGGCCCGCCGCCTGGATCGACTGGCAGGTCGTGGATCACGGAAACTGGGGCTGCATCCACATCGACAAGGCCACGGGCGCATTGACGCGCTCACCGAGTTTCCACGCGTATTCCACCTTCACGCGGGCGATTCGGCCGGGGGATCAGCTCATGGAGGTGGATACGGCGGATCTGGTTGCGGCGTATTCGCCGGCGCGCCATGAAGTGGTCGTCGTGGCGGTGAATCCGTCGAATGAACCTCGCGTGTACCGATGTCGATTCCGCGGCCTGACGGCGTCCGCCGCCGAGGCGACGCGTTCAGAGGCGTTTGGCGAAGGCGGATTGACCCGTGTGGCCATTGCCGATGGGACGCTCGTCGTCGAGGTCAGGCCGCAATCTGTCGTTTCCATGCGTGTCGCCGGGGCGAAGCTCGAACGCGGCACAACCTAAGGGGCGAACGCCGGCGGATGAGATCGCAGGGGATACCGGCATTGGGCCGATGCCCTAACCTGCGAGCCTGACTGCGTCCTTCTTCAAAAAAGGCGATCGACAGTGACGGATTACGAAGACATCGAGGATCGAATTGCCGGCTGCCTCGTGGGCGGCGCCATTGGAGATGGCCTTGGCCGCGCGTTCGAGGGGCGAGACGGCGCCATAGATGTTGATCTGACGGCGACGCAGCGCGTGTCGGACGACACGCAGATGACGCTCGCCACGTGTGAGGCGATTCTCAGCGCCGGCCGCGTCGATCCGGCGATCACTGCGGAGCGGTTCGCGGCGTGGTTTCGCGCTCGGCGCATCACGGGCGTCGGCGCGAGCACGATGAAGGCCCTCCAGGAACTCGTGGCGGGGCAGCACTGGGCGCTTGCCGGGGCGAAGGGCGATCGGTCCGCCGGCAATGGCGCCGCGATGCGGATCGCGCCGCTCGCCTTCTTCTGTGATCCCGGCGACGATGAAGATCGAAGGTTGATCCGCGATGTCTGTCGAATCACGCACCACAACGATGAAGCCTATGTCGCGGCATTGGCAATAGTCGTCGCCATTCGAGCCGCGGCGTTTGACACGTCGGCGTCGATGACGTCGCTGGTCGAGGCGGTTGCGCGGCGATTGCCCGACAGTGTCACGCGCGATCGACTGCGCGAGGCCGTGGCGGCGTCGGCGCCATCCATCGCGTGGATGGCGGGGCAATACGGGGCGGGCGGATACGCGGCCGAGAGTGTCCCGTTGGCGATCGTCGCGGCGTCGCGCGCCCGGGAACTGGGTTTTGACGGCGTGATTCGCGACCTCATCTCGCAGGGTGGGGATACAGATACGAACGCCTCGATGGCGGGGCAGATCGTCGGGGCGCGGCTCGGTCTGTCGCGCGTGCCGGTCGCGCTTGTTCGTGGCGTCGAGGATGTCGACAAGTATCGGGAATTGGCCGGCCGATTGGCCGAATTGCGCAACGCGTTCGGTCGTTGATCCGAATTATGTTCTTCCTGTCGTGGGTTTGTATTTTTGCCGCGGCGGGCATTTCCACGCGTCCTGTCGTCGCGCATGCACGGCTGAGGCCGTGGGCCACCCGACGAAACGCATGGGGACGATGACCCGACCGACGGAACGCCTGCAAATGCCGGCGCCGCATGACGTCACATGCGATGCGCGCGCTGGCGGTATGAATCCAAAGAGTGGACCGCTTCGATTTGAGCAATCGTCGGTCGCTCGGACGGTGGGGAGACCGGGGGATAGTTCGCACACTGTCGAAAAGGCGTAGGGCCTGATGAAGTCAGATCGCGGATGCGGCGTTTGTGTCGCTGTTGGCACGCGTGTTGCTCGACCGCTGCGACGTCGATCGCCGTGTGTGTGATCGACGAATGAACGCGTGATGAACGACGGGAGGTTGCCCTATGTTGAAGTCTGCAGCGAATTCAAACGTCGGCGGCAAGCGTGTGAATCGATCGCGACGAAGCGCCACCATCTGGCTGGCGCTGCTGGGTCTGATTGCGGTCGCACTGCCGTTCGGCAGCGGTTGCGACGAGGAGCAGATTCGGGAACTGTCGGCCGCCGTTCGCGGCGCCGCGGATGATCTCGATCCGTGGACGAAGTTCTGCCTTCTCAACACGGACGCCGAGGACTTCGCCGCGTGCGAGGCGGGACACGTGGAGTAAGGCCGCCCTGGGCCGTGATCGCGTGTGTGTCAGTTTACCGCCCCGAGTGGACCGAACGGGTTCGCTCGGGGCGGCGTTTATTAACGTAGATAGTCGTTGGCGTCGACGCATGGCTTTTTCGGGGCAATCACCTGAAGGATCCGCGGGTTTACATCCTTGGCTATTCCGAAGCCGCCATGCTGCTCCGGCAACCCGAGGGATCGGAGGTGGCGGCAATTGTGTCCATCCGCGGCCAGCGCGAATATGCCGTCGACGCGCCGCACATTTCGCAGCGGCTGGTCCTGTCATTTGACGACACGGAAGCGCCCTCGGCGACGGATCTCCTGCAGGCGTCGCGGGTGCGTTTGCGCCAGCGGGAGGCCGCGTCCTATGGGCTTGTGTTGAAAGCGCCGGTCGACGCCGACGCCCGAGCGCTGATCGACTTCGCCGCCTCGATCCGCGGAATGTCGGGCGCGATGCTGTGCCAGTGCCTTGCGGGTGTCAGTCGTTCTTCGGCGGCGGCGATGATCTGTCTGTGCGTCTGGGCGGGCGCCGGACAGGAAGTGGCGTGTGCGCAGCGCGTGCGACGCGTGAGGCCTTCGGCGTCGCCCAATCCGTATTTCGTCGCGCTGGCCGACGCCGCGCTCGGGCGGCGTGGAGCGATGATCGACGCCGTCAATCGCGAATTCGGCGTGTCGTGATTCGCCCGTGGCGGCCGGGTCGAATGCGGTGGCGCATCCGGAATGTAACATGAAGAGAACTTAGGTGGGCTTCGCCGGCGAGGGCGCCGATGGTTTACAGTCGGCGTCACAATGATTCACTTTCGCCGGGTGATGGATGTGACTCGCCGCGCCGACCCGAGATCAGTGGATCATCAGTCTGTATCAGGAGCCCATCATGTCCAGTATCAACGGTGTCGGCAGTGGATCTCAGTTGGCGGAATTGCTCAGGCAGGTGGCGAGCCAGCGGCAGAGCGGGGAAACGGCGGGGGCGTCGCCGTTTGGGCCGCCGAGCGAGGCGCAACGCGCCGAATTCGAGAATCGATTTCACGACGCCCTGACAACGATCGGCGTCAGCGAAGACGAGGCGTCTCAGATTCAGGAAGAAATTCAGGCCGCCATCGCGAAAGTCCACGACGGCGCCGACGGCGGACGACCCGATCATGACGCGATCCGCGGCGCCATCGATGGTGTGCTGGAACAGCATGGCGTCGACACCAATGCCCTGCGCGAGGTGTTGGGACCGCCGCAGGGCGGTGGCGATCACCCGCCGGCCGATTTCGGAGCGTCGTATGACGCGACGGGGGCGCTGGCGTCAAAGCTGCTGGCGTCCCTGGGCGGTAACGATGGCGACGCCGATGATTCATCGACACTCGCCTTTCTCCAGAGCCTGCAGACGCGAGTGGACGCCACGGCGTAGGCCGCTCGGATCGTCATCGCGTCACCGGAAATTCCCTCCCAATGCGACGGGCCCCTCGACGAGTCGGGGGGCCGCGTTCATTTTCCGTTCCCCTCCCGGTCCGCCGAGCCCCGGGCGTTCATCGGCGATTCCCGCCGAGGCCCGCGTGACGCCGATAGTAGACGTGTGGGCCTGGCGCCACTCGTATCAACGCGTCGTCATCATTGTTTCGGGGGTCGCATGCTTATTCTCACCATCGTTGGGGCCCGGCCGCAGTTTGTGAAGGCGGCGCCGCTCTCGCGCGAGCTGCGTAAGTCCCATGACGAAATACTCGTCCACACGGGGCAGCACTACGACGACGCGATGTCTCGGGTCTTCTTCGAGTCCATGGGGATCCCCGAGCCGGATGTCAATCTCGGCGTCGGTTCCGGCTCCCACGCCGAACAGACGGCGCGCATGCTCATCGGGATCGAGCGGCTGGTCGTCGAACGCGCGCCCGACTGCGTGCTCGTGTATGGCGATACGAACTCGACGCTGGCCGGGGCCCTGGCGGCCTGCAAGCTGGGAACGCCCATCGCCCATGTCGAGGCGGGGCTGCGCAGCTTCAATCGCGCAATGCCCGAGGAGATCAATCGAATCCTGACGGATCGCGTCTCGACGCTGCTGCTGTGCCCGACACAGACGGCCGTCGACAACCTTCGCGACGAGGGCGTGACGAAGGGGGTTCGACTCGTCGGCGATGTGATGTTCGACGCGGCGGCCTGGGCGGCCGAACGCGCCGACACCCACTCCGACATCATCGAACGCCTCGGACTGACACCTGGCGACTACCTTCTTGCGACAGTCCATCGCGCCGGCAACACAGACGATGTCGGCGCCTTGTCGCAGATTGTGGACGCCTTCATCGAGCAGGGTCGGACGCTTGTCTGGCCTGTCCATCCGCGTTCACGGAAGACTCTGGAAGCGCAAGGTCTGCTCGCTCGACTTGAGGCGGCGGATCACGTGAAACTGACGGGCCCTGTCGGGTATCTCGACTTCGTGGCGCTGACGATGCGAGCGGCGTTCGTGCTGACGGATTCCGGTGGCGTGCAGAAAGAGGCGTGTTTCCATCGGACGCCGTGCATCACGCTCCGTGAGGAAACGGAGTGGGTCGAAACCGTTCGTTCGGGCTGGAATCGCCTGGTGGGCGCCGATCGGATGAGAATTCTGGCGGCGCTCGATGACACGTTCGAGGCGCCGACGGTATCCGTTGACGGCGCGGCGTTATGGGATGGCCTGGCGTCGGCTCGGATCGCCGGCGCCCTCGGCGCGATGTTCGACGATGCGCCAACAACACACCGCGCTGTTACAAAGACGCGGACTGCGACATCGGCCATTGAGGTCCACATCGGCGTCTAAGGTCCTTCGTTCGCATTGGTTAGATCGCACGATTCGGAACACGGCGTTCCGGCCGTGTTGTTACACACCCACTGACAAATCACGGGAACTGAGCTCGCCTGAGAGCGTCGAATCCTTGTGCCGCCGGCCGCGGCGTTGAAGGAACTCGAACGCTTTTCAAGGAGATCGAATCATGGATGCGCGAGCATGCCGTCGCCTGTGTCTCTTCGTCGCCGCTGTGGCGCCGGCGGGATTGTTGGTCGCACAGACCGTCACGACACCAACGACGAGTTATCGTCCGATTGCCAGCAATGTCATTGTGCCGCAGTCACGGCACTTCGGCTGTATCGTGGCGCCCGGTCTGACAGTCGAAGAAGTGAATGCGAACGTCGAGATTGTCGAGCAGGTGGCGACGACGACGCTTGAGATCGTGATTCGAAACAATGGCGGCGTCCGGGCCGAGGCGGAGCTTCTGATTCCGGTCCCGCCGGGCGCGGCGGTCCGCGAATTCAAATACGACGGCGTATCGTCGACCTCGCGGATCGAGATACTGGCGGCCGAGGAAGCGCGGCGGATCTACAACGATATCGTCGCCCGCATGCGGGATCCGGCCCTGCTGGAATTCGCAGGGATGCAGGTGATTCGATCGAGCGTGTTTCCGATCGAGCCGGGCGGGACACAGAAAGTTCGCGTCGGCTACGACGCGCTGCTCAACGCGGACGCCGATCGCGTGGACTACGTCCTGCCGCGGAGCGAATCGCTCGACTATCGCGTCCCCTGGAACGTCCAACTGAAGGTGCGGACGAAGCGACCGATCTCGACGGTCTATTCCCCGTCCCACGAGATCGATGTCCGGCGCGCCGCCGAGAACATTGTGAATGTGTCACTGGCGACGGGGCGACCCGTCCAGCCTGGCGCGTTTCGGTTGTCCTATCTGCTGGAATCGGACGGCGTCAATGCGACGCTGATGGCCTATCCGGATGACGCCATCGGCGGTGGGTACTTCCTGCTGCTGGGTGGATTGCCGGCGCACGAGGCGTCGGATGGGCCATCGATCAAGCGTGAACTGACGCTGGTGCTGGACCGATCGGGCAGCATGAACGGCGAAAAGATCGAGCAGGTCCGTGAGGCGGCCAAACAGATCATCGCGGGCCTGTCAGCGGGGGAATCCTTCAACATCATTACCTACAGCGACACGCTCACGTCGTTTTCATCGAAACCCGTCGTGAAGAACGAGCAGTCTGAGAAGGACGCCCGGGCCTTCCTGGACCAGGTGCAGTCGAACGGTGGCACGAACATTCACGCGGCGCTCTCAGAGGCGCTCGGCCAGTCGCCGACGAAGGACACGCTGCCCCTGGTGCTGTTCCTCACGGACGGACTGCCGACGGTCGGGAACACGTCGGAACTGGCGATTCGGGAACTCGTGACGAAGGCGAATCCGCATTCGCGCCGCGTGTTCACCTTCGGTGTCGGGGCGGATGTGAATGGCCCGTTGCTCGACAAGCTCGCCAGCGCTTCACGGGGCATGGCGACGTACGCGCTGCCGGGTGAGGACGTGGAAGTGAAAGTCGCCCAGGTCTTTCGCGGCCTGAAGGGCCCCGTGCTGACGGATCCGATCCTCACGGCCGCCAGCGACGGCAAACCCCGCGTCGGCGAGATCCTGCCGGCGACGATCGACGATGTGTTTGAAGGTGGCCAGTTCATCGTGATGGGAACGTATCGCGGGCATGCGCCGCTGCAGTTCACCCTGAAGGGGAACTATCGCGGCAAGGAGCGCGTCTTCGCCTTCTCGTTCCCCGTGGACAAGGCGACGGTGCGTAACGCCTTCGTGCCTCGCCTGTGGGCCAGCCGGAAGATCGGCGTGCTGATCGACGCGATCACGCAGCTCGGCGGCACGGGCCAGCAGGTGGCGACGAATGACCCGCGGATGAAGGAACTGGTCGACGAAGTTGTCAGACTGGGGACAAAGTTCGGCATCCTCACGGAATACACGGCGTTCCTGGCCCGGGAAGGCGTCGATCTGTCCGACCACGAGAGCGTGCGCGCCGAGGCCGGCGGGAACTTCAAGAGCCGCGCCGTTGCGGCGCGCGTCGGTATTGCGAGCGTGAATCAGTCGATGAACGGCCAGGCGATGCGCGCCCAGGCGTGTGCGAACACCTCGAACGAGTTCTTCGACGAAAACATGAATCGCGTCAGCATTTCCAACGTGCAGCAGGTCTGCGACCTGGCGTTCTATCGGCGTGACGGTCGATGGGTGGACAGTCGCGTCGTGACAAAGGACAAAGATCCCAGGCCGACGAAGACAATCGAAGTGGGTTCGGACGAATTCACCGGGCTGATCCGGCGGCTGGCGGACGAGCATCGCGCGGGCGCGATTTCGCTGGGCGGCGACGTGATTCTCGTCGTCGATGGTGAGACGATTCTCGTGAAGATCGACAAGCCGGAGGAAGCGAAGCCGACGGACGCGGATCCGATCGCGGCGGCGCCGAGCAATACGGGCATCTAGTATTGCCCCGGCGACGGGAACGCCGTTCTCGTCTCAGTCAATCGTGAACTCGGCGATCGCTCCATTCGTGGGGCGATCGCCTTTTCTATTTGCCGCGGATGGCGCGGGACTTGCGAGCAATCTGTTTTTCACGACGGCCCTTTGACTTGCCGGCGGGTTTGATCTTCAGGGCCTTCTTCGCGTCGTTGACCTTGAAGATACCAATCGTGCGCCCTCCGCCCGCGCCGCTGGTGACATAGGCGTACTTGATGCTGATGCGCTCGTGGTTGAGGATCGTGCACAGGTCGGCGAGGGCGCCGGGGCGATTCGGCATTTCGGCCGACAGAACCTCGGACTCTGTCATGGGCAGGTCGAGCTTCTTGAGAACCTCGCGACATTTCTCGGCGTCCTCGGGGACGATTCGAAAGACGCCATGTTCAACGGAGTCCATGAGCGTGATCGCCCGCAGATTCACTTTCTTGTCGGCCAGCGACTCGCACACTTTGGCGAGAATGGCGGGCTTGTTGATGAGAAAGATGGAGAACTGCGTCGCCGGCGTGAACATGGTCGGGTTCCTTGGCAAAGGCCCCTGGGGGCCGGATCCAGCGGGCGGCGCGTCGGTCGGGCCGCTCCGTCCGGGATTATATCGATCCGCAAGCCCTGATCGGAGCAGGAATTGTGACGTGCCGGCGGTGGGGGCGCCCGGACGCGGCGATCCGGGGGGCGGTAACAAAAGGAACGCCCGCGGGTCTTGACGGGGGCCGTACGGGGTCTAAACTACCGGGTTTCGGCGCCGCCGATGCGCAACAAGATGAAAGCACAGGAATTGCAACGATGTCAGCCGTAACGGACAAATGCTATCAGGCCAAGCCCCGCGAGGTTGAGCGGCAGTGGTATCACGTGGATGCGGACGGCGAGGTCCTCGGCCGGCTGGCGGTTAAGCTGGCGACCGTGCTGATGGGCAAGCACAAGCCCACCTACACGCCGCACGTGGATACGGGCGACTTCGTCGTCGTGACGAACGCGGAGAAGATTCGTGTGACCGGCCGCAAGGCGGACACGAAGTCCTACGCCGCCTACTCGTACCATCCGGGTGGTCTCAAGGTGACGCCGTACAACGTGATGAAGCAGCGTCATCCCGAGCGGATTCTCCAGTTCGCCGTCAAGCGCATGCTCCCGAAGAGCGCGCACGGTCGGCGGATTCTCAAGAAGCTGAAGATTTACGCCGGCGGCGAACATCCGCATCAGGCGCAACAGTGCGAGGCGCTTGATCTCAAGCGGGTCTAGCCTCAGGAGTCAACAAAGCGTGTCTGACGAACCGAATACGAACACGAACACGGAAACGACGGCCTCGACGGATCTGCCGAGCGTCACGATGGGTGACAGCCCTGCGCCGACGCAGGAACCTGCGCGCGAAATCAAGCGCCGCGGAACCGAGGCGGGTGGCTACTACTGGGGAACGGGACGACGCAAGACGTCGGTCGCCCGCGTCCGCATCAAGTCGGGCAGCGGCAAGTTCATGGTCAATAAGAAGGAAGTGGACACCTACTTCTGCGCCGATCGGCTTCGATCGGACGCCATTGCGCCACTGGCCGCGACGAAGAACATCGGCAAGTACGATGTGTTCGTGAACGTCAAGGGCGGCGGCGCCACGGGACAGGCCGGCGCCGTGATGCTCGGGCTCGCCCGGGCCCTCGTGACGGCGAACGTGGAGTTCGAGCCGGCCCTGCGTGATGGCGGCTACCTCACACGTGACGATCGAAAGGTCGAACGCAAGAAGCCGGGCCAGCCGGGCGCCCGCAAGCGATTCCAGTTCTCGAAGCGCTAAGTTTCGGATCTCGGACCTCATTCCGGTTTTCACCAAGGCTCCATGCGACAACGCATGGGGCCTTTTTTTGTTCCCGTAATGACGCGGGACGCCGCTGGCGTGATTGCCTCGACACTGCGGCGTCGCAGGGGGGGCAGGGTCCGTTGCGTCGTTCGATCGATGCGCGCGAAAGCGGAATCGAGCGAGATTATCGGAACTTCTGGCCGCGCCCGGCGTTGTATCGTAAGTCAAACTGGGGAAGGAAAAGGTCCTGTGCCAGTCAGGGGGTGTCGGGAATGGTCGAATTGCTCCGCGCATTGAGTCGAAGACGGTTTATCGGCGTCATGGGTACGGGCGCGTTGGTCGCCGGCTGCGGTACTGTCGAGCCGCTGCTTCCGGAGACGCCGGGGGAAGAGACCGGCGGTGGTGGCGGTGAAACGACGGGGGGCGGCACGGGCGGCCCGGACGTGACGGAGCCTGAGGGGCCCGTGACGCCCGTGGAGCCGGTCGACCCGGTCAATCCCGGCCCGACGGCTCCGCGGAGCTACAAGGCTGAATTCCTGAACCGTGTGACGTTCGGACCGACAATGGCGGAGATGGACCGATATGACGCGATCGGCCAGGCCGCCTACCTTGAAGAGCAGCTGCATCCGGAATTGATTCAGGATGATCCACAGATCACCAGTCTGCTGTCGACCTTCTGGACGCTGACGGCAACGCCGACGGAGCTCCTGCAGACCCGCCTCAATGAAGCCAAGACCGCCGTGCCGCTCCACATGGCGAAGGCGAAGCTGGTTCGCGCCGTGTTGAGCAGGCGACAGTTGTTCGAACGAATGGTGGAATTCTGGTCGGACCACTTCAATGTCGCGGCGAAGGGATACACCTTTGCGACGGGCATTTCCTACGATCAGGACGTGATGCGCGTGCACGCCCTGGGCAAGTTCCGCGACCTGTTGATGGGCGTCGCGAAGCACGTCACGATGCTGGAGTTCCTCGACAACAATCTGAACTTCTGGAACTACCTGAACGAGAACTACGCCCGGGAGTTGCTGGAACTCCATACCGTCGGCCTGAACAATGGCTATACGCATCAGGACATCATCAATACGGCGCGGGCCTTCACGGGCTGGCGATCCCTCGCCTGGAGCCTGCCGCACGCGCCGAACGATGTCTTCCAGTTCGCCTTCTACTCGTCGAATCACGATCCCTATTTCAAGAACGTGATGGGGCTCCAGCTTCCGGCGAATGGCGGTATCCGGGACGGCGAGAAGGTCATCGAGTTCCTCTCGACGCATCCGTTCACGGCGCGGCACCTTGCGACGAAGCTCCTGAAGTTCTTTATCAGCGAAACGCCCTCCGAAGCGGCGATCAACCGGGTTGCCTCGGCGTACCTCGCGTCCGATACGGATATTCGGGAAACGCTTCGCGCCGTGTTCTCGGAAGAGACGCTGTCGGAGGCGACGCCGCTGCTCTGCCGTCCGTTTCACCTGACGGCCAAGGCGATCCGACAGACGGGTTCTACCATGGATTCGACGATCAGTCTGGAAAAACCGCTCGTGGAAATGGAACACATGCCGAACGGATGGACTACCCCCGACGGCTATCCGATGAACAAAGACTACTGGAGTTCCGGGATTCTCAAGCGTTGGAATTTCGGATTCAAACTCGCGAAGAACGAGTACGCGGCGATCGATCTCCCGTTGTCCGCGGCGACGGCGCCCGGCGGGCAAACCAGCGTGACGGGGGTCATCGACGGATGGAACGAACGGTATTTCCAGGGGCGCATGACGAATGCCGAGCGACAGGCGCTGATCAATTATGCGAACAATGTCCGCGGCGGTGTTGCCGCGGGAGATCGCGACCTCTTCGGCATGATGCTCTCGCTTCCGTCGTACCAGCAGTGCTGACGCAGGAGGTTCGTGATGACAGATCAATCACATGGCTGTGACGATTACGAATTCGCCATGCGACGCTCGTTTCTCCGCATGGCGGGACGGGCGGCCGCATTGGGGGCCCTTTCGGCGCCGGCGTGGCTGCCGAAACTGGCGTTCGCCGTGGACGAAGACTCCCAGCGCGATGTCATCATTCAGATCTTCCTGCGCGGTGGGGCCGACGGTCTGACCATGTGCGTGCCGTTTGCCGAGACGGAATACTACAACGTACGGTCCACGATCGCCGTTCCGGCGCCCGATTCCATGGAGACGAAGAAGGCCATCGATCTGGACGGCTTCTTCGGGCTTCCTCCCGCGCTGGCGGATCTCAAGACGTTCTGGGACGCCGGCGAACTGGCCGTCATTCACGCCACGGGTTTCCCCTTTGCCGATCGCTCGCACTTTCGGTCGATGGACCTCATTGAATACGGTCGCCCCGATGTCGTTGTCATGCCGACGGGCTGGCTGGGCCGCCATCTCGCAAGCCGCGGCTCCGCCCCGAATCGCATTCTCGGGATGACGCCGCACGAGCGGTTGCCGATTGCGCTGCACGGCGCGCCGGATACCGTCGCCGTTCCGGACATCGACACGTTCGGCCTGGAGGGCAATTGGCTGTCACCCACGTCGCGCCCGCCGTTTCTGGCGAATGTCTACAACAACGCCGACGTTGCGCTGAAGGTGGCGGCCGAGGCGACGACGCAGTCGCTCGACCTGATCGATCAGTTGAAGATCGGATACACGGGGCCCGCCAATGGCGCCAGCTATCCGAACAGCGCCTTCGGCCGTGGAATGGAGACGATCGCGCGCATGATCAAGGGCGACGTCGGTCTCGAGGCCGCCTGCATCGACATCGATGGATGGGATTTCCACGCCCAGCAGCTGCCACTGACAGGTGGCATGTTCTACCTGATGAGCGATCTGAACGCCGGACTTCTCGCCTTCCGTGAGGATCTCGGCGCCGCGTTTGCCAACGTTACGATCGTCGTGATGAGTGAATTCGGCCGGCGCGTCGCGCAGAACGGCAGCAACGGCACGGATCATGGAACCGGCGGGGCGATGTTCGTTCTCGGCGGCCACGTCAACGGCGGCCAGGTGTTCACGGACTGGCCGGGGCTCTACTCAAATCAGCTGTATGAGATGATCGATCTGCCGATCACAATCGACGCCCGCGATGTGCTGGCGGAAATCCTGCAGAAGCGCGCCGGGGCGTCTGATCTCGCGGGGATCTTCCCGGGATACTCAGCGACATTTCACGACGTCGTGTCAGCGACCTGATCCAGATGTCGTCGTCGACAGCGCGTCCGTCCACGGTCGACGCTCCGGCCCGCCCCGGACGCGGAGCGTCAGTTCCCGAGGAGGGCGTTGATCATCGGGGCGATGTCCGCGTTGTCCACGCCGTTCTGATTGTCGAAGTCGCCGTGGCAGAGCGCGGCCGCGGAAGGCGATCCGCCCGTCAGCGCCGTCGCGAATTCCTGAATGTCGCGTCCATCGACGAATCCGTCCTCATTGATATCGCCGTCCGCAATGTCGGGCGTGCTGCAGCCGCAGGCCCCCGGGGCGATCTTGTCGGGATCATTCGGGCAGAGATCGTTGCAGTCGAGCGTCCCGTCGTTGTCGCTGTCGTTGTCCGCGATCCCGCAGCCGCAGGCGCCAGGGGCTGTCTTGTTGATGTCGTTCGGGCAACCGTCGCACGCGTCGATGAGCCCATCGCCGTCGCCATCCGCCTGGCAGTCGTCGGGGATATCGTTGGCGTCACAATCAGCCGCGGACGCGCCGGCGGGTGATGGCGTTGCAGAGACCTCACCACTCGTCGCGCTCTCGTTGGCGGATGTGTCGATCGCCGTCACGACGTAGTAGTACGTGACGCAGTTCACGGCCGCTGCGTCGACGAATGCGCTGGCGCCGACGACGGCGCCGTTCAGCTGCGTGTAGGGCCCCGTCGAGACTTCGGATCGGTACACGTTGTAGCCGTCGAGATCCGTCGCCGCGCTGTCCGACCAGTCGAGGTCAACCTGTGCATTGTGGGCGATCGCGACCAGGCCTGTCGGGGCGTCGGGCGGCGTCGTGTCAGTCGAGCATCCGCCGAAGGACTGGCCGATGTTCAGGGCGCCGCGGGTGTTGGCGGCCGCTTCCTGCCAGGCGAAGTCCTCGTAGGCCGCGCCTGAGCCGGCGAGCTGGAGAGAATCGCCGATGGGCGGGGCTGGCTGCTCGCTGACACTGATGTCCGTGGAGGCCAGGCCACTGGCGGGACCATTCGTTGCGGAGAGCGCGCCTTCGTAGCTGATGAACTGGATGACGTTGTCATTGTTGTCGACGAGGGCGAGACCGTCGGGGGCGCCGTTCTGCATGCCGATGAAGTCGAAGGCCAGGACGCCCATGCAGCCGCCCAGATCGGGGATGACGCCCGACAGGGGAACCTCGTCGTAGGTGACGCCGCCGTTCCCGTTGTAGCCGACGACACGCCAGCCGGCGAGATTCATCCCGGCGGCGCCCGCAATTTCGACGAATTCACCCGTGTCGCCGCCGGCGTTGTCGTAATGGAACTCGTTGATCCACGGCGGTCCGACATCGCCGCCCATATTCCCCGATTGGGGCGTCGCGGAGACTTCGCCGCTGTTGGCCGACTCCTGCGCCGACGCATTCACGGCCGTCACAACGTAGTAGTAGGTAACGCCGTTGCTGGCGGTCATGTCGTCGAACATCGACACGGGAACTGTCGCGACGTTGAGTTGCGCGTACGGGCCCGTCGATGTCGTCGAGCGATAGACGTTGTAGCCGACGAGATCAGGTTCAAGGTTGTCGTTCCACGTCAGCGTGACAACGGCGTCGCCCGCGCTCGCGTTGAGGTTTGTCGGCGCCGCGATGCCGTCGCTGGTCCCGTTGCAGTTGGCGTTGAAGATGCAGTCAACCCATTCCGGGTGATCGATGAAGGGGTTGCGATTGCCCTGATAGCCGAAGACGACGTCGTTGCGATTGCGTTCCCAATCGTCGACGGGGTCCTGCACATGCCACTGGAGAAGGACCGAGAGCATGCCCATGTAGGCGACGGAGCGATTCTGCCCCGTGTTGGAACTGTCGATCAGCGACTCGTTGTCCGTCAGGATCAGGTCGGGTTCGGCCGCGCCCGTGATTCCATGGACGCCGCCTTCGTAGCGGACATCCATATAGAACATCGCGCGGGCGATGTCGCCGCGACGGCCGCCCCAGACTTCCCAGGTTCCCAGCGTGAAGTCACCCGACGTCCAGTTGGAGTTTCCCGGATAGACACCGGAGCCGCCGCCCTGGCCGTTGTAGAAGACCGTGGGTTCTTCCGTGCAGCCGGCGCTGCAGTTGCGGAAGGGCTTGTTGCTCCGCGCGGAGTTGTAGCCGCTGTCACAAAGGAAGAGCTGAAAGCAATCGGTATAGGGGTAGTTGTCGGCGCCGTCGTTGGGGAAGCCGTATGACTTGGGCCACGAGTGTTCCCGATTGTAAGGGCCCGTGCCGCCGCCGATCTTGGTGATGCTCTGATTGCCGTAAACGTCGATGATTTTTCCGGCGTTCGCGGGATCCTGCTGGGCGTCCTCGAGAATGTCCCAGGTGTCCGTCGAGCTGGACGTGTAGGGATAGCGCGTATGGTCGTCGATGACCTCGTGCAGTGTCGCCCGCAGGGTTGCGCCCGTCGTCGTATTGACGGAATCGTAGTACCCGGCCGGAGGGGCCGCCTCGCTCGGCGTGTTGGCGCCGCCGATGATGAGAAGAGACAGCGCAACGACACAGGGCGCCGCGACAGCGCGGCGCGCACGAAGAATCAGCTTACGATTGAACATCTTGTCGGTCGTCCTCCACCGATCGTTCCACCACCCCGACCTGGATATGCGTCTGCGGATTCCCCCCATGAAAGAGAAGCCGGCGTTTATCGTAGCCGAAACGGTGGGTTGATGGCCAGCGGAGGAAAGGACGGAGCGCGCGCCGCCGCAGTCGAATTCGCGTTCTCCCGTGGTGTGCATTGACACACGGACGTGGGCCGCCCCGATTTATACGGGCGTCTATAGGGTTATCGCTCTGTCGACGGAAGAATCCCGAGATTGGAAGGGCGTCGCCCCGGGGCGGGCGCGACCTCGGTGTGTCGAGACCGGCCCCCCCGGGGGATCGTTGGGACGTCGTCGTGAGATGGCGTCAGATATTGGCGCGGTTGAAGAGTTTCTCAGCGTAGGCGCCGAGAATCGGGAGCTGTTTTGTCTCGCCCCTGGCGGCGTGAATGACGCCGATGACGATCAGCGTGACCTGCGCCAGGAGGAACACCGGTGACACGATTCCGAGCAGCGCCATCGGAAGAATCCATGCGACGGCGCCAAGCGCCATCGCGAGAATGATGATTGCCAGGGCCTGTCTCGCGTGAAATGTCGCGAATGCGTTGGTCCGCTGAATCATCGGTACAAGAAAGAAGAAGGGGATGAGGTAGCTCAGAATCGAGAAGAGCCTGCCGGATTCAATGTCATCCTTGTTGATCGTCGCCGCCTGCGTCGTCGACATGGTTTCGCTCCCGTTTCGGCCGTCATGGGCCCGTTGATCAGAGGCGGGGCATGCCATTGCCCGATTTCGCCTCGGTTCAAAGCGACAACCGGGAGGAGGAGGTCACGCGAAGGCCCGAGAATTTGTCACGGGGCGTATTGAGCGGATTTCGTCGGGGCGGCTCAGGGGACGACGGGGGGATTCGGCGCCACGACGGCCTGGGGCCGCGTCGACGGCGCGGCGAGATGGCTGTCGGGCGCCGACAACTCGCCCCGGGGACCGGGATCGCTGAGCGCGGCCGTCCCCGACGAGTCGATGCGCTCCAGCAGGGAGCCGGAATCGAGCCACGCGTCGAAGACATGGATGCCCGAGTTGCGGCTCAGGTCCTCACAGACGCGGATGCCGCGAACGCTGTTGCCGCGCTCGTCGACGGGCGGTGAATACACGCAGATGCCGAACTGGCCCGGCACGACGGCGATGACACCGCCGGAAACGCCGGACTTGGCGGGGAGCCCGACCGTGTACGCCCATTGACCGGCATAGTTGTACATGCCGCACGTGTGCATCACTGTCAGCAGGTCGCGGATGTAGTCGCGACGAATCGCCCGTTCGCCCGTGAGCGGATTGACGCCGCGGTTGGCGAGTGTCGCCGCCATGGCGGCCATGTCCCGCGCCGTGACCAGGATCGAGCACTGCTGGAAGTAGAGATCGAGGATCTCGTCCACGTGCTTCTCGATGATCCCGAAATTCAGCATCAGATGCGCCATCGCCCGATTGCGATGTCCCGTCGTCCGTTCGGACATGAACACGGACATGTCAATCCCGGGACGCTTGCCGATGAATCGGCCCATCATGTCCAGCATGCGATTGAGGCGATCCGTCGGGTCCGTCCCCGCGATCATGCCCGTCGTGGCGATCGCGCCGGCGTTGACCATCGGGTTATGCGGTCGATTCGTGGCGTCGAGCTTGATGATGCTGTTGAACGGGTCGCCGGAGGGCTCAACACCCACGCGCGCGAGGACGGCCTCGCGGCCCTGGTCCTCCAGCGCAAGGCCGTACACGAACGGCTTCGACATGGACTGGATCGTGAAGGGGCGATCGTAGTCGCCGACTTCATAGACCTGGCCTTCGGCGGTCACCACACTGATGCCGAACCAGTCGGGGTTCGCCTTGGCGAGCTCGGGGATATAGGCCGCGACGCGACCTTCACGACAATCGCGATAGCGAAGATGCAGTTCGTTCAGGGCGCCGAGGATTCGGAATCGCAGCGCGCCCGCGCGAATCGAAATGGACTCATGTTCGACGATTTCATTCGAGTGACCGCCACGACCATCGTTGTTGTTCACGCCGGGGTCCCGCCAGGTAAGGGGTTGACTGAACTTCTTCACGAAACGCGTCCGTGAGGATAACGCCGGGCGGAGCGAAAACCCAAGGCTTCAGCAGGTCCCGCTGAAATCTTCACACTTCCGGGGATGGCGGAGGGATCAGGCGGCGAACAGGGCCTCGACGAAGGTCTTCGGATCGAAGGGTTCGATGTCGTCGATCTGCTCACCCAGCCCGACGAATTTCACGGGGACGTCGAGCTGATCGCGAATGCCGACGACGATCCCGCCTTTGGCGCTGCCGTCGAGCTTGGCGAGGATGATGCCGCTGACACGGACATGCTCGCTGAAGTGTCGGGCCTGCTGGACGGCGTTCTGGCCGATCGTGGCGTCGAGGACGAGGAGGACCTCGTGGGGGGCGCCGGGAATCTTCTTCTCAATGACGCGCTGGATCTTGTTCAGCTCGCGCATGAGGTTGTCCTGCGTGTGCAGGCGTCCCGCGGTGTCAATCAGGAGGATATCGGCGCCGCGAGCGACAGCGGCCTCCGTGGCGTCGTAGGCGACGGCGCCGGGATCGGCGCCCTGGTCGTGCTTGATAATGTCGACGCCGCAGCGTCCCGCCCATTCCGTCAGCTGCGCAACGGCGGCGGCTCGGTAAGTGTCGCAGGCGCCGAGGACGACTTTCTTACCGCTCTTCTTGAGGTGGTTGGCGAGCTTGGCGACGCTCGTCGTCTTGCCGGAGCCGTTAATGCCCGCAACGAGAATGACTGTCGGACCGGACTCGGCCTGGGCAAGGTTGCGGACATCATCGGGCCAGCGATCGACGATGTTCTTCTTCAGAAAATCGATGATGTGCTGGCTCTCGCTGATTTCCTTATTCTTCCATGCGTGACGCACCGCCGTGATCAGGTTCTCGGCCGTCTTCGGGCCGAAATCGTCCGTGATCATCGTGTCGTGAACCTCATCGAGCAGCGCTTCATCGATGGCGCGGCCGATGGGGAGAATGGAACGAAAGCCCGAGACCACTTTGTCGCGGGTTTTCGTGAGCGCTTTCTTGAATCGATCGAACAGGCCCATGATGGTTGTGAGTTTCGCAGTTCGGGGTTGATGTCAGCGTATCGTGCGCCGCGTCGACGCGTCCAAAAATCAATTCGCATTTTACGCTGTCGGGGGATCTCCGGCGACGGCGGGGCTTTCCGCGTCGACGCCACTGAGCAGGCCCTTCTTCAGGACGGCGTCGAGGATGCCATTGATGAACGCCGGCGACTCGGCGGCGCCGAAGGCCTTGGCGATTTCGACGGCCTCTGTGATGACGACCTTGGCGGGGATATTCGCCTGGGTCTTCATCTCGCAGGCCGCGACACGGAGAATATTCCGGTCGACAGGCGCCATGCGCTTGAGGTCCCAGTTGTCGGCAACCCGCTGAAGCATGGCGTCCAGTTCGGCCATGCGATCGCGCGTCTCGAAGACGAGGCGTCGGGCATAGTCGCGGACGGCGGGTGTCGGATTGTCGTCAGCCAGGAAGTCGTCGAGCTGTGCTAGAAATTCCGCACCGAGGGCTTCGTACTGGCAGAGCGACTGGAGGGCGAGAATTCGGGCTTGATGTCTGTCAATCATGGACGCTGTCTCTTAATCGGAGGCCGGCGTTTTGGCAAGACACACGGCTGTCGGCGAGCGCCCTGTGATCACTTTTTGCACGACATATTCGCGCCGGGTTCATTCAAACCCGTTGTTCGCCCCATGTGGAGTCTGGTAGAATAGCGAATCTGGAAGGGAATTCGGGCGCAGCGCGAGAGTGGTGGAAAAGGCGAGCGCCCACGCTGGAACCCCAGCCACTGGTGGCCGCAATCTTGGATCCCTCGCGGGGGAGGGTTAGGAGAAGGGCCCAACAGGGGTCGACAGGTTCGAGACTCAGATGTGTCGGACTTCGGCGGCCCGTTCTTGCCTGTTTGGCGATTCTCCTCTCGCGGCCGCCGTGCCAAGCGCATGGCGGTCTTTTTATTAACTGGGCGCAAGCGCACGTTCAGCGATGAACTTCGACGGAGCGCGGAAAGAAACGGAGTCGCCGGAGGGGGCCACGGCGCTCCCATCGCCGCTTCCCGTGATTCCCCTTGATGGCGGCGGGGGCAGTCTGGTAATATCCAGTTTGGCGGGCAGCCAATTTCACTTCAGCTAGGGGAGGTGTTTCGATGAGAGTTCTGTGGTCGAGGTACATGCGCGCTGGAATATGCGCCGGGCTCGTGCTGCTGGTCGGCGCGGCGCCCGGATTGGCTCAGCCCGTCAATGATGATTGTGCGGACGCGATTCCGATCGGAAACGGCGTGACGCCGTATTCGACGATCGACGCCACAACCGACGGTCCTGTGAACCAGGGATGCCCCTTCGGTGGGCAGACCTTTGCCGACATCTGGTTCGAGTACACGGCGACCTGCACGGACACGCTGACGATCAGCACGTGCGGTACCGTTGACTACGACAGTGACCTGGCCATCTACAACGGCTGCGACTGTGGCAATCTGCAGCTGCTGGGCTGCAACGACGACACGGGCGGCTGCTCGGGATTCTCGACGATTCTCGAAGCGCCTGTCGTCGCCGGCAACTGTTACCTGATTCGCGTCGGCGGCTTCAACAGCATCTCCGACCAGGGCTCCGGCACGATTTCGCTCCAGTGTGGTCCGCCGACACCCATCGGCGCCTGCTGTCTGCCGGACATGTCGTGCAGCCAGGTGCTTGAGTCGGAATGCGACACCGCGGGTGGTGTGTTCCAGGGCGTGGGTTTCCCGTGTGTGCCGAGCCCCTGCGCCGGCGCCTGCTGCGCTTTTGACGGAACGTGTACGACGACGAACTGGTCCGACTGCGTCACATCGGGTGGCGCCTTCACCTTCGGAGCGGATTGCGGGAGCGTGGCCTGTACGGGCGCCTGCTGTGAGCCCGACGGCGCCTGCCAGATTCTCTCGGAAGGTCAGTGTGACGCGGCCAGTGGCGTGTACACGGCGGGGGCCGATTGTCAGAGCGTCAGCTGCAGTGGTTCCTGCTGTCTGCCGGATGACACGTGCGTGATTCAGTCTCCGCTCGGGTGCGACGCGCTCAACGGCAACTACAACGGCAACGGTTCGGCCTGTACGCCGCAGTTGTGTGAGGAAATCGGCCCCGACGTCGTCCTGTCGGATTCGACGAGTCTGGGCAATCATGGTCCCATCGGCGGCATTCGAGCCGTGACCCTGGGCAGCAATACCTGCAACATCGGCGATCAGAACCTGCTGTGGAGCAGTGACGGAACACCGGGCCTCGCCGAAAACGCGTATCGACTCTACGACGGTCAGCTTCAGCAGATCGGCATGTCGTGGCTGAAGACGGCGTGCTGCGCTGCGGCGGGATCGGGCTGTGGTCTCGCGTGCAACGGCACGGGCGGCAACATGCTCGGCGCGGGTTGTCTGGACGTGTACGGCGCCGGATTCAACGCGATTCAGTCCAACAAGGCGGCGCGATCAGGCGTGAACGGATTCACGGGTGTGTTCGATCCGCTGACCTCCGGCAGTTTCAACGATATCGATCGACGCCTGCAGATGCACGAGTCGGACCTGAATTCGACGAACTTCCCCGGCGCCCTTTACTTCCTGGAGGGGATGTACGTGGCGACGGATGACGCCGCCGCGGGCAACGCCATGAACAACGCCTCCTATCGGCGCGCCACAGTTGGTGGAACGGGCGCGTTGTCCTGGGCGGACTTCATGCAGACGAGCGTGCCGGGCATTTACGCGTGGCGCGATCACGGCGGTGGTCTCGGCGTCCCCGATCCCACGATCGAGTACGCGGAAGTGGACGTCCCGCTCGAAGGTCGATTCATCTTTGCCTCGAAGGTCGATGACCTGGGCGCCGGTCTCTATCGGTACACCTACAACGTGTTCAACTTCAACTCGCATCGAAGCGCCGACGCCCTGAGCGTGCCGATTCCGGCGGGCGCCAATGTGACGAACATCGGCTTCCACGATGTGGATTACCATTCGGGCGATCCCTACGACAACACGGACTGGACGAGTGGCGTCGACATGGTCGGAAACACCGTGACGTGGCAGAGTCCCGACACGTTTGCGAACAATCCGAACACGAACGCCCTTCGCTGGGGAACGATGTACACGTTCTGGTTCACAATTGACGCGCCTCCGGCAATGGGCAGTGTCGAACTGAGCCTCTTCCGTCCGGGCACGCCGACGGAAATCACGGCGACAGTTCACACACCGCTCAACTGCGCGGGCGGCAAGGGCGATGTGAACACGGACGGCCTGAAGAACGGTCTGGACGTTCACTCCTTCAGCGAGTGTCTGCTGACTGGCGCGACCGGCGCCGGCAGCTGCACGTGCGCGGACATGGACGCCTCGGGCGCCGTCGATATGGCCGACATCGCGGCCTTCGTTGGCGCGCTGCTCGGCGCGTGAGTCTGAGTCTGTAACTCGTTGGCGGAATTCGTCCGCCGACCACTGAACATCCCGGCCGCCTGCGATCCGATCGATCGCAGGCGGCCTTTTTTGTTCACCGGGGCGATCGCACGCCGCATTTCGCGGAATATTCCGACATGGGGAAAGAAGTCCCTCTTCAGGGCGTTCCCCTGAATGTCGCGTGCGCGTGTCGCACACGCTGTGACCCCATCTCACTTGACGTTGCGTCGGAAAAATGGCGGCGAAAAACCTTGTCATCCTCCGACGGTTGTAGTAGCCTACGACAGTTGTAGTCGGAGGTTGGTTCGTTGGGCGACAAATCGCTTGAACTCAGTGCGGCGGAGCTCGAAGTGCTTCGCGTTTTGTGGGACGTGGGTCCCAGCACGGTCCGTCAGGTGCTTCAGGCGCTGCACGGACGCGGGCGGGACTGGGCCTATACGACTGTGCTGACATTCCTGACGCGCATGGAGCAGAAGGGCGTTGTCAGCAGCAACAAGTCGGGGATGGCCTATGTGTACCGACCGGCGCTGACGCGCAATCGCGTTCGGCGCGAGCGGCTTCGGGTCCTTGTGGACGAGTTGTACGACGGCGCTGCGGGGCCCCTGGTGCTCCAGTTGATCAAGAGCCAGCGCCTGAACCGTGAAGACATCGAGGCGCTTCAGAAGCTCATCAACGAGCTGGACGACGCGTCGGAATAGCCGGCTTGCTTCGAGGGGATTCGTCGTGACGGATTTCATCTCATGGTTGACGCAGACGCTGTGGCGGAACGGGCTCGCCGTGATTCCACTGGCCCTGATCGTGTGGGCGATTGTTCGCTGGGGCGTGCATCGCCCGGCGACGCGGCACGCGATGTGGCTCGGCGCCCTCATCTGGCTGGTCGCGGCGATGCTGCTGCCGCCCATGGCGATCGAGGGACGCGTCGTCGCCGAATCCGAATGTGAACCCGTCGCCGCTCAGCTGGCGGAAGCGCCGGCCCGCGGCCCGGACGCTGCGACACGCCCCGGATCCATCACGACGCGCCTCGCTCGCAGTGACTTGGTTGAGACACCGCTCGCCTGTTCAGACAAACCGGATCAGACGCCGGCTGCGATCGCTGACTGGCGCTCCGAACTGCGATCCGGATCGGGATGCGGCGAATCAGCGACGATCGAATTGAACTCGACGAGCGACTTTGTCGCGTCGTCGGTACTACAGGACCCCACTCCACCCACGACGATTGTCCGGCCGGACGGCCGTGCGACGCCCCTCCCTATCGCGGCGCAGTCGCCGGTCGGGCAATCGTCACCCTTGTGCACATTCGCGGATTCTGAGGATGAATCCGCGCCGATACCCGTTTGCGAGCCCGAGGCGGCGATCGATGTCACGCCACCGGCTCTCGCCGAGCCGCCCGCGGTCACGCCGGCGTCGTCGGGGCGTGAGCGCTTTGGGGTGACGATGACGCCCGTCGTTGAGGTGGCGGTCGAGAAGTGCGAGACCGGAGTCTCGTCCGTCGGCGTGCGCGAATGGGTGGCGGGTCTGGCGCGCGTGCGCGATTCCGTTGGCGAACTGCCGACGATCCCGCCGGCAATCTGGTTCGGTGTCGCGCTCCTGCTTGTCGCATTCAAACTGATTGCCTGTATCCGGTTCTGCCTGCGGCTGCGTCATGCGCGGCCGGCGTCGCAGTCGGTTCAGCGGATGGTGCGGGCCTGCGCGTCATCGATGGATCTGAAGTGTCCGCCGGAAACCCGGTTCGTGGACGATCGGATCTCGCCGATGGTCGTCTGCGGCTGGCGACCGAAACTGGTGTTGCCGACGGCGTTGTGGTCCGAGCTGGATCCGGCGGGGCGACGCGCCGTGATCATGCATGAGTTGGCGCACCTGCGTCGTTGGGACCATCTGACGCATTGGTTCGATTGTCTGATCGGTGTGCTGTACTGGTGGCATCCGGTCGTGTGGTGGGTTCGACTTCGGCTTCGGGACGAGGCGGAGAACGCCTGCGACGCGTGGGTAACGTGGTTCAATCCCAAAGAGCGTCGCGCCTATGCGACGGCGCTGCTGAAGGCGCGATCCTTTATCAGTGAGCAGGGGCGATTTTCCGCCGCGCCGGCGGTCGGTGTCATGTCGCCCCAGGCGACGAAATTTTCAAGGAGGTTAACGATGGTGATGACGAGTCGTGTTTCTCCGAAGGCGTATTCTCTCGGCGTGTTTGCCATGCCGGTCCTTTTCCTCGCGGCGTGGATTTCGATGCCGGCCAGCATCGCGGCCTGCCCGCCAGAGGAGGCGGAAGAAGTTCAGCCAGTGCAGTTGATTCGTGTCGGCGCCCCCGGCGACATTGAGGAAGCGACTGCGACGATTGTGCTGGAGCGTGGTGATCATCGCATCGAATCGGGCGAGATCATCCTCGAAGATCCGATGGGGCGTCAGCGAGTTCGGCTCGCCCCCGCGGTGGCGACGGAAACCGTCGTTCTGACAGTTGCGGGCGATGACGCCCCGCACGTCGTATCGCACGGGATCGCCGAAGCGCCGGATCATGGCCACGGGCATGCGCACAGCGCCGATGAGCGCCTCGATCGGCTTGAGCGACAGATGGCCGAGCTGTCTGAGAAACTCTCTGTCCTGATCGAACAGCGACACGTCGGCGAGATTCACGTCGCCCCGGCAATGCCGGCAATGCCGACGGCGCCGCGAATGAGAGGGGCGCGGACTGGCGCAGCGGGCGGCGGTCGATTTTCCGCCCCGTCGGCGTTCTCGATCGGGGCCCCGGCGAATGTGATCGTCAATCGCACCTACCAGCTTCCGGAAGCGAAGCTGAAGGCCCTGACCAGGCTGATGTCGCGATCAGATGTTCCGACGCGCATTCAGAGTGTTCCCGGCGGTATCCTTGTCATGGCGCCGGAGGCGGATCAGGCGAAGTTCGCCGCGTTTGTCGAGATGATCACCGGCAAGGGGATGGATGACGCGCAGTCGTACAAGCTGCCGCAGGGCAAGCTCGAAGCGCTGACGGAGTTGATGGCGCTGGATGACGTGCCGGTTCTGGTACATCCCGGCGACGAGGAAATCGGTGTCCAGGGCGGCGCCTTGATTCAGCGGACGTTCCGGGATTTCCTGACGCTGCTGGGCCCCAGGGGAACGGCCGCGGCGACTGGCGGCGCTTATGAAGTGGCGCCGTCGAGCGACATCGCGCGAGGCGACTATGCCGAGGCGGCCAGCCTTTACGAGCGTGTGGCGCGCGGCGAACGCAAGGCCGAGGCGACGCAGTGGTCGAAGGCCCAGAAGGAACTTCAACGGGCCAGGATCGCCGAGCTGCGCGCCAGGGCCGCGCAGCTTGAATCGGCGGCGGAACATTACTCTGACATGGCCGATCAGGTTCAGGACAAGATCGATCAGATCATGGATGCGGTCGATGACGTGACGAACGACAATCAGCGAGCCGATCTCGAAGCCAGACTTCGGGAACTTGCAGAAGTTCTTGAGCAGACGCGGCGCCAGGAAGAAGTTGCCACGATGCAGGCGGACGAGCTCGAAGCAAACGCTGATACGCTTGAAGACGCCGAAGACGCGTAACGTCCCGTGAATACCACAATCGGAATGTCGGCGCCGACGGCTGGCGCCGACATTCCTGATTTTTCACTCATTCGCGTGTCGATCATCGCAGTGCGGGGCAGGCCTGTTTCGCGATGACGACTGCGCGTCCTTCGTTTGGTCTGCTTCGGGGGAACCAGGGCGACACGCGGCGCCGCAATGATCGTCGCAACTCGAAATCTCCGCGACCCACGTATGACACTGAAGCGCAGAATCGTGACATTCGCGATCGGCGCGCTTTAGAATGAGACCGAACAACGACGCCTGTAGCGGCGTACCCAACCTGTCGTTCGGCGAACAGAACAAAACGACTCATTCCATTCTCTTGCGCTGGAGGCGCGGATTCCATGCCGGCACGCGTAACTGCAATTCGATGCGTCCTTGCGGCGCTGTTTCTCGTTGTGAGTGCGGGACGGGCTTTCGGCGGCGGAGACGATGGCGCGTCACTGGCGTCGGCGCACGGTTTCCTCAAACGCGGTCTCTACGAACTCGCGGAAAAGGAATATCGAAGCGTGCTTGCGGGCAAGCCCGATGCGACGGAATCGCAGCAGGCGAACTACGGTCTCGCCGTCTGCCTTGTGCGGCAGAGCAGGTTCGAAAGCGCGTCGCCGATTCTTGAAAAGCTGCTGGATGACGAGGCGTTCGCGTTTGCGGCGGATGTGGGCGTCATGCTCGCGCAATGCAGGTCGGCGACGGGCGACTACGAGGGCGCGGCGGACATCGTAGCGCGTTGTCGCGGACGACTGGCCGGACACGCTCTCGCCGATGACGCGGCGCTGATCGGCATCGAAGCGCTCTATCGGGCGGGGAAGTCGCGCGACTGCCAGCGCAACGCGGAGGCCTTTCTCAAGGCCTTTTCCGATTCCGATCTCGCGCCGCTGGTTCGGGCCTACGGCTGCCTTGCGTCGGCCCAGGTTGGGGATGACGCGGCGGCCGTGAAGCTGGCGCGCTCGGCGCTGGCGGGCGGTCTCCCGGAGGCGATGGCGATTCGCGTGCAGTTGTCACTGGCCGATGCGCTGCTGCGATCGGATGATCTGGATGGCGCAGCGGATTCCTACGAGATTGTTCGCAGGGCGGGTGGCCCCCTTGCGGCGCGGGCGGCGCTGGGGCGCGGCGCGGCGCTGTGGAGGAAGGGCGATCCGGCGGCGGCGGCGCTCATTGCAGAGGCGCTGAAGACACCGGAGGCGATCGGCGACGCCAACGTCGCCTACGCCCAGCTCATTCGCGGCCGCCTGGCGTTCGACGCCGGTCAATACGACGAGGCCGAACTGGCGCTGCGGAAGTCGGCCCTGATCGCCGAACGCGTGGCGCCGCGTTACCTGGACCAGGCGAGATACTGGCGCGCCAAGTGTTTCCTGCGGGCCGATGACGCGAAACAGGCGATCGAACTGCTGTCAGAAGCGATCGCGGCGCATCCGGACAGCGCGCTGAACGCGGAGATGCGTTTCGACGCGTCCGTCGCGTTGATGCGCCTGGAGCGCTACGACGAGGCGATTGCCACGATCAACGCGTTCCTTGATCAGAACAAGGGGCATGCGCTGACGTCCGGGGCGCTCGCGATGCTGGCGTCGGCCATGCACCAGACCGGCGACTACGCCGGGAGTGATGAGCGGATCGCCGCGTGGCGCGACATCGCCGGTCGCGCCCTGTCCGCGGACCTTGCCTTCCTTCACGCCGAGAACGCGTACCTGACAGGTGACTACGCCTCGGCGGCGGCGCGCTATGCGGCCTTCCTGAAGGTGGGCGCCGATGACGCGCGCAGCGCCGTGGCGCGGCGGCGGCTCGGCTTGTCGCAGTACCGCAACAGGGACTACACGGCGGCCATGCAGTCGCTGTCGGCGCTGGGAGAAGGTGGCGCGACCCCCGCAACGATCTTCGCCACGGGCGACATGTACTTTCTGGATCGAGACTGGCAGAACGCGCGATCGTGGCTCGATCGGTTCATCGCCGCGTCTGAGGGGGCGCCGACCGATGACGCGCTGCTCAAGTCGGGAATCGCCCATCAGCGCGTGGGCGAGTACGAAACGGCCCTTCGTCGATTCACCACCCTGGTCGAACAGGAGGCGGACACACCGCATCGGGCGCAGGCCGTCTTTGAGATGGGGCAGACGCTCGTCGCAATGGACAAGCCTGAGGACGCGGCGAAGGCGTTCCAGCGCGTCCTGAAAATGAAGGGGGCGAAGCGATTCGCCAATCCGGCGCGGGAGCATCTGGCCTCGATCGGTCTGCGAACCGGACGACCGGACCTGGCCGCGGAAACGTTCGCCGCCATGGCCGGCGATCAGGCGTCGGACGATGAGCGCGCCAGCGCGCGATTGCGTCAGGCGGAGGCGCTGATTCAGGCCGAGAAGTTTGAAGAGGCCGCGACAACGCTTCGCGAGCTTCTCGATACGACGCCGAAATTCGTCGATCGGGAGCGAGCTAAGGCCAACCGCGTCCTGGCGCTGGCGCGATCGTCGGACTGTGATGCCGCGATCGAGCAGTACAAGGACGTCAGGCTCGACGACTTGCCCGCGCCATTGGCGCTGGCCATTCGGTATGACCGGGCGTGGTGTCTGCGGAAGCGCGGCGCCATGGCGACGGCGGCGACGGCGTTTGGCGAAATCGTGTCGCTGGCCGGCGAAACGGCCCTCGGTCGGCACGCGGCTCTGGAGCTGGCGGTCATCGAGGCCGAACGCGGAGACCTGGCCGCGTCTGTGCGTTTATTGGAATCGCTGGCCTCGGCGTGGCGCGAGAAGTCGCTGCCCGCGGGCTTTGCGGTGGATCAGGCGCTGTATCGACTCGGCAAGGCCCGATTCGAGATGAACGCCATGGACGCCTGCGCGACGGCGATGCGCGAACTGATCGAGAGTTTCCCCAGGAGCGACCTCGTCGGTCCCGCGGCGTACCTGGCGGGCGAATCCGCCTTTCGGAGTGAGCAATACGAACGCGTCGTCACGATGATGGGGCGGGCGATCGAGAAGGGCCCGAGCGCGGACTATCACGCGAGTGCGCTTCTGCGGCTCGCGGATGCGCTGAACCACCTGCAGCGTTGGAAGGAAAGCGAGGCGCGATTTGCCGAGTTCCTTTCGAAGCATGGCGATTCGGAAAACGCCTACCAGGCGCATTTCGGCATGGGCTGGGCGCGGGAGAACGACCAGCGCCAGTCGGAGGCGATCGAGGCGTACCAGCGTGTGACGGCGGGGCACAAGGGCCCCACGGCGGCGCGGGCGCAGTTCCAGATCGGCCAGTGTCTCTTCGCGATGAAGGACTACGACGGCGCCGTGCGCGAACTGATCAAGACGGACATCCTGTACGCGTATCCGGAATGGAGCGCGGCGGCGCTGTTCGAGGCGGGGCGATGTTTCGAGCGACTGAATCGTCGAGGTGACGCCCGGCGGCAGTTCGGCGCCGTCGTCGAGAAGTTCGGCCAGTCGAAGTGGGCGACGCCGGCGCGCGAGCGATTGCAGGCGCTCGCCAGCGCAGGCGCGCCGGAATAGGAATTGCGAGTCGAAACGGCGATCGCGGCGTCGATTCGCCTGGCCCCGTGACTGCGGAGGCGGAGCATGATGAACGCGTTTGAAAGTGTGTTGATATTGGCGGCGCCGACAAAGCCCGTGGCGATCCAGTCTGTCTGGGACTTCGTCGTGAAGGGCGGACCGATGATGATCCCGATCATCCTCTGTTCGCTGTTCGCGCTGGGTGTGATCGTGGAACGCGTCGTGAGTCTGCGGACGGGCGTCGTCATTCCCGCCGGCTTTCTCGAGGGCCTGCACGCGATCATGCGGGATCCGAAGCGGGCGCGAAAGGAAGCGCTGGCCTATTGTTCGGACACGGAATCGCCGCTCGGCGGCATCCTGGCGGCCGGCGTCAAGCGCCTGAACGAACCCGTCGCCGTCCTCGAGAAGCACGTCCAGGACGCGGGGGAGCGGGCGATTGCCGTCCTGCGCAAGAACCTGCGCGTGCTGACCGTTGTCGCCTCTGTCTGCCCGCTGATGGGACTGCTCGGCACGATCTTCGGCATGATCGAGGCCTTCCAGACCGTCGCGGCCTCGGGCGAGGCCCTGGGAAAGACGGAGCTGCTCGCAGAGGGCATCTATCAGGCGATGATCACGACGGCGGCGGGGCTGCTCGTCGCGATTCCCGTCGTCATTGCCTATCACTATCTCTCGGCGCGCATCGACGCCCTGGTCGGCGAGATGGATCGGATGACACTCGACTTCCTTGAGGAGCACGCCTACGCCCCGAGGAGCGGGGCGATCGGCTCGACCAACGGCGATTCGATCACGGGGCGCGACGGCGGCAATGGCGCCGCGTCGGCGGAGGCGCCGGCTCGCGACCTGGCGATCGGTGTCGTCGGTGAACTGGAGGCCTCGTAATGCTGCTCCGATCGGCGAAGCGCGAAGCGTCGGGACCTTCGATCGAGATGACGCCGATGATCGACATGGTCTTCCTGCTGCTGATCTTTTTTCTCGTGGCGACGACGTTCCAGGAGGAAGAACGCGAAATGCAGATTGCGCTGCCCGAGGCCTCGGCCGCCGGGCCCATCAGCACCGCACTGCGGGAGATCATTATCAACGTGGCGGAAAATGGCGACATGATCGTATCGGGTCGCGCCGTGGAGACGGATGAGCTGCGATCGATGATCGAGGAGGCCGTCGCGGACAATCCCGATCAGAAAATTACCGTCCGTGGTGATCAGCGAGCGACGTACGGCGCCATTGTCCGGCCGCTCGATATCTGCAAGGCGGCGGGAATTCAGGAGCCCTATCTGGATACCGTTGTCGTGGGCGGGGACTGACGAGTCGCGTCGTGATGAAGCGCTGGCGAACCATTGTTGCGATCACGATCGCGCTGCTCCTTGCGGGTGGCGGCTTCGTCACGTGGAAAGTCTGGCCGCGAAAACGCGTAACCGTGACGGACGCGCGCCGGATTCGCACGCCGGAGCCGAACGCCCGCGTACGCGACATTCTCTGGGATGTGCCGGAGTCGGCGGAAGACCTGTTGCGGCTGACAGATGGCGCGACGGATTACGCGATGGACGCCGACGGGCGTCGCCTTGTTTATCGGCGGGGCGACGGCGCGGCGGCGGATCTCTTTGTCCGCGAGAAGGCCGGCGAGCGATGGAGCCCTCCGGCGCCGCTGGACGCCGTCAACAGTCCGGACGCCGAACTGGATGTCTCGCTGTCACCGGACGGCGGGACGCTGGTCTTCGCCAGTGATCGCGCGGGCGCGACCGGCGGCTTCGATCTCTACATCAGTCGATATTCCAGCGGGGCGTGGGGGGCGCCGGCGCCGATCAGCGTGGCCGAGTCGGCGTATGACGAACGCGGCGCGGCCGTCTCGCGACATGGCGTGCGCGTGTTCTTCGCGTCGAATCGACCCCGTATGTCACGACCCGGCGACGGCGCGGAATCGACAAGCCAGCCGAACGCCCCGGCCGGCGACTTCAATCTCTATTGCGTCGATCTGCTCGCCAGCGCCCCGCCAGTCGCGATCGACGTCGCGAACTCTGTCGCCGACGAATTGGGCGGCGCCCTGAGCCCGGCTGACGATTTCCTCTATTTCGCATCGAATCGGGACGACGGCGCCGGAGGTTACGATCTCTATCGCATTCGCCTGCTGCCCGACGCCTATGGCGCTGTGGAGCGTCTCGACGACACGATCAATACCCCCGAGGACGAACGCGCGCCGATTCTCGGGTTGTCCGGATTCCGGCTGACGTACTGTTCAGGCGATGGAGACGCCGCAAAGCTGCTTCGATCGACGTCGCGCGAAGTCTATCGTGACGTGACGTTTGAGCGCGGCGTCATCGACTGGGCGGCCCTGTGGCGCCAGATAGCGCCGAACCTGATGTGGGCGCTGCTGGCCCTGATCCTGACGCTGCTGTTCCTCGCGATGATGCGGGACTTTCGGGATCGCAGGCTCAGCCTGATGGCGCGCTGTCTGCTCGCGTCACTCCTGGCCCACCTCGTGCTGATGCTCCTGTTCAATGTTCTGAAGGTCTCGACAACGATCGCGTCCGCCATCGGTCGTCAGGATCGGATTCGCGTGTCGCTGATGTCGGAAGCGTCGGCCGGCGAGATCGGCGAACAGATTCGCGGTGAATTCGTCGCTGTCGACACAGTCGAGACGGAGATCGCAGACGCGGAACGGCCGGCGCTGGATTCTCCGAGTGTCGAGGCGATGGCGTCCGTGGAAGTGGCGCCGAAATCCGTCGAGGCGCCGGACGACGCGCCTTCGGATACGGCGCTGCTGCGAATCGAAACATCGGATTCCCAGCTCGTCCCCGCGGCGCCGAGCGCGACAATGTCGGACACGGCGCCGGATCTCAGCGAGCTGTTTGCGTCGGAAGCCTCTGACGATGTGGCGCTGCCGGAGGCGGCGCCCGCCGAATCGCGTTCCGAGGCGCCCGTGCCTGCGGGCGTGGCGCTGGTCGGCGACACCGAACTTGAGTCGTTTGAGGCGCCGCTGCAGACGCCGACGTCTCAGCCGGCCGGCCATCTGATGGACATCGGCGTGGGCGCCCTGGTGGACGCCCCAATGGACGGCGAGACCGCGTTGTCGGCGATCGAGCCGACGGACGCGGCGCCCGACGGCGTGAGCAACGCGGTTGATGCGCCGTCCCTGGCGGACGCCGTCGCCTTCGAAACGTTGGCGCGACCGCTGGCGCTGGGCGAAGTCTCGCTGCCGGGGGAGACTTCAGCAACGTCAGATCGTGATGAGGTTGGCGTTCAGGTCGCGGGCGTGAACGTCGACGCGCCAAAGCGGGCCGCGTTGGCGATCAACGAACGTGACGCCGGCGGCGCATTGGTTGAACTCGCCATCGCGAATGACTCGGGGGCGCCGACGGACGCGGCGCCAACGTCGTCAGCGATTGAAGCGGATGACGTGTCGATGGATAACGTGTTCGCCGCCGCGCCGACCGATGCGCCGGCGCCGGATGATCCGGGGGCGCCCGCCTTAACGCTGGCGATCGCCCTGCCCGGCGATTTGCCGAAAGCCGCGGACGCGACAACGTCGCCGGACGAGTCGGTCGACATCGTTTCGCCAAAGGTCGCGCTCTCGGAGACGAAGCTTCCATCGGCGAATGAAGCGCTGGCGGCGTCGCAATCGGGAAGCGTCACGTTGGCGACGCTTTCTCCGGCGTCGGACACGTCATGGGTCTGGCGGGACGCCAGGCGCGCGAATGGCGACATCCGCGCCGACGATGCGAGCGACGCCGGCGCGCCATCGTCGCCGAGTACGGAAGAGGGTGTCGAAGCGCCGATCGTGCGGGTCGCGCTGGGTGTCGGCATTCCCGTGGCGCCGCCGCAGCGACCGGCGGGCGTCAGGCGCGGCATGATCGGTCGGATCGTGGGGACCGTGGAGGACGCCGAACGCGGCGCCGGATTGCCGGGCGCCCGTATCCTGCTGGCGCTGCCCGATGACAACTCGATCGTCGCGTTCACAGACGAGAACGGTAGCTACGAGATCCAGGTTCCGCCGGTCCCCGATCATTTCGCGCTCTCGGCGTCGCGCGGCGGGTACACGCCGGAGTCGCTGAACGTGGACGCGTCGCGCGTTCGAGGTCGCACGCTGACAGTCAACTTCGCGCTGTCGCGGCAGTCCGAACTTGTGATCGCGCTGGAAGACGATCCGGACGTGCATCATCTCGGGAACGATCGATTCGAAGGCCGCATCAACAGCCAGTTCCAGAAGAAGACGGAAGGGCGGACCTATCGGGCGTCGTTCCGTGTCTCCCGCGATCAGTTGCCGCCGAACTTCACGCGGGCCGAGGTGGTCCTGATGGTCAAGGGCGTTCAGTGTCCGCACCAGGTGCGGATCAACAACCGGCTCATCACGAAGCGCTTAGCGGACGCCCCCGGGGACGGGAGCTTTGGCGAGTACCGCGCGGCGTTCGACGCCGGCTGGCTGCTCGAAGGGGAGAACCAGTTCAAGATCCGTGCGCGATCGTGTGGCGGCGACCTGGACGACTTCGAATTCGTCAACGTCCGGATACGGCTGCGCCCGTAGGGCCGGTATCAGCGATCGCGCTCCGTCGGTATTCACGAGTTCGCCGGCGCATATCGGAATCCACGTCGACCCGGGAAATCGACACGCCGCCACGCCCCATATCCCGCAAATCGCCCCTCAGCGGATCGTAGGTTTAATTCGGGAGATCAACAGCGTCGTGCGCTCTGGACGCCGCCGCCGAGGATGTGTCCCTTCGGGGATGCAAGCGAACGATGAAGCGGGGGCGGAACCATGCGCGTTGGAGCGAGTGGCAGGATTCTGTTGTGTGTGATTGCGTTTGTGATGTCGGCGCCGGTCCGGGCGTCGGCCCCGAACCAGCATCACTTTCCGTTCCAGACGCTGCAGCCCGGCGTTGGCGCCATCGAACTGACATTTCAGGGCGACGAGTTCTTCAGTTACTACGAGGACGCGGACGGATTCACCGTCGTTCAGAAGCGCGGCCGATACTACTTTGCCACACTGGATCTCAACGGAAATCTGGCGCCGACGGAGCACCTCGTCGGCGTTGTGGATCCGTTCGACGCGGGGCTGACGCCCGGCGTTCTTCCGAGCGCTCCGAAGATGGTGTCGCTTCGCAGCGTCGCCCTGGACGTCGTTCGGGCGCCGGCGGATCCGGCCAGTGTCGTTGTTCCCGACGGCTCGACACTGATCGACGGCTGCATCATGGTCCGCAACAGCCAGCTGCCCTCGGGCGACGCCGGCGGCGGCGGCGATCCTCAGAACGGGACGTTCATCACGTCGTACCACTGGCCGGACGGCGTTGTGCCGTACACGTTCGACAGTTCCGTCAATTCGACCAACAAGCAGCTGATGCGCGACGCGATGGACGCGTGGGAAGCCGTCGCGGACGTTCACTTTGTGCCGCGAACGAGCGAGACGAACTACGTCGAGATCTTCAGCGGCAGCGGCAACTGGTCCTACGTCGGCGTCGTCGGCGGAAAGCAGCAGATCTCGATCTATAACTGGACCTACCAGTTCATCATGATGCATGAACTCGCCCACTGTCTGGGTGTCTGGCACGAACAGTCGCGGCCCGATCGCGATACATACGTGCAGATTGAGTCGGGGAACATTCAATCGGGCATGGAGCATAACTTTGACAAGCAAAGTGGCGCCGGAACGGACGGATCGTATGACTTTGACTCGATCATGCATTACGGGCAGTGCGCGTTTGCCGACTGCGCATGCTCGTCGTCATGCCGCACAATCACCGTACTCGCGCCGAATCAGTCGTGGCAAAGCCTCATCGGTCAGCGAAGCCACCTGAGCACGGGCGACGCCGCCACGATGGAGACCATCTACGGCGCGCCAGTCCCCGAAGGGGCCTCCGAGATGACGGCGCCCGCGGCGAGCGGCGACCTGATCGAAGGGTCGAGCTTCGAATTCAACTGGTCGGCCGGGACTGGCGTTTCGCAGTACCAGTTGCTCGTGGGCTCTACGAGCGGTGGTAGCGACATCGCGTCGTACACGGGAACGGCGAAGAAACGGACCGTCAGCGGTCTGCCGACGGACGGAAGTACGATCTATGTGAGCCTGAAATCGCAGATCAGCTCGACGTGGTACACACGAACCTACTCGTATGGTCACGGTGAAGACCTCTGTCCGGGTTACAGCGATCTCGATGACGAGGATTCCGACGGTATCCCCGACGGCTGCGATCAGTGCCCGGGTCAAAACGACACGGTCGACACGGATGGTGACGACACGCCGGACTGCCTGGACGAGTGTCCCAACGATGCGAACAAGACCGAGCCGGGGGACTGCGGCTGCGGCGAGGTGGAAGTGGACACAGACGGCGATGGCGTCTCGGATTGCGCCGACGAGTGCCCGAACAACCCGCTGAAGACGAGTGAAGGCGTCTGCGGCTGCGAAGGTTCGGACATCGACAGTGATGGCGACGCCACGCCCGACTGCAACGACGAGTGCCCGAACGATCCGAACAAGATCAACCCGGGGCTCTGCGGCTGCGGATCGCAGGTGCGTGACTTCGACGGTGACGGCGACTTTGAGTGCGACGATGGCTCCGGCGTGATTGTGGATCTCGGCGGATCGGATCGTGGCGTGTCGCCGGTCGTCAATGTCAGCGTGTGCGGGGCCGGCGGGGCGGCGCCGCTGATGGCGGGCCTGATGACGCTGCTCGGCGCCAATCGACGCCGACGGCGCAGATAGAACAATTCAGAGCGCGTGGAATTTCGCTCGATCCCGGCGTCGATTTCGCCATCGGCGCCGGGATCTATTTTTTGAGTCGTGAGTTTTGAGTCGTGAGTCTGTAGGGCGGGTTCTACCCGCCGCCGCGTGCGCCACGTGGTCCAAGGCGGGTGGAACCCGCCCTACGCGTCCCACTTGAATCGTTTGCACTGCTTGAAGAACGAAAGCGGGTTGTCATGGACGACGCGAGAGATCGTCTCCTCGCTGTGACCGCGAAGCCGCATTTCCAGTATGAACTGCGGGACGGCCATCGGCTGGCTGGGGCCCCAGTCGCCGGCGGAGTTCACGCAGATTCGATCCGTTCCGAACTTCTCGATCATGTCGACAGCGCGTTGCGGCGTACACTTCGTGACGGGGTACATCGTCATGCCGCACCAGAAGCCGGCGTCGCGGATGAGACCGATCGTGTGCTCCTCGGCGTGATCGACGATGACGCGTTCAGGTTTGATTCGCGATTCGTTCTTCAGCATGTCGAGGATCATCCGCGTGCCCTTGTACTTGTCCTCGAGATGGGGCGTGTGGATGAGGATGAGCTCGTCGCGCGAGGCCGCGAGTTCCAGGTGTTCGCAGAACACAGTCGCCTCGTTCGGCGTGTTCTTGTTGAGACCGATCTCTCCGATGCCGAGGACATTCGGCTTGTCGATGAAGTCGGGGATCATCGCAATTACGTCGCGCGAGAGGCTGACGTTTTCCGCCTCCTTGGCGTTAATGCAGAGCCAGCAGTAATGCCGGATCGCATACTGAGCGGCGCGCCTGGGCTCAACCTCTGTCAGTTGTCGGAAGTAGTCTCGGAAACCATCGGCGCTGCCGCGATCGAAGCCGGCCCAGAAGGCGGGTTCGCTGACGGCCACGCAGCCGGCGTGTGCCATGCGCTCGTAGTCGTCCGTCAGCCGGGAAATCATGTGGATGTGGGGATCGATGTAGTTCATGGTTGTGGAGATCTCAGGGATGGATCGTTGATTGTTACTTCCCGTTTGGCGCCTTCCAGCCGTCGTCGTAATCCAGCGAAAACGCCATCTGGCACGCGGCCGCCTTGTCGGGACGATCGCTCGTCAGAATGCGGAGCGCCTCGGCGAGCTGAGCGTAGCGGCGATCGCCCTTTGCGTCGCCGGCGCCCTCGGCGATGCGATCGAGATTGGCGGCGACCTCCAGGATCCTGCCGCGCGTCTCAAGGAAATGGCGATCCAGGGCCGCCTGGGATGTCAGGGTTCTGTGCATTTCAATCAGTCTCCTCGTCTCATCGACTCCGATCCTGCCGGAGTCGGGCATTCGGCCGTCAAAGCGCGCCGAGTTTGCAGGCGGGAATGGCGACCGCCACACCCTCGATCGTCGCGAACCCCGGGTCGAAACCCCGGGGCCACCCGCCCACGCGGCTTGACACAGTCCGAGCGTTAACTCTAGCATAATCCCGTCGTTCCATGAAAAAACACCCTCCGCGAGGAGGATTTCATGGCGAGAGCCGACTCGCTGAATGCCGCCACCTCCGGCGGTGTCGAACGACCACACCTCATTTATCATCAATCGGGATTCGGTTTCATTATGGAGATCTACGATAGTGTCCTCGATCTCGTGGGCAAGACGCCTCTCGTGCGTCTGCACCGCGTGACGGCGGGGCTCAAGTGTGACGTCGTCGCCAAAGTCGAGTATTTCAACCCCGGCGGTTCCATCAAGGACCGGCCCGCCCTCCGCATGCTGGAAATGGCGGAAAAGCAGGGGGCGCTCAAGCCCGGCGGCACAATCATCGAGCCGACGAGCGGCAACACGGGCGCGGCGCTGGCGATGGCCGCGGCGATCAAGGGGTATCGCTGCATTCTCGTGATGCCGGAGAAGATGGCGCCCGAGAAGTTCGCGCTGCTTCGCGGCTATGGCGCCGAAACAGTCACAGTTCCCAACGTCGGCGCGAACGATCCGGAGAGCTACTACAACGTCGCCAATCGGCTGGCGGCGGAGATCCCGGGCTCCTTCCAGCCCAACCAGTTTGAGAATCCCGACAATCCCGAAGCGCATTACCTCAGCACCGGGCCGGAGATCTGGGAGCAGACGGACGGCCAGGTCGACTACCTTGTCGCCGGTATCGGCACCGGCGGGACGATCAGCGGCACGGCCCGTTATCTGAAGGAGAAGAACCCGAACATTCAGATCATCGGCGCCGATCCGGAAGGATCGATCTACACGCAGGGCGGCAAGCCGAAGTCCTATCTGGTGGAGGGCATCGGCGAGGACTTCGTTCCGCCGACGGCCAATATGAAGATCGTCGACCACACAGTGGCCGTGTCGGACAAGGATTCGTTTCTGATGTGCCGACGGCTGGCGCGCGAGGAAGGTCTGCTCGTCGGCGGAAGCTGCGGCACGGCCGTCTGCGCGGCGCTGCGGATCGCCGCGGGACTGCCCGAAGGCAAGCGCGTCGTCGTGATCCTGCCGGACACGGGTCGCGCCTATCTCAGCAAGATTTACAACGACGAGTGGATGCGCAGCCACGGTCTGCTGCCGACGCCCGGACATGGCAACACGCTCGGCGACGTGCTGGAATCCAAAGGCAAGAAGCCGCGATTGCTGACAGTTCATCGCGATGATTCGGTTCGCAAGGCGATCACGATGATGCGCGAAAACGACATCTCCCAGGTGCCTGTCAGCGACGACAAGGGCCAGATCGTCGGATCGATTCAGGAAGTGACGGCGCTCCAGCTGGTTTACGATCGGAAGAACATCGACACGCTCCAGGTCAGCGAAGTGATGGGGCGTCCGCATCCCAAGCTGGATCGAAACGCCGAGATCGAGCATGGCTTCAAGGCGCTGAGCCTGGGGGCGTCGGCCGTTATCGTTCGAGACAACGAACAGCCGATCGGTCTGCTGACGAAGAGCGACTTCATCGCCTACCTGAGCGGCGATACCGAGCGAAGTGTGACGGCGGGCGGCGCGAAGACCGGCGCCTAGTTCGTGCAGCGTGGGCCACGCCCACCAATGTCCTTTGAATGAAATTCGGGATTTTCGCCGATGATCCATCGGCGTTGACATACAGGTGATTGACTATGCGTTTTTCAACGAAAGCGATTCACGTCGGACAGGAAGCGGATCCGACAACGGGCGCAACGATCGTGCCGATCTACCAGACGTCGACCTACACGCAGGACGGCATCGGTAACCACAAGGGCTACGAGTATTCACGAACGGGCAACCCGACACGCACGGCGCTGCAGTCGTGTCTCGCGTCCCTGGAAGGCGGCAAATACGGTCTGGCCTTCGGTTCGGGGACGGCGGCGGCCGACGCCGTGATGAAGCTGCTGAACCCGGGCGATCACGTGATCTGTGCGGATGACGTGTACGGCGGGACCTATCGACTCTTCGAGCTCGTTCTCAAGCGATACGGCATCACCTACTCGTGGATCGACATGACGGACGCGGCCAACGTACAGAAGGCCGTTCGCCCCGAGACAAAGCTGATCTGGATCGAAACGCCGACGAATCCGATGCTGAATCTCGTCGACATCGCGGCCGTGTCCGACATCGGTAAGAAGGCGGGCGCCCTCGTCGTCGTGGACAACACGTTTGCGAGTCCTTACCTGCAGCAGCCCCTGTCGCTCGGCGCCGATATCGTTGTCCACAGCACGACGAAGTACATCGGCGGTCATTCCGATGTCGTTGGCGGTGTCGTCATCACGAGCCTCGATAAGCCGTACGAGACCATCAAGTATCACCAGAATGCAGTCGGCGGTGTGCCCGGCGCCTTTGACTGCTGGCTGACAATGCGCGGCGTGAAGACACTGGGCGTGCGGATGAAGGCGCATTGCGAGAACGCCATGCGAATCGCGCAGTATCTCGCGGAACGCGATGACGTTGAGCGCGTCGTCTATCCCGGGCTCTCGTCGCATCCCCAGCACGCCCTCGCGACGCGGCAGATGTCAGATTTCGGCGGCATGGTGTCCTTCGCCGTCGCCGGCGGACTCGCCGCGGCCAGGGCCTTTGCCGGCAAGACGAAGCTGTTCTCGCTGGCCGAGAGCCTCGGCGGTGTGGAAAGCCTGATCGGCCATCCGGCCACGATGACGCACGCGAGCATTCCGAAGGACGAGCGAGAGTCGCGCGGCATCACGGACGGTCTTCTCCGCCTGAGCGTCGGCATCGAGGACGCGGATGATCTGCTCGAGGACCTTGAGCAGGCGTTCGCTGTGGCGAAGCGGGACACTGTCGGCGTCTGACGGTTCCGGCGCCGGATTGTCATTAACGTGTCATAAGTAACAAACTGCGGGCCTGTGACGTCTCGTCGCGGGCCTGTTTTTCTGCGCCCATTCGCCCCCGGACGCGGCCCGTCACAGGGCGGCGGGAAATTGAACACCCGGGCGCTAGAATCCGCTTCAAACCCCGAGGCCCGGCGACAGACGCCGGCGGGCAGGGGGCGCCAGCGGGCGATGAGAGGTCCTGTCGAGCGGCAGGCGCGCCCGCCGGGTACTGCAGAACGCGACACAAGAAGGAGCATTGGGATGAAGTTCTTCGTGATGATGGTGAGTGGGTTGATTGCGACGTCGGGACTGCTGGCCGGCGGGGCGGGCATGGCTGCGGGCGAAGGAAAGGCGATGCAGTTTTCCGTCGACCCGATCCACTCGTCCGTCGTGTTTGGTGTCACGCACATGGGCGCCAGCCGTTTCTACGGTCGCTTCAACAAAACGACGGGGACGTTCAGTTTCGACCCGTCGGATCCGACGACGGCGAAGTTCGACATCGAAGTGGACGTCGAGAGTGTCGACACGGCGTTCGAGGCGCGCGACAAGCACCTGAAGAGCCCGGACTTCTTCAACTCAAAGCAGTTCCCGACGATCACGTTCAAGAGCAAATCCCTGACAAAGTCGGGCGACGGCTGGAAGCTCAAAGGTGATATGACGCTTCATGGCGTGACCAAGTCCGTCGAAGCGGACTTCGAGTGGATCGGCGTGGGCGAAATGAAGGGTCAGAAGTCCGGCGGCTTCGAGGCCCGATTCAGCTTCAGGCGATCCGACTTCGGAATGAACGGCGCCCAGGGGGCGCTGGGTGATGATGTGCGTGTAATCGTGTCGCTGGAAGGCGCCATGAAGTAACAGGATCGATCAGGGGGAATCATCGGGGCGGCGCGAGCCGCCCTTTTTTTGCGCCGGGACTTCGGCCGAGTCATCGGCGTCAATGGAGAATGCCATGAGTCAACAGGAATGGATGCTGATCCTCCAGACGGCCGTCGCGCCATTGGTCCTTGGCTTCGCGATCGCGTCGGCCATCGGATTCGCCATGCGCCATCGTGATCCGGATCGGCCCGTCGGCGACTGGCCGGGCGTTGTCGCGATCGGCCTGGCGGCGCTGACGGGACAGCTCTGGTTCGGGGGCCTTCATTGGCCGCAGCGCCTCGCGCTTGTGGAAGCCTGGCAGTGGATCGTGGGGTTTGCCATCACGGCGATACTGCTGCTGCCGGTGTCGAACGCGCCGAAGGCGAAAGCCTGGCTGGGCGACGTCATTCGAATCGCCCTGTTCGCATTGGCGACCTTTTTCGTGGTCCGGGCGCTCGCCGTCATGGAGCGCAGCACGGCCATTCGCTGGATGATCATGGCGCCGATTGCGTGCGGCGCCTGGGCGACGGCGCTCAGCCGAATCGGTCCACAGGTCGCCCGACGCCTCTGGCCGTGCATTCTGGCAATCGTCTTGACGTTGTCCGCCGTCACGCTCTTCCTGACCGGAAGTCTCACACATTTCGCGCTGCTCGCGGCGCTGGCCGCGGCGACGGGCGGTGTGTTTTTCAGTCAGCTGACGATGCGAGCCCGGCCGGCGCTGGTTGCGAACGCCGGCGGCAGTTTCTCACTGTTGTTCTTCGCGGGCCTGCTTCTGGTCCACGCCCTGTATGTTGACGACGTACCGTTCCGCGCCCTGGGCGCCCTGATGATCGCGCCCTTCGGTGTGCTCGTGGGCCTGATACCCGGATTGCGCACACGTCATCCGCGATGGGCGATCGCGCTCCAGATCGCCACAACCCTGGCGATCGCCGCGTGCGCGCTGGTTCCCGTCATCCTGAACTACGAGCCGGATCCCTACGCCGGTTACTGAATTTCCCCGCCTGCGATTTCGTCAAAAGGCGCGAAGGCGCCCGTCATCGGAATCTGGTGGCGCGTCGGGAGAGACATTGGGGACAAGGCGAGTCCCAACATGTCACGAACGGGCCGCGGACGGCACAACACGTGCATCCGCGGCCCGCATGCTCCTGATCGAATTCCGGCGTGTCGGATATTCGGCTCTTTCACCGCGAGATCAGTCTACCTCCGATCCTTTGCGCGTGTCGCCCCCGGACGATCCGAGATCTCCGCGCCCGCCGGCGCTGTTGATCCGCCAAATGTTGTCGGCTTCGTGACTTTGATCGGTTCAAATGATGGCAGCTCAAAGGCGCAATCGACACATTCGAAGGCGTCCACACTGCCCACAATGAACCAGTTTTCCGAAGGGTTCGTTGGTCCCTCCAGTCGGAAGATTCGGCGTTCGAAGCGATCCAGAACGATGTCGGGGCAGAGTGGCAGGGCGTCACGCGGATTCAGACCCGCCTGCGTCCATGCCGTCTGTCCGAAGTTGCGGAGCTGTACGAGGACCCTCGCATTGATTGGCGACACAGGCCACAACGCTTCATACGCGTCGAATTGGTTGTTGAACAAGCTGTAGTTGCGTATGAGTGTCGCGGAGGGGCCCAAAGGACCGCTTGCGCTCCCGGCGCCGACCTGCAACTGGTAATAGACGATCGCCGGATAATCGCCGAGGGACGGGTCGGCGTTCTGATCCGGCGTCGAGCGGTTGAACCAGTACGTCACGCCCCATGTGGCGCCCACGGGAATCGTGTTCCAGGGCGGCGGCGCCACGCCGAGGTTCGACACAGATGTCACGGATCCGCTGAAGAACATCTGCGTCCAGTCCGTCGGGCATTGCGGTCCGGGACAGACGCAGCGATAGATGTCGTCCTCAACGACGAGATTGCACTGCTGCACGGTTCCGTCGGGATTCGGACAGAAGCTGCATTGTGGTCCCGTCACTGGGTCGAGGATGATGTAACACTCCGGATTGCACTCGCAATCGACAACAGCCCAGGAGGGCGCGCAGGCGCTGCACGGGCAATCAGACGCGTTGTCACAAATGTCGCCTGTGTCGGGGCAGCGCAGGACCTGTCGCACCGCGACGGGCTGGCATCCCGGACTCGGAGGAACACATCCCGAACCGAGGCATTCCCATGCGTCCGGCGAGATGAAGCAGTCCTCGCGGTTCGTGAAGTCACGATTCTGATAGAGATCAATCCCCATCGAGTTGATCGTAATGGCGTAGCTCGCCGGAGACGAAATCTGCATGTAGCCACTCGGGACCGACTGCGTGAGCGTGTAGGCGCCGACGGCCAGTCCGCTGATGCGATAGCGACCCTCCGCGTCGGTCACCGCCGAAGCGGAACCTGCCATGACGGTCACGCCGGCGTGAGGCACATCGCCCGCCGCGTCGCCGTCGGTGTCTATCAGGATCGTTCCTCGGATTTCGCCACGCGCCGGTGGAGACAGGGAGAGTCCGTTGCAGTCGTTGCGATCCTTGCTGTCGTTGCCGCGGCCGCCGTACAGCTTGTCGGCGTTGCTGCATCCGTACAGGGCGTCGTTCCCTCGATTGCCGAAGAGCCTGTCGCGATCGCCGCCGTCGCCGCCACTTCGCAGTGTGTCGTTGCCGCGATTTCCGAAAGCAAAGTCACCACCATTGTCCGTCACAATGCTGTCGTTGTCGCGGTTGCCGAAGATGAAGTCCCTGGCGCTTCCACCGGAAATCGAGTCTCCGCCACGATTGCCGAACAGGAAATCCGCGCTGCCTCCACCGCGCATCGTATCGTTGTCACGATTGCCAAAGGCGATATTGACGCCGCCACCGCCGAAGAACTGATCGTCTCCCGCATTGCCGAAGAGCAGGTTCAGGCCGCCACCGCCAACGATGACGTCCTGATCGGCGTTGCCGAAGGCGATGTAAAGACCACTGCCGCCCGCCTCAATGATGTCGTTGTTTCGATTTCCGAACAGAACGCTCAGGCCCGAGCCCGAGCGAAGACGATCGTCGTCGCGATTTCCGAACAGGACGTTCAGGCCCGCGCCCGCAGTCACAATATCGTGATCCGCGTTGCCGAACGCCACACAGAGACCGTTGGCGCCGGCCACTTCGTCATTACCGGCGTTGCCGAAGAGAACCGCCAGGCCGCTACCCGCGCTGACGCGGTCATCGCCGCGGTTTCCGAACAGAACATTGAGTCCCGCGCCGCCCTGTACCTGGTCGCGACCGGAGTTGCCGAAGAGGATCGAGACACCGAGGCCGGACTGGACAATATCGTTGTCCTTGTTGCCGAAGGCGATGTTCAGCCCATCGCCGCCCGTAATAGAATCGTTTCCTCGATTGCCGAACAGAACATTCACGCCATCGTCAGCAACAATTGTGTCATTGTCGCGATTGCCGAATGCGATGTTCAGGCCTGTGCCGGCGGTGATGTCGTCTTCGCCCTGATTGCCGAACAGGAGATTGATTCCGTCGCCGGCGGTGATCGTGTCATTGGCACGGTTGCCGAAGACGAGATTGAGCCCGTTACCCGCCGAGATGATGTCGTCGCAGCGGCCGCCGAACAGCAGGTCGATTTCCAGTGGGGGGACTGTGATGAGGCCGGTCCGCCCGAGGCTTGTGATCGAATCGTCGTCGTCGCCACCGAACATGATGTTGCCGAACGCGATCGGTGTCGGCACGCCGCTGATCGGGATGATGACGAATCCGCCGTTGTCGGCGCGCAGCGTGTCGTCGCCGTCTCCGCCGAATACGAAGTCGATGCCGTTGTATGCGTCCACCGTGTCGGCGCCGTCGCTGCAGAAAATCAGGTCCGCCGCGCCGCCGAGATCCGTGACGCCAAGCGTGTCCAGCAGGTCGTCGAGGTCTTCACTCACGCCCGTGCAGATTGCCGCCGAATCGGCGCCTCGGATCACGTCGTCGCCGACGCCACCAAAGAGCAGGTTGCCGAAGGCGATGACCACGGCCTGTCCCGTCGAAATATCGCCGACGATGATCAGTGAGCCTTCGCTTCCTTCGATCGTGTCGGCGCCGCCCGCGCCGAAGATCAGGTCGATACCACCTTCGAGATCGTTCGTATCCCAGTTCAGGTAATCGCCGCGGAGAGTGTCATCATCGGGGCCGCCGAACAGGAGGTTGCCGAAGATCAGGCAGAAGTTCTGTTCAGGCAGTTCGATCGCGCCGCCGCTCCCGCCGTAGATTCCGTCGGCGCCATCGCCGCCGAAGATGACATCGATCCCGTCGTCGTCGCCACTGGCGGGTCGATCCGGGGCGTCGCCATGCAGCGTATCCGCGCCGTCCTGACCGAACATCAGGTCGCCCAGGTCAATGGAGAACGTGTCGTCGATCTGCAGCGTGTCGCCTTTCCCGGCCTGAGCGATGTCATCCCCATCGCCGCAGAAAATCAGGTCGATGCCATCGAGCGTATCGATCGAGTCGTTGTCGTCGCCGCCAAAGACGACGTTGCCGAGCCGGAGCTCGAAGTCGGGGTCGTTGGCGTCGCCAATGCTCAACAGACCGCCGCCGAAGCCGTGGATCGTGTCGAGACCTTCGCCGCCGAAAATGACGTCGATATCGTCGTCGTCCCGATCGGCGTCGGGATCGTCGCCGTTGATTTCGTCATCGCCGGCGCGACCGAATATCAGGTCGCCAAGCGCCAGTCGGAATTCGTTGCTCCCGCTGCCGATCGTGAGCGTGTCGCCCCTTCCTGCGGTGATTGTGTCGTCATCGTTTCCGCCGAAGATGACGTCGATGCCGTCGAGCGCGTCAATCGTGTCGTTCTGGTTGCCACCGAAGATCAGATTGCCCAGCAGAAGCTCGAAGTCAGGATTGTTTACATCGCCGACGCTGAGGGCGCCGCCGTTATAGCCATGGATCGTGTCCGCGCCGTCACGCCCAAAGATGAAGTCGATGTCGTCATCGGCGCGATCGCCGTCGGAATCGTCGCCGTGGATCTCGTCATCGCCGGCGCCGCCGAACAGCAGATCGCCAAGGGCGAGCCTGAATGCGCTGCTACCACCGCCGATCGTCAGGAGGAAACCCTTCCCCGCGTCGATCGTGTCGTTGTCGTCGCCGCCGAACAGGACGTCCACGCCGTCACGCGTGAGAATGTCGTCATCGCCTGCGCCGCCGAAAGCGAGATTTCCGAACTGGAATGAGAACGAACCAACGGTCAGCGTCCCGCCATGACTGAGGTGGATTGAATCGTCGCCGTCGCCACCCATGGCGAAGTCGATTTCCGTCAGCGCGTCGTCATCGCTCTCGCCGATGACGATATTGTCGTTTCCGTCGCCGCCGAAGAAGATGTCGCCGAGATCGACGGAGAGTGAACCCTGCGTCAGTGTCTGGCCGCCGCCGCCGAAGAGGCAGTCGTCGCCCTTGTTGCCGACGATGACGTCTGTCTTCGCGCCGCCGTGGAGTTCATCGCCGCCGCCGCCGCCGAAGAGCAGGTCATTTCCGTCGTCACCGAACAGCTGATCCGCGCCACCCGCGCCGACAAGCAGGTCCGCGTCGTCGCCGCCTTCGATGCGATCGCTCCCCGTCGTGCCGATCAGAATGTCATTACCGGCGCCGCCGAGTATTGTGTTCGTTGGCGCGACTTCGCAACCGGCGTTACCGCCTCGGCTCAGGTCGTCCGCCAGCAGCGGGGCGGCGACGATCATCAGCGCGTCCAGATCGGCCGCAATCTGCTCCGCTTCTGCGCGGATCGTCTCCGCAACCGATTCGACGTCTGACTGCGCCAAAGTCTCAAGCGCATTGGCGGGTGCGAGAACCTCGGCCTGCCCCCGCGTGTCCATCGTATTGCCGCGCGCCTCGAGATCCGATTCTCGTGCGGCGACCCAAGCTTCCCAGTCGGCGCTCAGTGAGTCCGCGTTTGTGCTGAGGGCGTCGGCCGTCAGGACGAGCTGATCGCCCTCGGTCTCGATCATCGCCGCGTTGGATGAGGGATTCTCATCGTCGCCCAGCGCGTCCGCATCGACCTCCAGTTGATCGCCATCACTCTCGAAGGCGTCGCCTTCGGCCTCGACATTGTCGACGCTCGACTCGACATCGTCCGTAATCACTTCGAGCGCTTCGATACGACGCTCCAGCTCGGCGCAGAAGACGGACAGGCCGCTGGGGTCCTGAAGGTCTTCGTCGAACTGTGTCTCGGCGGGTTCGGGGTCCTCCGCACAGAGATCGCTGAGCTCCGTGATCGTGACGAGGTGGTTCTCGATGGTCTGCGTGAAGGCGCCGATGGCGTCGCCATTCTGTGTGTTGAGCCCGAGGCTGGAGGCGTGGTCGTACAGTGTCTGAGCCCGCACGAGCAGATCCGACGCCACGGGCAGCAGCAGGTCAAATTCGTCGACCATGACTTCGACGTTGGCCGTCATCGTCTGAGCGTCGACCGACAGATTCCGGGCGTCGTTCGCGACAAATGTCTGCAGGTAGTTCGCGATCCGATCGCGGGCGTCGCGCACCGTCTGCGCGGACGGTTGCACGAGTTCGCTTTCGATATCACGGACATAGGTGGCCGTCGGCAGGATGAGGTCCTCGCCTGCGCTTTTGACCAATGTCGCGGCGTTCGTTACGAGGCATGGCGCACTGCCGCATCCCGATGGCGACTCGTCCAGAAGCGCGAGGACCTGGCCGATGACGCCCTGCGCCTGCTGGAGTGACGCGATCATGTTCATGGCGTCGAGGAGCGATACGGAACTCAGATCGACGCCTCCGAGAACAATATCCTCGCCGCCACCGCCGTCGATCTGGATCGAAAAGGAGTCCGAAACGACGCCGTTCGAATCGTCAAACACGATCAGGTCGTCACCGTCATTGGCAACAACGTGAATCGTGCTGAACGGCGTGACGACTGAGTCAAAGCTGCAGCTCGGCGTCCCCGAGGTCGCGGGGCTGAAGATCTCGATGACGAATGGGCTTCCCGTGCTGATTGCGACGCGGAAGTCGTCGCCGCTGTTCGTGCCCACGATTTCCAGAACGCCGCTGACGACGTCCGCCTCGATCGGTCCGCAGGGCGTACCCGCCTGCGCGACGGACGGTGAAACGGCCAAGGCCACGGCAATGAACGCCATCAGGCCGACGACATGTCTCGCAGCGCCCCGAGTCGTCGGACGAGGGGTCCGTCGTCGTCTGCCCAGCGCCAACGCGCCGACGAACAACAGCGGGATCGCCGTCATCGGTTCGGGCACGACAAGTCGAAATGCGACAGTGCCATCTGCGTATGCGTTCCCCTGTTCGTCGAGTGGAATGTGAATGTCACGGAACGTCAGCAGGTGAGACCCCGCCGGCAGGAGAAACGACGCCTTGCTGAACTCGGCCTGCGTCCAGGCGACGGCCGGATCCGATGTGTAAGGCGGATCGAGCGGTCCCACGGAGGGGAACAAGGCCTGCCAGTCCGGCATCGCGGGCGTTGCGCCGAGGAGTACGCCGTCGAGGTAAACTTCGTTTTGATCTGACACGACGAAGAGATCCGTCACATCAAGCTGAACCGCCGTCGCGGATGTGTACGTGTAGAGCCCCGAGAAGAATGCGCCTTCGGTCATCAACTCGTCGAGGACGATCCAGGTTCCGTCGATGGGCACGGCGGTTCGCGAACTCGCCATGCTGGACATGGCGCCCTGCGTCGATCCGATCGTCCCGCCTCTCGCCATCGCGGCGCTGACGATCAGCGCCAACAACATCACCCCGCGTTTCGTCGCACAAATACGCATCGCACAACTCCCCGCGCGTTTGCACTGGTCGCGCGCACCACCCATCCCACGCTTCTCAGGACGCACGTTATCCCCGTCGTCCAACACCTTTTTTTACATGCGAGTGGTAATCGATGTGGCCTTGGCCGATCCTGGTTTCAGCCTTTCGCGGCGTCCTCCGGAATTCGGCGGGTTCCCCCAAGACGCCGTCATCGTGACGATTCGACGGAGAGATTGCAACAGAAATCGCGCCGATGGCGTGTCACACGCCACGCTCGCTGCACAGGGGTCGTCCGGACAGGGCTGATGTTGGATGTCGGGAAGCACACAAACCTCCCTGATTCCTGCCCGAAGCCCCCGGCAGGGGGGACGCTTCCGTGGACGTTCGGCGGGAAGAAATCGGGAAGTCCATTGGGGACCGGTTGTTGCGTTTCCTGAGCATCCGGGAAACAGACGGGCGTCGGGCCGATCCTCCCGGAGGCGCCTGGCGCTGAATGGCGCGATTCGGTTGACGCCTGCGAGAGTCAGGGCGGTCTGGCCGGAATGCGGACGCCCGAGTGCGCCTGCCGGCCCCGGCCAAAAGAAAATAACGCGGAGACGCATCGCCTCCGCGTCCGTCACTTACGCCTGGAGCGCGCGATTTCGCTACGAGCGTTCACCAAAGAGAAAGGCCGGCCGTCCTCAGATTTGAGGACGACCGGCCGAGTTGTTTGGTCCTTATTCAGGATCGTTGACGATCATCACGGCGTGCAGGGCGTACCCGCAAGGAGCGTCGCGACGAAGTCGTCGATGTCATCCAGTGTGGCGCCGTTCATGCCGTCCACATCGGCGCAGCTGCAGTCACCGCCGCCACCAAGCAGACAATCAACGAAGCTCTGGATATCGGCGCCGTCGATCTGGTTGTCCAGATTGACGTCACCCGGACACACGCAGCCACCCGACGACGGAGCGAAGTAGCTCGCGGCGTAGATGCCCACGCCCGCGGCCTGGTTGCCGACGTTGGTCGGCGCCCAGTTGTCGAACGTGATCGAAGTCAACCGCTTGCCGGTGACGTCGAAGCTCTGGCCGCTCAGCAGCGAGGCCGCCGTGACGACCGCCTGCGTTGCGTTCAGCGGCTGATCGAGGTTGCCGGAGTCGAAGCCCGCGGCGCCGCGGAAACCGTCACCGCTGGAGAGCGGGCCGGCGAACAGTGTCTGAGAGGCGACACCCGACAGCGGCGCGTTCGGCGCTCCATTGCCGTTGGCGAACCAGTCCGGCGAGTGGAGTCGAACCGACACAGTCGAGCTGTCCATAAATCCGAGCGTCATGTTGAATTGACCGCCACCTTCGGAAGCGTTGTACACGACGCCGAGTTCGAACGAGCTGTTCAGAACCGGCGACGGCGCGAACGTGGACGTCGACGACGCCACGAACTTGCCATCCATGTTCGCCGTCGGATCCCAGGACGGCGCGATGCCGATGTCATCGCCATCGACGGCCAGATCCCAGACCGATCCGCGGTATCCAACGTGGACAGTGTCGAGCTGCGGCGTTCCGCGCGTCTCGAGCTGGTACGTGAGGTTGCCGCTCGTGAACACGCTCGTCACGCCGCCGAGAGACTGGCTGTGACCAACGATCATGCCGCGGTCACCGAAGCTTCGATAACCGTCCGGATCATCGGGCATGCCATCTTCGCCGGTGTGGACCATACCATTCCAGTTGTAGTTCAACTGCACGAAGCCGGGGGCCGGGCAGTTGATCTGGCCACAGTTGGAGCAGTCACCGAAGTAGGTGCCGCCCATCGTGTCGCAGTCCACGCCCGTTTCGAGCGTGCAGACCTGATCGACGCAGCAGGCGCCGACCGTGCTCGGATTCGGCGACTCGCACTCGTCGAGCGTGCCGTTTCCGTCGCAGTCCGTGGACGACGAAAGCTCAGTGAGGTCCACAACGCCGTTCGAGTTGCAGTCGCAGCCCGCGTCACAGTTGGAGCCGTCACCCAGGTAGAGACCACCGTTGAGCGTGCAGGTCGAACCGAAATCGATCGTGCAGGAGAAGACGCCAGGCGACGTCTCCGTGCAGCAGCCGCCTGTCGGCGGACAGCTGTTGCCGGCACAGGTCGAACCCTCGCCGAGGTAGAAACCGCTGGAGCTGGCGCAGTCGATGGAGTTGAAGCCATCGCCGCAGGTGCCGTCCGTGAAGCAGCAGGCGCCGACCGCACAGGTCGAGGCGCTCGTCATGCAGTTCGAGCCGTCACCCAGGTAGGTGCCGCCAAGGGCGACGCAGTCGCTTCGAAGGACGTCGGAACACGTTCCGCCGGCCGAACAGCAGGCGCCAGGCTGGCTGATGCTCGCCGCGAAGATGCCGACGGCGGCGTTGGAGCCACCGACGAAACCGTCGAAGGTGATCGAGCTCAACTGCTTGCCTGTCACGTCGAAGGAGAGTCCTGTCAACAGCGACTCGTACGACACGACGCCTTCCGTGATGTTCAAAGGAGCGCTCGCGTCGGCGAGGTCGAAGTTGCCACTGGCGTCGAATCCGTCACCACCGCTGAGCGGCGCCGGGAGGAGGGCCTGCGAAAGGACACCGAGCGCCGCGGGATTCGGCGTCGGGTTGTTGTTCGCAAACCAGTCCGGCGCGTGGAACTGGACTGTGATCGACGTGAAGTCGGTAAACCCAAGCGTCATCAGGAAGGTGCCGCCACCCTGCGTCGCGTGGTACAGAACACCGAGCTCGAAGTTGTCGTCGAGCGGCGCCGTCGGCGTGATATTCGTGATGGAGTTCGGGTTGGCCCCGGTTCCACCTGTCAGATCCCACGCCGGTGGGACGCCGATGTTGTCACCATCAACGATCGTGTCGAAGGCGGCGCTTCGCTGCCCGATCATGACCATGTCGGGGACGTCCGCGCTGACTTCAAACGTGTAGAGGCGGTTGCCGGAGGTAGTTCCGTAGGAACCTCCACCGACCGAATCCGCGCCATAGAGGTACAGTCCGCGATCACCAATCGTTCGATAGCCGTTGGGGCGATCGGAATCGCCCGGCTCGATCGGATGGACCATGCCGTTCCAGTTGTAGGCGAGAGGAATCGTACCCGCGCCCGGACAGACGACGTCTTCACAAGCCGTGCCGGGACCGAAGAAGATCTCGCCGGCGTCCAGACAATCGGCCTGGGGCATGACGCTGCAGGCGCCTTCGAAACAGCAGGCGCCGTCGCAGGCGCCGGCGTCACATGTCGTGCCGTCGCCCAGATAGGCGCCGCCGTTGTTGACGCAGTCCGATTCGAACTCGGCCGAGCAGACACCCGCCGTGCAGCAGGCGCCGACCGGCAGACAGCCGTCGTCGATGCAGTTTGTGCAGTCGCCGGAGTAGGCGCCGCCCTGGTTGAGGCAGTCCGCCATGTCCGTTGTGACGCAGGTCTCATTCGCAAAGCAGCAGGCGCCCTGCGTGGTCGGGTCCGGATCCTCGCACTCGTCGAGGATCGCGTTGCCGTTGCAGTCGGAGCCGAGCGGCGTCGCGCCGGACGTGCTGATGATGACGCTCCAGGCGTTCAGGACGCCGTTGTCGCCGCTGCAGCAGTCCGTCATTGTGAGATTCCAGTCGCCATTCGCCGTGAGGCCGTCAAAGGCCGACAGCGGCTGGGCCGGAATCGTGTCGCCCGTCGTCGGTGAACCACAGGCAAGGGGGCCGCCTTCGTCATCGAACGTGACGTCGAGATCGTCCACGTTGCCGCAGGATCCCGCGAACAGCGTGACCGTCAGGCCGCTGTGCTCGATGTCGAGCGTGATGTCGCCGAGCCACGTGTGCGAGATATCAATCGCCACGTTGACGTCAAAGATCGTCGACGTGTCCGTCATCGTGATCGTGTGCGTGACGGGCGCGTTGTGATCGAAGAACAGACCCGGGTTGGCGGAGCCAACGACCTGCGGGCCGTTGTAGTCAACCGGATCGACGACGCCGTTGCCGTTGCAGTCGCATCGATCGCTTGTGCCGGCGGCCGGTGTGCAGTCCGTGCCGTCGCCCAGGTACGTGCCGTTCCCCGCCGTGCAGTTCGCGGCGAAGTTGATCGTGCACGCAAAGTTGCCGGGTGTCGTTTCCGTGCAGCAGGCGCCGACGGGCGGACACATCGAAGTCGAGCACTCCGTCGCGTTGCCGAGGTAATTGCCGTTCGTCAGAAGACAATCGGATTCCGTGATATCGGGAGTGCAGGAGCCGTTCGGGAAACAGCAGGCGCCCGTGATGCAGGCGTCGCCGTCCGTCAGGCAGTCCGTGTTCTCGCCGAGGAACGTGCCCTCGATGGCGTCACACTGATTGATCGACAGATCCTGGCAGGTTCCGCCGCTGCAGCAGGCGCCGACCGGCGGGCAGGTGACGTTCAGGACGTAATTGCCTGAGGCCCCCTGATAACCCGCGACGCGGATCCAGTAGGTGATTCCAGACGTCGCGCTGAAGGTAAGCTGCGAGTTGTTTCCGCCGCAGGCCGACGAAAGGTCGTCGTTACAGGCGAGCTCGGCGCCACCACAGGCGTCGAAAATGGCCAGGGCCGTGTCGAAGGAACTGCCACAGAGGCTGACCGTGACGGTATCCGTGCAGTCCGCAACCCAGAAGTGCCAGACGTCATTCGTGTCGTTGAACGTGCAGCCGGTGATGTCCGTGCCCGTCGCGCCGACGTTCGTTCCGTTGTACGTCACGCCCTCGAACACTTCGATCGCGTTGGCGCAGTCGTCGTTGCAGACGCTCGTCGCGCACAGCGTGCCGTTTCCGATATAGGCGCCGCCGAGCGTGTTGCAGGCGGATTCAGAAACGACATCCTGGCAGCTGCCGGCCAGACAGCAGGCGCCGCCACAGACCACGTCGAGGCAGTCTACGCCGTCACCCTGCCAGATGCCGCCCAGCGTCGCACAGGCGCTCGGCGTCGCGACATTCGAGCACGCGCCCGAGGGTTCGCAGCAGGCGCCGCCCGGGCATCCGCCCAGACAATCCGTTTCGTCGCCCAGGTAGAGACCGCCGGTGGCGGCGCACTGGGACTCAAACTGCTCAGTGCAGACGCCGTCGAGACAGCATCCACCCGTGACAAAGGAGCAGCTGAGGGAGAATTCGCTGAGACCGCCGGCGTCAGGAATCGCGCCCTGCTGGCCGCACTGGA
>DAOPJV010000037.1:15228-62265 GCA_035399845.1 Phycisphaerae bacterium | reverse complement strand
GGTCAATTCGTGTTCGTATCGTCGCGCCCCCACCCCTGAAGGGATGGGCCACCCGTTCGATGATCCGATCTACTACTTCAGTCCGCCGAAGCGGCGCTCGCGGGCGGCGTAGGCGCGGATCGCGTCGTTGAGATCTTCGCGATGGAAGTCCGGCCAGAGCGTGTCCGTCACGTACAGCTCGGCGTAGCTGATCTGCCACAGCAGAAAGTTGCTGACGCGCATTTCGCCCGCCGTGCGAACGAGCAGATCGGGATCGGGCAGGCCCGCGGTATAGAGCGACGCGTCGATCAAGTCATCATTGATCTCGTTCGGATCGAGCGAACCGTTGCGAACGCTCTCGGCAATCTTGCGGACAGCGTCCACGATCTCGACGCGCGAGCTGTAATTCAGGGCGAGACAGAGCGTCATGCCCTTGTTGTCGGCGGACATCTGCGCCGTCTCGTCGAGTTCGCGCAGGACATCGTCTGGCAGGCCCTCGCGGCGGCCGAGCTGCACCAGCCGCACATCGTTGTCCATGATCTCTTCGCGTTCCTTGATGAGGTACTCGACGTACAGGCTCATCAGGCGCGTGATCTCATCGATGGGTCGCCGCCAGTTCTCCGTGCTGAAGCTGTAGAGCGTCAGGGCCTCGACGCCGAGTCGGGCGCACTGCGTCACGATCTCGCGGACATTCTGGGCGCCCGTCTCATGGCCCCGGACGCGTTCCATGCCGCGCTGGCGCGCCCAGCGACCGTTGCCGTCCATGATGATGGCGATATGCCGGGGGAGGCGCTCGGCGGGCACGCCGAGTTCCGCAACGCAGTCGAGCGGTTCGAGGGTTGGCATATCGCATTCGCTCCTTAGACGCTGGCGCCGACGCCGGCCGCGCGATGGAGCGTGGCCGTGCGTTCGGGACCGATGCTGACGAGCGTGATCGGCACGCCCAGGATCGTTTCCAGTCGTTCGATATATGAACGGGCCTCGGCCGGCAGTTGTTCGAAGGAATCGACCTGCGGGCGATCAACCTTCCAGCCAGGCAGGGACTCGAAGACAGGCGCCACGTCCGCCAGGACCTCCGCCCGCGACGGAAACGCGTCGGATGTCTCGTCTCCGTTGCGATAGGCCGTGCAGATGCGGACCTCGTCGAAGGTGCCGAGCGTATCCAGATGCATCACGCACAGCTCCGTCACGCCCGACAGGCGAATCGCGTGGCGCGCCGCAACGGCGTCAAACCAGCCGCAGCGCCGGGGCCGGCCCGTCGTCGTGCCGTATTCGTGGCCGCGATCGCGAATCCTGTCTCCGATGTCGTTGTCCTGTTCCGTGGGGAAGGGGCCTCCGCCGACGCGCGTGCTGTAGGCCTTCACTACGCCCACGACGCTCTGGAGCAGCGATGGCGCCACGCCGGCGCCGACGTTCACGCCGCCCGCGATGCAGGCGCTGCTCGTGACGTAGGGATACGTGCCGTGGTTGATATCGAGCATTGAGCCCTGGGCGCCTTCAAACAACACACGATCGCCCGCGTCGATGCGCTCATGCAGCAGGCGCGTCGTGTCGGCGAAGTGGCTCTTCAGTCGGTCGGCCAGGGCCAGGTATTCATCCGTCACTTCGCCGGCGTTGATGGGCGTGGCGTCCGCGTAGAGCGCGGCGAAGATCTTGTTCTTTATCTCGGCGATGGCCGCGACCCGCTCGCGGAACCGATCCGCGTCATGCAGATCGCCCACGCGAATCGCCGTCGAGCGAAGCATCTTGTCGGCGTAGCAGGGACCGATGCCCTTGGCCGTCGTCCCGATCTTGCGAGCGTCGCCGGCGCTGGATTCGGCGAGCTTGTCCTGCATCTTGTGCCATGGCATGACGAGATGGGCCCGTTCGGAAATCCGAAGATTGTCGCCGACGTGGATATTACGTTTGCGAAGCCCGTCGATTTCGCCGGCGAGGATCTCGAGATCCACGACGACGCCGGGGGCGATCAGATTGAGCGCCGACTTGCGGAGGATGCCGCTGGGGAGCAGATGCAGCGCGTACGACTCGGCCCCGATCCGGACGGTATGACCCGCGTTGGCGCCGCCGGCGTATCGCACGACGACGTCAAAGTGTTCCGTGAGAAGATCGACGATCTTGCCTTTGCCCTCATCGCCCCACTGGAGACCGATGACGGCGGAATGTCCCAACTGCGAAAAATCCATGCCGTGTTCCGCGACGCTCGTCGCCGTTTCGGTCCGAACGCCGCGCCACGCGCTTGTGCGGCGACGACATCGGGCCTCGGTTTGGGAATCCTTCGTGCGGCATCAGCCGTCGCACGGCGCCCTCGGGCGACGCGTGGAAACGCCCCCGCTCGATGGGCAAACGGCCTCAAGGTATCCGGTCCTTCGGCGACATGCAAAGCGAAATCGCGACCGGGAAGATGTGGGGGCAATTCTCACGCGATTCCGCCGAGGACAGGCGTATTCGCGGCGTCTCGCCGGCGCGGCGGCGCGATCGATCGGACGGGCCGATCCCGACAACAGGGTTATCGGCGATTGGCTGGCGGGGGTGGCCGGTCATATAATTGAACCTGCTGACGGGCGCATTGAGAGGACCGATACGCGCCGTGCGACCCTCCTCAGGCCGACGCCGCGGCCGAACGATGTTGGCGATAACGCCTCTCCTTCTGACAAGAGCCGGACCGCGTCCCGGGCAGGAGCGGTCATCGAGGAGCCCCGACGACATGATCGGCGAATACGATCTGGATGAACGACTGAGCGGTCTGATCGATCGCATCGTGGCCAGCTACGAAGCCGAGCCGCGAACGCGGCACATCGGTCGCGGCTACCTCCCGGCCAAGGCGGAGGTCACGCGCATCATCGACCTCCTCTTCGAGATCTCCTATCCCGGGTACTTCGGGCGCCAGAATCTCTCCTTCAAGAACGTTCACTATCACGTCGGCGAGCTGCTGCCCCGCCTGGCGCAGACGCTCTACATGCAGATCTTCCTGTCGCTGTGCCATCGGAACGAGGTGTCGGGCAACTACGATCCGACGGGACCTTCCGACCAGGCGCTGCCCTTCGATCAGCAGGCGCGGGATCTGGCCGAGGCGTTCCTGCAGAAGATTCCCGACATGCGGGACAAGCTCGCCCTGGATGTCGAGGCGGCCTACGAGGGCGATCCCGCGGCCGACAACTATGACGAAGTCATCTTCGCCTACCCGGGCCTGCTCGCGATCACGGTCCATCGCTACGCCCATGAGCTCTACAACATGGAGATCCCGCTGATTCCTCGAGCGATGTCGGAATGGTCCCACCTGAAAACGGGCATCGACATCCATCCCGGCGCCCGGATCGGCCAGCGCTTCTTCATCGATCACGGCACGGGCGTCGTCATCGGCGAGACGACGGACATCGGCGACAACGTCAAGATCTACCAGAGCGTGACCCTTGGCGCCCTCAGCTTCCTGAAGGACGAGCGCGGCGGCATGGTGCGCGGCTACAAGCGGCATCCGACGGTCCGTGACAACGTGACGATCTACGCCAACGCGACCGTCCTCGGCGGCGACACCGTCCTCGGTGAAGGCTGCACGATCGGCGGTTCAACATTCATCACGTCGAGCGTTCCCGCGGGATGCACCGTCATCAGTACGCCGCCGGAGCTTCGGGTTCGACCGCCCCGGAATCGAAAGAACAACGACACGCAGGGCCCCGCCCACGATTTTTCCATTTGAGACGACAGTCGCGACGCTCGCGAACACAAAGAGGCATTGGATCATGCGCAACACTCAGTGGCTTCCCACCATCGTCATCCTGTCCGCCGCGTTCTGGAGCGCCGGCTGCAGCGAAACCGACTGGGCGAACATGTTCGACTCCTGGAAGGAGAAGAAGAACCAGCCGGAAGACACACCCGCGTCGGAGCCGGATACCGTCGCGCGGCAGGGAACGATCGGCCCGCTCGTGAACATCCAGGGAATGGAGCGCAACGCCGTTCGCGGATTCGGGCTCGTGGTTGACCTGGTGGACACCGGCGGCTCGGACGGTCCCGAAGTGGTTCGCAACTACCTCATCAAGGAAATTCGCCGTCGCGCCGAAATCGGGAGCGACGGAATCAACGCGTCGGACTTTCTCGACAGCAAAGACACGGCGATGGTCGAACTGGAGGCCTACGTCCCGGGCGGCGCCCAGAAGAACGAGCGATTCGACGTTCGCGTCAAGGCGCTGGGAACGGAGACGACGTCGCTGGTCGGCGGCCGGCTCGTTCTGGCGACGCTCCAGGTCTGGGCGGCGACGCCGTCGGGCGTGCTGAGCAGCAAGCCGCAGGCGATCGCGTCCGGCCCCGTGTTCGTGTCGCCCTTCGATCGCCAGGGGCGTCCGAGTGAGCGCATCGACCTTCGCCGCGGAACCGTGCTCGGTGGCGGTATCGTGAAGGAGCCGCGAAAGGTGCGCCTCGTTCTGAACGATCCGCGTCACAGCGTGGCCCGCGCCGCCGAACGCGCGATCAACAGTCGCTGGGGCGGCTCCGACAAGTTCGCCATTGGCGAGAGCTCATCCTACATTGAGCTTCGCTTTCCGAAGGACATGGCCAACGAGAAGCGCCTCTTCCTCGAACGGCTCCTGTATACGCCGTTGAATTCGAACCCCGCCTTCCTCGAATCACGCGCCGAAGAACTGATCGCGGCGCTGAAGAGCGGCGAAGGCAACCCCAACGCCATCGGCCTCGCCCTGGAGGCGCTGGGCAAACCCGTCATTCCAAGGCTGGCCGAAGCGCTCGACATCCAGAACAAGGAAACGCACTACTACGCCGCAAGAACCCTCCTGCGGCTCGGCGAACGAGAGGGCGCCATCGGCGTCGGCGAGCACGCGCTGGAGGATTCCGGCAAGTTCCAGATCGAGGCGATCCAGGAACTGGGCCGGGCGGATCGCGTCTACGCGGCGGGTGAGCAACTGCGGCGCCTGCTCGATTCCAACAACAACGATGCGCGAATCGCCGCCTATCTCGCGCTGCGGGTGCGTCCACACCCGGCAATCAAGTCGTACGTGCTCGATCGCGACAATCTCGTCCTCGACGTCATCGATTGCCACGGAAAGGACCTGATATACGCCCAGCAGTCCGATTCACCGCGGCTCGCGCTCTTCGGCAAACGCATGATGTGCCGACCGCCGGCGATTTTCCCGGGTGTTCGCAAGGACGGTCGTGTGACCATCACGCAGCTGACGGCGGATTCGGGCGATCGGAACCTGACGCTCGTCTATAAGAACAAGCGAAACGGCTCCATCTCACCGCCGATTCCCGCGCCGATTTCGATTCCCGAACTCGTGCAGTTCCTCGGCGACACGCCGCGACAACTCAGTTCGGACCGAGTCGTCGGGTTCGCCGTTCCCTATTCCGAGATCCTCGACATTCTCTCAGCCTTCAGCGAAACGGATTCGCTGCGCGCGAGCCTGGTGGTCGAGAAGGTCGGAAAGGTCGACGAACCGGGCCTCGATCGTGAAGAGTCGGAATACGAATAAGCGGATGTCCGCCGCAGACACTCGCGACGAAAGGCGGCACGCGTGGAAGGCGACGCTCCGAACACTCAGCGTTCCGAGAACATCGAGGCGGGATCGCCGCCTGTCGTGTACTCCGCCCGCGCGCCCGATGGCCCTGTCGTTTACGCCGCCCGGCCGATTGCCCCGCGGTCGAGAGACTATCCTGACGTCGACATGACGCGTTCGGCCGGCGCCGTGGATCTCATCATCGCCGTCGGTCTCTTCGCCGTCATGTTCATCCTGCCGCAGGTCGAGGATCTGATGGCGTACGTCGCGGAGACATTTCCGACCTACGGCGTGCTGTGGAGCAACGTGATCATCGGCCTCGGATCGATCGGCATCGTGTCGGGGATTCTGATCGCGCGGCGCCAGGGACCGGCAAGCCTAGGACTGGCGCGATTCAACAGGGCGACATTACTCGGGACCATGGCGGCGCTGCCGGGCTGCTACATCGCAATGCTCGGAGCGGGGGTGCTCTATGCCATCTGTTACATTGTGTTTGCCGAGGCCGGCGCAGAGTCCATCATCGCGGACAAACAGGTGCTTCTCGACGTCCTGCCGGATTTCAGCATCACAACGATGCTGCTGTTCGGCGTCCTGACCGGCATTCACGAGGAGCTTCTCTTTCGCGGACTGCTGCTGACGCGATTCAATGCGCTGACGCGCAACAGGGCCGCCAGCGTCATCGCGTGTGCGGTCCTGTTCGGCATGGTCCACGCCTATCAGGGCCCCATGGGGATGCTCCAGACGAGCGCAATCGGACTCGTGCTCGGAACGATCACCACGATGACCCGCTCGTTGTGGCCGGCCATCCTGGGACACGCGATGTTCAACTCGCTGCAGCTCGCGCTGCTTCCGCTCGTCAAACCGCTTCTGGAGAACGCGGCGCACGCGACGTCGGCGCCGGCCATGTGATGATGCGCCTCAGGGCGCCGGGATGACACGATCCAGCAGGGCCGGCCCATTCTGATTGCCGATCGGAAACACCGACGGGCTCAGCGGCGCCGTCTTGAAGTTCTGATCCGCGAGCAGCGTGCTGGCGGTCCCCGTGTTGTCCATCAGCGCCGTCACGTCGGCGACATGGTTCAGGCCGAGCAGATGGCCCGCCTCGTGGGCGGCGACGTTGCCGATGGCGACACCGATGCCCGTGGCCGATGGACGACTGGCAAAGGGATTGTCAAATCCGACGGTAAAGATGATCCCGTCGTCGCAGTAATCGAGATTACCCACATCCACATCATCGGCCACGCCGAACTTCGTCGAGCTGAAGGCGCCGAAGTGGATCGTGCTGTAGGTACCGGGAACGAGGTTGGGATTCTCATCCGTCGTGACAATCACGGCGCCGAACGGGGAGAAATTCTCGATCATCGTGTCAACGATCGCCTGCTTGACGATCGCCGTCTGTCCCGCGTACGCGTCGTCGATGTCACCGGCGTCAAAGGGATCGAGGTTGAACGAGCCCTCGTTCTGAATCGTGGCGGCGCCGCCTGCAAAATTCAGCAGGATCGTCTGGACGGCGGGGGTCGGCGTCTGTCCGCCGCGCTCGATCCGGACCGACGCGTTGTAGGCGCCGCCCGTCGAATCGAGAAAGAACTTCGTGATGGCGAGGAACATCTGGTTGCTGGCCACAGTGACGACGCTGTTAATCGCGGAGTTGAAATTGCCGCCGTCCGTGTCGATGTCGTCGCTGATGCTGAAGAGCTCTTCATTCTGATCGAAGATCGCAACGACGGGATCGAGCGTGCCGCCGCTGACGGCGTTGACTGTAACGATGATCCGATCGCCGGGCGACACGGCGCCGAGATCGAAGACGTCGGGTGCGCCGCCGTTGATGATCCCCGTAAACTCGAACGCTTCACCATCGGGGATCGCCAGCGACGCAGCGGAGCTGAAGTCGGAACCACCGCTGATGGCCGAATCCAGGTTGTTCGCGCCGGGAATAATACTGGTACCGCTATTGGGGCAACTGGCGCCGATCAGCGCGCCGCACGACACGGCAATGGCGGCAAAACGCGCCAGCGTCGAATGGAGCCTTCGACTTGTCAGCACTGGGGGATCTCCCGATGTAGGGGCGAGGGGTAATTGTCAGATCGGCGAGGTAAACGCCGAACTGCGTCTCCAGCAAGTATCGATTCCGCAGATGTCCGGGTCAAGCGTATGGACCGTCCGGTAAGCGATTTCGTCCGGGTCATGGCAGCATCGCCGGGCCCGACGCGGCCTGAACGATCAGCCAGCCGCCGAGCAATGACGCCATGGCGGGCGCCACGATCGCGAAGCTGGCCAGCGCCCGCCCCGTCCGCGCGTTGTGCCGGCCCACGATCTCGCAGCACACGATGACCGGAATGATGAGCGTGAACTTGTAGGCGATCGCCCCGTGCATCCCGAATCTGTCAATCACGAGGCTGGCGAGCGGATTCGCCTCGAATCCGCCGACGGAGAGCACAAGCGTCGTCATGACGATATCGAGGGCCGACGCCGCAACGAACCAGAGGTAACGCCGCGCGAAAAGCAGATCGCGGCGAAGGATTCCCAACCGGGCGTCGTAGCGTTCGTGTTCCATGGCAACCAGATCTTAGGAATCGGCGGAAACCGGAGTCAACGCAACAAGAACTGTCGGCGGAAAAGGGGCGGCCCGTCGATAGAAGAGGAATAAGCGTACGACGACTGGGGAGCGTACGCGCAAAGATTGCCGGCGACTGCAGATATCGCACAAGCCCCGCCAACGAATTTCCCGAAAGGAGATCGGCTATGCCGTCTCGAAGCCGCCTGATCGTACTTCTGGCATTCGCAGGTATTCTGACAACAGGCTGCAACAAACCCGTCGAACCACTGCCGATCCGAAAAGTCGACAAGGACTATGAGCGACCTCTGCCGCCGGGCAAGTTCGCACTGAGGCAGGTCGCCGAAAAGGACTACCCCGCCTTCGGCAAGGCGTGGTATCGGGGCAAGCGGCTCGGTCTGCGCGACGCCGTCGGAAACAGCATCGCCTACCTGAAGAATCCTTCAAGCAGGCAGTACTACCCGCTCGGTCCCATCACCCACGCCCGCGTGCTGCTGAGTCTCGAGCGATTCCTCGATGTCCTCGATCAGGCCGACAGCCCCGCGAAGCTGGATGACCTGATCCGCCGGAACTTCGACGTCTTCCAGTCCATTGGCTGCGACGACGAGGGAACCGTCCTGTTCACGGGCTACTATTCGCCGATCTTCGAGGGCAGTCTCGAACCGACGGAGGAATTCAGGTACCCGCTCTATCGCCTGCCGCCCGGCCTGGAGAAGGATCGCTATGGCGAAGTCGTCGGAGGCCCCTGGCGAACGCGGGAGGAGATCGAGACGAGCGGCGAGATGAGCGGCCACGAGCTGATCTGGCTGAGCGATCGGTTCGAAGCCTATGTCGTGTCCGTGCAGGGATCGGGCTTCATCCGTCTGCCGGACGACACGCTGTATGAAGTCGGGTACGCCGGCAACAACGGCCACGAGTACACACCTGTCTCGAAACAGCTGGTCAGCGACGGCGCCATCCAGAAGCGGGACATGTCCCTCGCCACGATGATCGCCTACTTCCGGCAGCACCCCGAAGAAATGGACAAGTACCTCTTCCAGAACAAGCGTTACATCTTCTTCCAGGAAGCGAACGGAGGTCCCTACGGCTGCCTCGGCAAGCCCGTTACACCGGAATTCAGCATCGCGACGGACAAGGACATTTTCCCGCGCGGCGCCCTGGCCTTTATCTCGACCAAGGTCCCGGACGACGGCGGCGATCGCAATCGCCTGAGCACCTTCATCCTGGATCAGGATCGTGGCGCCGCGATCCGGGCGCCCGGCCGCTGCGACATCTATATGGGTGTCGGCGAGGAAGCGGGCAAGCGGGCCGGCTGGACCTACAGCGAGGGCGGTCTGTACTACCTCTTTGCGAAGGACGCGCCGATGCCGGAAGGCTCGCTGGCGACGGACAAGCCCGCCGAGCCCGTCATCACGCAGGAAGCGGGCTACGAAGTTCCGCCGATGTGACGATTACACCCTTTCGCGCGTCGCATGCGACAAGGTTGCAGAATGACGGCGGCCCATGGCGTGGACTACAATGCCCCGTATGTGGCCGCCGGAATCCCTCCTGTTCGCTGAAACCGCGTCGATCCTGGCCGACGCCCTCTCGGCCCTGTCGCTCCTCGCGATCGGCGTTATCGCGGCGCTCACGCTCCATTGGGCGCTCTATCACTTCGCTACGAAGTTCGCGAAGCGCACGAAGACGGACCTCGACGAGCTGCTCTTCAAGAACACGCGCAACAGCGCCCGGATGGCCATGGTCTTCCTGGCGCTACAGCTGTTGATCCCCGCCTGCAGCTTCACCCCGACGCTGGCGAAGACACTGCGACACGGCGTCGCCATCGGTCTGATCGCGTCGATCACGTGGCTCGTCATTCGGGGGATCAGTGTCATCGACGACATGATCCTGGCGCGTCACCCGATCGGCGTGAAGGACAACCTGCGCGCCCGTCAGATTCACACGAAGACGCGGGTCCTCTCGCGATCGCTCATCATCATCGTCAGCACGATCGGCGTGGCCGCCGTGCTGATGACCTTTGACAGCGTCCGCGACTTCGGCAAGGGACTGGCGGCGTCGGCGGGTGTGGCGGGCATCGTGCTGGGCTTTGCGGGACGGGCGACGATTGCAAATCTGATCGCGGGTGTCCAGCTCGCCCTGACGCAGCCGATCCGCATCGACGACGTCGTGATCGTCGAGGGCGAGTGGGGCTGGATCGAGGAGATTCGCTCGACATTCGTCATCGTGAAGATCTGGGATGATCGCCGACTCGTCGTGCCGCTGAACTACTTCATCGAACAGCCGTTCCAGAACTGGACGCGAAAGACGGCGGACCTGCTGGGAAGCGTCTTCATCCACGCGGACTATCGGCTGCCCGTTCAACGCGTTCGCGAGGAGCTGGAGCGTATCGTGAAGGAGTGTGAGGAGTGGGACGGTCGCGTCTGCGTGCTGCAGGTGACGGACGCGAAGGAACAGACGATTGAACTGCGGGCGCTCGTCAGCGCCGCGGATTCACCGACCTGCTGGGACCTTCGATGCAAGGTGCGGGAGAAACTCGTCGGTTTCATCCAGAGCGAATTTCCGGATTGCCTGCCGCGCGTGCGGGCCGAGATCGAGCGCGACAGAAAACCCTCGGCCGCCTACACGCACAAAGACGACATCGACGCGCACGATCCGTCGCTGCGACGGACCGAAGACGCGTAGGACGTCACCCACCGCGTCGGGTGGGGCGCCTCTTCAGAGTCCGGAGCGCGACGATTCGGTCGGGTGGCCCACCTCTTCAGAGGTGGGGGCGCGACGATACGAAGGTGAACGCGCCGTTCGAGTCGCCCCCGAATCTCATCGAAGAGGAATGCGACGCATAGCGACGGTTTACGCGCCTCAACGACCAAAGTCGCGGGCCACACACTGCGATTCCCGTAACTTTTTTTCGAATGCGCACGCCCCACACCCGTTGCAAATGCCCGTGTCGAATCGGATCATGGACGCCGTGGCGCGCCGAGATGGGTTCGCCGATTCGGGGAGGGATCCATGCGACAGCTTTCGATTCTCTGTGCCTTGCTCGCGGTCGCGCCGATGGCGTGCTCGTCATCGTCCGACGCCGGTTCGAAATCGTCCGGCCCCAAGGCGGACTTCACAACGCCTGAGGGGGCGATCCTCAAGCTGGAAGAGGCCTATCGCAAGGGCGACCTCGAGGCGGCCGTCGCCTGCAAGGACTTCCATCTGGAAGCGGAGTACATGCTCAGGTACGAGATGGCGACCAAGTGGACCCAGGGCGATCAGTTGAACGAGCTGATTCTGTCCACGGCGGAAATCCTGGAACTGGCGTATCGGGCCGAGATGGCAAAGTCGGGACTGCCGGACTTCGAGGGCATTCGCTCGACATTCCCGAAAAAGGAAAAGGTCACGGATGACATCTATCGCGTGACGGAAGTCTGCACATTCCCCGATGGCGGGACCTCAGAGCAGGATCTCCTCGTCGGCCGCCGCAACGGCGAATGGAAGGTGCTGCACGTCGCCGAGCCCAGTTAGAACACCCCCGGGGTGGGGCGCCTCTTCAGAGGTGGGGGCGCGACGACACGAGCGCGGAAGAACCGTTCGAATATTGGGTTTGTAACGTGGGCGGGGGATTCGTCGTCCGACGACGGTTTTCGCGTCGCCGGCGTCACACCACGATCGTCTCGTCGCGCCCACCACCACTAAAGTGGTGGGCCACTCCGCCAAAAAAGGCCGGGCGCGCGGCCCCTCACTCAGGCAACGGAATCTGAGTCGGAGCGTATTCCACCGCCGCTCCCGTTGCCGCAGAGATTGCTCCCGCAAGACGCGTCGCCTCGAGATGGACGGCCCTGGAGCGATCCCGCAGCTCCGAGCCGGCGTAGGCGTCGTAGGTCGACGAATACAACCACAGGTCGAACAACGCCAGATAGTCCGACTCCCACGCCCATAACTCAGTCGATAGTTCCGACGGCAATCCGAGCGAATATCGACTGACAAACCCTCCGCAGCGTCGGCAACGCATGGGGGAAACGCCATTCGTGACGTCGCACTCAAGTGTCAGGTCCTCTGCGCCGTGCGGGCAGTAGCCCTCATCCTCGGAGAGAGGAAGACTGTATCGTCGGAACGACTCAACCGAAGCGGTCTGATCAACAAGCTCAAGATAGTCCGCAAGCGACGATTCGCGAAGAAACGCCATGGACAATTCCGGAACAGCGCTGACGCCGGTCAGCCTCAGGCGTCCTGGGTCCTCCAATGTCGTCACGCTGGATCCACGCCGCGCAAACACGCCATAGGACGTCCCGCGCTCCCGCAACCCCGCGACGCTCAGCGCGCAGCGAGGCGCATCGTCAATCGCGGACTGGAAAACGATGTCAAAGGTGTCCAGCATGTCCGCCTCAACCTTCTTCGTGATACCCCGAACGCGCGAAACAACCCGACAATCCGGCCGAAAACCTGCATCTCCGCCGTAGCGACCCGCGGGTGGGGCGCCTCTTCAGAGGTGGGAGCGCGACGATGCGAACACGCCGAACACCTCAACGACTGGAGCGGATATTCACATCCGTATCGTCGCGCCCACCACCACCAACGTGGTGGGCCACCTATTGTTCAGGCGGATTCGATTTCCCGGGAGAGGTTTGCGACGGAGAGAAACAGCGCGACTTCCGCCTCGCCCAATTCGCGCTTTCGGCGGGCGACGACCTTGTGCGCCACGGCCAGCGCCCGCTCAGGATCGTTCCGCTCGGCGCCGTCGTCCGTCAGCCAGCTGAAGCTCGGAATGAACTTCGGCGGGTACCTGCTCATGAAGATGTTGGACGCAAACCCGATGACGCAGCCTGTCGGCAGGGCGACATTGATCCCCGTCTTCGTGTGATCGCCGATGATCGCCCCGACGAACATCTCGCCGCTGTCGATCAGCTTCCCGTTGATCGGAACGCGAATCGAGCCATAGGTGTTCTTCAGATCGCTCGTGACGGTATCCGCCCCGAGGTTCACCCATTCTCCGACGTAGCTGTGCCCCAGGAAGCCGTCGTGCTGCTTGTTGGAATACCCGTGGATGATCGTTCCTTCGACTTCGCCCCCGATCTTCGACCACATGCCGATGCTCGTTCCCTCGCGGATATTGGCGCCGGCCTGGATCGTGCAGTTCTCGCCGATGAAGCAGGGCCCCGTGATCGTGACGTTGGGGCGGATCGTCACGTTGTCGCCGATGTAGATGGGACCATCGTCGGCGTCGAGGACGGCGCAGGGCATGAGCCGCGAGCCGGCGCCGATGTAGATGGCGCCTTCGTTCACGAGATGGGCGCCGGGATAGATGATGCCGCGGCTGCCGGGTTCAACATCGGCAAAGGCGCGAACGATCTCGCGGGGCGTCGCATTGACGAGTTGCCATGGATATTCGATCAGCCGGGCGCCGGCCGGATCGATGTCCGCCGGCCGGCAGACGCCGAGGGCCTGGCGGATCGCGCCGGCGTCGGCCGAAACGGCGTCCGCCAGCAGCGACGAGGTTCGGGCATCGACGCGCGCCGCCAGCAGCGCCTCGCCGCGCCACACGGCCGAGTTGCGCGGAATCTCGAACGCGGCCGTGACCAGCGCGCGGCCGTTGATCCAGAGCTGATCATCGTCGTCCGTCGCCGTATCCACACCGATGACGGCGCGCTCATTTCGCTTGTGAAAGGCGTTTCGCAGGGCGGGGCGCACGACGACTCCGGCCGCCTGTTGTCCGAATGCGGCCTCCATCTTGTGCAGCAGCGCGTCGAAGCCACAGCGAAGCTTGAACACGGGGCGTGTGTAGACCAGGGGCAGCAGGCTCTGGTAGTGGGCGTCTTCGAAGACAATCAGCTTCATCGTCGGCACCTACATCGATCGCTGGATCGCGGCTGGGTCCGCAAGCGGAGGTCCTGATTGGAATTGCGTGTCGCGCATTATACGAGGGGGCGCGTTCACTCGAAACCGAACGACGCCGGCGCGACGTTTCACCCGCCCGCCAGTTTGGCCGAGTATCCCATGTTCGTCACGAGCGTCAGGATCCGATCCCGATGATCCCCCTGGATTTCGATCGAATCGTCCGCGATCGTACCCCCTGCGGCGCACGCGGTCCTGAGTTTCGCGAGCGTCGCTCGCATATCCGTCGCCACGGGGTCGAAACCCGCGATCACTGTGACCATTTTGCCGCGTCGCCGCTCGCGCCGAATGCGCAGAGGCTGGTCCTTCGGCAGACGCACGGCGCCATCGACGCCGCGCGGACACCCGCAATCACTGAGCGCCAGGCCGCAGACAGCGCATGTGACGGGCCGTTCAAGTGGAGTTCCGTCAAAAAGTCCGCCCATGATCGCTCAGCGTCCCTCCACCGCCCGTCTGGCTGCGGACGGCGATTTCGTGTCTCAAATGCGGCGTTGGCTGCGGAGTGTAGATGATCGATGCGGGATTTCCAGATGGACCCGACTCGTCGCCTCACGACGCTCCGGCCGATTGAAAGAAAGAGGATCGCCGCGTCGCGAGCGAACGTTCGTTCGAGCGAACGGCTTCACGATGGCGTGTCAGGCGACGCGGAGAACGGGAATCCGCCGGAGACGTCCGGATTTCGCGTTGGAATCGCAGGACGGTTGCGTTGAATCGGAATTGGCCGCATGCTTTTGCGGCCGCCCGGAACCACTGGCGCGGATTTCCGGCGGCGAAACGTCGCGCGGCGCAGGCTCGCCGGGCGACTTGTTGTTACATTCTGGCGCCTGTGACGAAACCGCACGCAGGCGCCCTCAATCAAACAGTGATATGGCGCCGACACCACATTGTCGCCGTCCCAACATTCGAAACTGTCTGACGGAGAAGTTTGCCAATGGGACTTTTTAAGAGCATGGCGCTCTGGTTCGATTCGGGCGTCACGACGGAGCCCGTCCCCAAGGAAGAATTCTGGAAGATCGAGTGGACGCGAATTCTGCCCATGATCTTCATGCACGTGGCCGTCATCGGTGTCATCTGGGTCGGCTGGAGTCCGATCGCCGTCGGTGTCGCCGTCGGGATGTACTTCATCCGGATGTTTGCAATCACCGGGATTTACCATCGCTATTTCTCGCACCGGGCGTTCAAGACGTCACGGTTCATGCAGTTCCTCTTCGCACTGCTGGGCGCCTCCGCCGTCCAGCGTGGCCCCCTCTGGTGGGCGGCCCATCATCGCCATCATCATCGTCACTCCGATGATCCCGAAGATGTGCATTCGCCACATCAGCACGGATTCTGGTGGTCGCACATCGGATGGATCACGACGCGCGGCGCCTTTCCGACCGACTACAAAGTGATCCCCGACCTCGTGAAATACAAGGAACTTCGGTTCCTCGATCGGGCGGATCTCCTGATTCCGGTACTGCTTGCCGTCGGGATGTTCCTCTTCGGCGTGATCCTGAACGCAATCTGGCCGGCGCTGGGCACGGGCGGTTTCCAGATGCTCGTCTGGGGTTTCTTCATTTCGACGGTCTGCCTGCTGCACGGCACCTGTACGATCAACTCCCTGGCCCATCTGATCGGCCGCCGCCGCTACCAGACGACGGACAAGAGCCGCAACAGCTTCCTCCTCGCCCTGATCACGCTGGGAGAGGGCTGGCACAACAACCATCACATGTACCCGGGCGTCACGCGCCAGGGGTTCTACTGGTGGGAAATCGACATCACGTATTACATTCTGAGGACGATGTCGATCTTCGGCCTGGTCTGGGACCTGCGACCGCCGCCCAGGATCGCCTTCGAGCCGCAGCCGGCGGGCGTCGCAACACCGACGCCGATCGAAACACCAACGATCGAACTGCCGTCGCGGGCGCAGCCGAACCCCGTCGCCTAGCGACACGCGCATCCGCCAACGATCCAACAACAAAAGGCCCGCGACTTCAGCGAAGTCGCGGGCCTTTTCTGTTCTGCGTTTCGCCGGCGGCGCCTGTGTTACTTTGACGCAGACTCGGCGTCGGCATCGCCCTTTGTGTCGATCGGCGGCAGTTCGGCAATGGCGTTGTCCAGCGCCAGGTCGGCGTGTGAATCGTCCCTGATCGAGGCTTCGAGTTCCGTCGCGGATTTCTCGGCGTCCGCGGCGCGTGCGTCGAGCCCTTCCTTCGCCAGCGCGGCGCTCCAGCGTCGGTAGAGCGTGACCCGCGTCATCGTGGCCGTTCGACGGGCGCTGACCCGCGTCGCCTGGGGCGCCTCAATCATCCACTCGTCGATCCTGCCGTCGATCTTCGCCGCCAGGGCGATCGCCCCGACGAACTGACCCGCATCCGCCAGCGCGTGGCATCGTTCAATCCTCGCGTAGAAGTCCGAGGCGACGCCGTTACTGCGGCCCAGCGCCGGACGCATCATCTGGAGCGTGCGATCGGCGCGCCCGGCCCGTCGATACGCCGCAGACTGCCAGAGCTTCGCCGCCGAGACGATCTCGTCATTTGCGTTGTCCGTGTAAATCGCCAGCTCGACACACGCCGACATCAGGGCGTCGTTGGACGCCTCGGAGCCGTCGGCCGCAGCGATCGCCTGAAACACCTGCAGGAATGCGCGAAGAAGTTCGACGCGGCGCTTCTGCGATGCGAGTGTCTCGGATTCCGCCGAAGGGATTGCGACGGCGTCGGATGTCAGCAGGTTCGCCGCTTCATCGAGCGCCGCCTTCAGCGCCGCTCGATGCGACTTGTCCCCGATCAGCTCGGCAGCCAGGCCCGGCGCTGCGGCCCTGTTGACCAGGCATTCCGCCAGCGCAATCGTGGCCGTCCGTCGCGCCTCAGGCGTCCCGGCGCCGGCCAGGCGGGCCCGCGAAGCGTCGCAGACATCGGGCGCCGCGATCGCCGATCGAACGCAGAAAAGTCCGATCGAGAGGATCACGAGCGAATTCGCGGCGCACGACGACAGTCCGCGGCGGACCGGACGGATCCTGAAGTTCCGAGATTGATCTGCCGCCATGTCGCGTCTCCCTGAAAAGTTCGGCCGGGTATCGGACACCCGCGGCGTTGCGGCGCGCCACCGATAACAACTCGGCGCCAGCCCAACGGCTCGATATGGCCGACATAGCCTCTTATACCCGCTAAAGCCGTACAATTTCGCGGACGATCCACAAAATGACGATTTCGGTCCTCGCCCGGCCGCCTGGAGCGACACGCTCGAAGGGTCTTATCATGCGACGCAACCGCCTTGGATTCGGCTTTTTTTGCTGCAACCTGTTCCTGATGGCGACGATGCCTATCGGGTGCGGGTTCGAAAGGTTTGCACCAGTCCTGCCGGACCAGATTCAGGAATTCACGCTGGCGGACCTGGAAGCAATTCAGAACGACGAACGCCTCACCGACGACGAGAAACGTGATCAGATTCGCACGGCGATCGACGCCCCGGCCACGGTCGAAGGCGATCGACTCGTGGAGTTTCTTTTCACGCTGAATGTGCCGTAACGGGTCGATGCGCAGGACAATCGCTGCGTGCGACCGGGTTCTTGTAAAGGGATGGGGAACACCCCGGGAGGCGAAAGCGATGCAGACAGGAAAAGTACGATTTTGCGCACTGGCGACGATGACACTGGGTCTGGGCCTGACGGGCTGCTTCGGTGAAAGCATCCTCAGCGCCGGCGCCAAGGTTGCAGGTGGCCAGATTTCGGAGCTCACGGCAAACGAAATCAAGATTCTGAATGAGACAGTCGTGGGCGTTCTCGCCTCGACGAATCCCGGCTTCACCGCCGAACCGCTGACGGACGCCCAGGCCTCGGCGCTCTCCAGCTTCTTCAAGGCCAACAGTCTCAACACGATCGAAGACTTCGAGCAGCTCCAGCAGACGGCCGAATCCAATCCGGACTCGCTCGAAGGTCTCGACGAACTCGCGGCCGCCTTCAGCGACAGCGAGACGATCGATCCCGACAACTTCGACTTCGACCAGATCTTCAACGCCCTGTTCGGCGCGTTGGGTGGCCAGGGGACCGTCGGCTCGGGCGGCGGTACGAGCGTCACGAACACGGCGAGCTGAGTCCGACGTTCAGCCTGAGACATGACAGACGCCCCGTCGATTCGGCCATCCGCCGACGATGGGGCGTTTTCATTTGCGTCTCCGCCACACGACGCCCCCGCGAAACGCCCGGCGATTCGATCGCCTATAATGGCGATCACGTCGACCGAACGTCCGATCGACGCAACGAAGGTTCGAAAAGGGGCGAGTCGTGTTCTCCGGCATCATCGATCGGATCGGCGTCATTCAGAAAATCGCGGAATCCGCCGGCGGGCGCGTCCTGTCGATCGACGCGCCGGGTTACTGGTCGGGCCTCGCCGACGGCGCCAGCGTCGCCATCAACGGCGTCTGCCTGACGCTGACCCGGGCGGATGCGACGTCGGCCTCATTCGATGTCATCGCCGAGACACTGCGACGGAGCACACTCGGCGATCTCAGGCAGGGCGATCGCGTCAACCTCCAGAAATCGATGGTCGTGGGTGATCGCATCGACGGCCACTTCGTGCAGGGACACGTCGACGCCGTCGCGACCATCGCAGCGATCGAACAATCATCGAAGGAGTCGATCTGGTGGTTCGAACCCGGCGCCGACGCGATGCGATTCATGGTCCCGAAAGGCTCCGTGGCCATCGACGGAATTTCGCTGACCATCGCCGCTGTCGAGGCGTCGCGCTTCAGCGTGGCGCTGATCCCGACGACACTCGAACTGACGACACTGAACTCCAGACGCGCCGGCGAACACGTCAACATTGAGACCGATATCCTCGTTCGCTCCATCGCGCATCTGATGACAACGATGCGGACAGATCAGGATCCCGGGGGCGTCGATCTGTCCTTCCTCTCGAAGCACGGCTTCGACGCCTGAGCATTCGCGTCATGGCGCCGCGATCGCTAAAATATGAAGAAAACCGGCGAAACAAACTGCGCCGCGCATTCCCGACGCGACTATGACAGATACGCATCCATCCGAGTCACGCCCGACCATCGGTATCACGATGGGCGATCCCCACGGGATCGGCGCGGAGGTCATCGTCAAGGCCCTCGCGGATCACTCGTTGCGAGAGCGCGCCAGATTCGTCGTCTATGGCCTGGCCGAGCAGTTCGAGACGGCGGCGGACTTCGCCGAACTTCAGCCCTACTGGCGCGTGGCGCCACGCGGCATCGAGAACAGCGATTCAGGAACCAATGTTCGCGTTCTCGACTTTGACGAATTCTCCATGCACAGGCGCGGTCCCGCCCAGGCGACGCCGGAAGGCGGGCGCGCGAGCATGGCCTTCCTCGAAGACGCCATGCGCGACGCCCGGTTCGACGAAATCGACGCGATCGTCACCGGTCCCATCAACAAGACCTCCTGGAAACTCGCGGGCTACACCAAGATTCCGGGGCACACCGAGCTGCTGGCGGAGCGCTTTCGGTCGCGTCGCGTCACGATGATGTTCGTCGGCGGTCCCCTGCGCGTCGCGCTTGCGAGCACGCACGTCGCGTTGTTCGATCTGCGCAACCAGTTCACGATCGGCCACGTATTTCAGCCGATCGATCTCATGCACCAGGCGCTGACGGACTGGTTCGGGTTCACGCGTCCGCGAATCGCCGTCGCCGGACTGAATCCCCATGCGAGTGAGAACGGCCGATTCGGCGACGAAGAGGCCCGCATCATTGAGCCGGCCATCGACATGGCGCGCAATCACGGCATCGAGGCCTCGGGACCCTACCCGGCGGACACGCTCTTTCGCCGCGCGGCCCAGGGCGAATTCGACGGTGTCGTGGCGATGTATCACGACCAGGCGCTGATCCCCGTGAAACTGCTCGCCTTCGACGAAGCCGTGAATATCACACTCGGCCTGCCGATCATCCGCACGAGCGTCGATCACGGAACGGCCTTCGATATTGTGGATCGAAATCGCGCGGATCCCGGCTCGATGAAATCGGCGATACGACTGGCGATCGAACTGGCGGAGCAGCGCCGCGCGAAGCGGCTGCGTGACGCCGCCGACAGCGAGTCGTCAAACGCCACGGAAGACTCGAATTCCTGAAACCCCCGCCCTCGCGACGAACAACGCCGCTATGCCGGACGGCGATACACGCGCCGCGCACCGACCAGCGTCAGCGTCAGCGTCAGAAACAACCAAGGGAACGGGCCACACAGGGCGCCAAGCGCCATCGCGGGATCGTCGCTCCCATTGTCGTCGGGCGTGAAGTCCTCCCGCGCTTCCGCCACATCGCGCCCGTCGCGAGCGCTCGTCGTCGGCAGGTCTAGGCGGGTCAGCGCCGTCGCGGCGGCGTCCATGGGGCGCGTGATGCTGGTCAGGGTTCGCCCCGATGCGATGCCGGGACCGTTCAGGATGAAGGGCACATGCTGATCCTGCGGTATCGGGAAGCCGTGCGTCCTGTCATGCCCCCCATGATCGGCCGTCAGGATGAGCAGCGTCTCGTCTCGAAGATTGCGCTCGGCCAGCGCATCCAATACGCGGGAGAAGGCGGTGTCGACGCGTTTGACCTGCGTGAGGTAGGGCGCCGTCATCCAGCCCTGTGAGTGGCCGGCGCCGTCGGGCTCGCCGAAGTGCAGGAAGATCAGACGCAGGTCGCGCTCACGGATCGCGTTCGCGCACTCGTTGGCGATATCGTCCACATCGCCCGTGATGACGCGAACATCGGCGTCCCCCTCGGCGCAGAGATAGCCGAGCTTGGTCTTGTTTGCGAAGAAACCACTCGAGACGCCATGCGCCCGGGCGACATCGAAGATCGTCTGGTGAACGATGCGCCCATCGATCGTGACGTTGACAAACACGCCATGCGAGATAATCGAGAGCCCCGTGATCATCGACGCGTGATTCGGCAGCGTCGCCGCCGGAATCTCCGCCAGGCCGGCGGGTTGATACGCGCCACCGTCGATCAGGGCCTGAAGCGTCGGGGCATTGTCGGCGTTGATGGCGTCCGGCCGAAGCCCGTCGAAGCTGACGATCATCACGCGCGTCTCGGCGGCGCCCGCCGCCGCCGTCGACTCAACGTTTGCCCTGGCCCTCGGAACGAATGTCATCTGGTCGTTTGCGGGGCCGGCCGATTCGTTCGCGCCGTTCAGGACTTTCGTGTCGCCCGAAGCGACGGGCTGCGGCGATTCGCAACAGGAGGTCGATTCTCGATCCGCGCAGGACGACGTTTCGCAATCGGAACAACCGGGTGATGACATCAGGACGAACAGGGCGATCAGAATGCGAAGCATGGCGTGACTCAATCGATGGCTAAAGGACCCGCGAGGACGATCGCGAATTGCGCCAGAGGCGCAACCGGCGAGTTCGACGAACGAGTCTAATCGCGCCCCGGGATCGCGCGAAGCGAATCGAGCAATCGCGCGTGGACGGACGGCGTCCCCGCGAGGATCGGAACGTCGGCGCCATCGTAGCGATCGACATCGATCGGCCAGAGCGCCGACCCGTCATCATAGGTGATCACGCCGCCGGCTTCCGCCACCATCAGCGCCCCCGCCGCGATATCCCACAGTCGACACTCCTTCGCAAAGGCCCCGTCCGCCCGACCGCGCGCGAGCCAGGCAAGGTGGAGGCAGAGCGAGCCGTGATTTCGAAACGTGTATTCGTCCATCCAGTCCCGGACGACGATCGGCGCCGGACATCGCCGAAACGACGACACGAGGACCGTCAGATCACTCGCGGTCCGAGATGCGGAGACAGCCAGCGGAGCGCCTTCGAAATCCGCGCCCGCGCCGAGGGCCGCCGAATACACGCCGCCGGATGACGCGTCGAAGATGGCGCCGGCAAGCGGGACGCCTCGATCCAGAACGGCGACGGACGTGGCGTAGATCGACATGCCCTGTGCGAAATTACGCGTCCCGTCGATCGGATCAACGACCCAGCAGTAGCGTGCGCTGTGCGCAGGGGCGTGCCGATCGGGATGACGAACTGTCTCCTCTCCGATCACGGCGTGATCCGGATAGCGCTGCGCGATGGCGTCGAAGATCGCGGCCTGTGCGGCGTGATCCGCTTCCGTCACGGGGGAATCGTCCGCCTTGTGAGACACGGCGACGCGTCCCATGTGATCCGCCGCAATGGAACCCGCCTCGCGCGCCAGCGTTCGAGCGAATACGCGAAATTCGTCAGTTGGGGGCAAACTGGACATCCTGAACCATGATCATGGCGACGGCGGCGTGACTCAAGTCGGCGCCGGCCGGACCGGCCCGCGAGGGCGCGCTAGATACCGCCGCCGGCAAAGGGCGAGTCGCAGACGGGCTGAACGACCGTGATCCGGTTCTTGCCGCCGGCCTTGGCCAGGTAAAGGGCCTCGTCGGCGAGCTGCACGAGGGCGTCGGGAGACGAAGGTTCGTCGCCCTGCCGACTGGCCAGTCCGATGCTGAGGGTCGCCACGGACGCCCGGGGCATGTCGCGATCGATATCGCGGCAGAACGTCGCGAGAATGCGCTCGGCGGACGAGCGGGCGTCCGCAGGCGCCGTCTGCGGCATGAGCACGCAGAACTCGTCTCCGCCATACCGAATCGCCACGTCGGACTCACGAATCGATCGCTGAATCACATTGGACGTCAGCCGGAGCAGATCGTCGCCGGCCTGATGCCCGAGCGAATCGTTGACCTGCTTGAAATTGTCCAGGTCGATCATGACGCAGGAGAGATTCGTGTCGTATCGAGACGACTCGGCGAACAGCTGCGACAGCAGGTCATTGAAGTGGCGACGGTTATAAAGCCCCGTCAGGGAGTCGCGCGCCGCCATTTCACGCAGCCGCTGGTTGGCCTCTTCCAGGGCCTGCGTTCGTTTGAATACGCGATCTTCCAGTTCCGTGTTCAGCAGCGTCATTTTCTTATGGGTCGCGGCAATCTGGTCGGCCATGGCGTTGAAGGAGGCCCCCAGTTCGCCGATCTCGTCGTTCCGGTTCAGGTTGACGCGGACATCAAGTTCGTTTCTCGCGATGGATCGCGCCGCGTCCCGAACGCCGCGAATCGGCCCGACGACGTTGCGAACAATCTGGTAGCCGAGCGGAACCATCAGGAGCGTGATGACGACGGAAAGGCTCATGACGTTGTTGGACAACATCGATAATGCCGCCTCCGCGTCCGAGGCGTTCAGGCCCAGCCGCACGTAGCCGATCGTCGGCGCAGGCGCACCGGTATACGGTGAGGCGGCCGTGGGCAGTTGGATCGGGTACACGATATCGACGCGCGGTCCGTACTCAGAATGCACGACGATCCGAGGTTCATCGATCGGCTCGACGGAGATTCGCCCCGTGTCGCCAATGAGGAAGGGCGTGATGTTCCCGACGCCGTTCTGATAGCTGGCCAGCACGTGGCCCGAAACATCGGTGTACGCGACGTAGCAGAGCTCGCTGCCGAGCAACAAACGCTCGGAAACCCGCAGGAGCGACTCGCTGTCGCGTTTGACGACGTCTGTCGCCGACGCGAGCGCGAGGGCCTGCGCCAACCCGCGCGCCTGAGAGCGCGTGTGTACGAGCAGAATCCCGGTGGTCGATCGAAGGTACAACGCCCCCGCGAGACCCGAGCCCGCCAGGACAGTCGTTGTCAGGATCAACGTTGTTCGGAACTGGAGCCCGGACAATCGCTTACCGAATTGCCGCAACCAGTGTTTCAATCCCACGGACCTCGCTCAGCCTGAGTCGACATCGCCGGAGCCGCCCGCTCATTGCGCGCCGCTCCCCCCGGCTACATCGGCCACTTCGCAGTGGTGATTCAGTGTCGATTTGGGTTCAACTTCGGCCCGCATAAGCACTTGTGTGGCTTTTCCCACAGTGGCGCCAGGGGGGTTCGGTCCGTGAATCGCCTTGTCAGATTCTGAATCGTGCGATAATCTCTTACGGCTTCGGAACCATCGCGTTCGTCAGCAATTTCGGCCGACGTCCGGCGATCGATGGTGAGTGTAGCTCAGTTGGTTAGAGCACTAGGTTGTGATCCTAGGGGTCGCGGGTTCGAATCCCGTCACTCACCCGTTTTCTTCTCTCGACAGTCACGGCGCCCTCAGCCCCGGCGTCGTCCGATATCCCCGATCACGACGGTTCCGACTGCGCCTTCAGCATCGAAGGAAGCTCCGTGACGAATCGCGATCGCGGCGTGGCCGAGGTGGCGCCGGCGTCCAGGGCCGACTGCCGAAGCTCATTTCTGACGTGTGCGTAATAGGCGACGATGGCCGCCTCGGGAAACGCCGCCCGCGCCGACTGAATCGCCGACGGCGCGTCGGCGAGATCCATGTCCACGAGAATGAGCGGTCGTTCGGCGGACGCGAGCTGGTCCGTCCACTTCGCCAGATTTCCGGCCCAGCCGAATCCCAAACAGGCGCCACGCGCTTCGGCGCTGATTCGGGACTGAAACATGAGGTCCGACGCGAACAGGAGAACCCGAATAGAGGCTTCATCAGTCATGTGCGGCATCCTAGCGGAGGACGAAGGCGAACGCATCGAAAGTCGCGATGGCCGCAGGCGATCGAAACAAAATCCTTGACGATGCTGTCGGACGTTTCGAGAATCCGGGCAGAATCGATCGAACTTCAGCCTGTTTGAGGGGCATGACGCCATGAAATCGCACTCCGAAAGGTTCCTCGCCATCGTCAACGACGCCAGATCGCGAATCCGGGAGACCAACGTCGAGGCGGTCCACGAGAGACTCGAACGCGACGAGGACTTCTTCCTGGTGGATGTGCGCGAGGAGAGCGAGTACGCGGCGGGGCACCTGCCGCGGGCGCTGCACCTTGGGAAGGGCGTTATCGAACGGGACATCGAACGAAGCATTCCGAAGTCCGACGCGCCGATCGTCCTCTACTGCGGCGGCGGTTATCGATCCGCGCTTGCCGCCGAGAACCTTCAGCGAATGGGCTACACGAACGTGCTGTCGATGGATGGCGGCTATCGCGGATGGCGCGAGGCGGGCTTCCCGATCGTTCACGAAGAATAGCGCGCGATCAGATCCGCAGAAAATTCGCCAGCAACGCGCTTCCGGCGGGCGTCATGAAGCTCTCCGGATGAAACTGCACACCTTCGATCGCTTCGTCCCGACAACGCAGCCCCATGCACACGCCGTCGTCCGTCCAGGCGGAGACTTCCAGAGAAGAATCGAGAGTTGCGCGATCCACGATCAGCGAATGGTAGCGCATCGCCTCGAACGGATTGGGAAGACCCGCGAAAATCGTCCGATTGTCGTGGCGCGTCAGACTGGTCTTGCCATGCATGACCTGGTCCGCACGCCGCACACGCGCGCCGCACACTTCCGCGATGCACTGATGCCCGAGACAGACGCCGAGGATGGGAATGCGGGATCGGAAACGGCGGATCGCGTCGCGACTCACACCGCTCTCGTTCGGCGTGCAGGGCCCGGGGGAAATCACGAGATGCGTCGGACGAAGCGCCTCCAGCGCGTCGATCGACATCTCGTCATTGCGAACCACGCGGATGTCGCGCCGAAGCCCCTCGTCCTCCAGCCCCAGCGCCCCAAAACACTGGACGAGGTTGAAGGTGAACGAATCATAGTTGTCGATGATGAGGATCAAAGTCGGCGGCGAGCTCCGAATCACGCGGGACAGAAGTTACACGGCCCCCTATCCTATCGCCCCATGACGGCGCCGACAGGAGGCGCGGAAGGAGTGGATCCGTGACGCAGTCCCACGAAGCCGGGTTCGAAACGCTCTGCATGCACTACGGCGAAAACCGCGAGGCCATGTTCGGCGCCGCGGCGCCCCCGATTTTCCAGAACTCGACGTTCACCTACCCCGACTCCGCCTCGTTCCACACGCGACAGGACGCCGACGCAACACGGTTCGACTACACGCGGACCGGCAATCCGACGACACGCATCCTCGAACAGAAAATTGCGAAGCTGGAGCAGGGGGAGGATTGTCGCGCCTTCGGATCGGGCATGGGCGCGATCAGCGCCGCGATCCTGTCCTGCCTGAAGGCGGGAGATCACGTCGTGACGATCGAGACGGTCTACGGGCCGACGCGTCGCCTCTTTTCCGACTTCCTGCCGAGGTTCGGCGTGGAAACGACATACGTCCGCGGCACATCCATCGAGGATTTCGAGGGGGCGATCAAACCCAACACACGGCTCTTCTTTGTCGAATCGCCATCGAGCCTGTTCTTTGAGCTGCAGGATCTCCCGGCCGTCGCTCGGCTCGCCCGCGAACACGAGATCGTCACGATGTGCGACAACAGCAACGCCACGCCCGTCTTTCAGAATCCGATCACGATGGGAATCGATGTCGTCATCCATACGGCGACCAAGTACATCGGCGGTCACAGCGACGTCGTCGCGGGCCTTGTCGTCGGATCGAAGGAACGGATGCGCGCCATCGGTCGAATGGAAGGTGAACTCATCGGCGCAACCTGCGATCCCTTCGCAGCCTGGCTGATGCTGCGAGGCCTGCGAACGCTGCCGATCCGGATGGAGCGCCATCGACGCAGCGGACTCGAAGTCGCCCGGTTCATCGCCTCTGACCCGCGCGTCCGACGCGCGTTCTATCCGGGGCTGGATCTCCATCCGCAGCATGGACTGGCGAAACGACAGATGCGGGGGCAGGCGGGCCTGTTCTCGTTCGAGCTCCGCCAGGCCTCTCAGGAGGCGACGTTCCGGGTCGTGGACGCCCTGAAGATTTTCAGCATCGGCGTCAGCTGGGGAGGTTACGAAAGCCTCGCCGTCCCGTTGAATGTGGTGGACCCGGCGACGGGCGAACCCACGTGGATCATCCGCCTCAGCATCGGTCTGGAGACCGTCGAGGACCTCAAGGCGGACCTCTATCAGGCGTTGAACACGCTGGAATGAATCGATGGCCTTCGGGCGGTTGAACCGCCGACGACGCCGCCGATCGCGACATGAATCCCCGACTTGAACGACGCATGAGCGACGACCACAACCTTATTCCGCAAAATGAGTTGCAAACCAACACAGAGAGCCCGCGGCTTGTGGCGGTGACGCGTCAACTTATAATGTTCCCGCTCGATGGCCGTGAGTGTGCGGCGGCCCAGGAAGGCGGTTCCGCGTGATCAAGCTCCTCATCCTCGATGTCGATGGCGTCCTCACGACGGGCGCGCTTCCGTACGAAGCGGACGGGAATCGACAAAAGGCGTTCTATGTTCAGGATGGCGGGGCGATCCGACGCTGGATGGCGGAGGGCGGCCAGGTCGCGATTCTGAGCGGTCGCGAGGCGGATTGCGTCGGCGCCCGCGCCAGGGATCTCGGCATTCCGGTCCTCATTCAGGGCGTTCCCGACAAAGTTCCGTCCTACGAGACCATCTGCCGCCAGGCCGGCGTCAGTGAGTCGGAGGTCGCCGTGATGGGAGACGACCTGCCCGACGTTCCGCTGTTAAAGCGATGCGGCTATCCGATCGCCGTCGACAACGCCCATCGGTTTGCCAAGCGGATTGCAAGGTACGTCACGCGGCGCCCCGGCGGCGCCGGCGCGATCGCCGAGGCCATCGAACGCCTGCTGCGGTATAACGGTACACATCAGGAAGCATAATCTCGACTTTTTGCCGCCGGCCGTCCCCGCCTGAATCGGCCACATGCCGGCGATCGCAAAGCTCACGGGCGTTAATCATGCATCGAAAGATCCTACTCGTCGTCGCTACTTTGTCCGTCGCCATTGGCGCGTACCTGCTGTTCTCGCGCAACGACGATCCCGTCGCCAAGCGTGAATCGAGCACTGTCGACGACGCCGTCAGGACCAAGCAGTTCGTCGAACGCGCCGACAGCTCGACCGGCAGCACGATCAAGACGGGCGATATCGAGTTCAGTCCGGGAACCAATCCGAAATACGTCAAGCACGATCCGAAGACAGGCAAGATTCAGATGATCTTCGAGGCGGACGAATGGTCGCCGCTCAGCGACGATCGTTTCGACGTCAGGAACATTCGAATCACGCGCTACATGAGCGCCGGCGAAGTCGCGTACATCAGCGCCGATCGCGGCGACGTCACCGTCTTTCACGCCGGCGACAATCGCTTCGATCCTCGCCGCGGCAAGCTGACGGGAAATGTCCGCGTCGTCGTCGATCGCACGACGGAACAGTGGCGCCAGGAACATCCGGATCTCGCCGGCAGGGACGCGCATCCCGAAGAACTCGTGCACGTGGAAATGGAATCCGCCCAGTTCGATCTCGATCGCTCCGAGCTGATCGCGACGGGAAGCGTGATGGTCGATTCCCGGGAAGCGCGAATCGAAGACGTATCGGATCTGACCGTCCGCTGGGACCAGACGGACAACCGGCTCGAGTCGCTCAAGTTCGCCCACGGCGGCAGGATGATCATCCGCCGCGGCGCCGGCGTTGTGGATTTCTCGCTTCCCGGCGTCGAACAGGACGTCAGGCCGACGACATCGAACGCGCCGAGTGGTTCGAGCGTAAATGTCACGGCCAACCAGCCCATCCGGATCGATCGCGCCGAACTCGAACGGCCCGTCAACGTCGGCGCCCAGTCGGCGGAACAGGCGGCGGAGCAGATTCGCTCACAGGGGCTGCGCGTTCGCACCAACCAGGCGGTCTCCCTCTCCATCCCGTCGAAGCCTGACGATGCGGCGAGCCCCGACGCCAACACGAAGAACGCCGACACGCCGGCGGCGACAACCCCCGAGGAACTGCGATCGACGGACGCGCTCGCGTCTGACGTGGAGGCGCTTCGCAGGGAAATTCAGACGGTCACGGATGTGGATGTCACGACGATGACAGCGGAGGAACTGCTCGCCTTTCGCAAGTCACGCGTAAACTCCTATCGCGCGATGTTCCAGGGCGCCGTCGTCGTCGAGCAGCGCCAGGGTGAACAGACGGTCGGCTCATTGCGATCCGATCGCCTCGAGGCGCATTTCGACTTCGGAAAGAAACTGCAGGATCGCGTGCGAACGCCCGTCGCAGGCGCCGACAAGGGCGAGAAGAAAGCCGAAAAGAAGGAAAAAGAAGAGGAGGCGGAGGACAACAGCCAGATCGTCCTCATCTGGAACGGTCCCTTCGACCTCCATCCGCTGCAGATCGACGCGTCGCAGCAATCCGGAAAGCGGTTTGACGTCGTCGCCGTCGGACAGCCAGTGGTCGTCACCTCCAAACAGGGCGCCGCTGAATGCCGCCAGCTCGTCTTTCGCAATGAGACGGAGCAGGTCTGGCTGTCAGGGGAAGGCCAGGAAGACGTGACGCTCGAAGTGCAGCAGGGACGCAGGCTCGTCGGCCGCGAGATTTACTTCGACAAGCGTCGCGGACTGGCGCACGTGGAAGGCGCCGGCTACATGCAGGACAAGAAAACCCTTGAAGGCGCCGAGGCCCTCGCCGCCGCCTTCTCGAAGGACGCCAACTCCGTCGAGATCTACTGGGATCAGTCGGTGGATGTCGAACTCGGCCTGCGCCTGACCAGCGCTCGCAACGAGAAGACAGGCGCCCTGGAACAGAAGAACGACCCCTATCTGCGTCGCGCCTGGTTCCACGGCGACGTGCGATTCCGTCGCGGCGCTGAAATGGCCCGCGCCAACGATGTCGCCGCCACGTTCGGACCGCCCGTGACGAAGGGCGCCGTCGCCGACTTCATCGAGCATCTGGACCTTGCGGGTTCCGTGATCGTTGCGAACCGCCAGCATCAGATCCTTGCCGAGAATCTCGATGTCGAGCTGATTCGCACGGCCGACGGCCGCAACGTTCCGAAACGGGTTCGAGGCGACGGCCGCGTGACCGCCCGCCAGGTCCGCGCGGAAGGGCGCTTTATCGATACACAGCTTCGTCGCGAGATCAGCGCCGATACGATGGATGTCACGATTCGGGAACTGACTCAAACCGTGGCGACGACGGCCGCCGACAAGCCGGGCGCCCTCGGCTCAGACGTCGGCATCGAGCGACTCGACGCCCGCGGCAATGTGGAAGTGCGCGATCCCGATCACAACCTGAAGATCAGTCGGACGGAATCGATGCTCGCGACGTTCAACAACGGCGACGAACTCGACACACTGCTCCTTCTCAGCCCGTCACCCGACGTTCTCGCGCAGGCGCGTGTCGAGGACATGGCGGTCCACGGTCATCGCATCGAGGTGAACATGGCCGAGCAGGCGCTGAATGTTCCCGGCCCGGGCAAGGCCTGGATGGTGTCGCGCCAGGACTTCGGCGGACGAACGCTGCCGAAGCCGCAGCCCGTTCGCGCCGAATGGCGCGACCAGATGCAGCTGCGTCTGAAGAAGGACTACGGCGTCTTTCTCGGCGCCGTCCAGGTCAGGACCGAGGGCTTTGCGATGGCCTGCGACAAGCTGACGATTCGATTCGCATCACTGCCGCCATTGCCGAACAAGCCCGACGTGGCGAAGGCGGGACGCTTCGGTATCCTCGGCGAGATCCTCAGCGACAAGCCGGAGATGGAGTGGACGGATCGCATCGCCACCTCCTCGGAACGCAAGCGCCCCGTCTATGTCGTCGCAGAAGGTGGCGCCAACGCCGTCAGCGAAACCTACGCGCCGGGTCCCAACGAGGACACGTGGGGGCGCCTGCTCAGTCGATTCCGAATCGAGGGCTCACAGATCGAGGCCGACCTCGAACGGGAGCAGATGCGCGTACCGTCGGCGGGTCTGCTGCTGATCGAGGACTATCAGTTCAACAGCGACAGCCATCGACCTTCCGCCGTCGCGACGCGCGGCGTGGGTGGTCCGCTCATGAGCTCGGTTCGCAGCGAAGGTCCCAGCCAGACGCTCGTGACCTGGGATGGCAAGATGGACTTCTTCCTGGATCAGGGCGCCGTGATCTTCGAGCGCGACGTGAAGATGGATCACTACAGCGGCCAGCAGATGGCGCTGGACGCGGCGGACTTCGCGCCGAACGGCTTCCTCGCCGGACTCAAGGATCGGCTGAAGCCCGGACGCCGCGCGAGGCTCGATTGCCAGAACCTGCGACTGGACTTTGAGACGGAACAGCGCCCCGTGCAGTCGTCCGCCTCGGCGGGACGCGCAACGGATCTGCGGAGTATTCGCGCCGAGGGCGCCGTCCGCCTGATGGACGGCGAATGGCAGCTTCTCGGGAATCGTCTCCAGTATTCCCGCAGGACCGAGGACGTTCGCATTGACGGCGGCGCCGGTGTCAGCGCCAGCATCACGCGACAGAGCGCCGAAGCGCCCCTCGAATGGCGTGGCGACGCGATCTACTGGAATCGACGCACCAACAAGATCGAAGCGCCGAACGCGCGTGTCACGAGTCACTAGCTGGGTGTAGTCATGCACTATTACCCAACTCGCTGATTTTTTTCGCGACGGACTTGCTTTCCGATATCAGCCGGAAAGAATAAGACGAGCGATGGGAATGGGTGTGAACCCAGGACAGGTAACATCGATCGGCGCAAATGTCAGGCGGAATTCGCTGGGGTAACAGCGACTGCCGCAATGACAACGCCGATCAGCGTTCACGACCCCTGGGATCAACCTGGATCGGCGATTCTTGTCTGATCCGGCGCCTGTTTCCGACGTTCGGGCGACAGACAGTGTGACCCTCCGGCAAAGCGTTGCATTGTTGCCTGCCGAAAAGCCGCTCTCGTAGCCGCTTCATGCGGCCGACCTCGCACTTCGTTGAGGGCGGATTCAAACCGGGTTCCTTCAGTCGCCCTGCGCGATGTGGAATCCAGCCCAATGAGTTGAGACGGGGATCGACGGAACGTGGTTCATCTGCGCCAAACCTGCGCACGATGCGCCGCATAAAGGGCGATCCGCGCACACTGGGAGGAGTTCAGGCATGCGTTCTGTATCGGTGGCCGTGAAGACAGATGTCAATTTGCCGCAGCGCGGGATGGAGTGGGAATGGCGCGCGCGATATGCAGGACATCACTTCACGGCCCCGATCGGAACAGGGCGTGAACTGAAGTGCGGTAGACTGAATGCAATTTCTGAATTCGCTGTCCAGGTGCGGCGGCAAACGCAGGAGGGTTGGTTGACAGGCGAACGAGCCTCGCTTCAACAGGGGGATGAAGTGACTCAGGCTCGTCCGGCGCTTTCCGGGGGGACAACAGGCTGGGGGGACGCCGCGATCGGGGGGAAGTGATATTCACGATCGCGACGATCCAGCGATGGTGGCCGTGGCGCCCGGGGGGACGTCACGGTCGCCTTGCCTTTTACGCGAATGACTCAGGCGTGTCATTCGCGACGATTCAGTGACTTTCCTCCTGAATGAAGGGCGCCAGCATCCCACCGGCGTTCGCAAGCTCCGCCGCCGGCCGCGCGCCGTCGCGACGACTCACGACCAGATCACCCCCGAATCCCGCCTCATTCAGCGTCGCAAAGAACGCCGACAGATCCAGGGCGCCCTGTCCCATATCAACTTCGCGTCCGGCGGCGCCGGGCGAACCGAATGTCGCGTCGCGCATGCGCGCGATCTGAATGCGGCCCGCCAGATGTTCGGCGAGGCGATGCGGATCATTTCCCTCCATCAGCATCGCGCCCGTGTCGCAGCAGGCGCCCAGCGTCGGGCAGTCGAATTTCGCCAGCACATCGCGCAACGCGTCCGGCGCAATCCCTGTCGTTTCGATCGCGACACTGACGCCGTGACGGTAGGAGTCGTTCGCGATGGCTTCCAGCGCCTCCAGCACACGCCGCGAAGAATCCGGCGCCGCTTCCCCCGCGATCGGCCCGAGCGACGTCGACACGACCGGGACGCGCATCTGGCCCGCCAGCGCGATGATCGATCGCATCATTTCCAGTCGATGTTCTCCCGCAACACCGTCGCCATACCCGGGCCCGGCGACGGGACCGCGAAGGCTGCCGAGCTGCAGCCCCAGGTCCGCGAGATAACGCGACAGATGGCGCTGCGCCGATCGCGACATCTCGCGCGGGTTCAGGCCGCCGCCCGCGGCGCCGATATCAACGGCGCGAAACCCGATCTGGCTGGCGGCGCGCAGGGCGCTCTTGATGTCGAGTCGCAGGTCATCGGTACAGACACTGAGTCGCTTCTTCGCGTTCAACAGACGCTCCGTATTCAGCGCGACGGCGCAGGTTGTGATGTCGTCGTGTCCGCCGGAGTCTCGCCGACGCCGCTCAGCTCCGCGACCGCGGCGGGAACGACTTTGTCCATCGTCCAGCCCTCCGGACGAATGATCCGTCGCAGCGCGCCGTCGTCGTCGAGTATCAGGACCGTCGGTATCGCGCGAATGTCGAGTTCCGCCAGCAATGGCGCCCGCCAGCCGCCCGTCAGTCGGACGCGACGTCGCGCATCGACGCGCGCCGCCATGTCGCCGATGGGTTTCCGCGCCGCGCTGACTTCCACCTGGATCAGAACCAGGGAGTATGGCGCTGGTTCCGAGTCGCCGGCGTTCGCGATGAGACTGTCGAAGAGTTCGACAGACGGCGTTTGGTTCAGATCCGCAAACAGCACGATCGTCGGTCGGCCCCGCAGCGGCGTCCAGTCCAGATCGCCCGACTCTGACTTCAGCCGGGGCGCCCAGGTCCGGCCGATCGCTTCCATGGCGCGCCCCTCCGCCACGAACGCGCGACCGATCGGATGCGTGGCCGACGTGTTTCGAACCAGTTCACCGCACGCAATGAGATCCTCGGGTTCTCCGCGAAGGGCGGCGTCGTCCGCGAGCCGTTTCACGGCGGAGACGGCGCGCGGCGTATCACCGTAGCAGATCAGGTAGTCCATCAGGAGATCGAAATCCCGCTTGCGCAGCGGCGCGCCCCAGGCGCGACCCGCCGACCTGCGTGTCAGGTTGTCGATAAGAATGCGATAGGCGGCCTCCGCGCGCACGGCGGGAAGGTCCGACGTGTCGCGCGCCTCGACGGCCCATCTCAGGAGATAGTCGGGCGCCCTGCCTTCGATGGACGCGGCGAGATAGAGGGAACGGAGCAGGGCGACCTGCAGTTTCGGATCCAGCGGCGCGTCGGGCGCATCCGACTGGATCTCCTGAATCATCAACGCGAGTCGACGAAACGCGCCCGCCTCATCCACCAACAGACCGAGCGGATCGTCGATCTCACCGATCGGCGCCGTGCGCAGGCGATTCCACTCGGCGATCGCGGCTGTCGTCCTTGACTGCGGCAGCGCGATGGGCGCCGGATTGGCCGCTATCTGGGCGCGGCCACTGGACGCCGCGAGGAGTGCGCACGCCAGCGCGACGAACGAATAACGTGAAATGGAAACTCGCAGGGCGCGCGACGCGAACATAATCGATGATTGTCGCGGAGGGCGTCGCTTCAGGCAATTACATCATTCTGCGCCGAATTGCCCCTGGCGGCGGCCTCGGCCGCGAGTCGCTCGGCGCGATGATGGCGATGATCCGCCCAGAAGTTCAGCAGAAGCAGCAACACACCCACAACGAGCAGGGCGTCCGCGATGTTGAAGATCCAGGGCCAGATCTGAAGGCTGCCGAACTTCGCTTCGATCTTGATGAAGTCGCGAACGACGGGCTGGAGCCCCGATCGCGAGAGATCGACATTCGACATGCTGAAGGGCTCGACGCGATCGGAGTTCGGTCGGCGGATGCGAAGGACGTTGTCATTTGACGTCGCGTCCCGATCGCCGATGACGCGATAGCCCCCTGTCATATAGGCGACGTAGGCCTGTTGCGTCGTTCGATCGTAGAGATTGCCCAGGGCGCCGCCGAGAACGAGGCCAAGGGCGATGTGCATCGACCAGCGCCGCGACCCGGCGTTCGCGAAGAGATAGAGCACGAACATCAGCGCGAGTACCGACGCGCCGACGAAGATCGGCGCCATGCCGGCGCCGAGGCCAAAGAGGGCGCCGGGGTTGAGCGACAACTGCAGGCTGCAGAGGTTCTTCAGAATGAGCTTCGGTTCATGCGGGTCGAGTGTGCTGAAGGCCCACTGCTTCGAAGCGAGATCGGCCCACAACCCGACGATCGCGATGATCCACAATCGCAGGTGACTCGGAAAATGCAGAATCGCGCTGCGATCAGTCTGCGTCGCAGGATGGCCGTCGGAATGTTCGGAAGCCGCGCGCGTGTCAGTGCTGTCGATGGATGTCATCACACTCCGTCAACGACCGCCCTTTTCCTGCGATCGCTTGTATTCAATGCAAAAGGACGCCCAGGGTTTCGCGCGCAGCCGAGCCTTGGAAATCGGCTGGTGGGTCGCGAGACAGACGCCATAGGTTTCTTCCTGGATGCGTCTCAGCGCATCGTCTATTTCCTTCAGCAGCACGCGCTCGTTCTGAATCAGGCCGATGGAGAATTCCTGCTCGTAGTTGTCCGTCCCGATGTCGGCCATATGAATCGGCATCTGCGACAGGTCGCCGGCCGCTTCGCTGCGGTTCTTCCGCAGGGCTTCACTCTCCATCGTCTGGACGTTGTTGAACAGCTCGTTGCGTTTCTCGAGAAGTTTCTTTCGGAAGTACGCCAGCTCCTCTGTACGGAGGGGGGTTCTGGGAAGCGGTTTTGCGACTTCTATTCGCCCCGTGCCGTTGTCATCGACCACTTTTCGACTGGACCGGCGGACCGTCTTTCGCTTCGGTTTTTTCGGCGTTGTCGATTCAGCGTCCTTGCGTGGCGTCAACAAATGGGGGGGCACCAGTTTTTTCAGGTCTTCGACCGTTCGGCGGCTAGTCAACGATATCCCTCCGGGAACTCGTTCCAACCCATGGATGTCGCGGCTGTGACGACCACCGTGTCGTCACCCTCCAGAGACCGCGGCTTCTCTCCTTTGGGGGACTTTACCCCCCGCAGAGCCTTGCTAGTATAAGAAACGCCAAAAATGCGTGTCAATCTGTAAATCCCGGTTGTCCGTTGAATAACGTGCGGCGCCGCACGAACTCACAGCTTTACCGGTCACTACCCGCCCGCAGGGCCGCCAGCGACGCTGCAAAGCGCATGTAAGGATCATTCGTACGAATTGTTTGAATTCCATGTTCATCATGAAGATCCGCAGACCCACGCGCGATCCGGGACCTTCTCCACGCCGCACGGCGTCATCCAGACACCTGTCTTTATGCCCGTGGGAACCCGCGGCAGCGTCAAGGGACTGACGCCCGCGCAGCTCGCCGACGTCGGTTCCGAGATCATTCTCGCCAATACCTATCACCTCGCGCTGAGGCCCGGCGCCGAAGTGGTTCGCGATCTGGGCGGACTTCACACCTTCAATGGCTGGTCGGGGCCCATCCTGACGGACAGCGGCGGCTTCCAGGTGTTCAGCCTGGCGACACTCAACGCCATCGATGACGAAGGTGTGTCATTCCAGTCGCACATCGACGGCGCGAAGATGCGTCTCGATCCGGCGGCGTCGATCGGAATCCAGGAAAAGCTCGGCGCCGACATCATCATGGCGTTCGATGAATGCCCGGCCCTGCCCGCCGAGCGCGCCACACTCGAGCGCGCCGTCGAGCGAACCATCCGCTGGGCGAAGGCCTGTCGCGATGTGAAGACGCGCGACGATCAGGCGCTGTTCGGTATCGTCCAGGGCGGTCTCAATACTGATATGCGGCTTCGCTGCCTGGACGCGCTGGTTGAACTCGACCTTCCCGGTTACGCAATCGGGGGGCTCTCCGTCGGCGAGGATCCGCGGGAGATGGCCGCGTGCCTCGACGCCGTCGCCCACAGGATGCCGGCGAACAAACCGCGCTACCTGATGGGCGTCGGGCGACCCATCGACATCGTCCGGGCCGTGGCCGCGGGCGTCGACATGTTCGACTGCGTGATGCCGACGCGGAACGGACGCAACAGCTTCGCCTTCACGGAAGCCGGCGTACTGCGACTGAGAAACGCGAAATACAAGCTGGACGAAAGTCCCCTGGACCCCGCCTGCGACTGCTATTGCTGCCGGACCTTCAGCCGCGGCTACCTGAGGCACCTGTTTCTCGCGGATGAGATGCTGGGCCCGATCATGGTTTCGCTGCACAACATTTCGCACTATCATCGCCTGATTCGACGGATCCGAGCCGCCATCGCGAGTGGAACGATGGCCGCATTGAAGGCGGAAATGGAATCCAGAGAGACCGCCGGCCCGGAACGCCCCCAGGAAGAGGTTTAAGTTCTTATGCTGACGAATTTAATGATGCTCGCCGAAGAGGCCGCGTCGAATGGCGCCGGTAATGGGCAGCAGACGCAGGCGAGCCCGATGTCGATGCTCCCGCTCTTTCTTCTGATCGGAATGATCGTCTATTTCGTTATGCTTCGGCCGCAACGCCGACATGACAAGGAGCGCGCGGAACTCCTTGCCAGCATCAAGAAGAACGATCGCGTGGAGACAGCCGGCGGTATTATCGGAACTGTCACCTCGGTGCGGGACAACGAGATCACGATCAAGGTCGACGAGTCCAGCAACACAAAAATCACATTCGTCCGCGACGCCATCCGCAAGGTGACCCCCAAGGAGACCGGCGAAAAAGACGCCTGAGGCGTCCCCAGGTCCCTTTCGGCCGGGCGCCGCCCGCATTCCCACCGCACATCCCGCAATCCCGGTTTTTCGCGGGATTTCCGGGGATCTCGCCGATGTAACACCAGAACGCCGCGGCGGATCGGATTTGCAATCCGGACGCGTGGCGCGTTTATAATTCCGCGAGAGACCGGCGAAACGCCGCGTCCGCAGTTTCGCTCGCACGCCCCTGGAGGCCCGACGCCATGAAGAAAGTCATTCGAACCCTCGCCGTGATCCTGGTCGCCGGCGGCGCCCTGCTCGCCTGGACTCGGATCAACCAGGCGCAGACATCAACGACAGCGCCGTCGGGTCGTTCGCCCGTCATCACGGATCAGTTCTCCAGCACAAGCGGCGGCGCGCTTCAGTCGCGAGCCCCCGGACTCCAGGTCCAGCAGGGGATCGCCGCGGCCTCGGGCTCGTCGACCTTCCTCGTTGGCGATGCGACTCACCCGCAGGACTGGTTGCCGGAAACAATCACACTGATCATCCAGGAGATCTTCGACCAGATCTCTCAGATTCTCAGTTCGCTCAATCTGCTCGTCGGCGGTAACCCGCTCTCCGGCCTGCTCGGCGGATCGGGCACGTCAGGCCTCGGCAGCCTCTTTGGCGGCCTGACCGGCGGAACCGGCAGCATTCCGATCTCATAACCGAGATCGAATCAGCACATGAATCACAGAAAAAGGCGAAGCGCTGGCTTCGCCTTTTTTGTTGCGCTCATGGCGGCGCCGTATCGGGTTGTTGGCGATGATCAGGCGGCGCGGGTTTCCTCAGGATCGCGCGGATGCCCCGCGCCGCGCGTCATCCCCATCAGGACCAAACCGACGACGAATACCGCGATGAGGATCATCGTCCGACCACTGACGCTGTAATCGAGCGTCTCCAGTTCCCCAGTCGGCAATCCGAGCAGGTCCATCAGTCGATGATCGCCGGAACCCGCCCAATTCTCCGCGACGGCGCCGAGACTGTTGTTGACGAAGTGGATCAGCACGCCGGGCCAGATCGATCCCGTCCGCAGACACACGTACGCGAGTACCATACCCATGATCGCGATCGGCGGGATCTTGTGGACGTAGATATGGAACGCGCCAAAGATGAGCCCGACGACAATGATCGTGCGCCACGCGCCGAACGATCGCTTCAGCCCGGCCAGCAGCAACCCTCGAAATGCGAATTCCTCACAGACGGCCGGCAGGAAGCTGAAGACGAGGATGATCGCCCAGAACGGGGTTTCCCCCATCAGCGCTCCCATCTGGCGCGACATCTCCTCCATCTGCTGCGTCGGCCTGAACGTCGCATAGAGGAACTGCTGCATTGTCGCCGAAAACGGAACCACCCCCACGATCACGAGGAGCGTCGCGACCACATGAATCGCCGTTGGCGTGCGCAACGAGAACGTCTCGCGCAGGTCGAGCTTCGCATACCACGCCAGAAAGACGACGGCGCCGAAGAACAGACCGATCTGCGTCGTCGACAGCGCCTGGCAGACATCCATCCAATCGGACCCGGCGCCGACCATGCTGGATTGCACGAAGAAGTAGACCGGGAAGATCAACGCCAGCGTCAGCAGCGCGAACGCCGCCGACGGAAGCGACTGGGGATGAATGAACCGGCGCAGCAGCAACGTCTTGTAGGAGCCGACATCATTGAAGAGGACGGCTTCGTTTCCGTAGATGCGCGTCGCCAGCGCGACGGCCGCCGCCGCGTAGAGGCAGGTCGACAGCAGCACGATGACGACCGCCTCAATCCGGAAGTTGCCGAGGAACAGTTCGCGCATCAGCAGCACGACGTTGGCGACCGGCGTCGCCATGAGCGGTCCCTGCAACTCGATCGTCGGCATGTAGGAGACGACCATGGCCGGCACGATGGCCGACATCATCACGGGCATCATGTAGTTCTGCGCTTCCTTGAAGGACTTGGCAAAACTGCACACCGCGAGCATCACGCCGCCGAAGAGAACCGCAAAGGGGATCATCGCCAGCAGGACAATCGGCGCCGCCGTCGCGACGAAACCCGTCCGGCGATTCATGGCCGATTCCAGCGCCTGGCGCCGACCGATGTTCTCCAGCTGCAGCGCCGCCGGCGTGCCGGGCTGAACGGGCTCTGTTCGAACCGTCTGCTCGGCCTCCATCTCTTCGATCGCCGCCGTTGCGGACGTCGACCCGCTGAGCAGCTGCGATATGCCGCTGAACTGAATCACGGCCGTCATCGAGCCGAGGTTCAGGGCCGTCGTGACCATCGCAATCGTGACAATGACGCCGAACTTGCCCGCGACGATCTGCCCCACGGGCACGGGAGAAACGGCAAGCGTCTCCAGTGTGCCGCGTTCGCGCTCACCGGCGGTCAGGTCAATCGCCGGGTACATCGCGCCCGTCACGGTCATCGTGACCAGCAGGAACGGAACGATCAGCGCGAGCGCCTTGGAGAACTGCTTATCGGGGCTCGTCGTCGACAGGTTCGTCGTCACGATCGGGCTGAGGACATCGGACGTGCCCGCCAGCTTCGTCACGCGATCGCGAACAATCCGCTCGGCCTCGTTCGCGAGGATGATGTTGAGCTGTCGGTAGATCACTTCCGACAGCGGATTCGTGTCGCTGTAGAGAATCTGCACGACGCGATTCGGATGATCGACGCCGTCAGCCCCGGGATCGGGTCGAACGATCACGGCGGCGTGCGCCATCCCCGCGGCGATCACGTCCCAGATCGCGCCGGGATTCTCTGCAACCACGACATGGATCTGCTTCGAACCGAGCTGGGTGCGAAACGCGGCGCGGCCCGTCGCGCCGGCGGCCGCCTCTCCCAGCGACTGCGCCGCCGCTTCCATCGCCTTCTGTTCCGCTATGGCCGCCGCGTCTTCACGCGCCAGCACGGAATCCAGCCATCGCTTGTGCGCTTCATTCGGAACAACAACGGTATATTCGCTCTCCTCCTGTCGCCCCTTCTCCGATGACAGCGCCTGCATGAGGACGACCATCAGGATCGGATAGAGAATCACGGGAACGAAGACCATCGCCATCAGCGTGCGCCGATCGCGGAGCGTCTCCACGAGTTCCTTGCGATAGACCGTCCAGATGCGGGAGTAACCCTTCATCATTCCACCTCCCGCGTCGAACTGTGGTCCGTGGCGCCCGGGACGCCTGAAAGCACGTGCTGATCCTCGCCGCACAGCGCCAGGAAGATTTCACTGAGCCGCGTCCTGCCGGACTGCGCCCGAAGCGCCGCCAGGTCCCCGCGCCCCACGATGCGGCCGTCGTGAATGAGGCCGAACTCGTTGCAGATGGCCTCGGCGTCATCGAGATAATGCGTGGAGAGGATGATCGCCTTGCCGCGGGCGCCCTCGGCGCGAATGAAGTCCAGGACGACGCGATTCGTGAGCACATCGAGTCCCAGCGTCGGTTCGTCCATGATGAGAATCGGCGGATCGCCCATCAGGGCCCTGGCGATGTTGGTCCGCTGTTTCTGCCCCGTCGACAGGCCGCCGCAGCGCAGATCGGCGAACGCCGACATGTCGAGCCAGTGGATCAGGTCTTCGATCCGCTTCTTCCTGTGAGCCGCCTCCAGCCCGATCAGTTCGCCGAAATAGTTGAGGACTTCGCGCGGGCTGAGCCGCTCGTAGAGCCCCGTGCTGGCCGTCAGGTAACCCAGGCTTCGCTTGGCGGATTCCCGATCGACCTGCGGATCGTGTCCGTTGAGACGTACGCGCCCACCCGTCGGCGTGAGCAGGCCCGCGATCATCCGCAGCGTCGTCGTCTTGCCGGCGCCGTTGGGACCGAGCAGGCCGTAGATGCGCCCCGGGGCGACTTCAAACGATACGCCATCGACCGCGCGTTTCTCCTCACCCGTCGTTGTCGGGAAGATCTTTCGCAGGTCATGGACTTCGACAATCGGCTCTGGCATGGGGGCCCTTTGCATTCGTGATTGTGAGATCGAACGGAAAGCGCACCAGGGGGCGCCAGGCCCCGCGGCGACGCGCCCGCGGCACGAAGATACAATCCTAATTGGAACGACGCGAGCGTGCGATTGCCGGGAACCTGAAGTCGCTCGCGTCATGGCGGAACGGTCATGGCTTCTCGAGCGGATCGCGCAACCCCCTCACTTCTGGACCCGCCGACGCTTCGAACAGCGATCGTCGCGGAAGTGGCGCTGCTGCGCCGTGTGGACCGCATCTATTCCTACCGCGTGCCGCCGGACCTGGCCGGCCGGATTTCGCCCGGCTTGCGCGTGCGTGTCCCCTTCGGTCGCAACGACAAGCCGGTCGACGCCTATTGCCTGAGCGTGAGCGAGTCGGAATGGAAGTCCACGCTCAAACCGATCCTGGAACCGATCGACGCGGCGCCGCTTCTCAGCGAAAAGATGATCGAACTGGGGCGCTGGCTGGCGACCTACTACGCGGCGCCACTCGGCCGCACGCTCGACCTGATGATCCCCGCCGCCGTCAAGCGCGGCGCCGGCGTTCGCCACGTGCGCGTCGCGCGATGGATCGATCCCGCCATCGAGATCGACGCCCTGAAGGGCAAGCAGAAGGCGCTGGCCGCGATCCTTCGCGATGCGACGGCGCCCATTCCACTGGAAGACGCCTGCCGCGCGGCGGACTGCACGAGCGCCGTCGCAAAGACGCTGGAGAAGAAGGGGCTCATCGCGATCGAGTCGATCGAGGCGCCGTCGGCGGGGGCGACACGCAATCCCAACCCGAGCGAACCGGCGTTTGAACTGAACGCGTCGCAGCGGGCCGCGATCGACCAGATCGACGCGGCGATTGAGGCGGCGGAATTCAGCGTGCAGGTTCTCTTCGGCGTCACGGGCAGCGGCAAAACGGAAGTTTACATCCGCGCCATCCGCCGGGCGATCGAACTGGGGCGCCAGGCGATCATGCTCGTGCCGGAAATCGCGCTGACGACGCAGACCGTCGATCGGCTGGCGAAACGATTCGATCGCGTGGCGACGATGCACAGCGGCGCGACGGACGCCGAGCGCGCCCGCGCCTGGCGCGCGATCGCGTCGGGTGACGCGCACGTCGTCATCGGCACGCGCAGCGCGATCTTCGCGCCCTGCCCGAACCTCGGCGTGATCATCGTCGATGAAGAGCAGGAGCCGAGTTACAAGAGCCAGTCGGCGCCCCGGTATCACACGCGCGATGTCGCCGTGAAGCTCGGGCACCTGCTCGGCATTCCCATCGTCCTCGGTTCCGCGACGCCTTCACTCGAGACGTGGCTGAACACGCATCGGCGCAGGCACTACCGGCTGATCCGACTGCCGGAGCGCGTGCGAGGCCTGGCGATGCCAAAGGTGCATCTCGTGGACATGAACGAGGAGCATCGTTTCCGCCCCGGCGTTCACATGATGAGCCGCGAGATGGAATCGCGGCTGAAGGAAACGCTGGATCGACGGGAGCAGGCGGTGCTCCTGCTCAATCGGCGCGGCTATGCGAGCTACGTGCACTGCCCGAAATGTCGCAACGTCCTTCGATGCCGGCACTGCGATGTGAACCTCGTCTACCACGCCAGCAGCGATCGCATGCAGTGTCACTACTGTCGCGAGCGCCTGCGCGTGCCGGCGTCGTGCAGCACGATCGGCTGCGACGGCAAACCCGTGAAGTTCGGTCTCGGCACGGAACGCGTCGAGGAAGAACTCGCCCGCAAGTTCCCCGAGGTCAAAGCCCGCCGAATCGACTCCGACAACATGACGAAGTCGGACGACTACACGGAAATCCTCGGCGCGTTTGAACGGCGTGAGTTCGACGTGCTGATCGGCACGCAGATGGTCGCCAAGGGACTCGATTTTCCCTTTGTCTCGTTTGTCGGTGTCATCAGCGCCGATACGGCGCTGGCCTTTGACGATTTCCGCGCGGAGGAACGCACCTTTCAGCTCGTTCTGCAGGTGGCGGGGCGTTCGGGTCGCGGCGACGCGCCCGGGCAGGTCGTCGTGCAGACGTTTGCGGCGGAGACGGCGCCGATTCAGCACGCCGTCGCGGGGCAGTACGAGGCCTTCGCCAACGGCGAACTGAAACTGCGAATGGACGCAGGTCTCCCTCCGTATACAAGGATGATGCGACTCGTCGTGGCCGATAAGAAAATCGCACAGGCGCGCCGCGCCGCTGAGACCATCACGCGGGAGGCGGCCGCGCTCTTCACGAAACATCGCGTTCAGGCGAAGGTCACGCCGGCCCAGGAAGCGCCGATCCAGCGGCTGCGCGGCATGCATCGATTTGATACGACGATGATCTTCCCCACGGCGGCCGCCCTGATGGACAGCGTCCGCATACTCAAGGATGAGGGCGTCCTTCGACCCAGGGCGGAACGCATCGTCGTCGATGTGGATCCGATATCGCTGCAGTAACGCCGGGATGCGCACCCCGCGTGTCGCCGGAACACCACATCCCAGTCGCGACAGTCGCATCGGCGCGGTCGACGCAACATGACGCGACAACCCGCACATCCGTCACAGACGGAATTCGATCGCCGAATCCGCAGACGGCGTGTCGCGTCGATGATCTTATGGGCCGCCCGCTCGTGGCGCCGTTCCCCGTGGCCCGCGGGCCCGGGCATTGCACATCTCCCCCCTCAGCAGCGCGGCCGACGCCGCGTCCGCGACATCAACAGGAGCATTGAGGGGAGACACAGATATGCTGAATCGAATCCTTGCCACGACGTTGATTGCGATCCTGGCCGTCGCCACGACGACGAACAACGCCAGCGCCAGCCTCTTCGAATGGAACTGGACGCCCGCATCGACCGACGGCTCGAACATCGGCTACAACAGCTACGGCGGCGACATCAACTCGATCCATGGCGAGTTCGACTCGACGACGCAGACGCTCAAGTGGCTCGTCAATTACAAGAACGAGTCGCACCTGGATCCCGAGGGCTTCACGCTTGCCCTGAATAACGGACCCAACCCGAAGGGGCACGCCGGCGAGCTGGCGCTGATCTATTTCGACGCCACACGATCGACGCCCGTCCTGACGGCCTACGGCTACAACGGCCAGAACAGCACGAGCACCTTCTACGACGGCTCGGAACGCTCCGGTAACCAGACACCCGACATGATCGGTTCGTCGCGGGGCGGCGCCGGCTGGATCACAAACCTGATCGATCGACGCGAATCCGACAACTCGATCACGCTCGGCTTCGAAATCGACGCCTCCGGCATCAACGGCCACACGCCGATGCACCCGGGCCCCGGCGGTCTCGCCGACTGGTTCGGCATCGGGTTCGATAACAACCTCGGCATCTGGATGCACAGCTTCCGCGGTCTGGACACGAACTACGCCGGCGACTTCCTCACACAGTGGAGCGCCAAGAAGGAAGGCTGGCTCGACGGCTGCAACTTCACGACCACACCGGAACCCGGCACGATCGCCCTCCTGGGCCTGGGTGGCTGGGCCCTGATCCGACGCCGAAACGGCCGAACGGCGTAAGACGAATCAACATCCAGCGAAACGCAGTTCAGGGCCCGTCTCCTTCACGGAGGCGGGCCTTTTCTGTTGCGCGCACGCCGATCGATCATGAACACTCGACCTACCGTTTTTCCGCACGACCGAAAAGCGATCCCCTCCTTCCGTCGCATTCCGCGACCCCCGACGTCCTGAAAACACACGCTGGAAAACGCAGCCTCGAATGGCGACGAAAACAGGTCGATACGCCGACAGGGCGTGTTCGCGCCCATCCTGACAACCAATGGGAGGAGACAGGGGATGATGAAGCGATTCTGTTTTGCGTTTGCGATTGTTGCGGGCGGCCTCGCGATTGCCGCGTGTGATCTGGTTGGCGTCGGCGTTCCGGGCGGCGGCTCCAGCCTCTCGCTGTCCGGCAGCATTCTGGAATCGACGGCCAGCGCCAAAGCGCGCCACGGCGCCCAGACATCCAACCAGACATATACCGTCGTCGCGCAGAGCGCCGGCACGGGCAGGATCTACCTCGACTCGACGACCAGCGCCGGCGCCTTTGACGTCAGTATTCCGGAGGACGAATCCGGCAACCTGTTCATGGTCACGATCGTCGGTCCCGACGGCAAAGCGACGGGCCCCGTGAACTTCGGCAACTCGGGCGGCCAGGGCATGATGGGGATCGACCTCGATCGCAGCGCCACGCTCGGCGCCATCCAGCTGCCGGACAACCCACTGATGTCGCCGATTCGACCGGGTTCTGACGCCGACGCGACAGAGCTGGCGGCCTCCGACGTCCTGACACGCCTCGACGACAATGGCGTTCCCATTGGTCTTGCATCGATCGGCAAGGGTGAAGACGCAGAGGGCACACCGACCACGGATCCACGACAGGCGTGCGACAGGGATCGCGACGGTCTGATCGACATCTTCGACGCCGACAATGATGGCGACGGCATTATCGACGAACTCGATTCCGGTGAACCGAGCGGCAGCCTCGGCCTGAGCGACGTCCGGCTGAGCTTCTTCATGAATCTCAAGATCAGCAACGAAGATGCGGACACGTACTACCTTGGCTCGACCGCGACTGTTGAAGACGCGCTCAGGACGGATACCGTCATCACGTTCGAGGTTCTGCCGGAATCCGGCGCGACGCGCACGATGACCGCCGTGAAGGCGCTGTCGTCGCCCGCGCCGAGTTACATCGCCGACACGGAGATCATGCAGGACACAGGCATGGGTCTGATGTCGACGTCGTGGGCCGCCGAGGGCTACGCCTTCACGGACGCCGGCGATCGTTTCCAGGCGTTCGTGACGCCGAACGCCCTGATCGAGGCGGGCGATGTGTTCACTGTCGAGATCACGTTCGACGATGGCACGACGGGCATCTACTCGCGCATGATCAACTACGTCTTCAAGACGATTCCCAGACTCATCAAGCACGGCGACGCCGGCTCGCTGACATCCTTCAGCGGCGCCCAGCCTGTCAACTTCGACGGAACGAAGGACCTGACGCTGGAATTCGAGCCGCCCAAGGACGAGACAGGCGCTTATCTCGAAGGCTTCAGCTATCACTTCGAGATCTTCTACAACGAAGCGGGAACCAATCAGCAGCTCAACGGCGACATCGACACGGATGCGACGTTCCCGACGGCGATCACCGGCTTCAATCGACAGAACAAGACGTTCGAAGTCAGCGGCGACTCGCTGACGCTCTCCTCGAGCAACACGTACACTGTGACGCTGCCGAAGGAGATCTTCGTGAACAATGTCGAAACGAGTGGGGGCGCGAAGACCGTCGGCGGCTACAAGATCGACATCGCCGCCCAGTCGGGTACCGGCGACAACGCCGCCATCATGCTCCAGTTCCAGAAGATGTAATCCTCCTGGAACATCGACCTCAGGTGGATCAATGAAAAGAGCCCGCCGGTTTCGACCGGCGGGCTCTTTGTTTTACGTCAGGGGCTGACAGGAAGTCAGCGGGTGGCGACCTTCTCGCCGGCGCTCGCCGTGCGAGCCGCTTCGATCCGGGCCTTGGCCAGTTCGACGCGAGCGTGCAGTTCGCAGCTCGTCGTGGTCTTGCCAACGACGAACTTCACCTTGCCGGCGGCCTTGGCCGTCGGGCACACATCAGCGGCGTTGTCGACCTTCTTTCCTTCAACGATGTAGGACATCGCGACCTTGCCGATCGCGGCGCGGGCGACGTCGCGGGCGACGACGGCGTCTTCCCACTTCGAGTAGTCCCGACCGGCGACGCGATAGATCACGTTCTCGCCATCACAGCACGACTTGCCGTCGGCCAGCTTCGTCTTCGCGGCGCCGTCCTTGCAGCAGCCGTCCTTCGCGCCCGTCTTCGACGCGCACGACGCCTTCGACT
>DAOPJV010000037.1:0-15128 GCA_035399845.1 Phycisphaerae bacterium | reverse complement strand
CGCCCGTCTTCGACGCGCACGACGCCTTCGACTTGTCGCACGAGCCCTTCTCGCCATCCGTCAGCGACGCGAGCTTGGCCTTGCAGCACGCCTTGTCGGCGCCGTCGGCCGAGGCCAGCTTCGCCTTGCAGCAGCTCTTGTCCTTGTCACATTCGGCGGAAGCCAGCTTCGTCTTCGCGGCGCCATCCTTGCAGCAGCCGTCCTTCGCGCCCGTCTTCGACGCGCACGACGCCTTCGACTTGTCGCACGAGCCCTTCTCGCCGGCAGTCAGCGACGTCAGCGTCGCCTTTTCAGCCTTCTCTTCACCCGAGCAGCAGTTGCCCTTTCGGCCTTCCGCCTTGGCCTTCTCGCAGCAGGGCAGCTTCGCCTTGCAGCAGTCCGGCTCCTCGGCGCCCGCCTTGGCGAGCGACGCCTTCGCGGCGCCATCACACGTCGACTTGTCGCAGGCGCTCTTGCAGCTCTCGCCCTTCATCGAGGCGAGCGTGACTTTGGCGGCGTCGCCGCTCTTGCAGCACTTGTCGCCACTCTGCTCGTCGCAGTAAACGACCTTGCCATCGACGACACACGCGATGGACGTGAATCGACCGACATACGCTTCCGAAGCCTTCGCGAGACCTTCCCACGCCTGGGCTTCGGTGTCGTAGATGTCGTCGCCAACGACAAACTTCCGCTCGATCGTCGGGAATGCGACGCCGCCGGAACCACACTTGTCCTTGCAGGCGTTTCGTGAACTCGCCAGCGTCGCCGCCAGTCGCTTCGCCATCGCCATCGAACTGTTGCAGTCCTTGGCGTTGGCGTCCTTCGACTTGCCGCAGCAGCCGGGACCCGCCTGGGCCGTCATGGCCGACATACACAGGGCCGCTGTCATCGACAGCGCAATCATCCATCGCTTCATCTCAGAATCTCCTGAATCGGTTGAAGTCAGGCGTCCCCGAACGCAACGTCAGTCAGATGTCACTAGCGCGCAGCGCGTCCTATAGTCGCCTTCCACGGTATAAATACGACGTAGAGATCATTATATTCCAATCCCTCGCCATTGCATCGAACCCCGGTCCTTTCTTTTGAGGTGTTGCCGAAACGCGATTCGCCAGGTCCGAGAACAGACAGACTCAGAATATAACCATCGACGCGACAGGCAATTACAATCCGACCTCCGATCCGGTACCGTAGCGGCGTCCGCAGGGCGCCGACTGCAGGAATTGCTCGGCGTTACCCTCGCGTTACGGCGACAGATGGCGCCGTGGTGGCGATCGGCTGAACCGGACGGATTCTGAGGGAAACCAGAGACAGAATGTCAGAAAGAGCCCACATCGAAATCGACCTGCTGCTCGGCGTCACGGCCAGCGGCAAGTCCGCGTGCTCCCTGGCGATCGCGGATCGACTCAACGCCGAAATCGTGTCCGTCGATTCCATGCAGGTCTATCGCGGCATGGACATCGGCACGGCCAAGGCGAGCCCGGCGGAACTCGCGAGCACGCCGCATCATCTGATTGACGTCGTCGACCCATGGGACGCGTTCAGCGCGGCGAGGTTCACGGCGATGGCGGACGCGGCGATTGAAGATATCACCCGCCGGGGCAGGCGGCCGCTGATCGTGGGGGGGACGCCGCTGTATGTCATGTCACTCATCTTCGGGATGTTCGAAGGCCCCTCGGCCGACGCGGCGTTTCGCGACTCACTTCGCCGACGCGCCGAAACAGACGGGACGCCCGCCCTGCATGTCGACCTCAACCGAATCGACCCGGAGGCGGCGTCGCGCATTCACCCCAACGACTACAAGCGCATCGAACGCGCGCTGGAAGTGCATCACATCACCGGACAGACGTTGTCTTCCCTGCAGACACAATGGGATTCCGGTCGAACTCGCTATCCGACGAGGGCCATCGGCCTGCGGCGCGAGAAAGAGGACGCCTCGCGCCGAATCAACGCCCGCGTCCGACAGATGATCGCCGAAGGACTCGTCGAAGAGACACGACGCCTGCTGGCGCATCCGAACGGAATGAGTGAGCAGGCGCGGCAGGCGCTGGGGTATGCCCAGATCATCGATCACCTGGAAGGGCGATGTTCGCTGGAGGACGCGATCGAACAGATCAAGATTCAGACGCGCCGATTCGCCAAGCACCAGCGCACCTGGTTCCGCAAATTCCTGTTCGCGAAGTGGATCGACGTCGCCGAGACCGACACAATCGAGTCTGTCGCCGACAGCGCGCTGGCGTTACTCGAATCAATCCCACCCAGCAATGCGGGCTGATCACGGAAGACGACTACTCCAGCCACACGCTCGCCGTCTTGTTCGTCGTGACGTCACTGATCTCGAAGAGTGGCTGCGGCGCATAACCCGATCGACGAATCGACTTTCCGATCACATCTAAATCATAGCCGTGCCCGATGATGCGGTCGCGCAGCTCCTCATCCATCAGCTCGCCAAGGTTGTCCGCGGCGCGGGCGGGAAATGTCAGGAGCACTTTGTCGCGGGTTCCCTCACGTACGCGTATCCGAAGATATCGCGCCTGCCCCTCGAAGGCGCCGCGGATGTCGGGCCCCGCCTTCACATCGATGGCGGCCAGGGCGGCCGCGCTGGCCTGCAGATGCGGCCGAATCGCGATCGACCAGGACACGGGGGCGCCCAGCCGATCGAGGTAATACGTCAGCCCGTGGAACGCGCGCATGACAAATACCAGCCAGGGCGGACCGCTCATGCGGAAGTTCCATTTGTCGTCGCCGAGGACGTCGGCAATGAGCTCGCCGCGCCGCCAGTCACGGACATCGAACTTTCCGGGATGCGTGAAGGGCTCGAACAGGATCGCACAGACCGCCGCCAGCTTGTCACGAATCGGTTCGAGCAGATCGGGATCGAATCCCAGTAACAACAGGGGCTTCAGCGGATCGCCGGTTCCGTCCATCGTCATCTGGATCAGCTTCAGAATCGCAAGGCGATGCTCGACGGGAACACTGTACATGCTGCCGAAGTCATAAAGGACGATGCGCGGCGTGTCGTTCGAGTAACCGAATCGATAGTTGCCCGCGTGCGGATCGGCGTGAATGAACCCCGCCGAGAACAGCGAATGGAAAAAACCGTTGATCATCGACGTTGCCAGGGCCCAGCGCTCGTGGGACGTGCGAAGCGCCGCATCCTCGATACGCTCACCTTCGACCCATCGCGTGACGAGGACATGCTCCGTCGAAATCGATTCGATGACTTCCGGGATCTCCCATCCGGCCTGCGTCCGCATGATCGTTCCGAAGCGTTTCTGATAGCCGGCCTCGATTCGATAATCGAGCTCCTCGTCGAGATCGCGGAGGATCTCATTGCGATAGCCCTGCATGTCAAAGCCGCGCCGCAGGTCACCTACCGGGGCGCTCAGCCAGCCGAGCATCTTCAGATCCGACATGGCGGCCCTGCGAATCCCGGGATACTGCACTTTGATGGCGACGTCCGTCCCGTCGACCAGCGTGGCGCGATGCACCTGTCCGAGGGACGCGGCGACACCTGTCGTTTCGATGGATCGAACCACCTTCGTCAGTTCCACGCCCCACGCCTCGCGAAGCGTCGGCGCGATCTCATCGAAGGGCAGGGGCTCGGCGTGATCCGTCAGCGTGCTGAAGGCCGCCGAGCGCTCGACGTCGCCGCCCATGCTCAGCAACTGACCCATCTTCTGCGGCAGACCGCGGAGCTTGCCCATCCGCTCGACGAGCAGCGAGCGCGCGCGGGCGGCGACTTCTCGATCCGACGACTTTCGCAGCTTCCGCGCCTTCAGGGCGAGGTCCGCATATCCGAGCGTCCGCGAAATCACTGAATTGGCCATGGCCCTGTCCTCCAATCACGACATCAACGATCACGTCGTGTCTAGATCGGTTTTATGGGATGGCCGGTTTCGTCAATTCGGGACGGGGGAGGCGTCCATCGTCGCGGCGGAACGTGTGGTCTTTACCTACTCGCCCCCAATCCCGCTAAGATCCCGGATGATATCGGCCGATGCATTGAGACGAGACGGATCAATCCCGAGCCGTTCTCCAGCGACCCGCCCCGATGACCACGGGGAGAAACACGCAAGATGCCCATTGCCACCAACGCCTCCCGATCGACGCTCGCCACCCACACTGAGGTTGTCTCCATGGAGACCTCGGCGGCCGGCGCGAACCGACTGAACGTGGCGAAGATCGCCATCCTCGCGTGGTGCGCCATGTTGCCGGTCACGATGCTCCCCCCCGCGCTGAAGGAAGTCATCGAAAGCGTGATGACGAAAGTGTCGGGCGCGATGCCGGGCGACCTCTACGCCCTTGTCAAACCGCTGGGCGCCCACGCCTTCCAATCGATCAACATGCTCGGGGCGTTCGTGTGCGTGCCGGCGCTCGCGCGATTCCTCCATCGGCGCGACATGCTCAAAAGCGTCGCCGCCCTGGCGCTCGCCGCCGACGGTGTGCTTCTCGCAACAATGGCCATCGCGCCGAATGTCGCCTGGCTGCTGATCATCCGATTTCTCGAAGGCGCGGCGCATGTCATCGGCCTGAGCGCCCTGATGGCGATCGGCGCGGGCTTCGCGCCGGACGGCCGGCGCGGACGCGTCATGGGCGTGATCGGCGGCGCCATGATGTTCGGCACCGCCTGCGGCACGCGACTCGGCGGCGTGCTGTGGACGCACTTCCCGACCTGGTTCTTTTACATCGCGGGATTCACGGCGGCGCTGACGGCGCTGGGCACGCTGCTCTTCGCGACGGAGGCGAAGGAAGACACGAGTGACGACGCGAAGATCCCCTGGACACAGGCGCTTCGATCCAATCCGGCCCTCGGCATCGCCTACGCCTACGCCTTCATCGATCGATTCTGCGTCGGCGTCGTGACGTCCACGTTCGTCCTGTTCCTGGCCAACACCCACTCGCTCTCACCCGACGCGCGCAGCCGCCTGCTGGTGATGTTCCTGGCGCCCTTCGCGCTGCTGGTGTATCCGGCGGGGCGGCTGACGGATCGCATCGGTCGCGTACGACCCATCGCGCTCGGATCGGCCGGCTTCGGCGTTCTGTTTGTCGCCTACGGTCTCATTCCGCTCTCCTGGATGCCCGTCGCCATGGTCGTGTCAGGCGTACTCAGCGCCCTGATGTTCGCGCCGAACCTGGCCCTGTGCGCCGACCTGGCGCCGAAGGCCCATCGCGGCGCGGCGTTCACGGGATTCAACGTCGCAGGCTCGTTCGGGTTCCTGATGGGTCCCGTCGTCGCCGGCGGGGTCCTGGCGCTGATGTACTGGATGCGGTTCGCGCCGATCGCCGGCTATCGAATGGCGTTCCTGGTGGCCGGCGGGGGAGAGGTGCTTTGCGCCGCGATTACGCTGCCCATGCTTCGCGATCTGGCCCGTCGGGGCGTCACGCGATAACGCGGCCGGCGTCATCCGCTACTTCGCGACGGCGGCAAGCTGGTCGATGGACTCGTGCAGCGCCGCCGGAACGTCACGCAGCGCCACCTGCCGATCCACGGCGCCCGTTTCATAGGCGGCCTTCGGCATGCCATAGACGATCGACGAGGCCTGATCCTGTGCGAGGGTGACCGCGCCCTTCTGCTTCAATAACCTGATCCCTTCTGAGCCGTCGTTGCCCATGCCCGTCATCACGATCGCAACGACGCGATTGCCCGCGACGTTCGCGAGCGAGTTGAACAGGACATCGACGGAGGGACGGAATCCCGACACCTTGGGACCGTCGTCCAGGGCGATTCGAAGTTTGCCGATGTGCTTCTCGACTTTCATATGGCGTCCGCCGGGGGCGAGGTGCAGCGTCCCGGGGAGCAGTTCATCGCCGACTTCGGCTTCCTTGACAGTGACTTTCGAGACTTCGTTCAGCCGGGCCGCAAACGGTCCCGTGAAGTCGGCGGGCATGTGCTGCGTGACGACGATCGGCGGGAAGCTCTGCGGAATCGCGGGCACGAACTTGTGCAGCGTGGCGGGTCCGCCGGCGGAAATGCCGATGGCGACGATCACATTGGGCGGCGCCCCCTTGAAGCCGCGCGCCTCGACGACCGTCTCTTCCTGTTTTTTGCCGATTCGACTGCGATTACTGGCGGCGGCGGCGCGAACCGCATTGAGGACATCTTCGCGAAACGACTGAAGCGTCGCGGATTTCTCCCCGAGCGGCTTGGCCACGTAGTCGACGGCGCCGAGCTGCAGCGCCTCGAGCGTGATCCTCGCGCCCTTCTGCGTCTTGGTGGACACCATGACGACAGGAATGATCGGGCGAAGCTTCATCACGTGCTCGAGGACTTCCAGGCCGGTCATTCCCGGCATCTCGAAGTCGAGCGTGACGACATCGGGTCTGAGTGATTCGATTTTCTTGAGCCCGTCGGCGCCATTCATGGCCGTACCGACGACTTCGATGTCGGTCACGCCTTCCATCGCGCTCTTGAGCATGCCGCGCATGAAGACGGAATCATCGACAATCAGCACGCGAATGGCCACAAATCGTCCTTTCCTTTGACGACTGCCTCGAAAAAATCAGTCGATCATCAACCCGCAATCACGCGATTGACGGCTTCCTGAACGCGTTCCTTCTCGAACGGCTTGACGACGTAGTCCGCTGCGCCGCTCTTCAGGGCTTCCATCAGAGGTTGTCGCTGATCGATGGCGGAGATCACGATGACCTTGGCGGACGGATCGCTCTGTCGAATGTCCTTCAGGGCGTCAAGTCCGCCCTTCTTGGGCATGATCAGGTCCATTGTCACCAGGTCCGGCTTCTGGTCGGCGTACATCTCGCACGCCTCTTCACCGTTGACGGCCTCCGCGACGACCTCGCAACCGATGTCGGTCAGGATGCCCTTAATCATGTGACGCATGAACGCTGCGTCATCCACTACCAAAACTCGTGTAGCCACGGGCTTCTCCTTCCAGTATCACTCAGATCACGACCGGCTCGGCGCCGATGACTTGTACTGTTACTTCCCCGGACGCGGGATCGAGGATCATCCGCCGTCCCTTGTTGCCACCCACATCCTCCGCCAGAAGACGAATCGTGTGCTTCTTCAGGCGCTCCTTGACGGCCTGGATGTTGCGCTCGCCGATTCCCTTGTCGACGTTGGTGCCGAACATGGAAGCGCCGCCGCTGATCTTGGCCGCCAGCCGCTTCAGCTGGCCGCCGGCGCCCGCCACATCCTCGATCAGGGCGTCGACCGCCGTGTCGGCGAATTTGCCTTTATCCCCTTTGCCGATCGACGAATCGGGCAGCATCACATGCGCGATGCCTCCGACTTTCGATACCCGATCGAAGATCGCAACGCCGACGCACGAGCCGAGGACCGTGCGTAACTTGTCGGGGCACTTTGCGATCTTGATTTCCGCAATGCCGATGTTGAGGGTATCCCCCATGTTCCATCTCCCGTCACTAGTTCATCGACGTCTCAATCAACCGCAGCGAAATCGGCGTCGGCAGGACGTAGTACTTCCAATCCAGCCACTGTCCATCGACGCTGAACGATGTCTTCGCCATGAAGACTTCATCGCTGACGGACGCCTGCTCGACGACGACGGCCTGGAGAATCGCTTCCAGCATGTCGACGTGCAATTGCGGCGGTTGGGGCGCCGTGTGTATATCGAGCCACTTGGCCCAGCTGTTGATGAATGCGCTGCTCACGATATTGCCCGTCTCCTGAAGACAGGATCGAGCCATCTCGTCGAACTCCGTGCAGGTGCCTGAGGGCTTCTGCGTCAGAACGTCAACGAGTTCCATAGCCGTCTTGTGCGACATCACCATCAGCGTGTGGCCGTGCATCTGGCTTCCGAGCTCGAGATGCAGGGCGGCGACAATCGACTCCGCGTCGGCGCCCTGGCAGATGTTCCGCAGCGGCACCTTCTCGAAGCCCTCCGTGCTCAGACGGACGCCGCGATGGAGCCACTTCGACATCGCGCGCGACGCGTTGAACGCGCCGTTGATGGCGATCGTGTGCAGGGCGTTTCGCTTGAATTCGTCGCTCTCGCAGCGCGAACGCATCTTGTTCAGCGCGCCGGCCGACGGCAGCAGCAGCAGGAACCAGTCCATCTGCTTGCCGTCCAGTTCAAATTCGGTTCGCGACACGAGCGCCGTGTCGCCGATTTCCGCCTGCGAGATCAGCAGCGGCTCGATCACGGCGCACGCCATGTCATGCACGACTGTCGGCGCCGCCGGAATCGTCTCGACATTCAGCCAGCCCGCCAGTGAGTTCGTGAACGACGTCGCGACGATATTGCCCGTCTCCTGAATGCAGGAGGCCTCCAGCTCGCCGATCGAGGACGTCGTCCCGTCCGGCGCGCCGATCATCATGTCCACGACACTCATCGCCGTCTTCTCGCGGAAGACGAGCAGCACGTCGCCGCCGAGCTCGCCGTCCAGCGGCATGTGCGCCGCGACGACCGCGTCCTCGGGATCGCAGGCGGCCGCCACGACTTCACTCAGCGGAAGCGTCTCGAATCCGTCGCTCGTCAGGCGGACGCCGCGTCGAAACCACTTGGACAGCGCCCGCGACGCGTTGTACGCGCTGTTGACCGCCACTGTCCGCAGTGACTCGGCGAGATCCACCGATGCCTGTTCTACGTTAGCCGACATTCACAAGCTCCCGTTTGTTGTCAGTCGCCGATGTTCCGCCGGTCGCCGGCTTCCGGGCGATCGCGGATTCCGCTTTGGCGTTTGCGGGCGTTTCACCCTCGCCGATGGTTCCCGCGTGCGCCGGAGCCGGGGCGTCATCGTCGTCGATCGCACTCGAGTCCACACGGCTCGCGGCGGCGAACTCGGCCTGGATCAGCGCGTCACTCCGCTCGGCGAACATCGTCATCATGCTCGCCACGTCCAGAATCAGCGAAACGCGGCCGTCACCCATGATCGACGCGCCCGTGATACCCGAGACGTTGCGGTAGTTCTCCGCGATGCTCTTGATCACGACATCTTCCTGGCCGATGAGCTCGTCCACGACGAGCCCGACACGCTCATTCTGCATTTCCAGGATCACGAGCGTGACCGATTCGTCATTGCGGGCGCGCGTCCGAAGCGAATTGCCGCCGACAGCGAACATCTGTTCGAAGAAGGCGACGGGAATCACGCGCTCTCGAACGCGAACGACGCGTTTCTTCTGAATGTACTGAATGTCCGACTGCGCCGCCGTGATGATCTCTGCGACGGCGTCGAGCGGAATCGCATAGACGTAGTCCCCGATCTTCGCGAGGATCGCCGTGATAATGGCGAGCGTCAGCGGCAGCTTGATCGTGACGACCGTGCCCTGGCCCGTCACGCTCTCGACTTCGACGGCGCCGTTGATCTGCTCGAGCTTGTTCAGGACGATGTCCATCCCCATGCCGCGGCCGGACAGATCCGTCACCTGCTCCGCCGTCGAAAAGCCGGGCTTGAAGATGTACTGAACGATTTCCTTGTCGCTCATTCGCTCGACTTCGGCCTGCGTCGCGAGTTCGCGCTCGAGGATCTTCTCCTTCACGCGCGGGATGTTCACGCCCTTGCCGTCGTCGCGCACCTCGATGCAGATGTGTCGGCCCCGATGATATGCGTTGAGGACGACCTCGGCAGTCGCCGGCTTGCCGGTCTTCGCCCGCTCTTCGGGCGTCTCGATTCCGTGGTCGACGCTGTTGCGGATCATGTGCGTCAGCGGATCGCCCAGCTCGTCGATCATTCGCTTGTCGAGTTCCGTCTGCTCGCCGCGAAGCACGAGGTTGACATTCTTGCCCGTCGCCTTGGAGATATCGCGGACGACGCGGCGGAATCGCTGGAACAGAGGTCCCACCGAAACCATGCGCGTCTCCATGATGCCCTTCTGTATTCCCTCGGACACGCGATTCAGGGCGTGCAGCGCTTCGGAGAAGTCGTTCATCGCCGTGCGCGCTTCCTGGAACTGGTCGATCGCGTCGCGAATCGTGCTGAAGCCGTCCGCCAACGAGTGGATCGAATCCTCGATCTCCATGAACCGGCGACTGCTGCGATTCGACTCGGCCTCGTTTTCGACGATGTTGCTGAGCCGATGGACTCGCTCTGACATGTCGTTGACGAGGTAGCCCAGGTTCTGTCCGTGAAACAGCGGATCGAATCGCCCGTGAATCTGCGTAAGCCGCGCCTTGTTGATCACCAGCTCGCCGCCGAGATTCATCAGCTGATCAAGCCGTTCAAGGTCGACACGTATCGTCTCGCTCGGCTTTGCCGCGGGCCTGGGTGGCTCCTTGGCCGGCGCCGGGGCGGCGGCCGCCCGGCCGGCGGGGGCCTTGGCGGCGGGCGCCGGAGGTTTCGTTGCGGCCGGTTGCGTCGGCGCTGGCGCCGTCGCTGTCGGTGTCGGCGCGCTCATGGCCGGCGCCGCAACGGGCGCCGCGGCCGGCGCCGGTTCATTCGTCGCCGCGTCAACTTCGTGACCGGGCTGAATCCTCACGGATTCGACGGAATACGCCCTGATGACCGCCTCGATGGCCTCCGGCTGCGCGTTCGCGTGAATGAAGTACCGAATCTCCTCCAGCGTAGACGTGCCGTCGAGCGCGTCGACGTCGGGCGTCGTGGAGAGAACTTCGCCGACTTCCTCCAGTTTGTTCTTGATGAGATACGCCTGGACTTCGGCTTCGATGAAATCCCTGGGGAATCGAACGAAGACGACCATGTCGCCACCGTCGAATCCGGATGTCGTCATCGGATCGCTCGGCGGCGGGGCCGCCGCGACGGGGATCTCGGCCGGCGCTTCGACGGGCGTCGCCACGGGCGCCGCGCTGGCGCCACTTCCGGACGCCGGTCCGGCGCCTGGCGCCGCAAGCCAGGTCGAGAATATGCCGACGGTTCCCCTGCCCGTCAGCGATGTCATGTCGTTGTTCTTGATCAGCGTCACATCGGCCCGCACGCGATCGGCCGCGGCGAAGATCGCCTGCATCAGTTCGCCGGACAGCTCGAGTTCATGGGAACGGACGAGATCGAGGACCGTCTCCATCTCGTGTGTCATGCGATAGAGGGCCGTGCAGCCCGCCGCGCCCGTGGCGCCCTTGATATTGTGCGCGCATCGGAAGACATCGTTGATGGCCTCCGAGTCATTCGGTGTTTCTTCAAGCTTGAGCAGCGCCGCATTCAGTTCGTCCAGCGTCTCGATCGTGGAGTCCACGAACAGATGGGCGAGATCGGCGTTGTCGAGCACCGCCGCGTCCGGTCCGAGGGCCGGGACTTCCTCGACGACGGGCGCCTGCGCGATCGGCGCTGTGTCGGCGTCGGGGGTCACGTCCTGAGGGAGAGTGTCCGCATTCACTGTGTCCATCACCTCCGTCGGCGGCGTCGCCGATCCGGCCGCGCCCGTCTTGGACTCGCCGCGCAGAATCGCTTCGAGCGCATCGACACAATCCGCAATCTCCACAGGCGCGTCGGGTGGCGCCGTCAATTCGCTGATCAGCGCCTTCAGTCGATCAATGACCTTGAACAGAATCTCGACCGCGTCGTCGGCCAGCGCGAGCTTGCCCATGCGCAACTGGTCGAAGAGCGTCTCCATGACATGCGTGAGGTCTCGAATCTTGTCGAAACCCATCGCCGCGCCCAGGCCCTTGAAGCTGTGAGCGGCGCGGAACATCTCATTCATCCGACTGTGGTCTTCGGGCGAATCGAGCGTGATCAGGCCGTTTCCGGCCTGCGCCTTCTGCTCAAGGGCCATCAGGCCGTTATCGAGAATCTCCAGATACTCCGGCGCCTCGTCGACGAAGCCCGCCAGGAGTTCTTCTGAGATGTCCGGAACATAGTCACTCACGTCGTCACCATCCGCTTCTGGTTCGTCGAACCGCCCCCCGTAATCGACGGCTTGCCGTAGACGCCGGGTCGGAGATATTCCAGCGTCATGTGGCTCGACAGCTCAGCGATCGTGCGAATCGGGTCGACGTCGCCGACAATCAGCCGACCATTGGGCGCCAGGGCCTCGGTCACGACGTCGATGACGCGTTTCTTCATCGTCACGTCGAAGTACATCAGCACGTTCCGCAGGAAGATCAGGTCGTACTTCCCGGCGCCCATCGAGTCGCGAAGGTTGTGGAATTTGAACTCCACCATCTTCTTGATCTCATCCTTGAGGTGGTAGGCGCCGTCCTTCTCCGTGAACCACTTCTTGATGCGTTCGGGTGAGGTCTTCGAAACAGCGTAGTCGTTGTAGACGCCGGCTTTCGCCTTGCTGAGAACGTTGTTGCTGATGTCGCTTCCGACAAGCTTGACGTCCCACTGGTTGAAGTTCGGCAGGAGTTCCCGCAGCACGATGGCGCAGGTATACGCCTCTTCGCCGCTGCTGCTGGCGGCGCTCCAGACGCGGATGACCTTGTTCTTCTTCGTCTGAACGTAGTGATCGATCAGCTCTTCGCAGATGAACTTCCAGAGCTGGTCATTTCGGAAGAAGTAGGTTTCGTTGGTCGTGACGGCGTTGAGGAAATGCGGCTCCTCTTCCTTGAAGCCCTTGTCGCTCTTGATGAAGCGATAGTATTCCTCGAATTCCGTCATGTTCAGCGCCTTGAGTCGGCGCCGAAGTCGATTGCTGAGCAGCCCGAGCTTGCGATCCTCGAGATGGATGCCCGTCTTGTCGTAAACGAGCTTCGCGATCTCCTTGAACTGTTTTTCTGTCAGCTTCTGAAGTTCCACGAGTGGGCCTCCTTTGCCTCTTGGACGCATCCTGCCTGAACGATGCTACGGGTCCGACCGGAAGAACCCCGGCACAGGCGGCGATCGCGCCGCCTGTGCCGTCGGATTCGTAAACGACGCTGAGGCCTTACTTGCTCCCGCCGACGTTGAAGGCGCCGACCAGTTCCTGGAGCTGGGCCGCCTGGCCGGACAGCTCTTCCGCCGATCCCGCCATCTCTTCCGAAGCCGACGCGTTGTTCTCTGTGATCGACGCGACGTTCTGGATGCCCGTATTGACCTCTGTCGCCGTCGACGCCTGCTCTTCCGTGGCGCTGGCGATCTCGGCAATGCCGCGGGCCGTCTCCTCGACGCCCTCGATGATCTTCTTCAGCGCCTCGCCCGTTTGTTCGCTGAGCTCCGCGCCTTCCTTCACACGCTGCGTCGATTCCTTGATCAGCGTCGTGATTTCCTTCGCCGCCTCGCTCGATCGCTCGGCCAGCTTGCGAACCTCGTCGGCCACGACCGCGAAGCCGAGACCATGCTCGCCGGCGCGGGCCGCTTCGATCGCCGCGTTGAGGGCCAGCAGGTTGGTCTGGGCCGCGATCTCTGAGATCACGCCGATGATCTCCGCGATCTGCTCGCTCGACTTGTCGATCAGCTTCATCGCTTCGATGTTCTTCTCGACGGCCGCGCCACCCTGCTCGGCGCGTGTGCTCGTCTCGCGGGCGATCTTGTCGGCGTTCTTCGCGTTGTCCGCGACACCACCGATCATCTTGTTGAGTGACTGGACCGCCGCGGACATCTGCTCGACATTCGCCGACTGTGTCTGGGCGCCGTCGGAGAGCGACGTGGAGCCTTCGGACACCACGCGGGCGCCCTCAGTGAACTGCGTCGCGGCGTCGGCGATCTGCACGATGATTTCGCGCAGCGACGTGATCATGCGATGCAGGCCTTCGCCCAGCTGGCCGATCGCGTCTTCGCCGGCGACTGTCACGTCCGTCGTCAGGTCGCCACCCGCGGCCGCCTGCACGTTGGCGAGCAGCTTGTTGACCTTCTCCTGCAGCTCGGCGGCGTCCTTCTCGATCTTCTCGCTGAGCGCCTTCTGTTCGGCCTCCATCCGGAGTTTCTCTGTGATGTTGGACCAGGCGACCATAGGGCCGGCGTAATCGCCCTTCTCGTCGTAAACGGCGCTGGCCTGCAGATCGAGCTTCTGATCGCCGAGTTCGATGACCGCCTGATGCGGCAGGTTCTTCGGATCCGAAAGGATCTTGCGCTGCATGGCGGGGTTCTTGTGGAAGACGTCGACGTTGCTGCCGACGACCTTGTCCATCGGAACCGGCAGCAGGTGAGCCAGCGGCGTCAGGTTCTTCACCGTCGCCGGATTGACGTAGATAATGTTGAGTTCCTTGTCGGCCAGCATCATGTTGACCGGCGCGTTCTCGACGAGCGGGATCATCTTCGACGCCCGCATGCGAAGCGTCACGGCCTCCGTCACGTCGTTCGCGTACTTGACGACCTTGTAGACGTCGCCGTTGGCGTTGCGAATCGGGTTGTAGGACGCCTGGATGTAGACCTCCTTGCCGCCCTTGCCGAATCGCAGATATTCGCCCGAATCGAACTCCCCTCGATTGAGCTTATCCCAGAACGCCTTGTATTCCGGGCTCCGGGCGTATTCGTCGTCCACGAACATCCGATGGTGCTTGCCCTTGAGCTCCGATTCGTTGTAGCCGAGGGCGCCGCAGAAATTGTCGTTGGCCTTGCGGATCGTGCCGTCGAGGTTGAACTCGATGACGGCCATCGCCTTGCCGACGGCGTCGATCTGGCCTTCGAAGTCGGCGTTGCGGAGCTTCTGCTCTGTCACGTCCGTGGCGTACTTGACGACCTTGAACGGATCGCCGTTCTCATCAAAGATGGGGTTGTACGAGGCCTGAATCCAGATCTCGCCGCCGTCCTTCGTAATGCGCTTGAATTCGTCGGCGACGAATTCGCCCGCGCCGAGCTTCTTCCAGAACGCCTTGTAGTCCGGGCTCTTGGCGTAGTCGTCTTCCACAAAGATCCGATGGTGCTTGCCCTGGATTTCCGACAGGTCGTAGCCCAGCGCGTTGCAGAAGTTGTCATTGGCCCAGATGATCGTTCCATCGAGCTCGAACTCGATGACGGCCATGACCTTTCGGATGGCGTTCATCTGACCGACGAGATCGGTCTGGTTCCATTCCTGATTCGTGACAGACGCTTCATTGTTTTTCTTGTTTGTGGTCATTTCTCACTTACCTCTTCTGGCCAACGCCCCATGTTGAATTCTCGGATCGGCCTGCCACGAATGTGTCCGCCGAACGATCCGCCATGTGTATCCGATCAAGCCCCGGTCAACTTCGCCGCTTCCTCTCGCGAGAGAATGCTCTCAATGTCGAGCAGGATCAGCAGCTTGTCCTCGAATTTGACCAGCGCTTTGATGTAAACGTGCTCGATGCCGACGATGCTGGACGGCGGCGGCTCGAGTTGATCCTCGCTGATGCGAAGCACTTCGTTCACGGCGTCGACAACCATGCCGATCGTCCGCG
>DAOPJV010000036.1:31232-62455 GCA_035399845.1 Phycisphaerae bacterium | reverse complement strand
AAGAGGCCTTCTCTATGCGCCTTTCCCGCTATCCTGATGAAATATCCGGGTTAGCCCACCGGAAAGGCAAATCTCCGTGAAACAAAATACCTGTATCTACGCGTCCATCTTTGTGCTCGCGCGCGCTCAAACTGCATCCCTCCGCGACGATCGACTGGCGCGTCCACGTTAGCGCCCCCGTTCCCTCGCCACAAAGTTAGTGCGAGTAGGGAGGCTCGCGCCATCGTCGCGCGCCCACCCTCGATGAGGGCGGGCCACTCCGCCGAAACACGCTGCAAGAAAACGGAGGCGTCACGGGTCGGATGCTTCGAAACCTGTTGATCGATTTGCTGTTTGGCCTGATCGGTATGGGAGTCGGTCTGACTTTCGTCGCCGGCTCGACTTACGGGTGTTCAACACCCGAGGCGACATTCCCCCCAATCACGCACGACGCACCCTCGCCTCACGAGGAGCCGACAACGCCCCGGCTCCGCGACTTCGTATACGACATCAGCCCGATCTTTGTCCGCATCCTCCTGGTGGGCGGTGTCGTCATTGGATTGGCGATCTGCGTGAGGTCGCTGGCGGCGATGGTTGTTGCGTGCCGTATCTACGCGGCGTCACAAACCCACCCGGGCAAGCCATGGAACTGGCTACCCGCCTGGCGCAGGGGCCGGCTGGAAGCCCCCTTCGCACAACGCGTCTTCGGCGCGGGAATCGGCTTGGGGCGCCTCGGCGTCGCGCTTTTCATGCTCGTTGGAAGCATCGGGATCAACATCGTCGAGCCCGGGATCGCCTCTTTCGCGCTTTCCGCCATTTGTCTTGTCTTCGCCTGCCTCTTGCTCCTGATGTCGTGGATAGCCCTGCTCGGCGCGAAATCCGAGACCGTTTGGGCGCGACGGCTCACGTGTCGGCTCATCGAGATTCCAGCCCATCCCGGCGCCCCTTTGACGATCGCCATTACATTTGATCCGAGGTTCACGCCGCAAAACGGCATCCGTGTGCGCCTGGAGGATCGCCTCCGCGGTCTGAGCGAAGTCGAGACGACCATCGAGCAACTGCCGGGACACATCATCGTGAGATGTAACGCGACGACTGGAGAGTTCATCACCAGCCCACGCATCGAACCCTGTGCGTGGCGCCTCTGGCTGTCGGGTCGCAGATTCAATATTCACTACCTCGTGCCGGTCTTCATCGCGCCGCCGTCGCCCTCCACATCGCCCTGAGCCCGTCCCCGAACCAGCAACCGGCCGGGTGGCCCGCCCCTTCAGGGGTGGTGGTCACGATGATCGACTTGCGCGCAAACGTCAGCGCTTCCGCGCCCGCACGGCGACGTAAGTTCGGACGCAAGGAATAGCGAATCATCATCGCGCGGAAGCTGCAAGTTCACTCGGTAAGTCCATCGTCGCGCCCCCACCCTCAAAGAGGGTGGGCCACCCGGAGACGTATCGCGCAGAACAAGTTCACGAGAATTGCGCCGCGTCATCACCCGCGCCCGAGTAAGATGCGTCCCAGTCTCTCGGAGCCCCCGAATGCCGGATCGACCACAAGCCCAGGCCCGCGCAATGCAGACCGCCCGTTGCCTCGGTTGTGGCTACGCCCTGCGCGGGCTCGCGCGTCCTGTGTGTCCGGAGTGCGGACGCGGATTCGATCTGAACGATCCCGGGACGTATTCCATTCCGGGTTCCGCCCGGATCTGGCGGTCCATGGCGGCGCCGCCCGCCCTCTGGTCGGTTATTCCGCTGTTCGTGATGTCCCTCTGCCTGATCGAATGGGCCGCGACGGCGACGCCACAACTTCAGTACTTCATCACCTACCCGCGACTTCGATGGGCGACCGCCGCGATCGCGCTAATCTCGATCGACTACGCCCTTCGCTGGATCGCCATCCGCCGTGTTCAGCAACCGAACCAGCCGACGCCCGCCACCATTTCATCGCGACGTCCTCGACGATGGGCGATGCTGCCCGCGTTCCTCTGCCTGCTCCTGTCGCTGCCCCTGTACAACTGGCCGCAGGATGTTCGATTCGCGCTGAGTCGAAACGCCCTGGCCGAACGGGCGCGACGCGACGCCACGGGAGATCGCGTCCGTCACGAATGGGTCGGTCTCTATCGGATGCAGAATTCGTGCCGCGAATCGCACAACTGCCCGCCCCGCTACTTCTTCCATTACGACATCGATCGCCGCCAGCCGCTCGTGCGCCATCTCCTCGGCGTCGGTCCGTGGATGGGCCAGAACGCCGAGACACATCGATTCGCGTATCAGGACATGATCATCTTCGTGTACGAACCGCAGTGGGATTACTCGCCCAAATTCTCGGAGTATCGGATCGACGACGAATGCTGCAATATGTCTGCGCGACACTGCAACGGTCCCTCCAGATGCGACGACAACCACTGCGAACGCTGCCGGCTCTGGGAGTCAATGTTCCCCGACAGCCCACCCCAGATCCCGAACGGCTGGCGCAGCGGCTACCCGCCAAGACTCACCCACGCGTCCTCCGAGTCGCACGCCCCCTGATTCCCGATAATTGCCCCGACGCGATGTGGCCGGGTGGCCCGCCCCTTCAGGGGTGGTGGTCACGATGATCGATTTGCGCGCCACCGAAAGCGCCCGAGCGCCCGCACGACGACGTAAGATCGGACGCAAGGAATAGCGAATCATCGTCGCGCGGAGGCTGTAAGTTCACTCGGTATGTCCATCGTCGCGCCCCCACCCTCGCGGAGAGGGTGGGCCACCCCGATAGATCACCAATTCACAAAATCACCAAATCGCCAAATCGCCCCTTGCCGTCGACCGCTTTCGGGTGACCGCGCACAATAGGCGGCTCGCGATCGACGGGATCGCGGGCGTTTGGCGCGGGACGGACATGCACATTCTCCACATCACGCAGTCGCTCGATCCGGCATGGGGCGGGATCGCCGCCGTCATGCCGGCGCTCGCCCGCAAACTCGTCGACGCCGGGCTCAGGTGCACGCTGCTGACGCTCTCGGGCGATCGCTTCGGCGCCCCCGCCGACCTGCCGGGGCTGGAAGTCGTCGCCTTTCCCGCCAACCCGGGTTCGCCGCTCGGCCGATCCGCCGCCTTCAATCACCAGATCGACGAGTTCGTGCACGACGCCACGATCGTCCAGCTCCACGGTCTCTGGGCCGGCCAGAACTGGAGCGCGGGCATTTCGGCTCGCCGGCAGAAGAAGCCTGTTGTCATCACGCCGCACTCACACATGATGCCATGGGCGTGGCGCCGCAGCCGCTGGAAGAAACAGCTCGCCGGCTGGATGTTCGAGCACAAAAATCTGCGCACGGCCGCCGTACTGCACGCCCTGGCCGAGGGCGAAGCCGAGCACATGCGCAAACTCGGTTTCAACCACAACATTCGCATCCTGCCCAACGGCCTCGACCCCGAGCGCTTCGCGACACTGCCCGACGCGTCCAACCTGGAAAGACAGTATCCCGAACTCGCCGATAAACGCTGGCTGCTCGTGCTCGGCCGAATCGCCGAACAGAAAGGCGTCCTCCCCGCCATGCGCGGCATGCTCGCCGCCCTGCCAGATCATCCCGAATGGCAGATCGTCTTCGCAGGGCCCGACCCGTTCGGCCTGCGGCCCCAGCTTGAGCGAATGGCCACAGAGGCGAAGCTCCGTCAGCGTGTCACGTTCACGGACATGCTGGGGCGCGAAGATGTCCGCGCCTGCCTGGGCCGCGCGTCGATCCTCGTGCAGCCGAGCTTCAGCGAAGGCCTGAGCATGTCCATCCTCGAAGCGCTCGCCGCAGGCCTGCCCGCGCTGATCAGCCCCGGCTGCAACATGCCCGAAGTCGCCCGATCCGACGCGGGCCGAATCGTCAACACCGACGGCGCGTCAATCGAAAAGGGCCTGCGCGAACTCATGGGGCTCAGCGATGTTCAGCGGACCGACATGGGCGAACGCGGACGAGAACTCATCCGCACGCGATTCGCCTGGGACGTGCTCATTCCGCAATACATCGCGATGTACGAGCAGGCGATTCGAAACGCCAAAATCTGAAAACGTCAAAAAGTCAATATCGAACGGGTGGCCCATCCCTTCCAGGGGTGGGATCACGATGATCGACTTGCGCGCAACCGACAGCGTCTCAGCGTCCTCACGAAGCGGCGCGTGCCGGCAATCATCCGTGATTCATCGTTACGTGGATACGGCAGGTTCGCGCGACAATTCCATCATCGTCCCCCCACCCTCGAAGAGGGTGGGCCACCCCGGCGGCATCGCGATGTACGAGCAGGCGACTCGAAACGCTGAGATCTGAAAACGTCAAAAAGTCAAAATCGAGCGGGTGGTCCCGCTTCATGGCGCGGATTGATCGACGTTTTCAAGGTCTGCTCTGTTGCCGCACTGCTTGAGAGCAGTGGCACACGGCGCAAATCTAAAACCAGCGCCCGATCAAACGATCAACTCAATCACCAAATCACCAGATCACAAAATCACCAAATAAACAGTCTCACAACTCAAAACTCGCGACTCAAAACTCAGTCACCATTGCGCCTCATCAAACACGCCGCGGCTCGTGATCTGTTTCTGCGGCAGGCTTCGGATGATCGCCTTGGCCAGCGCCAGGTCGTCCTTTGTCGTGATCTTGATGTTGCGATTGTCGCCGTCGATCGTGCCGACAGTGCAGCCGGCCAGCGCCGCGACCTGGGCGTCGTCCGTGATTGTCGCGGCGTCCTCGTCGCCAAGCTTCGCGTAGGCGTCGATCAGGACCTCGCGCCTGAACACCTGCGGCGTCTGCGCCATGTATAGGCCCGCGCGGGAGACGGTCTCCTCGATTGCCCCATCCTTGCCGATACGCTTCAGCGTCGATGTCACGGGCGTGACAGGAAGCAGGCCATCGACGCTGCGCGCGGCCAGGAAGATCTCGTCGATCCACGGATCGGCCACGCAGACGCGCACGGCGTCGTGCACGGCGACATATTTCGCGTCGTCGCTCACGGCGGCCAGACCATTCCGCACGGAGTCATGCCGCTGGGCGCCGCCCTCGACGAGCTTGACGCCCATGAAGCCCAGGTTCGGTCCATACTTCTCGCGGACCTGCCCCATGTCCTCCGGCGAGACGACGAGGATTGTCTGGCAGACATCCTCGCGATTGCAGAAGAGCTGGAGGGCCTTGAGGAAGAGCGGCTGGTCATCGATTTTGGCGAAGATCTTGTTCTCACCGCCGCCGAAGCGCTCGCCCTTGCCGGCGCCGACGACGATCACGCAGACGTCACGGGCCACGATTTCGTCGGAAGGTTGGTCTCGAAGGTTCATGCCCTCATTACAACGCGCCCGCCCGCCGAATCAAGCGGACGCCGCCGGCGCGACCCATTACAATGCCGCCCCGACGAGTAAACGCATGGAAAAGAGCGAAGACAACCTGATCGAGTGGATCGCGAATCGCGTCGGCGCCGGCCGGACGCGTGACGGCGACATTGTCGGCATCGGCGACGATATGGCGATTCTGCAGACGAATGGCGCCACGATCCTCACGGCCGCCGACATGCTGCTGGACGGCGTCCACTTCGACACGCGCCGACATTCGCTCCGCCAGATTGGCCGCAAGGCGCTCGCCGTCAACCTGTCCGACTGCGCCGCCATGGCCGCGAGCCCCTGGGGGGCGCTCGTCAGCGTCGCCCTGCCGGCCGACTGGCCGATGACACACGCCCAGGAACTCTTTGATGGGATCGCCGAGCTCGCCGAGCAATTCGACTGCCGCATCATCGGCGGCGACACGAACAGCTGGAACAAACCCCTGGCGATCGATGTGACCATCCTCGCCCGCCCCTTCGATGGTATCCGCCCCGTCGAGCGCCGCGCCGCGCAGGTCGGCGACGCAATCTACGTCACAGGCGCCCTCGGCGGCAGCCTGGCGAGCCATCATCTCAGCTTCGTACCGCGCGTGATCGAGGCCCACGCGCTCGCCGAATCGCTCGGCGCCAATCTTCACGCCATGATGGATCTCAGCGATGGTCTCTCCACGGACGCGGACCGCATGGCGAAGGCCTCCAATGTCGGGATGATCTTCAACGCGAGCTCGCTGCTCGCCGTCGCGAGCGACACAGCGAAGTTCAGCGCCGCGAACGCGGACGATCTGATCCGCGCCGTCGTCAGTGACGGCGAGGACTTCGAACTGCTCCTGACGACGGCGCCGAACATCACTGATGACGCGATGGCGACAATCACGGCGTCGACCGGAATGCCGATCACGCGCATCGGCGAAGTGGTCGCTGACTCCGGAATCTGGCTGAACACGAAGGATGGACGGCGCACGCCCATGGCGCCAACAGGCTGGCGGCACTTTCAATGACAGAGACTCCGATCATTCTCACGACCCACGGCGCCGACGAGACCATGGCCCTCGGCGAGCGCATGGGCCGCGTTCTCGAGCCGGGCGATGTCCTCGCCCTGGTCGGCCAGCTCGGCGCCGGCAAGACCTATCTCGTGAAAGGCGTCGCCAAAGGGCTGGGCGTCGCGAACGAACGCGCCGTCAACAGCCCGACATTTGTGCTCGTCAACGAGTACACGGGGCGCGCCGCCATCCATCATCTGGACGCCTATCGCCTCGGATCGTCGGATGAACTGCTCGACCTCGGCTTCGAGGAAATGTGCGCCGATGAATCGATCGCCATTGTCGAGTGGGCCGATCGAACGCCCGACGCGATTCCGTCGCGGGCGCTGTGGATTCACATCGACGTCGTGGGTGACACGGACCGTCGCCTCCGCCTGCGCACACAAAACACGTCGCTGATGAAACGCCTCATCGATTCGGGCTTGACCTCCGTCGCCGACGCCTAAACCATGCCCGCAAAATGCGGCGGCCCGGGGAGGTGGATCGGGTCGCCCATGGGCCCTGTTTCCGGTTGTCAGCTTTGGAATTTCAGGTTCACCAACAACGGCCGCGAGAGCTGCGATGGTTCCACGCCAGCAGCATGCTGTTCGGCGACTGGGGCACGAGCCGCCTCTACGTGCTGGGCCTCGCGCTGTTCTACAGCGCCGGCGCCTCGTTTTATCACGTGATCGGCATGTGCCTGCTGATGACGGCCGTCGCCTGGGCCTACACGATTGTCTGTCGCTGTTTTCAGGATGGTGGCGGTGTCTATTCCGCCGCCCGCGCCGTCAATCGCCGCGTCGCCGTCGTCGGCGCGATGCTGCTCTTCGCCAGCTATGTCATTACCGCCGCCATCTCCGCCGTCGCCGCGTTTCGATATCTCGGATTCACTGTCGAAGAGTCGCCGCCCCTGGCCATCCTGTCCATCGGCGCCATCGGCGCCATCAACTTCATCGGCCCCAAGAGCGCCGGTCGATTCGCGACGATCATCGCCGTCGCCACGCTCGTCGTTACCGTCATTCTCGGCGCCCTGTGCCTGCCGCACATGGGAGAGGGCCTGAAGCAAATCTCATTCACGCCGCGAACTGTCGGCGTGGAATGGGTCAGCTTCGTTCACATCATTCTCGCGCTGTCCGGCGTGGAGGCGATTGCGAACATGACGGGCGTGATGGTTCAGCCCGTCGGCAGAACCAGCCGAAAGGCCATCTGGCCCGTCCTTGCCGAGGTGGTGTTCTTCAACGCCCTGTTCGCCGTCGCGATACTGGCGATTCCCGACCTGCCGCTGGCCGCGCCGCTCGCTGACAAGGTCGCCGAAACGGGCGCGCATCTTACGGCGCAGGAGGCGGCCTATCGCGACACCATCCTCGGCGTGCTTGCGGAGCGGTTCGGCGCCGTCTGGTTCGCGGAGATCGCGTCCGTCGTCTTTGCGCTGCTCCTGCTTTCCGCCGTCAACACGGCCATCGCCGGCATGATCTCCGTGCAGTTCGTCATGGCGCAGGACAACGAAATGCCACCGGCATTCCTGCGGCTGAACGCCTTCGGCGTGCCGTGGGTCGCGCTGGCGTCGGCCTGCCTCGTGTGCAGCGCCGTCCTTGTTTTCGCGGGCGAAGTCGACAAGCTCGGCCACCTCTACGCCATCGGCGTCGTCGGCGCGATCGCCGTCAATCTGATCTCGACCTTCTTCAACCGCGATGTAGACGTCGGACGAATCGAACGAACGGGTATCATCGTCCTGGCGATCTTTCTCGTCGTCGTTGAGTTGACGATCATCGCCACGCAATGGGCCGCCGACGTCTTTGTCCTCGTCGTCCTTGCCGGCGGATACCTGCTTCGATTGGGCATGAAGAAGGCGCCGCAGGTGCAGAAACACCTGCCGAGGGTCGCCGAATCGATCGGAAAGCTCTTTCAGCCACCCGTGGCCGGCGATGCGGGCCTCATGTCCTTCGAGGGAATCAAGCCGTTCGATCCCGTCGCCCGGAAGATTCTCGTCGCGACGCAGCACAACCCCAAACTGCTCGATTTCGCCGCCGAAGAGGCCGCGGCCCGAAACGCAAACCTGATCGTTCTCGTTGTGAAGGATCTGAAACTTACCTACGGACCACCCACGACGGATCGCTATCGACCTGAGGACGACCCCATCGCCGTCTCCGTCTTCGCGCATGCAGCCGATGTGGCGCGTGAGAAACAGGTGCCGTACATGCCGATCTACTGCGTCGCGTCGAAGGTTGCGGAGATGATCCTCGACTTTTCGGCCACGTACGGCGCGGATTACGTGATCCTCGGCGTCACGCGACGCGGCGCCCTGTTTCGGGCGCTGAGGGGTGACGTCATCGGCGAAGTCGCCGCCAATCTGCCGAATGAAACGACGCTGCTGATTCACGCGTGAGCGCCCGGCAGAAAGCCGCTAGGGCGCCGCCGGCGTCTCCAGCGGCGCGAGCAGCCGCCGGCACGCCTCCGCCAGTTGCGGATCCCGGACCGGCGACCTGAGTATGCGGAGCGCCCGCTCGCGCTGCCCCGTCCTGATGAGCGAATCCACGAGCGCCTGCACGACGTCGAATCCCGACATGTCCACGACGGGTTCGAGAGCCACATTCAGATCGCTGACCGCGTTGCGATGATCCCCCAGGTAGTGATACACCAGCCCGAGATATCGGCACAATTCGGCGTTGCGAATCCCCGTCGCGCGATACATCGTCTCGCCGTCTTCAATCATGCCCCTGGCGATCGCCACATCCTCGGCCGATGGCGTCGATTGCAGTTGCCGTCGCGCCATGAGCTCGCGCCACGTCAGCTGGAGATTCCAAAGGGAATACTCCGCCACGCTGCGCCGCGCGACATCGAGCACGCTCGCCGCCTCCTGGAATTTTCCCTCAGACATGAGAACGGCGCCGACGAAGCCCGTAATCGGACGAAAGCCGCCGCGGTGCGTCTCCGGCTTCAGCCAGTAGTCGATCGCCTTCAGGACGGAATCGTCAAATCCCGCGCGATAGTCGGCGCACAATCGCCTCGCTCGCGCCAGCGCGGCCGGATTGCTCTCCGCGTAAAACGGCGCTTCGAAGAGTGTCAGCATGCGGTGCTGAACGCCGTAGCGATCGTACACGTTGTCGCCCAGCGCCTTTGCGTACGCCTCCCACGACGGCAGCGCGTCGATCGCCGACGACTCCACCTTCAATGATCCGTTGAGCGACGTCATGCTCCGCAGCAGGCTTCGCGCGATCACGGCCTGCCCCCGCATCGTCGGATGGACATGATCGTCCATCAGCTCCCATCCGATCGCGCCCCCCGGGCTTTCCCGTCGGAACGCCTCGACGAGATCACAGAGAATCACATCATTCGACCTGGCGACGTCGCGGACCGCGGCGCTCAGCGATCCCGGCGCGCGCCACGGCATCGGATCCAGTTCCAGCGCGCGCTCATAATGCGTCAGGGCGTCGGCGTCCCGCCGGAGGGCCGTGCAGCAGCGCCCGAGCAGGTAGTGTGCCCGGGCGTGATCGGGATTCGTCGCCAAAATAGACGCCAGCGTCTTCTCGGCGGTCGCCGGATCGCCTTCGAGCGTCGCCTCCGCCTCGGCGATCTGCGATTCAATCGCTTTCACCCCCTCGGCGGGCGCAATGTCCCTGCCCAGCGGGGCCATGTCCCGCTCGTTGGCGGGCAGCGTGCACACGATGACGGGGACATCGTGCGCCCTGCAGGCGCCGATCATGGACGTCAGGTGATTCGTCAGATTATTGATCGCCGAGCGTCGCCGACCGTCACTCGCGACGAGCTGACCGTCCGCGATGACGCTCTCCATCAGGCTCTTGGCGCGACCGCCCTCTTCCGACGTCGACTCAGCCTCGGCCGCCTTCCGGGTACGTACGTCGGAGATCCACTGCCCCAGCCCCGTTGCGCGAAACGCCCGGGCCGTCTTCATCGAGAGCGTCGACTGACCGAACGCGTGCAGCGACGCGACGCCGCCGGCCCCGTAGAACTCGTTGTTGCCGCTGTAGATGACGACGAGATCCGGCTCGAATGCGAGCGCCTCGTCCAGAATGTACATCACAGGGAAACTGGCGACGGCCGTGGTCCCGAAGTTGAGAACTTCGAAATCACGATCGGGCCACACGTCACGCAGCATCGCGCTCAGGAACGAGGTCGAGACGAACGGACGCGGCTCCGGAAACCCGCGCATCGCCGATCCGCCGAAGGTCATGATCCGAAGGCGCCCCTTCGGCTTCGGCGTGACGAAGACATGCTCTTCCATGCCGCCGGTCGACGAGAGATTCTGCCAGAAGAACGTGTTCAGACCCGGCTGGTAGGTCCCGACGTACTGCACACCCTCGAACATCTTCATCCGCTTGAGCACGGGCGGATAGCCGCCATACCCGGCGAAGCGACAGATCGTCTCCCCGATGAGAAACGGCGAGAGCGCCAGCAGGACGGCGATCAGGCGAAACGCCCACGTTCGTCGCCGCGAAGGCTGTCCTTTCGACGTTGATGGCGCCGTCTCAGTCACGAAGAAGATTCCGGGATGGATTGCCATGACCTGCGCCCGGCGGCGCCGTCGATGTCAGGGCGTTCGCAATGAGTATAAACGAAAAGAAGCGCAGCCAGATGGCTGCGCTTCTTCTGTGCTGTCAAAAGTGAATCGTGAGCGACTCGGACATCCGATGATGGACGCCGCGTCGATCCGATCGCTTAGCGGCGGCGGCGAATCAGCGCCAGGGCGCCGAAGCCGAGCAGCGCCAGCGTGGCGGGCTCGGGCGTGACCACCGTCTTGACGGTGCCATTCAGAACGTCCACCCACATCTCGACGTGGTTGTTCACGGCGTCCGTCGAGAAGTCGATGTTGTTCGTGTTGACGTTTCGGCTGTTCGTGCTGATCGAATCCCAGCTGCCCGAAACGACCGGCTTCCACGAGTAGTTGCCGGGAACGAGCGTGGCTTCGAACAGGAAGATGCCGCCGCCCTGATCCGACATGGCCGTGATGGCGCTCGCGTTGTCCCAGTCGCCGGCGCCGAGCTGCGGTTGGAAGTTGCCGGCGGCAACCCAGGCCGTGTTCGGCTCAGCGGCGACCTTGACGCGGTTCGTGTCCGGCAGCCAGCCGTCCGCGTACGTGTTCGTGTCCAGGGAGATCGTGCCGGCGCCCGAGCCGTCAGAGACCGCCCACTGATTGCCGGCGGGATGCACCTTCGAATCCCAGTTGCCGCCTTCCGACAGAATGTCGAAAGTCTCAAAGTTGTTCGCGGCCTGGCCCGTCCAGGAGTATTCCCAGATGCCGCTGCCGGCGAACGTCTCCGTCATCGCCAAGTTGAAATCCCAACCGTTCGGCGTACCCGGACTGAAGAAGTCCGCGTGCGCAGGCGCCGCGATCAGAACGACGATCGCCAGTGCTTTGACAAATGTCTTCATTCCTCTGCTCCTTTTTTCTTGCGAGACATCGCAAGGACAACCGTTATTGCTTTCCGATTCCGGCGCCCAACGCCGCCGGTCCCATCCGTTCGCATCGCGACAATAATCCCGACGCGCAACATTCATACTGTCTGAAAAAACATTTTATCAGGGCCGCAATCGCGATTCAATCGTTTTTGGCCACCCTCGTATCCGAATTCCACGGAGGGCCTGAACAAGTCACAAGCCGCCCCGCGCCCCCCCAAATCACTGGGAGATCAGGATATTCACAAAGTCCGATATGTCGCCGACATTCACCAGACCGTCGCAATTCGCGTCGCCGACGGGCAGGAAGAACTCGAGCTCGACCAGCGACACGAAATTCGCGATGTCCTCGCCATCGATCACGCCGTCGGAGTTCAGGTCGCCGACCCCCGCCGCCGAGCCCGTAAATGACTGGACGCCGGCAAACGTCTCATGACGCGTGTTCCGGACGCCGTCGGGCCGGACCTCCACGGCCACGATGTCCACGCGGTGGTTACCTGTCGTCAGAAGGCCTCGGCTCAGCGTGAAGGTATTGGCGAAACGTGACGCCCGGTTCGCGGCCCCGACCGCGAGCGCCTCGAAGTCCGTGTTGTCCTGCCGGTCCACGAAGACGTACACGTCGTCCACATTCCCGATCGCCTCGACGACGAAGTCCACGGGGGTCGACAGGATGTCGTTGTCACACGTTGCCGTCGGCGCCGTCAGCTGAAAGGCCGGCGCCTCGGCGTCCACGAAAATCACCATCCGGAACTCGCCGAACAGCGGCTGTGTTCCACCCGGTCGATGTCGATAGGCGCGGACCGTGATGTAGTGGTACCCGTCGCCCAGTTGCGACGCGTCGATCGTCTGGCGATAGGTCCCAGTGCCACCCGTGAATCGCGGCGAGCTCTGGTCGAAGTCCTCGAAGCCGTAATCCACCGCCGACGGATCGAGATGATCGACATTACCGTTCTGGTTGTAGTCGACAAAGCCCGAGTCGATGCGGAAGACCGCGGCGTCGTCAGTGTTCGGATCCGACGGGTCCGTCTGCTGCGTCTGCAGGAGAATGTCGAACGTCGCCGACGTGATGATGGTCACGGGATTGACGCGCTGCTGCGGATCGGGCGTACTGGCGGGGTCCGCCGGCGCGACAATCGTCGTCGCGTTGTCGACCGACAGCGTTCCCGTCGGCACGGCCGGTCCGTAGATCACGTAACCGTTGCGATGCGACGCCTGCGCCGTGCTGCTGTTTCGCGGAACGCGGAAGTTCGAAATGACGCCGCCGGAACCGACAGTGATCACTTCGGGAATATCGTTGTTCGGATCGACAATTGGGCTCGCGGCGTTGCCCGTCAGCTCGTGCAGTCGCGTCCCCGAGGGAAACGCCGTCGTGATCGAGACGCTGTCGAAACCCGTGGCGTTGCTGTCGTTGAGCCCGACCAGCACGTTGTCCTCGCTGCCGGGGCTGCGACGCGTGAATGCGAGCACGTCGTCGCGATTTCCGTTCAGCGGGAAGAAGTAGCCGCGACCATACTGGTTGCGGATTTTGACGAGCGTCGTGATTCGCGAACCGCCAAGGCCGATGGCGTCGAGCCGGCTGTCCGGCGCCGGGAAGCCCGGCACGCCGAACTCCAGCGCGTTGTGATACACGACGGCCGGACCGGGACGCAGGAGCGTGTACGCCTGTGCGACCGTGTCGTCGAGACCGAAGCTGTTGTCGTGGCTCGTGACGTGATGCACGCCGACGGTTCCATTGTTGAAACCGTCATCGGCGTTGTCGACCGATGCGCTGAGAACGTTGTTCCAGTTACCGAAGCCGCCGGCGCTGATGATGTCTCGAAGCTGCCCCGCCTCGTTCAGATCCAGCGCGTCGCGATTGCCGAACTCCCAGCCCTGGGGCGGCCAGCCCGCGCCGCCGTTTTCGCCGGGCTTGCGCACCCAGTCGAGAATCCGGCTGTTGCCTTCCACGGCCTCGCCGAACGAGTACGGCGTCCTGGCCTGTCCGTCGAAATCGATATAGCGATCGTACACCGCGGCGTCCCAGAGATTGTCGAAGAACCACTCGGGCGTGTGCTTGATCGCGTCGAGCCGAAAACCATCGACTTTCAGGACTTCGATGTAGTACTTCGTCGTCCGCAGCAGCAGCCGCGAGGCGCTCTCGGGAACCGCGTCGCCGGCCATCGGATCCGCGGTGTTGAACGGATAGAACGTGTATTGCGGCGGATTCGGATTGCGCGTCGTTCCGGGGTTAAACGGATTGATCGCCCCCTGCCCCATGTCAGGATAGAACTTCGCGTTCGCCGGATCGGGCTGGTTGCGCACGGCGCCCGAAGGAACCGGCAGGTTGTCGGGATCGACGGCCACGGGATGACGAATCCACTCGTACGTCGCCCCGCCCTTCGACTGATCGATGTCGATCAGGCCCAGCAGCCGGCCGTCGTACAGGTTGTAGCAGGGATCGTTCGGGTTGGTCGACTGCGGGCAGCCGCTGCTGTAGGCGTGGAAATCCCCCGACGCGTCGCCGGGCAGCTCCAGCGCGAACCCCGGATAGCCGCCGTTCTCCCAGAACGACTTGCCGTTGTTCAGGAAGGGATCGCCCGTCGTCGTGATGTCGGGAAAGGAGTTGTGATTGCAGAGAAAGTCGACATACACGCGCACGTTCGCATGGTGCGACTGATCGACCATCAACCGAAACCCGCTCTCCGTTCCATAGCGCGTCGGGCTCGTCGGGGATCCGAGATCGAACCGATCGAACAGGTCGTATCCGACACCCGAGGGTCCCGCCGTCGCCTTCTGCACGGGCGGTGTCCACATACCGTCATACCCGGCCATGAAGATGTCGGGCATGCGATATCGAATCGTGTCCCAGCCGGATTCGAAGTACTGAAGAATCGTCGGCGGATCCTGCGCCGCGCGAAGCGACGACGCCAGCGCGCCGATCGTCAGGACGAACAGCAGGCTCGCAATGCGTACTCGGATGGACCGTCCATTCATATGACCTTCCCCCATCGACGCGCTGTCTCATCGCCGGACGCGCCCGACGACGAAGCTCCGAAAACGCGCCGGAGTGAAAAAACGAAAACGGGAAACCCGTCCACGAACGACAATGCGATCGTGGACGGGTATTCACATCGGGCGCCCGAAGCGCTCGGCTCGCCGAGCGCTTCACGCGGGCCCCTCCTACCTTGTCAACTTACTGCAGCAACGCGTCGATGAACGCCTGGGCGTCCAGACCGTCCACGGCGCCACTGTTATCCACGTCCGCCTTCATCAGCGGGCAGGTGTCCGTATTCACGCCGAGCAGCACATCGACGAACGCCGTGATGTCGTTCACCGACGGGTCACCGCTCGTGATATCGACCACGCCGTCTCCCGTGATGTCGGCCGGATTGGCGCCACACGGATTCGACGTCTCGAGGGTGTACGTGAAGTACTGGGCGCCGACGCCCACCGCGTCGTCACTGAGATTGACGAGCCCCGGGTTGCCGAGATTCGGCGCGTCGCCGCGACCCAGCGGCGGCAGGAACTGGTTCGACAGGTAGCCGAACTGTCCCGCGACGTAGGCCAGCAGCTTAATCTCCGTCACGCCGTCCGCCTCGAGCATGCCGATGTCGCCGAACGGAATGTCGAATTCCATGCCCGTCTCGGCCGTTGTCGCGGCCGCGGCGCTGGAATCCGTCACGCCGAAGACGTTGCTGTCGTCGAAGGCAATCTGCAGACAGAGCGGATTGTCAGTCGGCGTCTCAATCGACGACTGATTGCCGAACTGCGTGAACGTATCCTGCGTTGCGATCGCGCCATCAACGCCCATGCCGTCACCCATGTAGGACGGGATGTTCGATCCGTCGAAGCCGGCGGGCGCTGTGTAGGCGCCGGACGACTTCATCGTGTAGGTCGCGAACTGCGTTCCCGCCTGCGTCGACAGGTTGGGGCCGTTGCCCAGATTGCCGACGTTTCCGCCGAGGCCCGGCAGGACCTGGTTGCTCCAGAAACCATCGCCCGATCCGACAAACGCCATGATGCGAATGTCCGAACCATCCGACGGCGCCGGGAACAGGCCCGCCAGCGACGCGCGATCGATCGCCAGCTGCAGACCCTGCGTCGCCGTTCGGGCGTTCAGAATCTGCTGGCTCGGCGGGCTGCCCATGTCGTCGTCCTCGCCGGCGTTCGAATTGACGCCGTCGAAGTTGAGATTGTCGATCGCCCAGATGTTCGGAGCCGCCGGCGGTGTCGCGCTGGCCGACTGCGTCAGCGTCGTCAGTGCGCCGTTGGTCAGGTCCACCAGCGTCAGCGTGTTGTTGGACGTCGTCAGGACGAGCGCATACTCCGGTACGAAGTCGTCATCCATGATGTCGCCGTTCACGCCCTGCAGCGGACCCGGGAACGTTGGATTGTTCGTCGCCAGCGCCGGCGCCGGCGTGGAGGTCAGGTTCGTATCCACGAGAACGATGACGGCGTTGCCATTGCCCTCGAGGTTGCCCGTCACACCGACGTACAGGTTGTCGGCGTCGTTCTGGACGAACATCTGGTTGAGTTCGCTGCCACCCGTGTTGAGGATGGGCGGCGGCTGTGTCAGCGTGCCGTCACCGGAGTTGCGGGTCGCGACACCCAGGAAGCGCGACGTGTTCGTCGCCAGCGTCGTCAGGTACGCGTCGAACAGCTCCGGATTCCCCGTGCGGGCCTGAACCGTCAGGGCGTATTCGGGACCGAACGAAGTGTCGAACTGGAACTGATTGACACCCGGTTCGCCACCGTTTCCACCCAGCGCGTCGGGCGGCGGCGTGATGCCGGAAGGTGTTTCCGAACCCGTCATGCTGTCCGTATCGAGCAGCAGAATGAACGCGTTGCGATTGTTCTCCAGGTTGCCCGTGATGCCCACGCGCAGCCGATTGTCCGTGTTCGTCACGAACATCGCGTCCATCTCGGAACCCGGCGGGTTCATCGGCGGCGCGATAATCGTGTCTTCGAAACAGGTGTAGTTGTTCTGCACGGCAACGGCGCTTCCGGAGAGCGCCGAGAAGGCCGCCGGAATACCCTGCGAGCTGAATGAGCTCGGCGCCGTGAAGCGGACCGGCACCGAGACAGTCGCGTACTGGGCGCCCGTGTAGGGCGCTTCGCCCAGGTCAATGCCGGCGGGAAGCTGATCGGCGACAAAACCCGGACAGGCGATGGCGCCACCCAGGTCGTCACGAAGCGCGATGCTCCAGGAGTTCAGCGTTCCCGTGTTGCCGTTGACGAAGTCCGTGATGAACAGGAACCACTCGCCTTCCGTCGGGTTGGCGTCGTTAAACGTCAGCAGCGTCTGGGCCGACTCGTAGTCCACGGAGTTACCCGGCGCCACCCAGTTCTCGAGGGCTTCGCCACCCACGACGAACGTCGTGTTCATGTTGGCGCCCGCCACGTTGCGATCCCACAGCCGGACCGTTCGATCCGAACCCGTGTGCCACAGGTCGATCGCCAGTTCGCTCATGTCGGGATGCGTGATATCGAGTGTGACTTCGATGCCCGTCACGCGCGACAGCCCCTGCGTGATCGCGTCGTCCGGAACGATGACGGAGACCGCCGTGTCAGGCAGGTCGCCCGGCGCGGCGTCGCTCAGCGTCGCCATCGGGGCGGCCGACTCGTTCGCCAGCAGCGTGGCGCCCGTCTCGTTCAGCGGCGGCAGCCACTGGTTGCTGACGAAGCCCGTACCGCCGGCGATCATCGCGGCGATCTTGATGTCATCCGCCTGTCCCGGCGAAAGCCCCAGATCGCTGAGAAGAATCGAGAACTGAACGCCGCTCGTCGCCGTCAGCGCCGCGTCTTCCTGGCGAAGCGGATCGTCGCCGACAATGCCGTTGACGCCGGCGATGTTGCTGAGGTCCGCCGAATAGACGCTGAGATCGCCGCCCGTGTGAACGGCCGTGTCCGTCGAGAACGTCAGCGGTGTGTTGAGACCGAACTCGAACTCAACGATATCGGCGTGATGCTGGTTGCCGCCGCGATCGTACTGAATCGCGAGGTCCGGCGTGAAGTCGTCGTCGAAGACGAACTGGTCCATGCCCTGAAGCGCCGGATCGTCACCGAAGGCGACCGGGTTGCCCGTGGACAGGTTGTTCGGAATGAAGTTGATGTTGAACGGAACCGTATCCAGGAAGATGAGGATGTGGTTATTGAAGCCCTCGTCCGCCGGGATGTTGCCCGTGATGCCGATGTAGAGCTTGTTCAGGTCGCTCCAGACGAACATCTGGTTCAGCTCGCTGCCGTCCGTCGTGAACGGCGAAAACTCTTCCGCGTCGCCGAAGCCCGTGAAGTTGTTCTGCGTCGCGAGCAGCGCGCCGACCGGATAGTCACTCGGAATCGACACGCCGTCGATGCCGCCCGTCGGGGCCGCCGCCATCGCGTCGATCGTGTACGTCACGTGCTGCAGGCCGGGGTACTTGTCGTTGAACGTCTCGGGATCGAGCGTGAAATTGAAATCGACGACGTTCGTCGGGCTCGGATCGCCCGGATTCACGACGCCACCGCCCGTCGCCGGAACGACGAAGTTGTCCGTTCGATTCAGCGGCGGAAGGCTCTGATTGGAGATCGTGCCGACGCCGTTGGCGATGATCGCCTGAATGTTGATCTCATCGGCGTCCATCACGCCGAGCGTCGCCAGCGGCAGATGAATTTCAAAACCGTTCTGCGCCGAGGCGGCGTTCGCCTGCTGAAGCAGCGGATCGTTGGCCGCTTCCGTATTCACGCCGTCGAGGTTTTCGTTGTTCACGGCGAAGTCGACGCCTTCCGTCAGCGCCGTGCCGGCGGAGTTCGCGGGCAGGCTCAGGTCGAACAGCACGCCGTGCTGCACGCCGCCCACATTCCAGATGGCGACGGCGAAATCAGGATCAAAGTCGAGGACGAGGCCGTCCACTTCGCGAAGCGCGTTGGACTGCGTGGCCGGATCGCCGAGATCGCAGCTGCAGTCGCCGAGGCACTCGTTCATCGCGATTTCCTGGCAGCGATCGCTCCACTCGTAGAAGGGCTGGTTGACGTCGCAGGAGATCGAGATCGCCGCAACGCAGCTCTCGCACACCATGTCACCGCAGCTCAGCCCCATCAGGTCCGTGTTGTCTGCACAGCAGCCGGCCGTATCGAGCGTCATCGGCACGGCGCCGAAGTCGGTATCGATGAACACGAGCACCGAATTCTCGAGCGTGTCCATGCGATCCGCGTTGCCCGTGATACCGATGTAGAGATTCGTCGCGTCGTTCGTGACAAACAGCTGATCGAGCTCGTTGCCACGCGACGGCTCTTCCGACGGCGGCGCCACATCGCCGAATCCCGTCGGATTGTCCTGCAACACAAAGGGCGCCCCCACCTGAAGGAAGCGCGTGGGGATGTCGCTTCCCGTGATCGGTGTGACAGAGTTGCAGTCTCCGGCCGCGGCGCGGGACGCCGCTCCCCAGTATGCGCCGGCGCCAACCAGCACAGCCAGCATTAAACAGATTGCATGATCTTTGGACCTTGCGGGCACGCTCCACCTCCTACTGTTCCGTCAGTATTGCGCGGCAACGACCGCGCATGCTTCCACGATAATTTCAGTTTTGTCAGACTTACCGTCGCCGCCCGGCGCTGTGACGTTCCGGGCGATCTTCCCCGTCAGGATTATTTGCCCGCGAAGGGCAAATTCATACTGTCCGGACCGCATTCGCGGCCCAATTCGATCGCGAATTCTCGCGAACTACCGAAAAAAAACGCTCTCATCCGATTGGCTGAGAGCGCGTCATTCGATCGTCTGAACTTCCGAGCTTCGATTCATGGATCCGGAAGCGGCCTGCAGGGGCTTCGACGCAATAATCGGACCCCAGTACTTGCCGGATAGCGCCTGCAGATCCTCGAAGCTCCCCGTCCGAAGCTGCCCCCATTCGACATGGCCGTCCAGCAGCAGGATGTTCATGCCGCGCGTGCCGTGATTGTCTTCGGGCGTCAGACCGGTAAACGACTGAACCGTCGTGTCGTTCTTGTTGCTCTGGTCCGCCATCAGCAGAAAGTCACCGCGATCCGTGATGCGCCACAACGCGACATAGAAGTAACTGATGAACGACTTACCGAGATTGCCTTCCTGCGGCAGGGTTCTCGGAAGTTCCGCATACTGATTGACTGAGGCCGTCGGCCACAATTCGCTCGCGTCCACCGGCGTCGTGTGCGGCCGGTTGTTCATCTTGTCGCTCGGGCAGAGCAGCACCTTCGGCTCGGGCAGATAGAAAGGCGTCGGGTTGCCCTCGCGCGTGTTCCGCCGCTCAACGATGTCGCGAATCATGCCCGCGAAATTCGGGCCCCACTCGGGCGAAGCGCCATCCTGAACTGTCGCCAGTTCGGCCAGCGTCGGGCTCGAAATCGTCGGATGCCCCTTCGCGGGATACCATCCGTCGTAGTCCTCCGTGTACTGCTGAAACGCCATGCCGATCTGGCGGAGATTCGTTCCGCAGACCGTCCGTCGCGACACCTCGCGGGCGCGCGACAGGGCGGGCAGAAGAATCGCGACCAACAGCGCGATAATCGCAATCACAACGAGGAGTTCAATCAGCGTGAAACCGGCCCGATTCGGCGAGGTGAAAGCAATGCGACGACCAGTAATGCGTCCGACTTGCGCTTGTTCTGCTTGATCCATCTTTGCGTCCTAGCGCTGGCTCGGACAATTGTGACCTACTTGAAATCCAATTGCATCCGAGCGGTTTACGTCGTAGAATAGATAAAACCTTTTACCGAATCGAGTATATCGTTTTTCCTCGCGCATTCAAGGAATTCCGTCACCCGATTCTAGGCGGCCCTGCTCGCCACGACTGAGCCGATCTCCGCTAAACTGAGGCGGCGCCGGTAAGTCGCGATTTCGCCATACGTAGGATCCACAACCGAAGAAGATTGCTAAATGGCCAAGCGAAAAGCAGTTAGCATCAAAGATGTCGCCCGGGAGAGCAACGCGTCCCTCACGACCGTCTCGCTCGTGCTGAACAATCGCGACGGCCGCATCAGCCGCGCCACCCGCGAACGCGTCCTGGACGCCGTCGAACGCCTCGGCTATCGACCCAGCCGACTGGCGCAGAGCCTCCAGTCACAGCGTTCCGGCTTTCTCGGCATCCTCGTGCCCCAGCTCCGTCACGCGTTCGCCGACGTCTACTTTGGAGAACTCATCAGCGCCATCCAGGAAACGGCCGGCGAAAACGACTACAAGATCATTCTCGACGTCGCCAACCCGCGCTACCTCGAACGCAGTCATCATCTTGAACTCTTCCGCCGCCACTACGTCGACGGTCTGCTCTGCCTCGGTGTCACCAACAACGACACGTACCTCGCGGACTTCAGCGAAGACCAGCCCGTCATCGTGGTCAACAACCGCGTCAGCGGCGTCGATCTCGATTTCGTTCAGTGCGACTATTCGGAAGCCGGCCGCATCGCCGCGAAGCATCTGTGCGAACTCGGCCATAAGAAAATCGGATACATCCACGGCGCCACGGAAGTCCAGACAACGGCCGATCTGCGCGACGGATTTGAGGAGGTGCTCGATCAACTGAAGCTGCCGCTTCCGGAGTCCCGCGCCGAGGATGGTCTCTACACGGAAGAAGGCGGCGCCAAGGCCGCGATCGCGCTGCTGACACGTGAACCGACAATCACCGCCATCTTCGCGGGCAATGACAAGATGGCGATCGGCGCCATCAGCGGTCTGAAGCGAATCGGCATGCGCGTTCCGGATGATGTCAGCGTCATCGGCTGCGACGACGTCCATCAGGCCGAGTACTGCGACCCGCCGCTCACAACGATTCACACACCCATCTACGAAGTCGGCGCCCGGGCGTGCGGACTGCTGCTCGACCTGATCAGCAGCAAGGCGCAGGTCGTTCGCGAAACACAGCCGGTTTCGCTGACGGTTCGAAAGTCGACCGCCGCGTCAGGCAAGGGCCGCAACGGCGCCGTGAAATAAGTGACACAACAATGAACGCCGACATCGACGGATCGAACCCCCAGTCCCTTCCGCCGGCGAGCCCCCTCGCCGCCCATCGACACTCGCGGTTCCGGCCCCTTGCCGCCGCCCCGCTCACCATCGCCGTCTGCCTTCTCTGGACCGGCGTCGCGGGCGCCGCGAATGACACTGTCAACGTTGCGGGCACATTCAACAACTGGTCCACGCAGGCGAGCGAATGGCGCATGAAACGCGTCGATGACGCGACCTGGTCGCTCGGCGCCTACTGGCGGGCGGGCGTCTATCAATTCAAGTTCGTATTCAACGGTTCCTGGGACCAGCACCTTGGCGACGCGGGAAACCATCAGCTGCGCATGCCGGGACAGGACATCGAACTGCGAATCGACGCGTCCGGCTACTACGAGATCTCGCTCGATGCGAACGCGAAGACCTGGTCCCTCCGCGGCGCGGCGCCAAACGAACCCATCCCCGTTCTCGATATCCATCGTGAATCCCTGAACAGCTACCTTCTCGACGCGTCGCGCTCGCCCCGCCCGCAGTCCACCGCAGGCGATAAGCTCGAATACCGCTTCTCCGCGATCCTGGTCCGGCGCGCCGGCGGTGACGATGACGAAAAGCCCAGTCGCGATGGTGTCTCCATCGAACCTCTTGGCGACACGCGCGCGCGACTGACCATCACGACGCCGGGCGACTATCGATTCAATACCGCGATACGATACGGTGACAACAAGGCCGTTTCCGCCCGAACCGATCACCGACTTGGCGCCGGATACGAACTCCTCGCGGACGCATCGAATGAACCACGACTCTGCTATCCGATCGACAACCATCGATGGGCGATCGACATCGCCGGAAACGCGTCGGGAATCCGGCTGCGATCGCTCTCCAGCCCGACGCCCACGCCGGTTACGATTCCTGAGACCATGAAGACGCAGCGGGTTTTGATTGTGGCGGACGAAAGAACCAACGACATCAAGGTCACCGGCGACGCCTGGCGGGAATTCGTGTTCGATCCGAAGACCGCGGAGCCATCGCTGAAAGGCAAGCCGATCGAATCCGTCGCCCTCATCGGCGACTTCAACGGCTGGCGAAGCGACGCCCACATCATGCGCCTCGATAAGGACGCTCGCTATCGAACGCTCGTCACGATGCCGGAAGGTGTCTACCACTACAAGTTCGTGATCAACGGAACGATCTACCTGGAAGATCCGTCCAGTGATCCGCGATTTCGCGTTTCCGATGGCAACGGCGGCCATAACAGCGGCGTCCTCATCGGCGACGACGCCAGATCCTTCGGCAATCGCAGACCGGGCGAAATCAACACGGCGGCGCTGAAGCACGATCCGACGTCCGCCGCCTGGTTCGCCCCCATCGCCGGCAACGTCGCCCGCGTCACTGTCCGCACCCTCGCAGGTGACGCAAAGGCCGTCGACATGTACCAGAAGGACGGCGCCGGCAGATTCCCGCTGCGCATCTCCAAGTCCGCCTTTGGCTTCGACTACTGGTCCATCCAGGCGGCGTTTCCGCAGGATCAATCGACCGCGCAATACCAGTTCACGCTCACGGCCAACACAGACGCAGGCGCGGCGCCGACAACCCTTCAGGGCGAAGTCAACTTCTCCGCGTCGGGCGCCGCCTCAGGCGGCGCTAACCCGCCGAGCGCCTGGTTCGAAGCGGCGCTCCCGAAGACCTTCGAGTCTCCCGACTGGGCCAGGCGCGCCATGTGGTACCAGATCTTCCCCGAACGATTCCGCAACGGCGACGCATCCAATGACCCGCCGCGGACCGTGCCCTGGTCGCAGAAATGGGACGCCCCCTACAAGCCGGGGAAGGATGTCGTTAAGGGATCGCCGCAGGACTTCGAGGAAAAGGGAACCTTCTTCCAGTACATTTTCGATCGGCGCTACGGTGGCGATCTGCAGGGCGTGCGCGAAAAGCTGCCCTACCTCCGCGATCTCGGCGTCACGGCGATCTACTTCAACCCCGTCTTCCAGGCGGAATCGCTGCACAAGTATGACGCCTCCGACTATCGCCACATCGACGATCGATTCGGCGTCGCCGGCAGCCTCCAGCGACTCAGGGGCGAAACGACAGATCCCGCCACGTGGCAATGGTCCGACTCAGACAAGCTCTTCCTTGAATTCCTCGATGACGCCCATCGCATGGGATTCAAGGTCATCATCGACGGCGTCTTCAATCACACGGGCCGCGACTTCTGGGCCTTCCAGGACATCATCAGGAACGGCCGGAACTCCGAATTCGTCGACTGGTTTGAGATCAAGAGCTTCGACCCGCTGCGCTACGAGGCGTGGGATGGCGATAGCGGCGCCCTGCCGAAGCTCAAGCACGACAACGCCCTCGGGCTCGCCGTTCCTGTGCGAGAACACCTCTTCGCCGTCACGCGTCGATGGATGGACCCCAACGGCGATGGCGATCCCTCCGATGGCATCGACGGCTGGCGGCTCGACGTGGCCAGCGATATCAACGCCAACTTCTGGACCGACTGGCGCAAGCTCGTGAAGTCCGTCAACCCCGACGCCTACATCGTCGCGGAGCTCTGGCGCGAATCCCGCGAATGGCTCGACGGCCGCACCTTCGACGCCGTCATGAACTACCCCTTCGCCCGGCGCACACTCCGATTCGTCATCAACAACCGGAAGGCGTCCACCGCGTCGCAGTTCAAACGCGAACTGGAGGAGATGTACGGCTGGTATCGCCCGCAGGTGAACTACGTTCTTCAGAACCTCTACGACTCCCACGACACGGATCGCGTGGCGTCGATGTGCATGAACCCCGATGTCGAGTACGACGAGGCCAATCGCATCCAGGACAATGGTCCCGACTACGTCACCAGCAAGCCGACGCCCGAGAGCTATCACAGACAGAAGCTGCTCGCGACGATTCAGATGACCTTCCTCGGCGCCCCGATGGTCTATTACGGCGACGAAGTCGGCATGTACGGCGCCGACGACCCTTCCGATCGCAAGCCGATGCTCTGGCCCGATCTGCCGCCGAACGACGATCCCGACGAGCGGATCGAGAACGACCTGCTCGAACACTATCGCCGAATGATTGCCATTCGAAACTCGCACCCGGCCCTGCAGCTCGGCGACTTCGAGACGATCCTGACAGACGACGCCAAGGGAATCTTCGCCTTCACGCGCACCCTCGGCGACGAATCGATCCTGATCGTGATCAACAACAGCGACGCTCAGCATCGGCTTGATGTCCCCGTCCGATGGCCGGATGGGGCGACAGTCATTCGGCTCGATGATCCCGATCAGTGCGAGCTGGTCATGCCGGACGCTGACGCGCCCGCCGCCAGACCCGCTATCCGACCGAAGGCGAAACGCCCCGCGTCGAACCTGAAAGTGGAGTCGGGCCGATTGCACGGCAGGATGCTCGCGCCGCGTACGGGCGCCATCTTCACGAAACTGCCGGATACGGATACACACTGACAAGAGCACATTGGACCGGCGCCGACGCGTACACAGCGCGGCGAAGTCGACTCGATAACGATGATCGCCGCCCTCGGCAAAGCCCTGCGTTTCTCTCTGCGATCGCTCGTCGCTCTGGTTGCGGCGGCGCTCGTGCTGTGGGCCTTCTATTGGGTCCTCTCACGCCCCTGGCGCCGCACGCCCCTCGGTCCCAACCAGATCGAGCTCTCCGTGCTTCACTGGGGCGAGAACAATGAAGACGCCATCGTCGCCGCCCTCGTGCGCGATTTCGAGGCGCAGAACCCCGACATCCGCATCAAGCGCAACAACGTCGGCCAGGCCGCCATCGTCAACACGAAACTGCAGACCAGCTTTGCCGCCGGCGACCCGCCCGACATCTTCTACCTCGGCTATGAGAAGACCGCCGACTTTGGCTCGAAGGGCCTGCTGGCCGATCTTCAGGAACTCATCGACGAGGACATCCGCCAGGGCCGCCCCACCGTGGACCTCGACGATTACTTCCCCGCGTCACTCGATACCTTCCGATTCGACGCCGAGAAACAGATCGTCGGACAGGGCAAGCTCATCGCCCTGCCCAAGGACTTCACAACAGTCGGCTTCTACTACAACATCGATCTGCTTCGCCGAGCGGGCGTCGCACCACCGCCGCCGGAGGGCTGGACCTGGAATCAGTTCCACGACGCGGCGCAGAAAGTCGCGAAACTCCCCGACTGCTATGGCGCCGACTTCGCCACGTGGGAGGCCATGATTCGAATCTGGCTCTGGACGCATGGCGAACGCCTTGCCGAGCCTGACTGGCTCACGTTCCATCTCGACGACCCGGGCCTGCGGGCGGCGCTAAAGGAACTCCAGGACTGGTTTCACAACGAAAAGCGCACGCTCGTCAGCGCCAAGACGCAGCTCGAAACGGGCCTCGAACCCTTTCTCGCAGGCAATGTCGGCTTCGCGGGGCCCTTCGGTCGATGGAAAGTTCCGACCTATCGCCTCATCAGGGATTTCGCGTGGGACTTCACGCCGATGCCGCACGCCGAGGGCAAGCCGCCCGTCAACGGTCTATTGACCGCCGCCTGGGCAATCGCCCGTGATACGCCGCACAAGGACGCCGCGTGGCGGTTCGTGAAATACATGAACAGCGTCCGCGGACAGACGCGCATGTGCGAAGCGGGCCTCGCAATTCCCGTGCTCAGGAGCGTCGCCTACAGCGACGCCTTCAAACAGGAAGGCATGCGCCCCGCCAACTGGAAGGCCTATCTCGACGCGGCGGAAGTCGCGCGCGTCATCGACTGGCCCGTCGATCCGAAGTACCTCCACCAGCTGCGCGTGCGCCTGGAGGACATCTACAAACAGGACAAGCCCGTCGACCGCGCGATGGACCTCGTCGCGAAGGACTGGCGCAACAACGCCGAACAGCGCCGACACCAACTCGCCTATACCGATGTCGGCTGGACAAATGTCACGCTCGCCGTTGCGGGGCCCATCGCACTGATCCTCGCCATCATCGCGTGGCGCTGGTGGATCCAACGCGCCCGCGGCATCGCCTTCCAGGAAGAAGTCGCCGGTACGCTGATGATCAGCCCGTGGCTCATCGGCTTCGCCGTGTTCATGGCGTTCCCCGTCGTCATGTCCCTCCTGCTGTCATTCATGCACTGGAGCGGCATGGCGCCGCTGACCTCCGCCCAGTGGGTCGGGTTCGACAACTTCAGGAATCTCGCACAGGACGAGGCCTTCAGACACTCCCTGCGGATCACGGCCTACTACGCCCTGCTCGCCGTGCCATCAGGACAGCTCATCGCCCTGTTCGCCGCCCTTCTGCTCTCGCGCGAGTGGAGAACCATCGGCTTCTTCCGCGCCGCCTGGTATCTGCCCAGCGTCCTCGCGGGCGTCGGCATGGCCATCATGTGGAAGTGGGTCTTCCACCACGACTACGGTCTGCTCAACGCCATCCTCGAGCCCATCTGGATATTCAGCGATCATCCGCCGCGCTGGCTGGAGAAGGACGCCCAGACATGGGCCGTCCCGGCTTTCGCGATCATCAACATCTGGTCGATGGGCGGCGCGATGATGGTCTACCTCGCGGGTATCAAGGGTATTCCGAAGCACCTGTACGAAGCGGCGGACATCGACGGCGCCGTCGGCTGGCACAAGTTCGTCAATGTCACGCTGCCCATGCTCAGTCCCGTCATCCTGTTCAACGTCGTGATCGCGATCATCACGTCATTCCAGGTCTTCACGCAGGCCTATGTCATGACCGGCGGCGGTCCCGGCGACGCGTCGATGTTCTACGTCGTGTCGCTCTACAACCGCGCCTTCGACCTGCACGAAATGGGCTACGCCTCCGCCATGGCCTGGCTGCTGCTGGTCATCATTCTCGTGCTGACCGGCCTGCTGATGTGGGGCTCGAAGAAGTTTGTGTATTACGAGGCGCTGAAATGAGGGATCGAGTGCTGTAGCGTGGGCCACGCCCACGATTGTCATGAGAGGCGCCGTCCGCTCCTCGAAATGACCGACGAGCAATTGGATATGCCTGACAGTCAACCACAACATCCCGGGCCTGAAGGCGATCCGCCGATGTCAGACATCGAACGCGCTGCCGCGCCCACGCCGACGAATTTGACGTACGACCATCCTGACAAACACGTCAGACCCTCCCTGACCAGGTTCATTCCGAAATCCGCGATCATCTGGATCCTGCTCATCAGCGGCAGCGTCGCCATGCTCATGCCCTTCTGGTGGATGCTTGTCACGAGCGTCTCCTCCGAGGAAGAGGCCAGCAGATCGGCCGCCGGATTCAGATTCTGGACGGAACACGACGCCCAGTGGCGCAACTATCCCGACGCCCTTCAACGCATCGGCGCCAACGCGCCCGTTCCGCCGGAGGGCCCCGAGCCCGAGGCGTGGACCGTCGCATGGCTGAAGTGGAACTGGCAAACCTGGCGCCCCAGCGTCGGCTTCCTTGACGCCCTCGCCAACACAATCGTCATTACCACGCTCAGCGTCATCGGCTCGATTCTCTCGTGCAGCCTCGTCGGCTACGCCTTCGCGCGCCTGCGATTCCGTGGCCGCGAACCGGCGTTCCTGCTCATGATCGCCACGATGATGCTGCCCATGCAGGTCACAATGATCCCGATGTTCCTTCTCTTCCGCAGCTTCGGATGGATCGACACGTTCATGCCGCTCGTCGTGCCCCTCTTCTTCGGCACGCCGTTCTTCATCTTCATGTTCCGACAGTTCTTCGCACAGATTCCCGAAGCCCTGATCGAAGCGGCTCGCATCGACGGCTGTGGTCACCTGCGCACCTGGTTCCAGATCATGCTGCCGATCTGCAAGCCCGTCATCGCCATCACGGCGATCTTCACGTTCATCACGGCGTGGAACGACTTCATGGGACCTTTGATCTACCTGCAGAGCGAAGACCAGCAGACGCTCGCCGTCGCACTGAGCTCCTTCCAGAACCAATACGGTGATTTCCGGCAGGCGCACTTCCTGATGGCCGCGAGCATCATCACGATGATCCCCTGCATCGTGCTCTTCCTCGTCGCCCAGCGCCAGTTCGTCAGCGGTCTGAGCCTCGGCGCCGTCAAAGGCTGACGCAATACCGGGCGCGCCATGCCCCGCCAAGTTCGGCACAGCGTATTGAGATTACCCCCATCCCGAGCCGGGCCAGTCATGGCCCGGTCATTCCGCCCGCCATCCGCTGGTACGAGTCTCGTAGGGCGGGTTTCACCCACCTCCTGATCCGAGCCGTGATTGCCGCTACGGAATGGAACCTCTCGCGGTCGGGTGGCCCATCCCTTCAGGGATGAGGGCGCGACGATAAGACCGTGAACAGACTGCCACCAACATGGCGCCCACCCCCGCCGCCAGCGAACACTCACGTTCAAAGTGGGCGTAGCCCACCCGACATCGCTGGTACGAGTCTCGTAGGGCGGGTTTCACCCGCCTCCTGATCCGAGCCGTGATTGCCGCTATGGAATGGAACCTCTCGCGGTCGGGTGGCCCATCCCTTCAGGGATGAGGGCGCGACGATAAGACCGTGAACAGACTGCCACCAACATGGCGCCCACCCCCGCCGCCAGCGAACACTCACGTTCAAAGTGGGCGTAGCCCACCCGACATCGCTGGTACGAGTCTCGTAGGGCGGGTTTCACCCGCCTCCTGATTCGAGCCGTGATTGCCGCTATGGAATGGATCTTCCCGCGGTCGGGTGGCCCATCCCTTCAGGGATGGGGGCGCGACGATACGACTGCGATCAAGCTGCCACCAACATGGCGTCCACCCCCGCCGCCAGCGAACACTCACGTTCAAGGTGGGCGCAGCCCACCCGCCATTGAACGAAACCGAACCGACCTACTCCCCTTCAATCGCGTAAAGTCGTGTATCCGTCCTCAGAAAAAGCGTCCCGCCGACAAACGCGGGGGACGCGTAGATGGCGCCGTCAAGCGGGTTTGTCGCCAGCACGCGCGGTTCATCGCCGACCGCCATGACCGTCGTCACACCGTCCAGGTTCGAAAGGTAAAGCCTGCCCGCCGCAATTGTCACACTCGCGTAATACCGGCCGGGAAGTCGATGGCGCCAGACGAACGCGCCCGTCGCCAAATCCCGGCAAGACACAATCCCGCTCTTCGAAACGGCGTACACGCGATCAGAATCAATCGCCGGCGATGACACAACGGGGACCTGGCGCTTCGATGTCCAGAGCGTCTCGGGCGATGCGGTGTCGTCGCCCGCCGGCAGTCGAATGGCCGTCATGTGAATCGGAATATTGCACTCTCCCGCGAAGACAATGACGTCTCCCGCGGCCACTGGCGATGTCACAACCTGCTCGGCGTCCGTTGGAATTTTCCATCGCTCGCGCCCTGTGGCCGGGTCGTATCCCGAAAGATGGCGATAGCTGTCATGCACGAGCGTGTCGCGACCTCCGGCATGAACCACGATCGGCGTCGCATACGCATCCATGCGCGATCGGCGCCCTTCCGTCGGCGGCCTGCGTTCGATCGTCCATCGCCGCGTACCGTCACGTTTGTCGAACGCGACCGTGTAGAGCTGTTTATCTGTGTCGTGCGTGACGATCAGCAGGTCGTTCCACAGAACAGGGGAACTCCCGGCCTTGTAGAGAATGGACGGCGCCGGCTCGCTGTGCGCCCAAACGACGCGCCCCCCGAAATCGAGACAGTACGTCCCCGCGCGTCCGAAGTGCGCATAGATGCGTTTGCCATCCGTCACAGGCGTCGGCGTCGCCGCGGAGGTCATCGCTGTCGATCCAACGAGGTCCCCCGCTGCGCACTCCGTTTGCCAGCGAATCGCGCCGCTGTCGCGATCCACGCCAATCACATAGCGAAGCGTCTGCGGCGCCGGCTGCGAAAATCGCCACGTCAGACAGGCGGCGGCGAACCCGATCGCCGCAACGATGAAGGTCCGGCCGACGCGCCCGCGCCGCGCGACCGCCTCCGATCGCTTCGGCCGCAGCACAAACCCCATGACAACGAGTCCCATCGTCGACGCGCTCAGGGCGCCGCCAATTGTGATGAGCCACTGGCGCAATGCGGCGTCGCGCCCCACGCCGTCCCACGCGCTCGTCAGGAGAACAAGATTCCCCGACACGATCGGCGACGAGTGCCCCGACCCGGGAATCTCCGTGGCCCAGCGAATGTGCGTGGACGCGTCCCAGCGAACAGGCGGCGCCACATCCGCCGCCGCAACGCCCGCGCCGTCCTTTCGCCACGCCGGCCAATCGTCCGCCGTAGCTACGGATGGCTGAACGAGGATCGCAAGCCCGAGTGCGCAGAACACATGGAGACTTCGCATGCACTGGATCATATCCGGAACACGATCGTCACACGCGCGATTGACAATCAAGTTCTCGCAACATCTCCCCCCAGGATGTTCAAAGCGATCCACAAGACAAACAAACACAAATCCTGTTGTATTCACCGCTTCCGCGCCGTAGCGTGAACCGGCAGGAAACGAGAGGGGAATGAAGCGCTTTCCTTTCGTCCTTCAGGCGCCCGCCGAGCCGGAGACACCCGCCGAGCCGTAGACGCCCGCCAAGGCGTAAACGAACGCCAAGGCGCAAACGCCCGCCGAGCCGGGCCAGTCATGGCCCGGTCATTCCGCC
>DAOPJV010000036.1:0-31132 GCA_035399845.1 Phycisphaerae bacterium | reverse complement strand
CGCCAAGGCGCAAACGCCCGCCGAGCCGGGCCAGTCATGGCCCGGTCATTCCGCCAGCGCCCCCAGCGCACGCGCAACCCCCGCCGTACTACGCCGGACCATTCGCCCGAGATCTCGCACGGGACGCCGCTAATCGTCCGCCGACCATCGCGCTCGGAATGGTCGTGCCCAGCCAGAGCAGATTGAACCATCGCGGACCAAATTCAGGCCCCATGTTCCAGTGCATGGCGACTACACAGGCGCTCAACAGCGCGCTGAGCAGTCCGACGAACAACGAAGCGCGAAAAGAGCATCCACGCGCGACGCGCGACGCAACATAGCCGCCACCAACACCGAACAGAACTCGATAGACGAGCGCCAACCCCCATTGGTAGGACTCCATCGGAAGCCGCCAGTCGGGATAAACACCTGTCGCGTGAAACAACGCGTCCAGACCGATCGTTGCGGCGACCATCCCGACGAACCCGACAACGACTCCCAGAATGCCGCGACCCGTTGTTGACTGATTGACCATCTGCGCCGTCATGCCGTTACTCCGATAGGGGCCGCCGAATGAATGCGACGAATTCGCGTCCATTTCCCCTCAATGCGGCCGCTGGTTCTGTCCGCGCCGCCATCGAGGTCGAACACCAAGAAGCCCCCTGACGAGGTCTGTCCAACCGGGACTCCGATGGGGTCGCGGCAGGGCCGGCCGACCCAGCGCTTCAGCAACGACCGCAAGCGTCTCGGGACAGAAGCAGTAGATTCGAATGCGAACGATCTGATCGCCATTTACATCGATGCGATGAACTTCATTGAGCCCCTCGACGCCGTCCAGCGTTCGATAGCCGACGACAACAGCCTCGCCCTCGTAGTCTGTGACATCCCACCAGGGATTCGACCCGAGCCCGAGCCGCGGCATAACCAGGTGCGCAAACCTGAATACCCTGCTGACGTCCCTGAATCCGCTCAGCGTGGCGCCACCAACGAGGTCCGCCTCGACCGTCTCCGCGCACATGGCGCGAATCGCCTCGATATCGCGTTCTGACAATGCGCGCATGAATCGCATGACGAGCTCGCGTGGCGGCGCGCGAAACGCGGCGCCAGGACGCCGCGCTTCCAGCCGACCCCGCGCCCGGCTCAGCGCCGACTTGACGGCGCCCACACTCGTCTGCAGCGCGTCGGAAATCTCCGACAGCGACATGTCGAGCGCTTCCTTCATCACGATCGCAGCGCGCTCCTGTGGATGCAGCGTCTGAAATAGCGTGTCCACGGCGGCGCCGCCATCGACCGGCGTATCGTCCGCCACCTCGTTGATGCCGCCGCCGGTCGACAGTTCGACGGCGTTCATCCTCGCCGCTCGCCGGGCCTGGTCGATCCAGAGATTCGTCGCCGTGCGAATCAGATACGCGCGAGGTCGCTCGATCGGACCGTCACTCCGCGCGAGCGTACAGAAGACGCGCATCAGCGCATCCTGCGCCAGGTCCTCGCCATCCCAGACATTCCCCGCAAGACGTACGCAGTAACGATGCAGCGCCGCCCGATGGCCTTCCACCTGATCAATGTACGATCGCCACGCCCCCCGCGGTCCGGTTCGAAGGCGATCTGCGCCATGCGATTCGCTCATGCGATATACCCGTCCTTCCACCGATTCAGACGACGGCTGACGGTCAGAGGATACTCGGTTCGCATGTTTTCTTCGGGAGAATTCGATCGGCCGCCGGATCGCGGCGCACACGCGCCGATCGATGTGGCCGATGACTTCCGCCTGTCAGACAGGCCCCGGAGCGCGGATCGATTCGGGGTTCCCGGATCGAAATTGCCCCGGATTTTGCCGCCAGATTCGGTTCCGCCCTTCGGCTTCTGCGGAATCCGAAACTCCGCCCGGCGCTCCCTGCCATTCACCTCAAACGCGTAAGTGACGATCGGCGACGCCGCAAACGCCGCGTTGTCCGACGCCCGCAGGCCAGGCCGGGCCCGCCAACTTGCCGACCGCCCGGACAACGACATTTCTCTCGCGCTACCCCTGTTGCGCCAACGCGCAGTCCGCCGCCGCGTCCACGACATCCGCCCGAACGCCATCGAATGAGACACGCCCCGACGCGTCAATGCGAACAACGATCCGTCGCTCGCCGAGATCCGACGGGTCACTCGCGTTGTCCACAGACAGCGTGAGTGTCAGCGCGCCGCCACCCGCCGCCGCCACGGACCAGTCGCCGATCATCAGACGCTCACTCGAGAACGTGTCGAACGACGTGGACGTGATTTGCGTGACCCGCATCGCGAAGCGACCAAACGCGCAGAGCTGCAGTTCGTTGTTCTCCGTGACGCTCCCACTCGAGAAGAACGAACTGTCGCCGAATGTGAATAGCCTGTCCGCCAGCGTCGAGGCGCTCGGACCGCCCGTCGAGTCGACACCCGCCGCGGCGCTTCGATCGTTTCCGCCCGTCGCCTGATCGCGCCCTGTCGCGCCCTGACTCGACGCGTCGCCATTGACATTGGCGAGCGACGCGCCCTGCTCGACATCGCATCCCGCCAGGACCAACGCACATCCCATCATCACACCCTTCGCCATCCACATCGCACGCGCCTTGACCATATCGCTCGCTCCCGGACAGATGTCCCGTTTCGCGCCGATCGCGCCCGACGATCTCACATCCCGCGTGTGAAATTCGCCGAACCCGATCGCGCTCGCAGATACGCATGTCCGACCCCGCGTCACGCATTTCAGCGCCAGGCGCCCCGAACCAAAAACGGGGCGGCCACAGAAATCCCCGCACGTTCTGCGCTGAATTCGCCTCAGGAATACGGCACTTCCGTCGCAAGCAATCCGCCGACTGGCGACATCGGCCGCCCGCGCGCATGTTTCCTGCGGCGCGCTGAGCCGGCGTGACCATCGCCCCGACGCTGCGGGATGGCCCCGGAGCGGGGTCCCATGGTGCGAGGAAATTTGCGGACGTTTGCGGCGGTTTGCGGGGGTTTGCAGGCAATCGACATCGAACCGCCGACGCCGGCGCGGCCCGCGATCTCAACATGTTTGAAAAATCCGTGGATTTTCTCCTCGCAGGCCCTCATCGCATGCGTCAGACTGCTGGAGAACGCTCGCCGCACCGCGACTCCGCCGACAGGACCAGAAATACATGTCGCCCCGCCGGAAAGGGCCCGACCCACATTCCGGGCGGCGCGGTTCCCGCTCGCGCCCGTTATCGCTCCCCGGGGCGCCTGTGATTTGGAGAAAGCGTTGCCCCCGTTTTTTTAGCTGGTAAAATGATTTACTTGGGGCGTTGGGGACGGAAGTGGCGCCGCGGGTCGAATTCGTGACCCGTCGGGCGGACGTCTCTCTCCGCCGGCATTCAAAGACACGCTTCGGCGAACATGGACCAAAGTGCGCTTATGACGACCTACGCGAATGGATTCACATCACAGAAGATCACCCCCGCCGAAACGCGCGGCTGGCAGTCGCTCGGCCGGATCACCGGCGTCAAGCATGACGATCGCGCCCTCGTCGTCGAGTGCGGTCCCGCCCGTCTCCGCATCAGCGCCGAGGTCGATGACATCATCCGCGTCCGCCTCGCCCCCAACGGTATCTTCCGTCGCGATCATTCCTGGGCCGTCGTTGACGGCGCCCCGCACGGCGCCTCCTGGCGCCTTCGCGAAGACGAAGAGAATCTCTACCTGATCACGCCGCGGCTTCGCGTCCACATTCGACGCAACCCGTGCCGCATCTCCTTTCATGAACCCGACGGTTCGCTCATCTCCGCCGACGACCCGACGCGCGGCGTCGCCTGGGCCGGATCGGAAGTTCGATGCTGGAAGCGGATGAATGAGACCGATCGATTCTTCGGCTTCGGCGAGCGCGGCAGCCCGATGAACAAGCGCGGCCAGACGCTGGTCAACTGGAACACGGACGCCGCCGAACACGATCCGTGGACCGACCCGCTCTATCAGTCGCACCCGTTCTTCTTCGTACTGAACGATGGCGCGGCGCACGGACTCTTCTTCGACAACGCCTGGCGCGCCTCGTTCGATCTCGGCAAGGCGTCGCACGAGGCCTACTCCTTCGGCGCCGACGGCGGCGAGATGAACTACTACTTCATCCCCGGCCCGGCGCCGCGCGACGTCCTGCAGCGCTACACGCGTCTCGTCGGCCCCGCCCCGCTGCCGCCGATGTGGTCGCTCGGCTATCAGCAGTGCCGCTGGAGCTACGAGTCCGCCAAGCGCGTCCGTGGCATCGCCAAACGGCTCCGAGAACACAAGATCCCGTGCGACACGATCTACATCGACATCGACTACATGGACGGCTATCGCTGCTTCACGTGGGACGGCAGGACCTTCCCGAAGCCCGATCGGCTCATGAAAGAACTGCGGAAGATGGGTTATCGCGTTGTTGTGATCCTGGATCCCGGCATCAAGCGCGACCCCGGCTACAGCGTCTACGACGAAGGCCTGGCCGGCAATCACTTCTGCTACGACGAGAAGGGCGAGCACTACATCGGCCGCGTCTGGCCGGGCGAAACCGTCTTCCCCGACTTCACGCGCCCCGAAACCCGCGAATGGTGGGGAAGCCTCTACAAGGGCCTCCTGGACGACGGCGTGACCGGCTTCTGGAACGACATGAATGAACCGGCCGACTTCTCCTTCGAGTCGGCGACGGTCCCCCTCTCGATGCGCCATGACAACGACGGCGAACCCTGCGATCATCGCGCCGTTCACAACGTTTATGGCATGCAGATGGCGCGAAGCACCTATGAGGGCGTTGAGACACTGCGTTCGGGAGAGCGCCCCTTCGTCCTGACACGCGCCGGCTACAGCGGCGTCCAGCGTTACGCCGCCGTCTGGACGGGTGACAATCTCTCCAGCTGGGAACATCTGCGAATGAGCATCCCGATGCTGCTGAACATGAGCGTCAGCGGCATCAGCTTCATCGGCGCCGATATCGGCGGTTTCCGCGGCGATCCGACGCCCGAACTCTTTACGCGATGGCTCCAGACGGGCATTTTCTATCCCCTCTGCCGAACGCACACCTGCGGCGGCATGGGCAAGGACGGCGCCGAACAGGATCCGACGGTCTACGGCAGGAAGCACGAGAAGATCAATCGCCGGGCGATCGAGCTCCGCTACGAATTGCTGCCCTACATCTATACGCAGCTGCGCGAGACGGAGCGATCCGGCGATCCGCTGCTTCGCCCCATCTGGTTCGATGAGCCCATGATGGAGAAGGTCCATCGACGTGACTACGAGTTCTTCTTCGGCAAGTCGCTCTTCGTTGCGCCCGTCGTGCAGGAAGGCGCCCGAAAACGGGAATTCGTCGCGCCGCCGGGGGACTGGTTTGACTTCTTCTCCGGCAGGCGAATCGTCGGCGGCGAGGAAACAAGCGTTCCCGTCGATCTCAAGTCGATCCCGATGTACGCCCGCGCCGGCGCAATCATCCCGACGCGCGAGGCCGTCCAGTTCACGGACGAGGCCCCGCTCCGTGAACTGACGCTGAACGTCTTCGCCGGCAGCGGCGCCGGGACCTTCTACAACGACGACGGTCTCTCCTACGGTTATCGCGACAACGCGTGCGTCGAAGAGAACTATCGCGTCACGGCGAGCGACGACAAGCTGACACTCGAATTCGTCAGTCGGGAAGGCGACGAGCAATTCGCCCCGAAATCGTACGCCATCCGCGTCGCCGGTCTCGAACGGGCGCCGGACGTCGTCACAATCGGCGACCGAAAGCTGACGGAAAAGAAGACGCCGGCCGACTTCGTCAAGGCGAAGGCCGCCTGGCGATTCGATAAGTCCTCACGATCGCTCCACGTGCGGTCCGTCGATTTCGGCCCCGGCGCGATCATCGAAATCTCGTTTGGCGCCCCAAGTCAGTCTCGCCGGCGCAAAACAGCGGCGAGTCGATAACCCTTCAACCCGCGGATCGCCAGACGCGCCGAATCTCTGCATTGCTGTCCCTTCTGCGCGCCGGCCGACTGGCCGGGGCGCAGAAGGCGTTTCGCCGCACACGGGCCGCGGCGGGACGTGTAACAACCGTCGCGGCGCGATACACTAGGCAGTGTCTCGAGAGGTTACGGCGCGATCCACTCGCATCGCGAGTCGTCCGCGCCGAGTGATTTGGCCATTCGCTCGCCGATTGTAAGGAGGCGCATCATGCCGCAAGACGAATTCATGAAACAGCAGTATCTGACGCTTCGTGACGAGATCCGCAGCAGCAAGAGCCGCGTGTTCTTCATCCTCGTCCTTGGGACGCTGTTTATTCCCGTTGCGGCGTTTGTCGCCAAGGAATACGGCAACGCATTCGCGGCCGCGTCCATTCCCTTCATTCTGCTCGTCCTCATGATCGCGTTCATCATGGAACAGAACAGCATCGTTCGCGCAGGCCGCTACCTGAAGGAACATGTCGAGCCCCATATCGACGGCATTGTGACCTGGGAGAACTGGCTGGAGAGCAACAAGAAGCTCCGCGATACCGATCGCTACTTCTTCGGCAGTTTCCTCCTCGTGCTGCTCGTCTTCTACGCCATTGGCTCGGGCATCGCGATTGAGGCGATCGCGACCTTCGCGGAAATGAACAGCTGGTTCGGCGCCTACAACATCTGGATCAGCGCCGTCGGCTACGCCGTCGGCGGTCTCTGGTTCCTCGTCGTCTGGCTCGGCCACTGGCGTATGTGCACCCGCACGACAGTCTGATCCTCGGCGAGCCGCCTCCCCCTCATACGTCGCCGCGAACTCTCAATTCGACTAAACTCCCGCCGACCGGCGTCGCGCCGGTCGGCGGTCTTGTCGCCCGATCGGGAAGGTCCCTCGACAGCCGCAGGCGCCGGAACCCAACGGAAACGACTGTCGACAGATGCTGCGACCCTACCTTCAACTCCCGCGACAGGTGCACATTCTCTGCGCCGGCACGCTCGTCAATCGCGCCGGCTCCTTCGTGCTTGTCTTCCTGACAATCTATATCAGCGACGACCTGAAGCTCGGCGTCCCCTTCGCGACAGCCTGTGTCGGCGTCCTTGGATTCGGATCGCTGATCGCCTCCCTGCTCGGTGGCCAGCTCGCCGATCAGATCGGGCGCCGTTTCGTCATGCTGCTGGCCCTGTTCGGCGGCGCCGCCATGCTGCTGGTCATGAGCCGACAGACGGAAAAAGCGCCGCTCGCCGCGTCCATCTTTGCGTTCGCGGTGCTCAACGACATGTATCGCCCGGCGGCCTCGGCGATGATCGGTGACCTCGTCAGTTCCGAACAGCGACCGCTTGCCTTCGGCCTGATGTACATTGCGATCAATCTCGGATTCGCGGTTTCGCCGCCGATTGGCGGCTTCCTCGCCACGTACTCCTTCGACTGGCTCTTCTGGGGTGACAGCGCCACAACGACGCTTTACGCCATCATCGTCCTTTGCTTCGTCGCCGAGACACGTCCGAAGACGCCCCGGCGCGGCTTTCCCGTCATTGTCGAATCGGAGGACAACGACTCGTCGGCAAACGCGGATGCGACGCCATCAGCGACGATTCCCGTTCACGAGAATATCCCCGTCGGCGCCGCCCTTCGCCGCATTCTCTCCGACTCGACCTTCGTTCTCTTCTGCCTCGCCATGCTCATGATCACGATCGTGTTCATGCAGGGGATATCGACGCTTCCGCTCTACATGCGGTCCTGCGGTCTCAGCAAGTCATGGGTCGGCGGTCTGCTGGCGATCAACGGCGTGATGATATTCGCGCTGCAGCTGCCGATCACGCATGTCCTGACACGATTCGATCGGATCCGCGTCATCGCCATGGGCGCCCTCCTGATCGGAATCGGAACGGGCCTGACATCCTTCGCGCACACGCCCTGGGCGTTCGCGCTGACGATTGCCACCTGGACCTTCGGCGAGATGGCGCAGGCGCCATTCGCCAACGCCGTTGTGAGCGACCTGTCGCCCCCCGAACTCCGCGGCCGCTACATGGGGCTGTTCAGTATGTGCTTTGCGGCGGCCATCATGATCGGCGCGCCGACCGGCGGCGCCCTGCTCGATCACTACGGCGGCGCGGCGCTGTGGCTCGGCGCCTTTGGACTGGCCCTCGTCGCGATGTGCGTCATGCTGTCGATCCAGCGACGCGTCAGGGAGCGAACACATCCCGTCCATGCATCCGACACGCATTAAGCGCAGGAAAAACGCCGCCCGAATCGTCTCGTTCGCAGATGGAACGAAGAGTTCGAGCGGCGTTTTCTTTGTCGCGAAGCGACTCGGGCAGGTGGGCGCGCCGAGTCACGACGCGGCGTCAGGGTGGAGTGGGGTTCTATGCCGGGGTTACTTCTTCTCCTCCGCCTTCGCCGGCGTCAGGTTCCTGAGTACACCCTCGAATTTTGTCGCAAGCTCCGGCCGGGCCGCCTTCAGCTGATCGATGTTGTCGTAGGCCTCGACGGATTCGTTGTCGCCTTCGGTCACTGTGACGTTGATCCTGCCGGCGGCGTCGACTTCCAGCGTCGTCCGCCTGCCGTTCTCGATAATGATGGCCCGCGACTGCGAATTGGCGCCATCGGACAGGACACCGACCTTGGCCGTCACGACACCCAGTCGCTTGCCAAGCATGTCGGCGTTTCGCAGCGCGTCGTCGATCCGATCCCTGACCTCGATATTGACTTCCGCCGACGATCCGACCTTGTCGAGCAGTGATTCGATCCGTTCGTGAATGCCGTCGAGGTCATCAAACATGACGCCGTCCACGCCCATCCTCATCCCGTCCTTGTTGAGGAAGAGCATGTGGGGCGCATTCGGGCCCGGCGGCGTTGTGGAGAACATGAAGGAATGGACGCCCGACGTATGATCGTTGTACAGCGAGAACGTATCCGGATCGGCCCGTTCAAACTCGGCTTCATTCTGATACGTCGCCGTCGTCTCCGTCGTATTGCCGCCGTCCTTCGTTTCCTTCGTGACTGTAATGCTGCCGTCATCGTCGGTCTCGATACGAACGCCTTCGCCGTTGATCGACCGGATCGTCACATCGCGCTGAAGTCCGAACGGCACGTCCTTGAGCAGGGCGTCGAACTGGGCGTCGTTGAGATCCAGGGATCCCGACCACTGGAAGCCCTTGTCGGCGTTGAGGGCGTCGAGGACCCAGTTGCCCTGGTCGTCCTTCCGCATGATGCCGCCGCGGCGGAACACATTGCCGTGGGCGACGTGCGCCGTGTCGTCCTCGTACTTGTACTTGTTGGCAGACAGATCATCCGGCCGCGTTCCGATCGTGACTGTCGCGTTCGTGGGGCTTCCGCCTCGGATCATCGCGAAGTTGGCGATATCGCCGGGCTGAAGGTCTCGAATCTGATCGAGGAATCTGCCCATGTCGGCGACGGATTCCTGTCCATCGATGGACGTGATCACATCGTACTGCTGGAAACCCGCGATATCGGCCGGCGAACCCTCGAGAACATTCAGGATCATCTGTCCCTTGCCCTCTTCGAGTCGCAGGTGCGACGCCAGCGGCCGGGGAACCGGACCGAACTTCACGCCGAGCCAGGGACCGCCGGTTTCGATGTTCGAGGCGGGCGCTTCGAGCGTGTTGGCGACGACCGTGACCATGCGGTTTCCGCTCGGATCGCCACTGACGTCGATCGTCCTGATCTCGACATCGGCGTTGCCGACCATCTCGACCGGAATTCCATCGTCGACCGAGCCGGCGTCCAGTTTGATGATGACCCGCTTCTCAGTCGTTTTCTCGTCGTCGCCCGGCGTCGTCACAGTCCGCATGGCGGCGGACAGGACCAGTGGCGCCGCGGCAAAAGCCAGGAGAAAACTCGCAATGCTCCATCGTGTTTTCATCTCAAAAGACCTCCATTGAGTACGCAATCGTGTGTGTTCAAGTCTGTATGTTCATTCGATACGCGCCCGCGACGAACATCGCGACGCGCCGGTTGCAACCTCGTCCATGAATTCGAACGGCTAGATCTCACCCGAGACTGTCTCGACGCGAGACTGACGTGTCAGCCGTTCGATGATAAGGATCACATTGGGGTTCTCCCCCTGAACGCCGATGACATCCCGAAAGACATCACCTTCCAGGCGCTGTGGCTGATACACAGGCCGTTGATAATCGATAAAAGTCGGCGACGCCGGCGTCACGACGGGATCGTTGGGCCACGACTGCGGATGATCGTGGTTGCTGTTCGCCGTTCTCGTGTCAGACCACTGGATCGGCAGCGACGCCAGCACAATCACGGCGGCGGCCGCAAGCAGCGCCGTCATGACTCCGACGCGCATGCTCTTCGACCAGTGATGACCGTGCGATGACGCCGACGTAACGACGGAATACGTCGTGTTCACGCCGGCGTTGAAGTCGGCGTGCAGGGCGGCGCCGGCCAGCGCGTCCAGCCGCTGGTAGTCTCGATAAAGTCGCGCCGCGGCCGGACTGGCGGCAATCAGCGCCTCGAATTCAACTCGCTCGGCGGACGACAACTCCCCGTCAAGCGCTCGAACGATCAATCGCTCGGAGCGATCATCCACGCCGTTTGAGATGTCAGGATTCCGCTGCGTCATTTCATCGCCTTCTGTTAACGCCCATCGGGGCCTCCGAGCGCTTCTCGCAACAATCGTCGCGCCCGGACCAGTCTTGTCTCCACCGTGTCGATGGGCAGCCCCATCGCTTCGCCGATCTCGGCATAACTCCATTCCTGAAGATGCCGAAGAATGAACGGTTCGCGGTAATGATCCGGCAGGCCCTGAATCGCCCGAAGCATCCGCTGTCGCTGCTCTGTCTGCGAAACCCGCAGCGCCGGATCGGCGTCCCGCATCGCCGGGCCCTCGTCCACGAGTCCCACGACGAGCCCGCTTTCCCGGGCGTGTCGCTTGCCGGCGTCGATCGCGGCGTTCCTGGCCAGCCGATAGAGCCAGCCGCGCCATCGCGCCGGATCGGCGAGCGTGGCGATCTGTTGCCAGACACTCGCCCAGACACTCTGGACCACGTCATCGACCAGCCCCTGGCGGCCGACTGTCGCGTAGACAATCCGGCGCACCCAGCCGTCGTGACGATGGACCAATGCGTCCAGCGCCGATCGTTCGCCGCGCTGTGCGGCGATGATCAATTCGTGATCGCCTTCGTGCGTCCGGATCACATTGCCTCCGTCAGTGTCCACGAGAATAGACGACGGGAACGGCCCCTCCCCTGTCAGAATATCGAAGAAACTGACGGAGACGTTCGACCGGATCGACCAGCTGATCCGTAAGTCACTGCTGGAAACACAGTTAGGGGATTGCGTCCGCAGGAGCGGTAACGGACTGCGTCGTGGCGCGCTGCTCGTAGGGATATCGGAGCGCAGGGAGGTAGGGCGAGATCTGCGTGTCGAAGGCGATCAGGAGCATCGTCACCACCACCCAGAGGACGGCCGTCACGAGGAACGGGCGATCCCGAATCAGGACATCCGTGGGACCCGTCAGCTGACCACGCGTAATGACGAGGGCGTAGCGGAAGATCGAAAACAGCACCAGCGGCGTCGTGAAGACCAGGGTTCGCGGTGTCGGGTTGGAGCCGTCCAGCGTGTAGAGGAGAAACGTGATGACGGCCATGGCCCCCGAGACGGCAAGGAACTGCGAGAGAATCTCGGGCGTGTAGGACGCCAGCGTCGCGCGATGTTTGGACGCCTTCCCCCCCGCCTCCAGAACGGCGAGTTCGCAGCGCCGCTTGCCGAAGCCGAGAAACAGGCAGAGCGTGAACGTGCAGACAACCAGCCACGCGGACACGGGAACGTTGATCGCCTGGGCGCCGGCCAGCGCTCGCAACACGAAGCCGATCGCGATGATGATGACATCCAGCAGCACCATGCGCTTTCCGGCGAGCGAGTAAAAGAGATTCAGGAGCAGGTAGCTGACGGCCGTCAGCGCGAAGCCGGCCCCGATCCGCAACGCCCCGAAGCTGCCAATCGTCGCCAGGGCCACGGCGATGATTCCGGCAAGCGTGGGCGAAATGGCGCCGCTCGCGACGGGACGATGCTTCTTCGTCGGATGCAGCGCGTCCTCGCGGTAGTCCATCAGGTCATTGAACGCGTACACGGAGCTGGAGAGCATGCAGAAGATGGCCAGCGCCTCCAGCGCCGCGATCAGCGCATCGACCGCGTTCGGCGACGTCGGGCGCACGCCGAAGACCAGGGCCGCAAGAACAAAGACGTTCTTGATCCACTGGGCGGGCCGAAGCAACCGGATCGACGCAAAGAGCGTTTGCAAGCGAGGCATCCTCCGTGACGAAGTCGAGCGTTCCGTAGCCTACACGGCGTCACTCGGGGGTCAAATCGTAGTCGTCGGGACCGGCGTCGGGCGACGGCTCCCGTACGAGCGGCTGGGAGCATCCGAAATCCGCGGCGACGGCGCCGCCGGTCGCGCCGTCCGAGGACCGCATCTTTCGAGAATGATGGACGGGCGACACAGACTTGCCCGGTCGCGCCCTGGAGGGCTTCAGTTCATCCTGCTGCAATCGCCGATCGAGCAGCAGGCCGATCCGGTATTTCGCCGAATCGATGCGGGCGCAGTTCCTGACCACGCCGCCGACATGGACGGGTTGATGCGAGATGGTTCGATACGAAACAAAACAGCGAGAGCCGATCGTCACACGCCGATCGTAATAGACGGCGAGGCCTTCATTCGAGATATCGATGAGCGGGCAATCCACGTGATCGAGTCGGCCGCTGGCGTCGTGTGTTGAAAGGCAGACGAGAACATTGTCCGCGTGACGCCGCGTGTCGTGACGCTTGCCGCGAAGCCCTTCGCCACCCGATGTTGGGACACTCTGCGAATAATGAATGATCGGAACGCCTGTGTCGGACTCCTCGCAGAGCGGAATTGAATCCTCGTGACTGAATTCCGGCGCGTCCGACATGGCTCATCCCGACGGAAATGCTGCGCCGTCGCGACGCGCGACGGTCTCCCCCATCGGAATCGGCTGGGCCGTCAACGTGGTTTCGAGATGATCTCGGTGGCGACGCGGCGTGGCCTCGGGACTGAAGAAACCACGCATTACCGGCCGAAATCCGCGTCTGTGTGTTGAGAATCTTCGGCCGAGGCGCCACCATAGAACGGCACGCCCGAAAAAAAGTCCGTGGCCGTTAAGCGCCGCGCTGACTGGACACATTTCCTTGTTGCCGGCCGGAAAGGCCGATTGGCGGAACGCAATGACCTACGGCCTGCAGCCACCGGAGAAAGGCGATTCGCATCCTGCGACTCGCGCCGGTCTGAGCCCGCAGGCGGCGCTGGAAGACGCGCGCCGCAGATTGGTCCGCTACGCCGTCAAACTCGTGTGGAATCGTGCCGACGCGGAGGAAATCGTGCAGGACGCGTTCAAAATCGCAGCGACCCGGGGCGTGGGCCTTCGCGACGAACATTTCGAGCCGTGGATGTTCCGCACGACGGGTCAGCTCTGCCTGAATCATCGACGAAAACGCCGACCGGAGTCCCTCGACACCTGGATCGAGTCATCAACGACCCGAACGCCTCTGGACGCGGCGATGGACGTCGAACGGCTGGAATCGCTCCGCGCGGGCGTCGAACGACTTCCCGACCAGCAGCGGATCGCGCTGACATTGCGATGCATCGAACAGTTCGACTACGCGAGAGTCGCCGAAATCATGGCTATCTCGGAGTCCGCGGTCCGGGCGCACGTCCATCAGGCGCGGCGCAAGCTGGCGGACACATTGGGGGATCCACGTGACAGCTGACTGCGATCATTTCAACAGGCGGATCGACGACTGGCTCGATGGGACGCTCGAGGACGCGGATCGATCGCGGATCGACGCCCATCTGGCCGCCTGTTCCTCCTGCGCGTCGATGGCGGCCGCCGAACGTCGAATGGCGACGGATCTGTCGATGCTGAACGATGTCGGAAATCGCATCGCCCATCAGGGTGTCGCAGCGCCGCCTGAATCAACGCCGCGACGAAGACTCAATCCGGTGCGCATCGCGGCGGCCCTCGCGATCCTCGTCGGCGGAGGCTACGCGGCGATTCACTTTGCGACGAGGACGCCGAGCGTCAACGATTCGTCCGACATAGCGGCGAATGTCGAGGAATCGGGGCCGATCAAGACAACCTTCATGATGCCGCGAGATGACACGCGAATGTCAGTTCGGATGCCGTCTGACAACCCGCGCGTTCACATCGTCTGGCTCTACGACACAGCGCCCGCCGTCGCGGCGGTCGACAGCCCGGTCGAGAACGAGGGCGAAGGCCCCGGCCCGGCGACGCCCCATGTGAAACCCTCGTGAACAATACGCACGTCATTCAGTGTTCAAGCACAGGAGATTGAAATGTCCAAACGAATTGTGGTTCTTCTCTGTCTGTTTGCCATCACATCGCCGGGACTCGCCCAGAACGGCCGGGACGCGGGACGACAGCCTGCCAATCGCGGGCGCGGGCGCATGCCCGCTGCGGAGTCGGCCCCCAAGTCCGTCTGCGTGATCCCGCTCAGGTTTACCTATGCGGAAGAGGCGGCCACGACGATCTCTCAGGCGATCGGCATTACCGTCGTCCCGGAAGTTCGCTCGAACAGTGTCATCATCACGGCGACGGCGGAGACGGTCGACACGGTCAAACAGCTGATCAAGGACATCGACGTGGAGAAGGATGACGCGATTGAGGCGACGCGTCTGACAACGATCACAGTGCGAAACCGGGAGGTCAAGCAGGTCGTCGCCCATCTGGCGCAGCTGTTTGGTCGAGAACTCAGCATCTCGGCGGACGAAGGCAGTCGACAGATTCTCCTGCGGGGCCCCGCGAGCGTCATCGAATCCGCAAAGGAAGTGATTCAGTCGATCGACAAGGCGCCGCCGACGGCCACAGTCGAATTCGCCTACTTCCAGCTCGGATCGCACGGGACGGAGTTCTCGATGGAGATTCCGCCGGACCTGAAGCCGGTCGCCGAACAGATCGAGCGTTTCGGCTCGCCGCGGCTCGTCGGCCGAATGACGACGGCCGCCGTCGAAGGCCAGCACTTCTCCCTGCAGGGCCAGATTGCGGAGAGCACGTTCGTCAAGCTGCAGGGTCGTCTCGTCGCCGCCCCCGCCCAGGGCGCCGTCACACTCGAACTGGGATCCGACCTGTCGATGCAGAAGCGATCCGAAGACGAGAAGCGCCCCGGAATCGAATCGCCGCGGTTCTCGCTCGCCACGACAGTCATTACGCAGCGCGGCGACTATGTCGTTCTGGGCAGCGCTCCGCTCGGATGGGCGCCCGGCGAATCCGTCGTGCTCGTGGTTCGAATCAACCCGGCGAATGAGTAAACACCGGCCGGCCACGTGACAGCGGCATTGCAAAGCCTCCGACGGCGCGGCGCGCCATCGGGGGCTTTCTCATGCGCAAGAAAAAACGGGCGACGCCGTGTTACCGGAATCCGCCCGTGAGCGCGCGATTTCACTGTCGAAGATTCACGCCGCCGTCGAACCGCCGCTGCGGCCCGCAGATCAGCCGAATCGACGAATCAGACGCCGTTGACGACGCCCAGCGCCGTTGACCCGAGGAACGAGCGTACGGGAATGAGGAACACATCCCACCAGAGAATGCTGCCGGCCAGCGCAGCGCCGGTCGTGAACGGATCACAGCCGACGATGAACGGCGTCAGCATTGCAACTGACATCGTGTAGAAAATCGCTTTTGTTTTTTTCATCGAACCAACCTTCCAAAGAGCCGCGAGGGCGCGACGGCTCCCGCGTGCGATACGATTCTAATCCCCTCGACGGGCCGATGCGAACATCCCGAAAGCCCCTGAGGCGACGCCCCAGGCGGGCTCGAATCACCTATGTGATCAGAAGCCGACGATGTTCGTCTGGATACCGATCAGGCTGAACAGGAAGTTGAAGACGTCGGCATAGCCGTTCAACACCTGCAGGAAGAACCCTGACGGGAAGATCGTGAAGAACACTTCGACAAGTTGTCTCAAGAACGATTCCATCAAATTACCCCTCAATTGTGCGAGTGGTACCCAGAGGTTCCTTCGGGATCCCCCATCGCGTCAAACCATCGTATCTTACTTCCGGCGACGTCGCACGCTGCGTCGCAACGCCAGGAAACCGAACGCCATCATCGATACCGCGATCGGACACGTGGCCCCGCAGACCGGCGAATGGAAAAGAAGACTGAACAGCAGGTTCAGGGACTGCGTGTTCGGATCGCAACCCGGGACGTTCTGTCCGGCGGGATCGTCCGTGTCGCCGTCGCCGCCCGTGTCACCGCCCATCGTCGGCGGCGTATCCGTCGCCGGCGGGTCGTTGCAGCCGTTCTCGTTCAGAACGACTGTCAGGCTGCACGTCGTCGAGTTACCGGCGGCGTCCGTCGCCGTGACGGTAATGACCGTCGTCCCGAGCTCGAGCGGCGTGCCGGCTTCGGGGCTCTGCGTCACGACGATCTCGTTGGAGGCCGTGCAGTTATCCGTCACGACGGCCAGCCCCGTGATGTCGGGCATGTTGCCCAGACAATCCGCGTCGGCGTTGACCGACTGACTCGCCGGGCAGTTCTCGATGACAGGCGGCGTATCGTCCACCGGCGTGACGACGACGTCACAGGAACCGATGAATTCACACTCCTCGTCCCCACGCGCCTGCTCGAAGAAGTAGCAGCGCTCGACGAGAATCGACACAATCGTTTCACCCGTCAGCGGCGAACCCGGTTCGGGCGTCTGCGTGATGCGGATTTCACCACATCGGGAGAACTCGCCGCGCGTCCCCTCACCCAGCCCGCAGCAATCCGCGAACTGGACCTGATCACGAAGATCCGGAACGACCGCTTCGCAGTTCTCGTCATAGGACACCACCTGCGGCGAGTCCGGGCAGACGAAGTACGGCGTCAGCGGCACGAAGAAGTAGCAGTAGTCGCTCCCCTTGCCCTGATCCAGATACACTTCGACGTACAGGCTCGGATAGTTTCCGACCTGGACCGTTTCGCCGGGTTCCGGATACTGCATCAGCTCGTAGTCCGTTCCCTCGCACGCGTTGACCGTGAACTGGTCGCGATAATCCGGAACAACAACCGTGCAGTCTGCGCTGACCTGAAGCGGATCGAATTCCGGCATGATCTCCGGGCAGATGAGCTCCGGCTCGGGACCTTCGACAGTGATGGTCAGCGTGCAGCTCAGCTCCGGAAGCTCGATGCAGTCCTGATTCCCGAGCTCTTCGACGCCCTGACCTTGGAACACGCAGTTCTCGATGATCAGGCGGACTTCGTTCTCGCCGACCGGCAACTGTGCGCCGGCTTCCGGCTCCGTTCGACAGGAGTAGAGTATGCCGAGACGTTCAAACTCGTTGCACAACGGCAGGTAGGCGTCGCAGAGATCGGCCGGCATGGACGTCGCACAATTGACGGCGTCGTCCGTGAACAGCGTGAAGTCCTCCGGGCATTCCGTCACGGGAAGGACCGGTAGGAATACCGAGCACTGGGCGATTTCGCTGATGTTGAAGGAAATCTCGATGTCGAATCCCGGACTGAAGATGACCGTTCCCGGCGCCGGGTCCTGGTTGACCTCGATGCCGCTCAATTCGGTGCAGGCAAGGATCGTAACGTCGTTCCGCAGGTCCGGAATCGTCACGGAGCAATCCGGGTTCAGCCGAATCGGGTCGACGACCTCGGGACACACGAGCTGCGGATCCGGCTCGAAGACCTGAAAATTGACGAAGCACTCGCCGACCGTCGTACAGACGGCGCCGTCGCAACTGTCATTGCACATGTTGACGTTGCCGTTCGTGTTTCCGCCGCGCACGGGAACGACGTCTTCGCAGACGATCGCCGTCAGCCGGATCTCATGGGCGCCCAGGCCGACGGGCGTTCCGGGCTCCGGCGTCTGCTCGATTCGGCAGCACGTCGTCTCGGGACACACCACGAGCCCCACCTGTCCCTTCAGATCAGGGATGAGGGCCGTGCAGGTTTCGATGTCCGCCTCCGCCGACATCTGCGACGTCGGACACACATCGATGAAAGGACAACCGCGCGGTCCGCCGTCGCCTTCAACCATACCTGTCAGGGCGCCGGCCGATCCAATGATCGCCATCAGCCCAAGAATCCCGAATCGTTTCGAATTTGGCATCACTCTCTCTCCTTGGTACACAACCGTCCTTGATTGCGTATCAGGTCCTTCAATGCGGGTGTACAAAATCCTCTGGAGATCAACGTGCGAGGATTCACGGCGTAGCTGAGACATGACGCGGAACAATGCCGCGAACTTGTGTGTGCCAGCTCCCGGCATCCCGCACTTCCCTAAGGACGATGACCATTCTATAGCCCAACGCTCACCGCTTGCAATGCATGGTCCGAGCATCGGGGCAATACGGATCGCCCCGATTCGGACCTTGGATCACGCGCCATTGTTACCGGTCTGTAATTCCACGCGATCGAAGGCCCGGATCGACGAAGCGTCGACGTGATTTCATGGACCTTCGCACGTCCTGGGATCGGCAATCCCATGGAGAAAAGTCCAACGCAGTGACGCCCCCCGGACGGCGGCGACGGCGCATGGCGCCAGGCGGAACCCGTTCAATCGCTCACGGTACGGGCCAGACGGAAATCACTGGCTTCGGCCGATATCACTATTGAAAAAGGCCGCCGCGGCTCACGCCGCGACGGCCCGATCAGGACCATGGAAACTCAGGGGCCACGCCGAACGACGATGCGTCAGTCGTCCTTTTTGGCGGGCTTCGGCGTCGTGGCCGCCGCGGTATTCGCGGCCTTCGGCCGGTCCACGATGTTCGCCGCGATGCCGCTGACGAGCTCCTTCATATCGACGCCTGTCACGCCTTCCAGAACGCCCAGCGACTCGGCCAGCATCTTCGCCCGGCCCATCGCGGCGCCGGCCATGGCGTCGCCCCGGCCGCCGTCGATGACTGTCACATCTCCGAGCTTGACGTTGGCAATCGTCTTCGTCAGCTGATCGACGACATTCGGCATCATCTCGACGAGCATGACCTTCAGCGCGTCCGGATGCTGCTGGATTGTCCGACCGATCTGCTCGATCGCGGCCGCTCGGGCCTTGCCCTCTTCGAGGATCGTCGCCGCATCACCCGCCGCTCGGGCCATGGCGACGTCTCGCGCCGCGTTGGCGCGGGCCACGTCCGTCGCCGCCAGACGCGCCGCTTCCGCTTCGGCGGCCGCCTTGTTCCGCTCGGCCTCCTTGAGCGAGGCCTCACGCACAAGCTCCGCCTTTCGAACACGCAGATCGTTGTCCGCCTCGGCAATCGACTTGTCGGCCGAAATACGGGCGCCCTCCGCCTTCTGCCGACTGACAGCCTCCGCCGTCCTCGCCTCGGCGTCACGCGTCGCCTGTCCCTGCCGGGCAAGCGCCTGCGAATCGGCCTCGCGGATCTTCTGCTCCGCCGTCAGTTCGATCTTGCGAATCTGAAGCGCGTTCTCCGACTCGGCGATCTTCTTGTCGGCGTCGATGCGGGCCTGCTCGGCCGTCTGTCGCGCCAGCGACTCGGCGGACTTCGCTTCCGCGTCACGCTCGGCCTGTGCCTTTCGCGACAGGGCCAGAGCCTCGGCTTCCTTGATGTCCGCCTCCGCCTTGCGCTCCGCCTCGTATTGTCTCGCCGTCGCACGGACCTGGGCCGACGCCTTGCGGGCGATCGACTCGAGGTACTGCTCCTCGTCGTGCACATTCTGAATGTTCACACTGTCGATGAGCAGCCCCAGCTTGCGAATGTCGTCCGTCACTTCTGTTACGAGGGTCGACACGAACTTGTCGCGGTCCTCAACGATTTCCTCCGGCGTCATCTTGCCGATGACGGCGCGAAGACCACCTTCCAGCGTTTCCCGGGCGACACGCTGCATTTCGCCCAGCGGCTGATCGAGGAATCGCTCAATCGCGTTGCCGCGAATGTCGGGATCCGAGGCGACTTTGACGTTTGCCACGCCGTTCACACTGACGGGGATCATCGTGCCGCCACCCGCCTGAGCCTTCACTTCGAGCCCGACCTGCATGTTCTTGAGACTCAGTCGCGAGACCTTCTCGAGAATCGGAACGACGATCGTGCGACCGCCGATCAGAATGCGATAGCCGTGACCATCTCCGCCTTTGCCGCTGATGACCAGCATCTCGCTAGGATTGCCAACGACGATCCACTTTGTGACGACCCAGATGAACGTCATCACCAGCAGCAGGGCGCCGCCGCCAATGACATACCAACTGAAGTCCACTTTTTCCGCCAACATCAATGTGCTCATGCTTGCCACCCTCTCTCCTTGTATGACCCGATGAAACGCAATTCAGCCTACGCCTGATTCAGAAATTCATGCTCCTGGCGGGAGACGACCACGGCCGTTCCGCCCGTCAGTTCAACGATCGCCACCTGGGCGCCGATCGGAAACGCCTCGTCCTGACGCCGGGCGACGGCCGGCATGCAGCGTTCGCCGTCGCGCACCTGGATCGCCACCTCGCCGCGTCCGCCTTCCCTGATGGAGACTGTCACACGGCCCGGACGATTCAGGTAATCCATCGGCCGTGTCGAGCTGTCGCTGCTCGATCGCTTCAGCCAGCGCATCGTCTGATGCACAGCCTGGCCGACGATGAGGCCCGCGACGATCGCCGCTGTCAGCACGCCCCCGCGACCCATCTCCGTCATCTGCGTCAGCACCGTCCCCGTCAGGCCGAACATCGCCGAAAAGTAGATGACGAAACGAAGGCTGAACCAGTCCGACAGGTGCGCGCCGGCGTGCTCGAACTCGACGCCTTCCGCGTGCCCATCCGTCGCCGTTTCGATATCAAGATCACCATCGAAATCCGCGCCGCTTTCGATCTCCAGATCATGACCCAGATCGAATTCGCCATGGCCGCCGATGTCGACATCCATATCGTGATGCGAATTGCCACCGAACAGCGCCGAGATGAGGACGAGACCTCCGCCGACACAGAGGGCGACCACGTACGCGCCGCCCATCGGGGGCAGCGCGGCCAGTATGTTGAGTGTTTCGTTGATGGATGCCACTCCGCCGGCCATGTTGCGCCTCCTCTCGTCGATCCGTTGCGCTCGACGAAGACGCTCACTCTCCCGGCCGGTTTTCTACGGTAAGAATACACCCGGCCCTGGGCGGCGGCCATTATAAGGGAATGCGGGCTTTCTCATGAGGGGCGGCCGGATCGGCTGGTTGATCCCGACAAACGCGACCAAATCGTTCAGTCCTGACAATCGGCGCAGCCGGCAACCTTCGCAAAGTCGCCCCTGGCCTGATTCAACAGCGAGACCACCTTCTCACGAGTGGAGAACGACAGCAGCGCCGCCGGCAGTCTCGACAGCCAATGCTGGTTGCGCAAGCCGTCGCCCGGCTCGCGCTCCTCGCGCTGCGCCTCGTAGGTCGTCGGCAGCTTGCGCCTGGACAAGACGTCGATCATGCGATCCAGCTCGGCCATCGATGCGAACCGCAGGACAACCTCGTTGAACTGGACGTGGAGCAATGGATAGCCGCGCCCCGGGACGCCGCGAGGCAGCGGCGGTGTGAACGCGCCGGGATCGAATTCCGATGGCCGGAACACGTCGTCCCATTCCGTCTTCTTCGGCGGTCGATGCACCCAGAAGGACATCGGGCTTCGCGTAAAGACGTCGTTGAACTCAATCCATGACTTCTTCATCGCGCTACTTCGGGGCGCCGTGTCGAACGGGGATATCAGATTTCGACGCTACGGCCCCGGGCGTCTATGCCGCCGCCATTACCTGTTCGCCATCTTCGCCCACGAGTCCTTCAGCGACACGATCCGATTGAAAACCAGATTCTCCGGCGTCGATTCGATGTCGACGTTGAAATACCCCGTCCGCTCGAACTGCATTCGGTCACCGATCGCCGCCTCCGCCAAACTCGGTTCCAGCTTGCAGCCCGGCAGTTTCTTCAGCGAATCGGGATTGAGGAACTCGCGGAAGTCCTTCTCGTGCTTCGGATTGTCCGGATCGGGATCGCTGAAGAGGCGATCGTAGAGCCGCACCTCGGCGTCCACGGCCTTCGACGCCGAGACCCAGTGCACCGTGCCCTTGACCTTGCGGCCATCCGGGGCGTCGCCACCGCGTGTCGCCGGATCGTACGTGCAGCGCAGCTCGACCACCTCGCCCGCGTCGTTCTTCTCGACGCCCGTGCACGTGACGAAATACGCGTATCGCAGCCGCACTTCCCGTCCCGGCGCCAGGCGGAAGAACTTCTTCGGCGCGTCCTCCATGAAGTCTTCGCGCTCGATGTACAGCTCGCGCGTGAACGGTACCTTCCGCGAACCGGCCGACGGATCCTCCGGATTATTGATCGCGTCCAGTTCGTCGACACTGCCGTCCTCCGGCCAGTTCTCGATCACGACCTTCAGCGGATCGAGCACGGCCATGCGACGCGGCGCCACTTTGTTCAGATGATCGCGAACGGCGTTTTCCAGCCGGCCCACGTCGATCACGCTCTTGAACTTCGCCACGCCCACATCCGTGCAGAAATTCCGGATCGACTCCGGTGTGTAGCCTCGGCGGCGCAGACCGCTGAGCGTCGGCATGCGCGGATCGTCCCAGCCGCCGACGCGCTTCTCCTTCACGAGGGCCAAGAGATTCCGTTTGCCCATGATCGTGTAGTTCAGATCCAGCTTTGCAAACTCGATCTGCTGCGAGTGGACGATGCGCTTACCCCAGGAACCCGAGCCATCCTCCGTTCGCCCTTCGTTGATGGCGTTGATGAACCAGTCGTAGAGCGGCCGATGGTTCTCGAACTCCAGCGTGCAGATGCTGTGCGTGACGCCTTCGAGACTGTCTTCGATGCCGTGGGCCCAGTCGTACATCGGGTAGATGCACCAGGCGTCACCCGTTCGATGGTGCTTCGCATGCAAAATGCGATACATGACGGGATCGCGAAGGTTCACGTTCGGCGACGTCATGTCGATCTTCGCCTTGAGCGTCTTCGAGCCGTCGGGGAATTCTCCAGTGCGCATTCGATCGAACAGGTCGAGGTTTTCCTCGACGCTGCGACTGCGATGCGGGCTCTCCCGACCTGGCGCGTTGAGCGTGCCGCGATACTCGCGCGTCTCATCCGCGGTCAGATCACAGACATAGGCCTTGCCCTTTTTGATGAGCTCGCAGGCGTAGTCGTACATTGTCTGGAAGTAATCCGACGCAAACAGGGCGCCCGACTCGACGGCGTCGCCCTTCTGGTTCGGCCATTCGAGACCGAGCCAGCGAATGTTGTCGGAGATGCTGTGGACGTACTCCATCTCCTCCTTGACGGGGTTCGTGTCGTCAAAGCGAAGGTTGCACGTCCCGCCGTATCGCCGGGCGAGACCGAAGTTGAGGCAGATGCTCTTGGCGTGCCCGATGTGCAGGTAGCCGTTCGGCTCCGGCGGGAAACGCGTGACGACGCGTCCCCCCCACTTGCCGGAGGCGTTGTCGGCCTCGATGATCTGCTCGATGAAATTCAGTTGTCGTTCCGCTGGCGTATCGCTCATGGGTCGTATCTTCTGATTCGGGTCAATCCACCTATTACGGCCGAGATGATACGCAACCTCTGGGTGAATGTCTGCGCGACGTGGCGACCTCTCGCCACGTCGGGGCCCACTACCGCCTTGCCAGACAACGGCGGGGCGCCCCACCCCGTCTCACCCATGTGCTAATCAGACTGGGAATATCTGACCGGGGCGAAGCCCGGCATACAGAGCTGGCAGCGACAGCCGCGATCCAGCATGAGTTCGCCATACTTCGACGCGAACTGCTCAACCGATGGATCGTCGTCCTCGGCGACTGGGTCGAAAAACGCCCGATCGAATGAGAATTCGACGCGCCGACTGAACGAATCCGACTCCATGACGCAAGCCGCGTATCCAAAGTTGCTGACGGGGAGAAACGTCGTACGGAATGTATCACTCGCCGGCGCGCCCCGGGGAGTGAATCCACTTGGAACCAGGACACCCGCCGAGACTGAATCGATTGAACGCCGCAGCCACAAATCTGACCAATGGAGCGCCAACTCGGCGGACACCTCCGACATCCCGGCGCAACCCGAGAAGCTGATTTGAACATACCATTCAATTAACGCGGAACCTGCGGTTCCCTCGCCCTGAATGAATGCGCCGCAAGACTCCCTCAGATAATCCAGAACGGACGCGGTCTCCGAATGCGGGGCGCCGACCGCCTGCACGATGAAATCACGCATGGACTCCAGAAGTTGTCGTTCCATGCGCTCGTCCCGAATCGTTACGTATCGCGTTTCGCGACTGACGTGGATCGTCGGTTCGACGAAGCGGCGCCGCCCGCGCAACCGATCCCAGATCGTCCGCCGAACGGGTCTGGGCTCCAACACCCACGGTTCTATTTCACCGGAGATGACCTGTGCGAATCCGCCCATTCCCGATCCACGAGTGCTGAAGCTCCCCCGAACGACCACTCACGACGCCTCTGACGCCTCCTCGCGTCCAATGCTCGCCGACCCCGCCTCCGCCGGCGGCAGGCCGATCGCCTGTTCGACGCGTTCCGCAATGAACGCGAGCCGCCCGAGACACCGTGAATAGACAGCGACCAGCTTGTCCATCGACTCATTCGACGCCATCAGGATATCGACGAAGTCCAACTCCGACTCGGGGCGGCAGGTGAGGTAATGTCCGACGGAAATCGCCCCACCGGCGTGTTCAAACGGATAGGGGACGCCCTCGAAGGAAACGCGGATACCGTCGATCGTCGATCGCGTCTCCCGAATGACCCGCTTCAACAACGGCATGAACATCGGCATCGTCTGATCGATGTCCGCGTCCTTCGGCGCGTGTCGGATCAATGCCGCCGCCGCGGAAAAGTTCGACGCGATGATCGGCAGCGAAGCCGCATGAACCTCGAACCGCCTGACAATCGGCGCCAGTCGCTCGATCTCCACGGCGGGGTCCTCCTCCATCTGCAGCTTGCTCGCGATGGCGGGGACGCAGGCGAGCTGCAGCGCGATCGTCAGTCGATTCCGAAGCGTTTCGGTCATTAGGTTGAGCTTCGGCGCCAATGCGTCGAGCTTCGCCATCACCTCGTGGCGCGCGGCGATGATGGCCATGTCGTTGGATTGAGGGATGCCGAAGGCCTTCATGTCCAGCTTCCTGAAACCCGCCTGCCGCAGGAACTCGGCTACCTGGAGCTCACAGAGTCGTTCCTGGAATCCGGCGTACTCCTCAAACATCCGGGCGTGCGTCGCCGCCGCCGCGTCGAATTTGGCGCGCAGCTTCTTCAATTCCACGATGCTCTCGCGCGGAGCGGCCGGCGCCGATATCAACTCGCCGACCGGCGCGATCGGCAGATACAAGTGCTTGCAGCCGCCGAAGAACCTTGCCGAGGAAGAGACTTCCTCAGACGACTGCGCCTGTTGGCGGATGATGTCCTCCGTCGGGACAAGGTTATCGCTGGACACATCCAATCCGTAACCACGGCGGTAGTTCGTCAGCGTCACGGCGTTGGCGATCATCTTGAAATTGGCGAACAGCGTTGTCGCCGGCGCATCGACGTGGAAAACGCCCGCCCCGCCCCGCTTTTCCACTTCACGCAGTCGCCGCGACAGCGACGGATGCGTGCTGACGAGGCCCGTCCGTTCTTCCCTTGCGATCGACTCAATCTTCTCGCGCTGCTCGGAGGTCAGCTCCTCCTCAACAGACGCGACGTAGAGCGGAACATTGTCAGGCAATCGCTTGTCGCGCCACGCGGCGTTCATCCCGTACTCGACCTTTGCATTGGCCGCTTCCAGCATCTGAAGCCGCATCATGCCGCGCGAATAGGTCGCGGCGCCGACAACGTCCGTCGCCACGCGGTCCGCGTCATACTCCATCTGCCGCAGGAACGCGCACGAAATCAGATGCCCGACGTACATCAGGATCCACAGGACGACTCGAGTCATCCAGATGCAGGCTCTGGCGATGTAGAGGAACAACCCAAATCGAAAGTCGATCGACCGGCTGATGTCCGCGAGTTGCTCGTCCCACGCGTCCCGCTCGTAGACGACGCGGGCGAACCAGTTGTTGATACGGCGGATGATGTACGACATCCGCATGCCGAATCCCTGGGAGAAGTGACCGAGCTCGTGCGCGACGACGCCGATGAATTCCTCGACCGTCAGTCCCGCGGCGAGCGGCATCCCCAGCACGAGCGACATTCGACGGCCCAGAAAATTGAAAAGCCCGGGTTTGAAACCGGCCGCCGCGTTCAACTGGCAATCGACCTCGATCTCGCGAGGCATCGGCGCCCCAACAACCTCGCACAATCGCTCGAGTACCGCGTAGAGGACCGGTTCCTGTGACGGATCGAGGGTCAACGGCTCGTGTTTATGGGCCCGACGGGCGAAGAGCGGCTTCAACATGAAGAGGACGATGAGCGGACCAATCGCGAACGGCGCCACGTAGATCGCGGCGAGAAGCACTTTCATTCGAAGTGACCCGTGAGATTCCGTGTAAAGCCAGCCATTCGTGATCGCGTGGTAGCAGACGCCGTATGCGACGAATCCGATCAGCCCGACATACGCCAATGGCAGCAGGATCATCCCGATCGCCACAATCAGCATGCCGACGCCGTAAAACAGTCGAAATCGAAAGCGCGGAATGCGGCCTTCGAACGCCTCGGCGAGACTGTCCCCCGAGAGGCGCCCGCCCGTTACATTCGACGGAGTGTTGATAGCCTGTGTGGAAGATGAACTCATCGGCCGGCGGTCCCTTTCCTTCTGCCGTGCGGATAATCCCCGAGCGCGCGGCGGCTCGCCGCCCATCCTACGACAATCGGACCGGCGCACGCCATCTTTGGGCCGACGATTCAGCTCGACTCAATTCACCGAAGTTCGAGACACTGCCGCAAACGATTCAGCGTCTTCTCCCGCCCGAGGAAAACCAGCGTTTCGCCGATCGCCGGGCTGACGGGCCGACCGGCCACGGCGACGCGGATCGGCTGGGCCACGTCCCCCATCTTCGCCCCTGTCGCCTCGCACGTGTTCTTGACGAACGCCTCGATCGATTCGGCCGTCCACGATTCGAGCGATTCCAGCGGCGACAGCAGCGACTCCAGCGTCGCAAATCCCGCGCCGTCGTTCTTTGCCAGGACCTTCGCGACGGCCTTCTCGTCGTAAACGACCGCCTCATCGGGCTCGAAGAGCACACCCGCCTTGGCGACGACGTCGGGGAATGTGCGAAAGCCCCGGCAGGAATCGAGAACGCGGCCGAGCGTCGCGTCGTCGAGCTTTGCCATGTGCGAGTCGTTCAGCGTCGCCCAGTCTTTGAACGCCTCGACAAGCCGCTCCGTCGGGGCGGCGCTGCACCAGTCGAGGTTCATCGCCAGCAGCTTTTCGCGATCGAAGCGCCCCGCCGTCTTGTTGATGCGATCCAGCGAGAACAGCTCGATCATCTCGTCACGCGTCAGCTTCTCGCGATCGCCGCCCGGCGACCAGCCGATCAGCACAATGAAGTTCAGCAGGGCCTCGGGGAGATATCCCGACATGCGGAAGTCGTGCACGTCGATCTCGGGGATGGTGACGTCCGCCGCAGCAGCCAGCTTCACGACCTGGTCCATGCCCAGTTCCGCGTCGGCCTTCTTCCTGAGCCAGCGCTCAACGGCCGCCTCATCCGCGCCGGTCAGCGACATGACATCCGCGTCGGTCATCTTCTTCTGTTTGATCGCATCCTTGACACCCTGGCGCACGACCTTGTGCTTGTCGCGCTTGGACATCTTGGTGCCGTCGATATTGAACACCAGCGGCAGGTGCGCGTACTTCGGTGTCGCCACGCCCAGCGCCCGCTGAATAAACACGTGCTTCGGCGTGTTCATCAGGTGCTCCTGCGCGCGGAGCACGTGGGAGATCGCCATGTGCGCGTCATCAACGACGACGGCGAAGTGATACGTCGGCCAACCGTTCGATTTCACGATCACGAAGTCGTCCAGCTGCCCCGCCTCGAACGTCACATCACCAAGGATCTCGTCGTGAATCGTGATCGCCTCGTCCGGAACCTTGAACCGCACGACGACCGGTCGGCCTTCGGCGCGGGCCTTATCGGCGTCGGCGGCCGTCGGCAGCGGGTTCGGTCGCGGGTACCTGAACCCCGTCTTCGCGGCCTCCGCCTGCCTGCGGAGCGCGTCGAGTTCCTCGTTGGTGTCGAACGCGTAGTACGCATCGCCCGAAGCGAGCAGTTTGGCGCAGGCCACGTCATACGTTTCGCGACGCTGACTCTGGAAGTAGGGACCATAGGCGCCGTCGACACCCGGTCCCTCGTCGCACTCGATCCCGAGCCATCGCAGATCCTCGACGATCTTCTTCTCGGCGCCCTCGATATTGCGATCGATGTCCGTGTCTTCGATGCGCAGCACGAATTTGCCGCCATGTCGCCGGCAGAAGAGATAGTTGAACAAGGCGGAACGCGCCCCGCCGACATGCAGGTAGCCTGTCGGGGAGGGCGCAAAACGGGCTCGTACGTTTTCAGTCGTCATAGGTTGCTTGGCTTTCAGGCGCCTTGATGCTCGTCAGCGAGACGTCGGCGCCAGTCGTCCCGCTCCATCGCGTCTATTCCCACTCGATCGTCGCGGGCGGCTTGCTCGTGATATCGTACACGACGCGGTTGATCCCCTTCACCTCGTTCGTAATCCGCGTGGAGATGCTCGACAACACGCCGGGATCGATATGGACCCAGTCGGCCGTCATGAAGTCCTTGGACTCCACGAAGCGGACGGCCACAACGTGCTGATCGGCGTAGGCCCGCCCATCACCCATCACGCCGACGCTGGAGACGGGCAGCAGCACGCCGAACGCCTGGGCTATCTTCCGATACCAGCCGGCCGCCGTGATCTCCTCGATGATGATCGTGTCCGCCTGACGCAGCAACTCGCAGCGCTCGTGCGTGACTTCGCCGATGATGCGGACCGCCAGGCCAGGCCCGGGGAAGGGATGCCGCCAGACCATTTCCTCGGGCAGACCGAGCAGTTCGCCGATGATGCGGACCTCGTCCTTGAACAGGTCCCGCAATGGCTCGACGAGCTCAAAGCCGAGTTCCGCCGGCAATCCGCCGACGTTGTGATGCAGTTTGATGTTCGCCGCCGTCCCGGCCGCCGAATGGCCCGACTCGATCACATCCGGATAGAGCGTCCCCTGCGCAAGGAAGTGGGCGTTCTCGATCGACTTCGCCTCTTCCCTGAAGACATCCACAAACTCGTGACCGATGCGGATCCGCTTCTCCTGAGGATCCGCCACGCCGGCCAGCCTTGCGAGAAATCGCTCGGCGGCGTCCACAACGTGCAGGTCCATATGGAAGTGGCCTTCGAAAACGCTGCGAACGCGCATCCGCTCGTTCGCGCGAAGCAGTCCATTGTCGACAAAAATCGGTGTGACCTGCCCCGGTATCGCCCGATGGAGCAGCGCCGCCGTGACGGACGAATCGACGCCGCCGGAGAGACCGCAGATGACACGATCGTTGCCGCCGACCTTCGCGCGGATGTCCGAAACGAGGGTGTCGACGATGGATCCGGGATTCCACGACCCCTTCGCCCCGCAGATCTCGTAGATGAAGTTGCGGAGGAGCTGGCCACCCTCGTTCGTATGCGTGACTTCCGGATGAAACTGGACGCCGAAGACGGGCTTCGTCGTGTGGCGGACGATGGCGTTTTCACAGTTGGACGTGCTGGCGAGAACCTTGAAGTCCGAGCCGAGGCCCGTGACTTTGTCTCCGTGCGACATCCAGACATTCGTGCTGGCCGGAATGTGCCGGACGAACGGATCGTCCTCCTGCACGATTCGCAGGCCGGCCCGCCCATACTCCCGGGCCCCCGCCGCCTCGACCCGCGAACCGAACCCCTGGCAGGCGACCTGCATGCCGTAGCAGATCCCCAGAACGGGCACGCCCAGTTCGAAAATCCCTGCATCAGGCCGGGGCGCCGCGCCCTCGTAGGTGCTGGCGGGACCGCCGGAGAGGATGATTCCGATGACGTTGTTGTCGCGAAGCGTCTGCGGCGATACCCCAGGCGCGAAGATCAGGGAGTGGACCTGGTTCTCACGGACACGGCGGGCGATGAGCTGGAGATACTGGGAGCCAAAATCGAGGATGGCGATCGTCGGGTGGTTCATGTGGGGAATATAGATCGAACCGAAATCCGCGCCAACGCCGGGGCCATCCGCCACCCGGCAAGCTCCGATTTCAGCGGTCGGCGAATCGTCGTCACACGACCCGCAGGGTTCGCTGGCAGTCCCCTGTAGGGTTCGCTGTTCGAACCATTCGCCGGCCGACGAGCGAGTCGTACGCGCGCGACGTGCGCACGCCGACATTGAGCGTCGGCATGTCACTCGAACATGAGCTGAGGAGACCGCAGAGCCGGGCCAGCCATGGCTCGATTGTGATATCCGTGACCAGCGGATTTGCCGCCAACGTCCGTCGGCTCAGTCTTCCGAGTAAGCCACATCAAACTCGATTCGAACCGGCAGGTTCCGAGGGATGTTCGTGTAGCACGTCAGCGGCGTGTCCGAGCCGGCCGAACAGTCCGGATCGTCTCGTACACCATGCTGGATCTGAATGTTGTAAATGTACCCTTCGACGACGCCCCGAATGCGCTGATTCGTGAACTCCAGAATCTCCGCGTCGCCTGCTCGACCGTCCGAGAAGTCAATGATCGGCCCGGCGTCCAGCGAACCGTGGGCCGAACGCTCGTCGGGTTGCGTCAGGTAATCCGGAAACTGCATTCCGGCGCCGACGCTGGAGACGTCAAGATCATCCGTCTGAAATGCGATGTAGATCGAAACGTCGTCAAAGTCGCCAATCGGCCCCGTCGTCAGATAGAACTGCCGGTACACACTGTCAGGGTCGAAGCCGTCACTTCGCGACCCACGAATGATCCTGGATCGAGTGAGCTCGCTCTGTGCATCAATCCTGATATCAACCTGCGGCTCAACAGGCGTTTCCGGCTGAAAGTCGTTTGGGACGAACATCGGGCGCGGTGATTCGGGCCCGATCCCTGACAGTCCACACACGGCGCCGCAGCTGAACACCATCAGCAGCAGAAGCCCTGACATTCTCAATGGGATGCGTTTGCTCATCTCTGGCCCTCGGCGAATCGGAAAGAAAATCGGCGCTCACGTACAGCCGCGCAGTCCCCACGCCGCAGTCCATTCTAGACGACACCAGCTGTCGCGGGGGGCAGACCTGAACATTCCGGGCGCCCTGGGCCGGGTGGCATGCTCCCCCGCCAAGGGGAGCATGTGGGCGTCGTCAGGTCTGCCATAACGCCGGACGCCCCAGCCTG
>DAOPJV010000035.1:0-63890 GCA_035399845.1 Phycisphaerae bacterium | reverse complement strand
ACCCGGGGAACTGAAACATCTCAGTACCCGGAGGAAAGGAAATCAACCGAGACCCGAAGGACGGTTTGGGCTATATCCGCTTTCGCTCGCCGCTACTCACGGAGTCTCGGTTGATTTCCTTTCCTCCGGGTACTGAGATGTTTCAGTTCCCCGGGTTGGCTCTGACGGACTATGAATTCATCCGCCAGTGAAACCGCTTATTAGGCGGTAACAGGTTTCCCCATTCAGAGATCTCCGGATCAAAGCTCTATTGCCAGCTCCCCGAAGCTTATCGCAGGCTTACACGTCTTTCTTCGCCTCTAAACGCCTAGGCATCCACCATGCACCCTTAACGAGCTTGACCATATCGATGAATCGCACTCACGAACCTCGCGGTTCGCAAATCCGTTCCCGATCAGTCAACACCACATTCGGCGCTCTGAATCCGCCCGACAACCGTCCGCCCTTTCGGACAAACAGCCATCGAACGAACTCTGGTTCGATCACTTGTGATTATGATTAATATCACAACCCAACTCTATTCGGTTTTCAAAGAGCAACTGAAACTCTCGTCTCAGCCTCGCGTTCTTTCGATCGCGGGTATCGAAGGCTTCTCACAAAGCCGTCGAGACTCGCTATCGTCTCGATCCCTTACAACTCTCACTGGAGCCGACCGGGGTCGAACCGGCAACCCCTAGCTTGCAAAGCTAGTGCTCTCCCAATTGAGCTACGGCCCCGCTTGGGCTTGCCAGTTCCATCTTGTCAATCGCCGAGCCACGCTCAGCCGCAATCCTTCGGGCCTCAGCCGCCGCCCTTCCGCCCCATCAGGACCAGAAGTACCGCGATCGCCACCAAGACCAATCCGCCCCAGTCTTGCATCGCCAGACTCCTCAGGCTTTCGCCGATTCCCTGGCAATGGGCCCGGTAGGAGTCGAACCTACGACCTCGTCGTTATCAGCGACGCGCTCTAACCAACTGAGCTACGAGCCCTTACTCGCCCCCGGCATTCCGCCGCGCCTTCATGGCGACATGCCTCACGCCGGCGCCGCGTACGATGCCGAGCCCAATCGAGATTCGACTTCCGCCGTCTCGTGTGGCGACAAAAAAGCCACCGGCTTTTCGCCAGCGGCCCACGCTACGCTAAGCATATCGGGAGACCGGCGTTACGCCGTTGATTCCACCAAGTTGTCAAAAAAGCGTGTCAGCAGTCTTCTCCGCTGGACATTTCGCTCATGCGGCGTTCACGAAACGTTCATGCCTTTCGTTTACCGCAGCACAGTAATCTAGTCGATCCGCCAGTACTGTCAAGCGGCCCCCCGGAAAAAAACCACGATTTGTTTCAAAACACAAATCACAGGCCGCACTGCACTTATGGCGATCCTGCGAATCCCGCCCGCCATTTTCCCCTTCGCCCCGCCTTCCATCGTTCGGCGGCCGACGACGCCGTGTTATAATGCCCGGCTCGTTCGCCCGATTTGCGGGCCTTTTTCGTGGATCAGGGCGCCCAACCGCGCCATCCGGAGACAACACGCATGCGAAAAACCAAGGATATCAAGCGAAAGCGAAAGGAAGCCGGTCTCGCCTACCGACGCGGCCAGCGCAAGGAAGCCTACGAGATGTGGGCCTCCGCCAAGAAGGAGCTCGACGATCTGCGCGGCCGAAACAAGCCGGCGCCGGCGCCCGAAGGCGGCGCCGAATAGTCGCCCTCGCCATTCGCAGACAGGATTGCCGAAGACCGTCGAACACGCATTCGACGGTCTTCTTCTATTTCAGGGCCTGTCTATTTTGACGACGCGCCGACAGTTGTCTAAATCACTCGGATGACGGTCACGTAAAACGACAAAGGGCGATCGCGCCTCGATCGCCCCCGACAAATCCACCCTGTCGCTTCGGCCGCAACACTCAGTTCAGGTCATACTCTTTCAGCTTGCGATAGAGCGTCCGGGCCCCGATTCCCAGCTGTTTCGCCGTCTTCTCGCGATTGCCGTTGTTGGCGCGCAGCGCGTGCTGGATCGCCATCTTCTCGATCTCGCTCAGCGTCGCATTGAAGTGCGTCTTCGAGACGGGAATGATCTCCGTGCTTCGATTGATCTCCGGAAAACCCGAAAGATCCGACACATCCAGGATCTCGCCGTCGCACAGCGCGACCACCTGGTGAATCACGTTCCGCAGCTCGCGCACATTGCCCGGCCATCGATAATTCGCCAGTAAACGCAGGGCTTCCGGCGTGATCTGGCGGACGTTCTTGCCGTGCACCTGGTTCATCTGCTCGACGAATCGCTTAACCAGCGGACCAATGTCCTCGGGGCGATCCCGCAGCGGCAGGATGTTCACCTGCGCCTGGTTGATGCGATAGAACAGATCTTCGCGGAACTCCCGGGCCGCGACGGCCTCCCGCAGATTCCGATTCGTCGCCGCCACGACACGCACATCGACGTGGATCGGCTGGCTCGAACCGACGCGAAGGACCTCCCCTTCCTCCAGCACGCGGAGCAGCTTCGCCTGCATCGGCAACGGCAGGTCCCCGATCTCGTCCAGGAAAATCGTCCCGCCGTCGGCCGCCTCGAACAGGCCCTTGCGATCCGTCATGGCGTTCGTGAAGGCGCCCTTCACGTGACCGAACAACTCCGACTCGATCAGCGTCTCGGAAATGCCGGCGCAGTTGACGGGAACCCAGGCGCCCTTCCGACGATCGGAGTTGTTGTGAATGGCCCGGGCGACGAGCTCCTTGCCCGTCCCGGATTCGCCGTAGATGAGGACCGTCAGCTTGGTGCGGGCGAGCCGCCGAACGCGGTCCAGGACGCCCTTCATGGCGCCGCTGTTTGCGATGATGCCCTCGAAATTCTCCGCCTCGTCGAGCTGCCGGCGAATCGCCGTGTTCTCGCGGTACATCTTCGCCTGGCGCGCCGCGCTGTCCACGATTCGCCGCAAATCCTCGAGATTCAGGGGTTTTTTGAGGTAATCGAAGACCTCCGCTTCCTTAAAGGCGTCGCGGGCGAGTTCCTCGTCGCCGTGGGCCGTGATCAGAATTCGCTGCGTTGCCGGGCTGATTTCCCGCACGCTCCGCAAAACGTCGATCCCCGTCATGTCACCGCCCAGGCGATAGTCGGAGACGACGACGTCCGGGCTCCGCGCCTTGACGGACCGAATCGCCTCGCGGCCGGAATCGACCAGATGGCACGCGTGGCCCGCACGCTCGAGACCCTCCTTCACGGTCTCTCCGAGCGTCGCCTCGTCTTCGACAATCAGGATGAATGCGGTCTCTGAATTCGCCACGACACTATCGTAGTCGTCCCCCGGCGTGACTCCAAGTCACGGCCCTCGCAACGGATACGAGAAGACTCACCCGGGCGTTCGCCACGATATCGGGCGGTTTGCGGACCTACTCTTCGATGGCGTTCGCAACAGGAATGACGGGGGGCGCCATCGCGGCGGTCCGCCGGCGGTAGGCGAGGACGACATCGAGACAGGCGGCGCCACACTCGGGGCAGCGACCATGGTTCACGCCGCGAAGGTCATAATTGCAGCGACGACAGGTACCGTGCCGGAATTCGATCCGGGCGGCCGGCTGAAAGAGGATCGTCAACAACAGCGGAGGGAGGACGACGCAGCAGAGACCGATGACCAGGAGGATCCCGACGATGCACAGAATGACCATCACTTCCGAGTCGACGCTCAGATTGACGGTCCCGGCGTAGATCGCCAGGGCAAAGGGCGTGCAGATGAAGAAGGCGGCGATCGAGAGAATCCGAGCGAAGAGGACCACGGGCGATCGCTGAAGAATCGCCTCACAACCGGGGCAGACCCACATGTGAAGCCCCTCCAGCCGCTGCGCCTGCCGCTCGGCGCGCGTGCACCAGGAGTGGCAGTTCGGACAGTCGCACGCGCCGGAGATCAGGCGCCCAAATCGATCGATGACGGACAGCATGGCCAAGGCTCCCGTTTGAACTTCGTCGAGACTTCGGCTCTACGATGCGATGATACCGCGGAGGCTGGGGTTTTGGTTGGTGTTTGCGCCAGCGCTGCGGGGGCGGGCGCCGAGGCGTCAGCCGCAGGCCTCGTCAAGGTGGAACTCGCCCGAGCTGTCGCGATAGATCCAGATGCAGCCCGCATCGCCGATGGAGAAATCGCGGGCCGTATCGCCACACATGTCAAGAATCCGACCATCCGCACTGGCATAGTTCAGGCCTGCGGGTACATCGCACAGCGGCCACTTCCGGCCGAAATAAAATGAGCTCAGCGTTGCGATGAGCGTGCATCCCTCGTCCTCATCGAATGGCCAGCCTTGTGGCAGGTTCGCAAAGGCGCCAATCGACGTGGCCTGAATGCTCTGCAGATTCCAGCCGCCATTCTTGTATCCGAGTGACTCAAACACCGGCTCCGCGATCTCAGCGTCCGTGAACTGTTCCGTGCGATGAATCACACCTTGGTAGGCGATCGGCATCTCCCCGGTCCACGGAATACCGCCGTAATCCACGGGCGTCTCGATCTCAATCGGCGACCATTCCAGGGCGGAACTCCAGATACAGTTCGACTGTTTGATGCCGAAGATCAATGCAACATCGCCCGGCAGTTCGCAAGGCAATACGTCCCTGGAATCCGCAAAACAGATCTGCCCAAGAAAAAGCAGTGGGACGCCCTTCTCGTCGCGTGGCCAAGGTCGCCCCTCCGGCCGCCACGGACGCCCCCCGATTCGCGTCAGCCACGGCCGCTCGCGATCGTGCTGGTCCGCCCAGACGAATACGTCCGAGGCGACGGATGGACCGAGTTCCGCCGCGGCCCGCGCTCGCCGAATGGCCTGCTCCCGAATCGCAAGCTCGCATGGGCGATCGATCCAGCCCGCCTCGGATCGGTCATCCTCCGCCAGGGGGAACTCTCGTTCCCAATGAGGAAGGTCGAAGACCGGATGGTGTTTCCCGGGAACAACGATTGTGCCGTGGATGTTCGTCGACATTGGCGCGGGTCCTTTCCGGCGGTAGCTCAGATCGACATGCGACTGCCGACCTCGACACAGGAGTAACGCGGAGTCGTCGCCGGCGGAGCGGCGTGCGGATGGCGCGAGTCGCGTCGCCGTGAGGACACGGCGGCTCTGACATGTGCGCCGCCGATCTCCCTCGCGACGCCCCGGCGCGAAGCGTCTCAGGCGCCTCCAAATGGAGGGCTCAGCGCCACTTACAACAACAGAAAAGAAAAAACGGAGAGGGAGGGATTCGAACCCCCGCTACGGTTACCCGCAGACCGCATTTCGAATGCGGCTCCTTCAGCCACTCGGACACCTCTCCAAAGCGGATGGGACATTATGTTGGGTCCGGCCATCCTTCGCAAGGTCCGGAAGCGTCGCGGGTTGTGGGCGTTTGGCCGCCGATTCGGGAGGCGGCGGCGCTGACTGACTGGCGGGCGTGGCCCGCCCTGCATGGGCGCGATCTCGGGTGGCGAGAGGCGGATTGATGGGCGCAGCCCAACCTACTCGAGGGGCCGCCATGCTATATGCGCTCAGAGCCTCGCTGTCCTCAGCGTGGCGAACCATCCGGCGTATTCATGAGTCTGGCTCCGCCGTGAGGACACGGCCGCTCTGACTGCCGCGGCGGAGATCCCCGTTAGCGGCGCTGCATGGATGACCGGCGGGCGAAGCCCGCCCTACGTTGGCGCGATCTTGGGTGGCGCGGCGCGGGTTGGTGGGCATGGCCCACCCTGCAAGAAGATCATGGCGGTTCCGGCGAGCGTAGCCCGCCCTGCACGAGGGGCCACGCTATCGGCCGGTAGGGTTCGCAGTTCGAACGGGCTGAATGGCGGCGGCGCGTGGGTCCGGAAATCTCCGCGTCGCCGGCCGCGCCGGCGCTGGCGCCGACAGAGGCGTGTCATTCATCGTCCGGCTTTCGCGACGTGTACTTTCGGAAGTTGACGTTGCGCCGAACCGATCAAGAAAGGGAGCGATTCGCCCTCAATCGGCGTCAGCGCCGCGGGTCCGGACGGGGACTCCGACGCGCGATGCGGGCGTTCGCTTTGAAGTGAAGCGCAGGAGCGGTCGGTGAACGGCGTCAAAAAGAAAACGATCAAGGCCATCAAGCTCGATCGTGACCTGATTGAAGAGGTCACGAAGACGCTCGACGCCGCGCAGCGCAACGTGACGACGGAGCGCCGGAAGGCGCCGCGCGCCGCCACGGAGATCACAGCGTGCATCCTGCACCTGCCGCAGCGCGATGTCAGCGACATCCCCGCCTACGTCGTGCCGACGCGCGACATCAGCAACACCGGCATCACGTTCCTTCACGGCGCGTTCATCTATCCGGGATCCAAGGGCATCCTCCAGCTGATCTCGTCGAAGGGCCAGTGGAAGAACGTCGTCATCCAGATCGTTCATTCCACCTACGTCGCCCACGGTCTGCACAACACGGGCGCCCGATTCCAGGCGCCGATCGAAGCCCGCGAGTTCTGTCGCGGCTGTTCGACGACCCGAATCCTCATCGTCGAAGACAACCCGCTGATCGCGGCCATGACGGAGCAGCACCTGACATCGCTCGACGCGGAGATCACGATCGCGCGCACGGGCGAAGAGGCGCTGGAGGCGATCAAAACGCAGGTCTTTGACGCGATCCTGATGGACATGCAGCTGCCGGGCATCGACGGCTTCGAGACGACGAAGCGACTTCGGCAGCAGGAATTCGTCGGGACGATCGTCGCGGCGACGGGCATGACGGCCGACGGTGTCCGCGAGCAGTGTCTCGCCGCGGGCTGCAACTCCTACCTGCCGAAGCCCATCGGCCGGGAACAGCTTTCCGCCCTGCTGGCGTCGCTTCAGGCGGCGCCCCTGCTGAGCACGCTGCGCAACGATCCGATCATGCGGCCCCTGATCCGGGACTTCATCGCGGAACTGCCGCAGCGCGTCCACGAGATCGAGCAGGCCTACGCGGCGGACGACATGGCGAAGCTTCAGCAGATCTGCCGCGGTCTCAAGAGCGACGCCGGCGGATATGGTTTCGGCCGAATCACGGACGCGGCGTCCGACGTCGAGACGAATATCATCAACGGGGCCGACAAGGACATCATCAAACGCGGCTTCGAGAATGTCATCCGGATCTGCTGCCAGGCGCGAATCGACTTCGGCGAGGAATAGGCGGCGATCGGGCTCACTTCCGAGAACGATTTCTCGCAGGGGCGACATGCGGGATGGGAATCCCGCACGAGCGGATCCAAACTCTGACGACGTTGTAACGCCCTTTCAGGGCTGAATGGGGTAAAGACCGCGGACCCAGGGTTGCGCTGCGCCCGCGTTGCGGGCTGCGCTTCACCCTGGGCTACAGCTATGTCACGCTTTCAGCGTGCGGGGAAGGGAGCGGCGTGCGGGAATGGAATCCCGCATGAGCGGAGTGATGCGCCGGCTCCGTGTGCGAGAAGGGATTCTCGTGGTCGCGACGTGCGGGACAGGAATCCCGCATGAGCGGAGTGATGCGCCGGCACGGTGTGCGAGAAGGGATTGTCGCACGAGCGAGGGGTCGGGGCGCCGGAAGGGATTCCGGCGCCAGCGGCGGGTGGACGTTTCAGCGTGCGGGTTCTGGGAATCCTGCACGAGTGGGACGGCGCGGGATCTACCCTTCCGCGGCGGTCGACGTATCATGCGGGCAACTCGTTTTGGAGACCCGCGACGCATGCGCAAGCCCGTTATTCTGATTACCGGCGCCAACGGCGAAATCGGCCACGGCCTGATCGAACACTTCTCGCAGCAGGCCCGACATGACATCGTCACGCTCGATCTGAAACCGCTCGATTCAAGACTCGTGACGGAGAACCTGACATCGATCCAGGGCGACATCCTGGACGACAATGTCATGCAGCGCATCGTCAGCGAGTTCGAGATTCACGCGATCTACCATCTCGCCGCCATGCTGAGCACGCGCAGCGAATATGCGCCGGATATCGCCCACAACGTGAACGTCAACGGCACGCTCAATCTCATCAAGCTCGCCCACGAGCAGGCGCGCTGGCACGGCGAGCCGGTCCGTTTCCTCTTCCCGAGTTCAATCGCCGCCTACGGTCTGCCCGATCTCGCGACGAAGGCGGACGCCGGACGCGTCTCGGAAAACGAGTGGAACATCCCGACGACGATGTACGGCTGCAACAAGCTCTATTGCGAACAGCTCGGCCGTTACTACTCCATGCACTTCCGGCAGCTCGCGGCGGATCGGGCGCCGAGCGGTGTCGATTTCCGGGCGATTCGGTTTCCGGGACTCATCAGCGCCGTCACGCTGCCGGCCGGCGGCACGAGCGACTACGCCTCGGAAATGGTTCACGCCGCGGCGCAGGGCAAACCCTACGCGTGCTTCGTCAGCGAGTCGTCGCGCATTCCGTTCATGGCGATGCCCGACGCGATCAAGGCCCTGCTGAACCTGTCGGAGGCGGAGGAATCGGCGCTGAACCAGCGCACGTACAACGTCGGATCCTTCAGCGTGAGCGCGGGCGAGATTCGCGATCACGTGAAGCGCGCCTTCCCGAACGCCGAGATCACCTTCGAACCGGATCGGCCGCGAAACGGTATCGTCGATTCGTGGCCGGCGGACGTGGATGATTCGGCGGCGGCGCGCGACTGGGGATGGAAGCCCGACTACGACGCGCGGCGCGCCTTCGAGGAATACCTGGCGCCCACGATCGCGGAGTTCTACCGCGATCGCGAGTAGGCGAACGACCGACGCCCTTCGTGGCGGACTGGAATGGACCCGGCCATTACTGGCCGGGCTCGGATCTGGCGCCCTTCTGCGTTTGAGTTTCGATGGCGTGCCGTATTGATCCGGCCATTACCGGCCGGGCTCGGAACCGGCGCTCAGGTCGAGGGCCTTGATCTTCTTTGTATCCCGCAGGTAGAGCGTGGTTCCGTCGAGCGTCGGGCCCGTCCACGTTCGCGAGTTTCCGACGGGCTCCAGGACCGCGACCTTGTTGTGGACGCGGAACATCTCCGGCGTCGCCGTGACGAGACCGAGATTCCCACTCTCATCGAGGACGATGAATCGGCCGTCGGCGTAGATGCACGTCGCCTTGTCGAAGCCACGCTCCTTCCACGCCACTTCGCCGGTCTTCACATCGATCGCCCAGAAGACGCCGGGACTGCCGAGTCCCCCTGTCGATGTGTAGACGTGATCGCCGATGCGGACGGCGTTGCTGTGATGAACTTTCACTTTGCCGTTGGACCAGAGTTCCTCGACCTTCGTTTTGCCACCGGACTGCGTGAGCTTCAGGCCACGGCTGCCGGCCTCATTCGTCGAGATGAACAGGATGTGGTCGGGGCCCCACAGCGGCAGCGTGATGTTCTGACGCCACTGGTTGCCGATCTCGTACTTCCAGAGCTCCGTGCCGTCATTCGGATCGACGCCGACGAGTTCCTTCGCCATGTAGCACAGCAACTGGTCCTGGCCATCGACGTTGATCAGCTTCGGCGTCGAGTAGCTGTTCGTATAGTCGAGTCGCTTCCATTTGACTTTGCCCGTTTCCATGTCGAAGGCGACGAGCGCGTGCCCCTCACCGCCGACCATGGCGATGACAGTGTCCTTGTACCCGAAGGGACTCGACGAATAGCCGTGGTTCAGGAAGGAGCCGTCGAAGTCTCTCCACAGGTCATGGAACCACCTGACGTCGCCCGACGACGGGTCGAGACAGTACATCTTGCCGTTGCAGCCGATCGTGTAGAGTTTGCCGTCGTAGAGCAGCGGCGTGGCGCGAGGGCCATCGTTAAACGTGTGCTCGTGTTTCTCGGCGATGGGCGCGTCGTATTTGAACTCCCAGCGCGTCCGGCCATCCTTCGCATCGATACAGATGACGACTTCGTTGCCGCCCTCTCGGTACATCGTGTAGAGAGCACCCTGCGATGCGATGACGCCGGAGTAGCCCACGCCGAGGTCGCGCTCCCAGAGCGACTTCGGGCCCGACTCGGGCCAGGAATCGGCGAGGCCGCGCGCGCGGACCTTGAAGTCCTGTTTGGGACCACCGAACTGGGCCGTTGAAGTCGGCGTCGCATCGCCGGCGGCCAGGAACGCAACAAGGACGCAGGTGAGTTGTGACAGCATGAGCATTCCCTCCTCGTGGCGAGCGAGTTTTCGCCCGCACGTTACGGATCGTTTGCAGAAAGTCGCCTGGATCTTGGTTCGCGAAAAACGCCCGACGCCGGCGGCGACGGGACGAGCCCCATTGTATGCGGAAGCGAGCGCGTGGAAACGCTGAAATCGAGAAGCGGGATGGACCGTGCGATCCCGGAATCCTCATGGGCGCCGTTCTGATCAGCGCGGTTCCTGCGGACGCTGCGAGGATGTATCGGCGGCGGCGCCCAGAAGCGTGGACCATAGCCTGAGCGTCGCCCTGGCGTCCGGTTTGCCGGGCGAATCCGTCTTGTAGAGCCCCCACTGTGACAATCGTCGCCCATCCAGAAAGATGGCGGGCGTCCCATCGACGCCGAGCTGACGCCCCAGCTCGATGTCCGCTTTGACGCGCGCCAGGGCGGCGTCGGATTTCATGGCTTTTTCGAAGGCGGCGACATCGATCTTCGCCCGCCTCGCGATATCGGCGTACGGGGCCTGATCGAGCCGATCCTGGCTGGCGAAGAGGAGATTCCAGTAAGTCGACGCGGCGTCACGATCCCCTGTGGCGCGCGCGGCGTCGGCGGCGAGGGCGGCGTCGCAGGAGAAGAAGTGGAGATCGCGATCGACATGCGCGTTGCACGCGCGACACATGGGATAGTGCCTGAAGACGATGCGCAGGGCCCCCGGGAAATTCGCGCTGAGGGCGGCGATGTTCTGATGCAGCAGGGCGCAACCCGCGCATTCGAAATCCGTGAAGATGACGAGCGTGTGTGGCGCGTTGGCGGCGCCCAGGATCATGTCATCCTCGCGCACGGGGATATCGGTGTGCGGCGCGACGCTGTGTCGCCACACAACGTAGTCCACATCGTTCACGATCTCCGTATATCGCCGCTGGCACTGACCCGCCGCGCTCTGCTGGCGATAGGCGGCGCCGGCAAGGAGCGTGATCGCGCCGATGCTGAGCGTGAACCCCGCGCCGACACCGACGCGCGACAGCGAAGGCCTGGCGTCGCCCTCCCCTGTCGCGGCAAACCAGCCCGCAACCGAGAGCGCAAACATGAGCAGATTGGCGCCATGAGCGGCGGCGCACCATGTGCACCACACGGGCAGGCGCGACATGATGAAAAGAAAGAACGCGGAGCCGAGGAGCCCCGCCCCTGTCACGAGGATCGGAAGCAGCTGCCAGGCGCGACCCCAACGGTTGGGAATCCCGACGATGGCGAACCAGACGGCGGCGCAGGCGAAATAGATCTGGCCGATCTGCGCCGTCGGCAGGAAGCCGAATTTCGCATATCGGCTCGCAAGCACATGGGAGCAATCGACTTTGGCCGTGGGCCGACACCACGCGTCCGTCTGCGCGCGATCCGAACCGGCGACTGTGAGCTTGAGGAGCACACCGCAGATGAACACGCCGGCGAGCGCGGCGATCACGAGCAGCGCCCGGACGGCGCCGGAACGATCCTTCTTCTGGGGTTGGGCCGTTGGGAGCGTCGTTGCGTCGGACACGTCAGTCACTCATGCGAGGGAGGTTCAGGCCATCCGGCGCTTCCGCGCCCGGGGCGTTCGTCCGCGTCATACTTCGTGTATCGGCAGTCGTGTGGGCGGAGCAATGACCATCTTGCGATAGGCGCGCCGATAGGACCACTGCGACAGGAGCATCATCACGACGACGAGAATCGGGCAGAGACCGAAGCGAATGAACCCGATGCCGCCGATCGCGGCGTCCGCCCGGCCGGCGCGATAGATATCGGCGCTGCCGTAAAGGGCGGAGGTGAATCCGGGCGAATCGGACGGGCTGATCCAGGGCGTGACCATCGCGAGGGCGACGAGCGCGAAGACGCTGCCTCGCGCCAGGGCCGCGGCGCCGCCCATGCGGGCCGACAGGCAGACGAGCAGCGAGATCAGGAAGATGCCGTTGATGACGAGGACGCTGGCCCGTGCGACGAAGCCTGCGACGGCGAGCGTCTGTTCGAATCGATCGGCCCAGGGACCGAGCCCCTCGGCGCCATCCGAACGCACGAGCACAACAACGAATGCGACGAGATGCACGCCGATGGCGCCGGCGGCGAGCCAGAGGAATGCGTTCTTGGCGATGCGGAACACGTCGATGGCCGCCATGTGTTCGTGCGCCAGATCGATGTCTTGCGTTTCGATGTGCGTGACTCCTGTGCTAGGGGCGTTCAATCATACGCCGCGAATCGGAACGCGCCGCACTGTCGGCTTGGACGAGGAGATCATTCGGCCATCCGTGCGTCGATAGGACACGAGAATCGCGATCTTCCGGCCGCCGAGTTCGAGTTCCTTGGGCCATTGGAGGCGAAGACCGTAACCCCAGCCCAGCATCGTCTGCTTCCGCGCCCGCCAGGGATAGGCGTCATCGGGCGTGAGTTCCCACGTGTGGGCGAGTTTCATGTCGGACTTGGCTTCGTCCTTCCCGACGTCGGCGAACATCTGGACGACGATCGTCCCGTCCCCGAAGAAGCCCTTGAACTTGCCCTCGTGATTGGCGCCGAGATAGATGTTGCACTTGAAGCCGTCGATCTTGCCGTCGAGGGGATCGAAGATCAGCCAGGGATTCGTCGGGACGAAGTTGGCGACCTGGACAATGTCCGCCCGTTCAGTCTCCGGGACGATCGTGATCGTCGGTTCTTTGGCGGGTCCCGGGCCCGTCGGCCCGCCCGGTCCTTTAGGCTCTGGAGACCACGACGGCGGCCACTGGCAACCCGTCAGTAGCGTGGCGCCCAGCGTCACGACGATGATCGACGCGAGGCGCCGAGCGTCGCGGCGCTGATAAATCCGTTCGTATGGCTGCGTCGGTCTGTTGGTCATGGTTCGTTCATTAAACGCGTGCGGCGCCGGCGGCAAGGCCGGCGCCCACGTCATGGTTTCATTTCGACTCGCGTCGCTCGGAACGACGTCTTGTCATGGTTCGCCGTCGCCGGCGATCATCGATGCGAATCGCGCCGCCCCGTCGTCTGCGGCTGCGCCGGGGCGCTGTCGTCCGACGTCTGGCGCCGCGAAGGCCCCGTGCTGATCTTCACGATGGGTCGCGTCGGCTCGCCATACGTTCCCGGCTGCGGCGCCCGCATATAGGTTCGCCCCGGCGCCGCGGCGATCGTCGGCTCGACGGGGTTCGTCCGCGGAACGATCGGTCGGGCGTTCTGGGCCGGACGCCCGAGCGGCGCCGCGCCATTGCGGACCTGGTCGATCGTCGGCAGCACGGGTCGCATGGTTCCCATCGAACCCGATTGACTGACGGGTTGCGCCGTCTGGTACGACGCCTGCGTCGCGTGGCCTGTATTCGGCGCGGCGCCGCGAACCATCGCGTTGGACACGCCGGGAACCGCCGGACCGTAGCGCGGGGCGTCGGGGACGTAGCTCGGACCGTTCGTCGGCCGCGGCGTGACGCGCTGCGGCTCGCCGAGCGGCAGGTTCTTCATCGACCCCGGAACCGTTTCGATCGATTCAATCTCGCTGCCCGACTCCGGCTTCACCTGGAGGTTGCGCATCATCGGGCTGCCCTTGACCTCCGGCGTGAGGATGTTGCCGATATCGCGATGGAACTCGCTCACGCGTCGCGCGTCTTCGACGGATCGGACGATCGTCGGCGTCATGGCGATGAGCAGTTCGGTTCGCGTGTTGCGGCGCGTCGTCGTGCGGAAGAGGTTGCCGATGCCCGGCATGTCGCCGAGGAGCGGGACCTTGCTTTCAGCTTCCGTTTCGCGCGTCGTGATCAGGCCACCAATCACGACGGTCTCGCCATCCTTCACGGCGACAGTCGTGCTGGCCGACTGGTTCGAGATGATCGGGGCGAAGATACCGTTGCCGAGCGGGACGCTGGAGTCCGTAACGCTCGACACTTCCGGCTCGATCAGCATGTACACGAAGCCGTCGGGGTTGATGATCGGCTCGACGTTGAGGATGACACCGACGGGCTCGTACTCGATGTTCGCCGTCGTCTGGCCGTTGTCGGAGAGCGACGTGCCGCGGACAAAGGGCACTTCCTGGCCGATGTTGATCGTGGCCGTCTGATTGTTCAGACACATGATCTTCGGATTCTGGATGACATCCAGCCGGCTGTCAGACTGCAGCGCCCGGACGAGGAAGTTGAAGTCCTCGCCCGTGATCGTGAAGCTGAAGCCGCCAAGTCCCGCGCCCGCGGCGCCGAGATCCGTGCCGCCGACAAAGTCGAACGAGTTGCTGTGGATGACGCCGTTGGCGCCGGCCGTGGCCGTCTCGCTGAACTTGAGCTGCTGGAGGGCGAACTCCATGCCCATCTCGAAGTTATCGTCGAGCGTGACTTCGGCGATCATGACCTCGATCATGACCTCGGGCGGCGGCGAGTCGAGCAGCTGAATGATCCGCAGGACTTCCGACTGGTAGCGCGGGCTCGACGAGACGATCAGCTGGTTCGACTCTTCGTGAGCGACGACTGTCACGTCGCGCTCCAGAAGGCGAATCTGCGCCACGTTGTCCTGGGAGTTCAGCGTGTCGCGCTGGGCCTGGAAGTAGGAGTCCAGGGCGCCCTGCATTTCGTCCGCCTTCATATTGACGAGCGGATAGACGATCGAGACGCGTTCCTGGATGTCGCGCGAGTCGAGCGAATCGATGATGTCGGCGGCGACGTCGATGTCCTCGGGCCAGCCGGCGACGATGACGCTGTTGGTGCGCTCGTCGGCGACGAAGGTCGTTCGCGGTCGACCGAAGGTGCCGCGTCGCGTGTCGCCCGCGGAGGCGAACTGCGGACCCGAGCCGACGTCACTGGAACCGCCCTCGACCGTGATCTCGCGGCCCTGCTGGAAGGCCTCCTGATCGGACGAGTTCTGGTCCTGGGCGAACATGGTTTCGAGTTTCTCGACAATGCTCGTGGCGTCCGAGTTGTTGAGCGTGAAGACCTTGACGCGGACTTCGCGCTTCTGGATGCCGTCGAGCTTTTCGACGAGCCGCTTGATCAGTCGCATCGAGGACGGCGGCGCCACGACGATGACGCTGTTCGAGCGCTCGTTGTAGCTGATCTGCACGTTCTCGCGGACCGTCTGGAGAATGTCGCGATCGCCGAACTCGTTCTTGGCCTCGAACTGCACGAGCAGGGAGCTGAGCTGGCGGGCCGACTCGGCCTGCTGCGCCGAACCACTCCCGCCCTGGGCGGACTGGCCGGTCATGATCTCGTTGAGGAGCTCGGCCATCTTGCTGGCGTCTTCATTCTCACACTGGATCACTTCGACCTTGGCGATCTCCTTGATCTCGACTTCATCGACGCGCTTGATCAGGGCCTCGACGTTGGCGAGCTCGCCCGGCGGCACGGCGACGACGATCGAGTTCGTGCGTTCTTCAGCGACAGTCGTAATGCTCTGGCCGCCACCCGTTCCCTGATTGCTGGCCTGGTAGACCTCGTCGAGGATTTCCTTGACCTTTTCAGCGGGCGCCTTGGAGAGCGGGAAGACGCGAACCATCTTCTCAATCTCAGAGGGGACATCGAGTTGGCCGATGAGGCTCTCAACGAGGACATGATCCGGCGACGACGCATTAACGATGAGCGAATTGCCGGGTTCGTTGATTTCTATGGTGACCGGAACGGGCTGCGCGTCAGATCCCTGCGACGCCTGCTGGGTCCGCGCATCGAAGATATTTCGGAGCATCTCGCCGATCTGGGAGGCCTTGGCGCGACTGAGAGTGTAAACCTCGGTACGCGTAAAGCCCGCCGCGTCGGTTTTCATCGGCGTGTCCCATTTCCGGATGAAGTCGAGCGCCATCTGGACGCCATCACGCGTTCCGCCGACGACGAGCAGATTTCGACGCGTATCGGGGATCACGCGAACCGCGAATCGGTTCTGCGAACTGCCGCCGGAGCCTCCCGTGCCCGACTGAATGTCGGAGTTGACCTGTTCCAGATGGGCCTCAACGCGCCCCGCGAGTTCCGACGCATCGGAATTAATGAGCTCAACGCGTTCCCAGACGGCGGGCGTCCATGGCCGAACGACGTCGTTCATCTTCCTGTAGATGGAACGGATCGCTTCCATGTTCTCTGGACTGGCCGAGACGATCAGCATGTTCGCGCGGCTGTCGACAACGACGGAGACCTTGTTCCGCTGCGTCAGAACACTGTTGTCGCTTCCGGCGCCGGCGCGGAATGCGTTTTCGATGAAATTGTCGATCGCATCCTTCACGGCCTCCGCATAGACGTTCTCGCACGCAAAGAACTCGACGACGGGAACGACACCGATCTCCTGATCGAGCTCGGCGAGCCTCGCGATCAGCAGGTCGTGGTTCTCGCGCGACGCCGTGAAGATCAGGGCGTTGGTGACGGGATCCGACTCGATCTTGACCTTGTCCTCGGGTCGCGGCTCGCCCAGCCCCCGGGCCTCGGCCCGCTGGTCGAACATCGACTGGAGCGGCGCCGACAGTTCGGACGCCGAGTTGTATTCGAGGCGAACGATGTAGATATCGAGCATCGGGTTGAGCTCGAGGTTTTCGATCTTGTCCACGACGGCCTTGATGGCGTCGAAGTCGCTCTGGCTGGCCGCGATGATCAGCGAGTTGCTGCGCTCATCGGCGACGATCGCCGGCGTTTCGAAGGTGAGACCGCCCTGGCTGGACTGGCGATTCGATTCACTCTGCTGCCAGAGATCCTTGAGCTTCTCAGCGAGATCCGACGCCGTGCTGTTGCGGAGCGTGAGCGTGCGGATGTTGTCGATCAGCGCCGTCGCAGGAATGTCGAGCTTCTCGATCAGCCCCTTGAGCTCTTCGATGCGCTCACGCCGGGCGGCGATGATGAGGGAGACGCTGCGTTCATCCGGCACAATGATGACGGTCTCCGCCTTCTGGGCGTTCTGACCGTCGCCGGTGGGAATCGCCTCCTTGCGCTTGTCCATCAGATCCGTCAGGGCCGTCGCGAGGCCCGAGGCGTTCGCGTGGCGGAGCTTGACGATCTCGAACGGCATCACGCCCTGGCCCTTGACGTCGAGCTTGGCGATGAGCCCCCCCATCGCCTCAACAGCTTCGGGGCGGCCGATGACGACGACCTGGTTCGTACGCGGGTCGGCCGTGACGACGGCCTTGTAAACCAACGCGCCGGCCTCACCCTCGGGAACACCCTTGGCGTCGCCGCCGCCGGAGGCCTTGGAGGTGATCGACTCGCTGGCGGAGAGCATGGCGTCGAGCTGCGTGGCGACTTCCGTCGCATCGGCGTAGGCCAGCGTGAAGACGCGCGACTGGACGGCGGCCTTGCTGGGCTCACGATCGAAGGCCATCGCGATCTGCTTGACGACGAGACAGTTCTCCCGCGTGCTGGCGATGATCAGGGAGTTGGACTCCGTTTCGCCGAAGACGAGCGTCGGCCGATCGAGATTGACGTCGGCAATCGGGTTGGCGTTTTCATCCAGCAGTCGGAAGCGGCGGATGAAGTCCTTCATCGGCGTGTCGCCCGTGGCGGCCTTCGACAGCAGTTCGTTGATGAGCGTGGCGAGCGTATCGGCCTTGGCGATGCGAAGCGGGACGAGCATGACTTCGGCGCTCGTCATGGCGCCGACTTTCTCGGCGGCCTCGTCGTCGAGGCTGATGTCCAGCGTCTTCACAAGCGTCGCGGCGAATTCCAGTGAATCATCACCACCTGTCACGATGACCTGGTTCGTCGGGGCATCGATCTGGATCTGGATCTGATCCGTGGCGAGACCGCGCTGGCGCAGATAATTCTGAATGATTGTCTTCATCGTCTCGCCGACTTCGGCAACGCGACGATTCTGGAAGACGAAGTTCCTTGTCTGCGGGCCCGAGTCGATGGCGTTGTTGTCCGCCTCGCTCGCGAGCCGAAGCGCGAGGTCCATCTTGTCTTCCGCCGCGGCGATGTAGAGACCGTTGATGCGCTTATCAGCGACGAAGTCGACCTTGTCTTCGGGGCGCGGCTGCTGCGGCTCGATCTTCTTGAAGACGTCCGTCAGGCGCTGCGCCAGATCCTCGGCCTGCGCGTTCTTGAGCAGAAGGAACTCGATGTTCTTCTTCGCAGTGTTCTCGTCGATCGACTGAATAATGCTCGTGAAGACATCAACGTCGCTCTCGAGACCTTCGATGATCAGACCGTCGGGCGTTTCGACGATGGTAATGGGCGTACCGCTGAGACGCTCAAGAGCCTGCGGGCTGATCTTGGCGTTGCCCGCATTGGCGCGCTGGCGGATCATGCGCTCGGCGTCGGACTGCGGCTTGTCTTCGGGCCTGCCTGACGAAATCGTCCGGCGAACATTCGACTCCTCGGCGGGCTGCGTCGTCGCCGGTCGCTGCGGCCGGATGCGCATCGAGCGCGGCGGCGTTCGCTCTTCCTTCTTCGGCGCCTCCGTCTGGGCCATGCCCGTGTGGAGCGCGACATTCATCAGGAAAACGGGCATCGACGCCGCCACTGTCGTTCGCATGCGCGACTTGCCGGCGTTCGGGTTGGCCTGATCGAATCGGCGATTGTGCGTCCAGCCGGCGTCACCACGACCACCGCGGCCACGACCACCACGACCGCCGCGACCGCCTCTGTTGCCAGAGCCACTTGAACCGCTGGCGCTCTCCTCGCCCTGCTGAATCTTCTCGATCAACTCCCTCGCCTCCTGGGTCGTCATGTTCTTGATGGGAATGACGCGTCGAACGCGATGGCCGTAGCCTGCGCTCTTCTCGATCACGGACTCCATCATGTTCTGGATATCCTTCATCTTGGACTTCGACGCGCTGACAAGCATGACATTCGATCGCGCGTCGGCCGTGATCGTCACGAGATCGGCCTTGTAGTTCGGCCGCGTATTTTCGATGGTTCGCTCCGCCTCGTTGATCTGGCTCGAGATCAGATCGGCTAGGTCCTGCGCCCGATAGCCAGCCGGGACCGCGACCACGACGGTGCCGCTCATTGTGCCGTCCGCCTGCTTGTCGAATTCCTTCGCGATGGCCACGACTTCGTTGACTTCCTTGACGGGGCCTCGAACGACGAGCGTGTTGGTCAGCTGATTGGGAACGATCGTCAGCTTCTGGGCGTTGGAACCGCCGCCGCCGCTTCCGTTTCGCCCACCGCGGCGGTTATTTCGCGAGTTCGAGCGCTGCTCATCGGCGAACATCTGGCTGAGCATTTCGGCGACTTCCGTGGCGTTGGCGTTTTCCAGCGTCACGAAGACCGGCTTGCCATCTTCGCGTTCGACGTCGATTTCCCGGATCTTCGCGAGGGCGTCTTCGACGGCCTCGGGCTTGCCGGCGACGATGATCGAGTTCGTTTCCTCGATCGCCTTGAGGCGCGTATCGCCGGCAAGGACGACATCCTTGTCGTCATCGCGTTCCGTGTCGCGGGCCCACCAGGGTCGATCGTCCGGTTCCTTGGCGCTCGTGCGGCTGACGCGGAGCACTTCCGTGAGAATGTCGATCATCGTGTTGGCGTCCACGAACTGCAGCGGGACCATCTCAACGCGCTTCTCCGTCGTGTCGGCGCTGTCGATGACGGCGAGCAGTTCGTCGATCTCCTGCTTCGTCTTTTCCGTGCAGTAAACGATGAGCGTGTTGCTGTTGGGTTCGGCCGTGATCGTGACCTGATTGTCGCGATCGGCGTTGGACTGACCGCCACCACCGCGACCAAATCGGCCAAAGCCGCCGCGACTACTGCTGATGCCGCCCTTCTTGTCGAAGAAGGCCTGCATCGTCTGGGCAACTTCGTCGGCGATCGCGTTGTTCACTTTGATGTAGTAGATCTTGAAGGCGTTCAGCGCGTCCGTCGTGCTGAGCGGCTCGATCAACTGCTTCTGGATCCGCTCGAACTCGGCGTCCGTCGCGCTGACGAGGACGGTATTCGTCGCCTCGTGCGCTTCGGCGTGCGGCGCGTCACCGCCTGAGCGACCGCGGCCGAAGAGGTTGTTGATCGTCTCGGCGACGGTTCGGGCGGCGACCTGGTCCGGCATGACGACGGCGTGAATCAGCCGGCCGCCTTCGATGTCGATCGCCTTGACGAGCGACTGGATCGACTCGAACTCGCTGTCGTTTGCATACGCGATGATCTTCGTCGTGCCGCGTACGGCGCGAACGACCGCAGCCTGTCGACCACGCTGGCCGCTCGTTCGCTGCTGGAGGATCTGCTGAACGCTGTTGGCGACGTCTTCCGGGCTGGCGTTCACCACGTCGATCACGTGTTCCGTGCGAACGGTATCGCCGGCCTGATCGATTTCGTTGATCAGCTGCTCGACTTCGATCATCTTCGCCTCGACGGCGGAGACAATGACGCTGTTGGTGGTCCAGTCCTCGGAACTCGTCACCAACTCGCGCGGAGACTGACGACGCCCGGATTGAGGGCGAAACAGCGCCTGAATCGTGCGCGACACCGACCCGGGGTCGGCGTACTTGAGCTTGAAGACCCGGCGGATCTGCTCACCGCCTCCGGGGACGTCGAGTTGCTCGATCATGCTCAGGATTTCCGGCATGATGTCTTCACGGGCGCTGACAATGAGCTTGTTCGACAGACTCTCCGACGTGATGCTGAACGGCATCTGGCCGCGGCGATCCGACGGATAGCGGCCTCGCAGGGCGGCGTCGATCGAGTTTCGCATCTCATCCGACTGCCCGTGCTGAAGCTGGAAGTACTTCGTGACCGTCTCTTTCGCGGGCACATCCGCCTTCGCAATCAGGTCGCGGACCTTTTCCATATTCTGCGCGTTGGCCGTGACGATGAGGCTGTAGGTGCCGTCCTCGAAGCTGGCGTTGACCTGGTCGTTCGGGTTGCGCGAAGTCGAGCGGAGCTGCTGGCTGATGATCGTGGCCATGCTCCACGGTGAGACATACTGAACCTTGAAGACCTCTGTGATGCGCTCGCCGGAATCCTGGTCCAGCGCCTCGATCAGCGGCTTGATCCTGTCGTAGTCTTCCTGTGTCGCGTTGACGATGAGCTTGTTCGTGCCTTCGTCGGCGACGACATTGACGGGCCACTGGCGATTGACCTGCTGCATCGTCTCGCGAACGTGTCGCGACAGGACACCCGCCATGTCGTTGGCCTTCGCCTTCGTCACGACATAGACGTGATCGATGCGCTCGCTCTTCTGACCACCGTCGCGAACGGGCTTGATGATCGTGTCTTCGATCTGCTTGTGCTGCTTCTGATTGGCGCGAACGATGACGAGGTTGGCGCCCTGGTTCGGCGTGACGACGGGCGGTTCGACGCCGTGGGTTGTCAGGCTGACACCGCGGAAGAGCTCGTTGATGTTCCGCACGATGTCGCCGACGTTGATCGTCGGGGGCAGCGTGTAAACCTTCGTGTCCTGTTCGCCTTCGCCCTGCGGCACGTCGATCTGCTGGAGCATCTGCTCGAGCAGCAGCTTGGATGTCGGACCGCCCACGAGGATGAGCGAGTTGGTTCGCGGATCATCCTGCATGCTGACGTAGTCGATGTTCGTGTTGCCCATGGCGCCGGAGCGGATGGCCTCGGCCATCATGGCCTGGATCTTCGTCAGCACCTGCTTGGCGGGCGCGTGGGACAGCTGCAGGCGATGGACCTGAACAGTGGAACTGACCTTGTCCAGATCGAGGGCCGTTTCCTTGATCCGCGCAAATTCCTCGTCGGGCGCCTGGACATAGATGATTCCGGCGGTCTTGTATCCGCGAATCGAAATCTGTGCCGCTCGACTCGTACGAGGACCGCGGCCCGTGTTTCCGAACAGCTCGTTGAGCTGAGTGGCCACGGACTCCGCATTGGCGAATTTCATTTCGATCTTGCGAAGCTTGTCGCTGGTCTCGAATCGCTCGTCGATCCTGGCGAGCTGCTCTTCAATATCCAGCATCAGCGGCTCGGGCGCCTTGATCAGGATCGTGCGCGTTTCATCCAGCGGCGTGATGACGAGGTCGGTACCGCCCTGACCGCGACCATTGCCGCCCATGAACAGAGCGTTGAGCTTCTCGGCGAGAACAGAGGCCTGTCCCTTCACGGGAATCTGCCGGATGACGAGGCCGACTTCCGTGGCGTCCAGGTCCTCGACAATCTTCTTCGCGCGTTCGAGCTGATCGGACGGTCCGGCGAGGATCACGCTGTTGGTGCGCGGATCGGCGTGGACGGAGACGTTGTCGTTTCGCGAGGAACTCGGCGCCGCGCGCCCCCGACCTCGTCCGCGACCCGCGGCGGGCGCGGCGGACGGGCCTTCGTTGTTGATCGTCTCATCAATGAGACTCTGAATGATGTCGGCGATTTCGCTGGCCCGCGCCTTCTTCAGGACGACGCGCAGCATCTCGACGCCTTTGACCCGCTTTTCCTCGAGGTCGTTGATGATCTTCTCGATCAGATCCAGCGTGTCCGGCGGTCCCTGTGCGATCACGGTATTCGTCTGCGTTTCGGCCGTGAGCTTGATCTTGTCGGCGCTGACGATGGTATCGCCCTGCTCGCCCTGGATCTGCATCTGCTGGGGGGCGCGCGGGTTACCGCCTCGGCCACCTCGCGCCGGCGTACGCGCCGCGGCGCGTTCTTCCAGGCCGAGAATCTCTTTGAGATTCTGCACGACCTGCGTCGCGTCGAGATTCTTCAGCTCGAACATCTTGAGGTTGAACCGATCAATCTGCGGGCTGTCCAGATGGCGCAGCAGCGCGATAATTCGCGGGACCTCATTCGGTGGCGAAGTCACGATGATCGAACTGGTGCGCTCGTTGGCGACGACACGGATCTTCGACGGTGTCGCGGGCTGAGCGGGCGCCGCCGGCTGCGCGGCCTTGCCGCCCTTTTCGTCACCCTTGGCGCCTTGCGGCTGCCCCGGCTGCCCCGGCTGCACGCGCGGCCGGCCTCGCTGGACGACGCGCTGCGTCGGACCGTTGATGATTTCGCTGAGCTTCTGGGCGACTTCGCTGACGGGGGCGTACTTCAGCGGGAAGATGTTGACGACGGCGTCCGATTTCTCGTCGTCCATCAGCTCTTCCAGGATATCTCGCAGACGACGGACTTCTTCATCCGGGCCCACGATAATCAGCTTGCCGCTGTTCGGGTCCGTCAGAATCTGAACGCGATCTGTCGGCGGATTGAGCATGCCCTGTACGCGGGGATCGACCAGGTCAGCCGCGGCATCGTCCGTCTGCGCTGTCGCCACGGCGACGGCGACATTCTGCAGCCACAACTGAAGCGTGTGCGGCGGAATCGCCGAGACGGGCGTTCCCGATTCGCCGCGATCGGCCTTCTTGTCCTCGGCCGGCGCGGGTTCTTCATCATCGGCGTGGATGTCGATGACGGGGACGATGTTCGCTCCGCCGACTTCCATGATTTCGATCGGCAGCTCGGAGCCGCCGCGGGCCTTCAGCAGTCGGGCCGCTTCGAGGGTGGACATGTTCTTGACTTCGACCGAGACGTAACCCGAGCCGTAGGCGTCGTCATCCTTGGGCACGTCGTAGATCTCGATCCACTTGTCGATCTCTTCGCGCTGATTCGGGCGGAAGTTCATCACGATGAGTTGCTTCTCGCGCGGACCTTCCTTGAACGTGACCGGGCGACGGCCCTCGATGTTGATCACTTCCTCCAGGTCATAAATGATGTCCCAGGCGGACTTGTGCTTGAGGTCGACGATGTAGAACGTGTCGAACAACACGTCGCCCGGCAGTTCGCTCGGGTCCATCCGAATGACTTCAAGAATCTCGTCGATGACCTTCCAGTCCTTCGGCATCGCGCGAATCAGCAAGGTGCTGGGCGTGTCGATCGTGATCTGTACATCGGAGACTGTCGCGCCGGCGTCCGTCAGCGTCGTGGGCGCCTTGGCGCCACGTCGATTCGCGGCGCGGCCCTTCTGCGGCTGCGCCTGGGCCACGGTGATTTTCGTGTTCGCCTTCATCGACAGCATGGCGCGGAGCTTCTTCTCGTCCTCCTCGGCGTCGTACACGCGCACCTTGCGGATGATCGGCATGGCGTCGAGCTGATCGATCTGATCGATGAGCTGAATCGCCTCGGCGACGTCGTCCTGGGGACCAAAGAGAATGAGCTGATCGCCGATCGCCGTGATGGAAATCTCCACGTCCGTCGGGTTCACGGATCCGCCCGTCGCGCCGTCCTTGCCGGCGCCGGCGGTCTTCGTCGCGTTGAGGATGCTCGTGAGCACGCCGGCGATCTCGTCGGCCTCGCGATTGACGACGTTGACGATGACCTTCTCCGGCTTGCGCGCCTCGGCGACGGCCTCCATCTGGGCGACGAGGTCTTCGATCGTCTTGAGCTTGTCGGGGGGCGCCGTCACGAGCAGCGAGTTCGTCACGGGCTCGGCGACGATGCGGACCGACGTGTCGCCGGCCGACTGTGCGACACGGCGCGGATTCGCGCGCCGCGGCGGCGCCTTGCCCTTCGTGGCGGCGGCCTTCGCCTGATTGATGCCGGCGACGGGCGACAGGTACTGCGATTCCGGTACGGCCTGCTGAATGATCGGCGCGATGATTTCGGCCTTGGCGTACTGGAGCTTGATGACAACGAGGCCCGGTACGGAGTTCTCGTCGAGCTTCTCGATGAGCGGCGTGATCTTCTCAATGAACATCGGCGTCGCGAAGAGCTTGACGGTCTTGTTATACGAGTCGGCGTTGACGATCTGCGTCGCGCCGGCGGGCGCCGGGAACATGTCGTTGATCATCGCCGCCACATCCGTGGGCTCGGCGTATTTCAGTCTGAACTGCGTCCACTGCGGCTCGACGTCGCAGGCGTTGCTTTCGAGGCGATCGACCAGGCGCTGCACTTCGGCCCAGTCTGTGTCGCTGCAGAAAACGAGCAGCGACTGATCGGCGTCGTTCGGGATGATCAGCGGTCCGTCGCCACCGCTCTGGGTGCTGCGACCGCGAACGGCGCGGGCGGCGCGTCGTCGGGCGGCGGCGCGGCCCTTGGCGTTGGCCGGCGCCTTCGGCTGGACGGCCGGGGCGGCGCCATCTTCGGCCATGATCTGCTGAACCGTCTGGGCGACCTGCGTCGGGATGCCGCACTTCAGGTAGATGAAGTGCTCGCTCGGCGCCTCGGGATCGACCACGTCCAGCTTGTGGACGAGGTCTTCGATCAGCTTCATGTCAAACGCGGTCGCGCTGACGAAGAGGCTGTGGCTCGATTCGATTTCGATGCTCGGCTCGGGCGTCGTGGAAGGCGCGGCGGCCGGTCCCCCCTTCTTGGGGGCGCGACGCGGCGCGGCGGCGCCACCGGTGTCGCCGGGCAGCGCGTTCTGCAGTCGCTCGACGATGTAGGAGGCGTCACGATGGTAGAGCGCGATCGACTTCGTGATCCAGTCGGGCTCGACGTCGTGGGCCTCGATGATCGGCGTGATCCAGTCGATGCCGTTGGCTCCGCCGACGATGATGATTCCGTTGCCGTTGCCGCTCGGATAGAGCGTGATGTCGTACTTGGATTTCTCCATCGGATCCACATGATCGAGGAGTTTTGCCAGCTTCGCCTGAAGGTCCTGGATGATCGGCAGGATCTGGTTGATGACGGTCGTCGCGTCGGCGTTGACGAGCGCGACCAGCTTCATCTCCGGTCGGCCCTCGCTGGGCACATCGAGCTCCGCGATGCGCATGCGGAGTTCCCTCATCATGTAGTCGGGCGCCGTGATGTAGAGCTTGTTCGCCTTGGCGTCGGCGACGATGTTGACCTGATCGGCGTCCTCGAGATCCGGGGCGATCGCCTGCGGCTGCGGCTGTCGGCGTCCGCGTCGGCCCCGGCGCCCTGGCGGCGGCGTGGCCGTCGCCTGGATCGGGTAGAGCTGGCGGAGCATCGTAACGACGTCATTCGCCTTGGCGTGATTGAGCTGAATCGTCGTGAACTCCGGCGGCGGCGGCGGCGGGTTGATGCCCGTCAGATGCCGAATCATGCTGTCGAAGTAGAGATGTTCCTTGGCGAAGCCCGTCAGTTCGAGCTTGTTCTTGTCGGCGATCTTCACGCCGTAGGTGTCGCTGAACTGCGATCGGTATTCATCGATGATCTGGTACGGCGTGTAGTTGTCGGGCACGACGTACAGCGTCTGGCACGGCGTGTAGGGATCGAGATTCGCGGCCTTGAACGCGTCGAACGTGGAGTAGATGTGCTCGACCGGGATCTTGTTGAGCAGGTCGGGGATGCGAACGACTGTAATGCGATCGGGCAGCCGCTGAATCACGAAGTTGTTGAGGGGCTGTTCGAAGAGCAGGTCGTTGAGCTTGTGGTAGGCCTCGTCATAGCTCAGCTTGTCAATGCTGAAGTAGGTCAGTTCGCCCGGGATCTCGTCTTCGGCGTTGCGAACGAAGGGCTTGTGGCTGATTCGCGCAAAGTCATCGACAACTTCCATCCACGGCGTGTTGTCATAGTTGATCGTGCATTCCCGGTCGGGTTCGGGGTACTGGTCGAGCGTGATAATGTGCGTCGGGATCTCGCCGAACGGGGAGTGAGCCCCGGCGCCCTCTTCGCCCGAATCGTCGTCCGTCGCTTTGGGCGTGCGGGACGTGGGGCGCGTTCGCGAACGGGCCTTGCCGCCATCGTCGTCACTGTCATTGTCGTCGGTCGGCGGCGGCGATTTGATACCACCCATCCGGGCGCGTCGCTTCGCTTCCATTTCCTCGCGCCGGGTCTTGGCGCGTTCCTGCGCCTTTTCGATCGCTTCCTTGCGCTTGTCGGCGCCGGACTTGGCCGTTTCGGCCGCCGCCGCTTCCATGGCGGCCTTCGCGTCCGCCTTGGCGTCGGTCTTTGAATCACGCTTGGCGCGCATCTTGTCGGCCAGATCGGTCGAGGCGTTCCGCGTCTTGTCGGCGGCGTGCGAGGCCTTCTCCTCCGCGGTCATCGGCGTTTCCGGCCTGGGCGCGACGTCCTTCCTTCCGCCAAGCTTGTCGCGCATGTCCCGGGTGGGCTGCGGCGTTCGAGTCGTCTTAGGTGTCTCCCCCTTGGGCGCATCCTTCGGCGCCGGCTTCGTGGTCGGCGTCTTGCCGACGGACTTGATCGCCTCCTGCTTCAGTGCTTCCAGCTGCGCCTCAAGGGCGGCCTTTTCGGCGTCGGACATGCCCGGCCCAAGCTGTTCCATGGCCTTCTTCTTGGCGGCCTCGTTCTCACGGGCGACGCGCTCGCGTTCCGCCTCGTCTTCCGACTTCTTGGCGTCGTCCTTCTTCTCAGCGTCCTTCTTGTCGTCGGACGTGTCTTTCTCGTCCTTCTTCTCGTCAGACTTCTTTTCGTCCGCCTTGTCGTCCTCGTCCCTGGCGTCGTCGTCCTTCGCGTCTTCCGACTCCTTCTTGTCGCTGGATTCCGCCGGCTTGGGCTCATCCAGGACCCCGAAGGGCGCAGCGAGGGCGCGGCCGCCGGAGAGCGACAACGTCAGCGCGAGCAGCGCGATCGCCAGACTCGTCACATCGCCCCGCATTCGTTTCTTCATCCATTCGGACAACATGGCTGTTGTGTCCTTTCGCATTCGCAGGCGGCCGTCCAGTGACACCCCCGACGGCGTCGCCCGCTTCTCAGGAATTCCGTCCCGCTTGAGACGGAATTTGATACCCAACCTGCGCCCGCCGATTGCGGCGCTAGTTTTGCCGCGACCATTCCTCGATCGCCATGGCCAATTGTTCCGGTCGCTCCGCATTCAGCCGGGCCCGCATTTCGAAGCCCTCGCCGCGCGGATAGAGGTAGTAATTCTCTGAATTCGGCATATAGACGATGCCGCCCAGCGGACAGACGGAGATCAGAACACCGCCGTCGATCAGCTTCCGCTGATCGCCCGCAACGAAGATTTCCCGGCCGTCGGGTCCGTTAACGATGAGTTCCTGCTTGTCGCGTTTCTCGTAGTTGTCGCGATAGGTCAGCATGCCCGTGACCGTGTAGCCCGGCGCCGGCGGATCATCTTCCCTGACAACGCGGGTCGGCTCCGTATTCTCATCCGGCGGGGGCGCCTTCGCCTGTTCCGGAATGAGATAGACCTGCTCGTTCGTGCTCGGGCGGAACGTTCCCGCGTTCACGTTCCTGCCGGTCTCATAGACCGCCGCCACGCGGATCTCCTTCGCCTCGAACTCGCCTAGCGAGATCTTCGACTCGGGACCGATGACCATGGGCGGCAGCGTCCGCTTCTTACCGTCTTCCTCGGTAATCGTGAGCGTGAATCGCGCCTCGGCCTTGTCCCGACTATCAACGGCGAGGTTGATCACCTTGGGCGGTTCCGGGTCCGTGTACGTCGGAACCTTGTAGGACCACGGCTTGCCATCGTTGAACGCGTGCTTCTGCTTGAACTCCGTGCCGTCGGCGTAGGCGCCGACGATCTCGACGAGATTGCCCTTGCCGACGATCGTCTCCTGCTTGCCGGGCTGCACACCGATCTGCGTTTCGTTTTGGACTTCGCCATCCCACAGGTAGGTCGCCCGAATGCCGACGAGCTTGCGATCGAGATTGTCGACGATCACGGTATTCGTCGGGGGCGGCATGTACTCGCGGAAGATGTTCTTCGACGTGAACACGGCGAAGGCCGACGCCGGCGGGAAGTCCTGACGCCATCGCCCCATCTGCGATTTCGGATCGTGCATCTGCGGCCTGGCCTTGGCGAACTCGCGGGATTCCTTCTTCGAGACTTCCGGCAGGATCAGCGTCGACACCTGGAAGCTGAGCTTCACGACGTCGCGGCCGTCCCGCGTTTCGGGCGTGAACATCACATCCGACACCTGGGAGACGTACTGCGAATCGTACATCGCGCGCAGGAGCTTCATCGCCTTCGTGAACTCGTCCTTGACCGTGATCTCGTAGGAGATGACCTCGATGCCCGTCTTCTTGCCGAGCCGCTTCGTGGACGTTCGCTTTTTGATGTTCGGCGCCGTAAAGCCGTTCTTCGCCGCCGTGTCCTTCAGGACTTCGCCGAACCAGTCGAACGACTGGTTCTGATCGAAACTGAAGGTGCGGGAGACGTACGACTCCCATTCCCTGGCGAGCTTCTTTTCGGATTTGATCGTCCTGACGAGCCGATTCGCCTCGTTCGTGTACTTGGCCTTGTCTTCCCTGGCCTGCTTGATCGGGCCGAGGAAGACGCCGTTCAGAATGTAATAACCGGCGACGCAGCTCAATGCGACGCCGAAGACAATCATCAGTCGCTTCTCGCTGGCATTCATGACGCCGCCCCCTCTCCGCTCGTCATGTCGGCGTCGGGCGTCTTGTCGTTCGCCACATCCGCGTCCTTGTTCACCACCGGCTCGCCCGGCTCGGGAATGTCGGCGCCCGGTTCCGGAATCTCATCCTCCGGCGCAATGGCGCTGTCATCCGCCCCGGCCGATGGCGCTTTCTTTGCCGCGACCGGCTCATTCACTTTCGCGTCGGACTTTGTTCCGGTCGTGTCGCCACCCGCGGCGCGCTTCGGCGTCACGGCCGGTGTTTCGCTGTCGGTCTTCGCGGGGACCGGCGGCGTTTCGCCCGCCGAATTGTCCTTCGCCGCATCCTTCGGCGAATCCGCGGTGGCGTCCGTCGACGCCGCTTCGGTCGTTGTCTCGTCTTCGTTCGCGTTGTCCGTGTCATCGGCTTCGATCGCGCGGCGTTCGCGCGTCGGGATATCCGCCTTGATGCTCGTATCGAAGCGATAGATGGTCGTCAGTCGACCGCCGATGGGCGCCTCGCTGCCGGCTTCCACGTTGACGAAGCCGAGCGTGCGCAGCTTGTCCGTGATGTCATTCACGACACCCAGCTCGGCCGTGCGAAGCTTCATATCCATCGTGGCGACGTATTCGCGCTTGTTCTTCTTGCCGCGCAGGACGATGTCGAAGTGAATGCGCGTGACCTGGGCGACATCCGACGGCGGAAACTCGCGCGTCAGCGTTGCCAGGATCTCCGGCCAGTACTGTTCGGCGTCATGCCAGTCCTTCACCAGATCGAGCAGGTCCTCGACCTTGTCGACGCGTTTCGCATCGGGCAGACGCCTGTCGTATTCCGCCTTCGCGGACTCGGCGGCCTCGACGGGACCGCGAACGAACTTGATGTAGGTCGTCGTCAGGGCGGCGATCAGGAAGACCGCCGTGAGGGCGACGCGCGGCGCCTTCCGCATTCGAACGGCGCGCTTGCTGACCGGCTTCTTCGGCGACAGGAAGTCGAACGACACGAGCGGATGGCGGCCGTGGCCCATGGCCAGGCCCAGCACAGCGCTGAATCCGCGCAGTTCCTTGGCGCGTGTCGGAGACAGATCGAGGGCCCGATCGGGCGCGAACAGCTCGGCCCGGGCGGCGAATCGCGCCGCGAGCGACTGGGCGAGTTCCGCTTCCAGCCCCGTGGCGCCGCAGACGACGATGTGATCCACGCTGGCGCCGGCGTCTGTCGCGCGATAGGCCTCGAACGATCGAATGATCTCGACCATCAGTCGGCTGATCGCTTCGCGCGTGTGTTCGCTTTCGCGGGCGTCGATGATGCCCGGCGTCGTGATGCGGCTGTCCTGCGTGTGATCGACGCGTTCATCCCGAAGGACGGGCATGGCGGCCATCGCCGAACGGCTGAAGACGAGGGCGCCGCCGCGGAGGACGTTGATCTCCGTATGATGCGGACCGCTCTCGACGACGAGGACCGTCTGATTCTCCGCCTCCCTGACGCACGACATGACGGCGAGGCGATTGGCGTACGGGCGCAGTCCGATGCGCGACAGGGAGAGCCCCGCCTCTGAAGCGACTTTTCGATAGAACTCGATGTCGTCGATGCGAACCGCCGCGACAAGCGCCGTGGCGGCGCTCTTGACGTCGTGATCCGTCGACAGGGCAAAGTCGATCACGGCCTGATCGGCGGAAAACGGCAATTCCCGCGCGATCTGGTTGAGGACAATCGCCGGCAGGTCATCGGCGGGCGACGGCGGCAGGTTCATCGTGTTCAGAACGACCTGCTCGCGCGGAACGCAGAACACAGCCTGCCTGGCGCCGACGCGTGACTGGCGAATCGCCTCACGCAGGAATGCGCCAAAGCGCTCGGGATCATCCTTCGCCACGTCCTTCGGGACGGGGACGGAGACCGCCTTCAGCAATTCAATGCCGGAACCCCGCGGCTGGACCAGCGCCATGCGCAAATCCTGCGTGTCCCAGTCGACCGTCAGTAGTTTCTTACCGCCGAATGCCATCGTCTCAGTTGCTCGATCCTGCGCCACCGGCCCGGAGACCGCGCGTTTCGTCGCCATGCGGCGTGTAGGCGGGCCCCAGGGCGTTCAGGTTGCGATAGTAAATCACCTGCGGAATCGGCCCGCGCATCTGGAGAATGACCAGGATGCGTTCAATGACGCCGAGATGATCCGCATATCCCACTGATTCGATCCTGTACATGGACGCCTTCGTCGTCACTTTGTCCAGAATCTGCCGAAACCGATTCTCATCCAACACACCATTGGCCAACAGCCACGCGGGCGACGAGCGCTCCGCCGGCGACAGTTCCCTGCGCGCCGCGATGATCGCGTCGACCTCTGCGTCCGAAAGATCCGTCAGCCCGCGAAGCACGGGCTTCGGCGCCGTGCTGACGTTGATCCGCCCCTGGAAAATCGGCGTGGGCAGTACCGTGAGCCGGTCGAGAATCAACGGCAAGTCCTCGATCGTTCCAGGTGGCTCCTCCTCCGTCAGATTCGCATACGAGGGCGGCGGCGTCGAGGTATTCTCGGACGCTTGAATTCCTGCAATTTGATCGGCGAATTCCTCCGGAGTCATTTCCTCATTCTCGTCCGCCGGCTGGCTTGTCGCGTCGGAGTCGCCTGACTGTGCTGGCGTCGTGTTGTCACTCGCCGTGTCGTCCGTCTCAGGCGGCGGTGGCGCCGGAAGGAGGTTCATAACACTGTTAAACGTCTTGCCGCTCGAACGAACGCCGATGATATAGCTGACAATGTCGCTATCGAACTCCTCCTCAAGGTCTTCCTGCAGCTTCTCGAGGTCCTGCAGGTTCAGAAAGATGCGCGGACGACCATCGGCGGAGGCGTTCGCTTCCTGCGACCAGATCGTGAAGTAACGCGCGACACCCTGGAACAACTTGCCGTCGCCGTCATCCGGCGGAAACGACAAGTCGCCGTCGTCTTCGTTCGGATCGAGCAGACCGTTCTGGTTGTAGTCTTCGCCGTAGACGATCCAGCCTTCAAACCCGCGGACCAGCAGCAACTCCTCAACCGTCGAGAAGGGCGCTTTTTTTGCGCGATACGGAGGATAGAGCGCGCCGTACCAGGCGTCTTTTGCGCCATTGGGCCGCGCCGTGTCGCCCGCCTCGCGCCAGTCGAGGAGCGAATCGACGAGAATGTTGATGTCGACCGCGTCCTCCGTCGTCTGCGGGATGACGTCGTTGAAGAGTCGGCGCAATTGTTGCTCGGTCGCGTTGTTCAGATCGAGTCGCGCACACTCGTCCGTGAAGCCGTAACGCACTTTGTCCGGATCGTCCGGATCCGGCGCAATCAGGCTGAAACGGAAGATCGGATCGGCCGTCCTGTCATAGGTCCGTTCTTCATTGGCCTTGTCGATCGTGGCGACGCCCTCCTCATCCGCGCCATCGAACGGCACGGCGCGAAGCTCGTCGGGGTTGTTGTACCAGGCGCTGAGATCGCCCTGTCGATCGCGCAGTATGGTGACGGCGAGCTGAATGCCCGCCTCGGCCGCCATTCGCAGTTGGTAGGATTGAATTCGCGTCTCGACGGTATCCACGTGCGAGCGCACCATGAGCGAATAGCCCGCCGCCAGTAGTGACAGCAGCACAATCACGATCAACACGACGACGAGAACGAACGCGGATCGTCTCGAAGGCGCCGTGCGCCGGCGCGAATGTCGGCGGGTTTTGCGCGTCATTGGCCGCCTCCCGTGGCGCCGAGCCCCGCGCCTTCCTGTGCGCGCATCAATCGCGAACCGAAGAACGTGTCCGCCTGCATCAGTCGAACAGTCACTGTGTACGTCTCAGGCGAGTAGGGTTCGGGAAGAGCGGGCAGCAGGTCGGAAGAGCCGAATGTCGGGCGATCCTCCTCAGTCTGATCCTGGTCATCCTCTTCTTCCTCGGGTGGCGGCAGCAACTGGTAGCCGACCGTGATCTCAACGGCCTGCGGCAGGGAATTGCCGCCGTTGGAGCCTTCTCCGACATCCCAGTAGTCCGTCCAATCGACGCCGTCGAAGTAGCGGAAACGCAGGTAGGTCAATTCCTCGGAGAGAACGTCGAGTGCGACGGACTTCTCGTCGCTGTCGATGAATGCGAGCTGAAACGGCGTCTTCACTTCACGACGCACGAGCCCAAGCGGCCTGGGCCCTTCGGTCCCGTCGGGATACACGAAAGGCTCGGTCTCTTCCTCGCGATCGTAGCCGAGGTAGTACTGCACCTGTCGAATGTCGCACTCGGCGGGCGGCGCCTCCTCCGTGATCGATCGGCGACGGAAGACCTGCTTTCCCGGAAATCGAACGCACTGGATACTGATGAATCGATCCGTGCCCGAGACGCCCGGCCCCATGCTCGTCAGGAAACCGTTGCAGGAGCGAATCTCCTCCGCAATCTGGTGGGCGACGCGCTGGGCGAGGACGCCCGACTTGACGGCAACACGTCCCTGCTCGCGCGCCCTGAGGACACCGTCGTAGAAGCCGAACATCGTTGCGGTCAGCAGCACGAGCAGACCGATGGCGAGCACCATCTCCACCAGCGTGAAGCCGCGTCGGCGCATTCGGCGATCATGCGACAGAGAAACGACCGTGGATGGGCGGGCGATTCGGGTCATTGACCAGCCTTCCCCGCGTCCGGAGTGTTCGACGCGCCGTTGTTCTGGGTTCCGCCCTGAGCGCCCCCACCGTTCTGCGCGTTGTTGATCGCCTGATTGGCGGCGCCCTGAAGGTTGCCGAGGTTCCCCGAGTTCACAAGGTTCATCAGCTGCTCCAGCTGCCCCGGTCCCAGCTGGCTGCCGAAGGCCTGGATCAGCGTCGGCAGCATTTCCACGAGTTGATCGGCCGGCAGCTGCGCCAGCGAGCGCGGGTCGAAGTTCGCCGGATCGAGCAACTGGGCGCCACCGGGGATCAGATTCGTGAGTTCCTCGATCTGCGATTCGTCGAGACCGAAGTCGCGCTCGAAGTCGAGACCGCGGGGCTCGGCGCGGACGATTCGCGTCCGCAGCACATTGATGCGGTTGTCCTCGTCGTCCGGATCGCCCATGTAGATGTGAATGTCAATTTCGAAGAGTCCATCAACGCGGGGTGATGGATCAATCTCGATTCGCCAGGACATTCCCGGTACGGCTTCAGCGAGTCCGAGCGGGATCGTCGAACTCGACTGCTCACGTTCCGTGGGATCGATATCGGGAACGCCGTCCCGGTCCTCATCCACGCCGGCGTCCAGCGCTGTGATGAGCTTGTCCGTCAGGAGCATCGCCCGGGTGCGCTGTTCCGCCTTCTCGACGAAGTGCTTGCCGTTGAAGAAGACGACACCAATCGCGATCATCGCCGCGAGGAGCAGTCCGACGGAGATGACGACCTCGAGCAGCACGGCCGCGCGGCGCACGTCGAGGCGACGTCGAACCCCATGTCGGGGCCTCGGATTGTCAAGACGCAAGTTCACGCTGAAGCGCCCCCGCCGCGACACGCCCGTGTGTCGAAAAAACGTCACGAAAACCTCCTTCTTGTACGCCGAATAGCGGCATTCGTCGCAGAATCCGGGAGTCGAGCCGCCGAGAATTTGCCGGCGGTCGCGGGCGTCATCGAGGGCGCGAGGGCTGTCGACCGCGACGCCAGTACAGCGAAGCGTCTCCAGAAACACCAACAACAGACGTAAGCTATTTCAAATAATGGAGTTGTGACTGGCGCCCAGCCCGGGATCGCCGTTCGGGGGAATTGTGATTTTTAGCGGTTTCCGCCGCCCCTGGAAGGCTGCGCCCGCCCCCCGGTCGGCGCTCGGCCACCAACGCCCGCGCCCGCCTTGCCGTCGCCGCCGCGACCGGCGTTTCGACGGCCACCGCCGCCATTGAGGGCGTTGCGGATATTGTTCTGTTCGGCCTCGGAGAGACCCGAGTCGTCGAGCTTTCGATCCAGATCGGAATCTGTCAGATCGGGAATATCACTGTCACCCGAGCCAGTCCCGGCGCCATCCCCCAGACCATCGCCGGCGCCGCTATCCGTTCCGTCGGTCACGGGAACATCGGCCACGCCATCACCATCCTCGTCAACGGCCGGCTGGCCGCCAAAGCCCGTGGACTTGAAGGAGAGCCGGCCGAGATCGCTGAGGTCGGGCAGGTAGAGGTTCTCGCGCTTGACGTAGTTGTCAGGATTGAGCTTGTCGTCTTCGCTGATCGGCTCGCGGATCGTCGCCAGGCCCGTGCGGCCATCGAGCAGGATCCAGTAGGCGGGATCCTCGTCCTCCAGTTCCTCACCGGGGGCCTTCCGAGCGATCGTGATCAGGGCCCAGTCGCCATTCCCGTGCGGGTCGAACTGGATCACCGGCCGATCCTCGTCAACGGGATACTCCGAATCCGCCATCGCGCTCTTCGGATCGATGTCGTCGAGGATGGCGTAGAAGTCGTCGGTATCGAGGGCGCCAATCTCCTCGTCCTTCAGCGTGGGCTTCTCATCGTCATTGTCGAGTTCCGGATTGTCGTTGATCGAGATCGGCTTCGTGAACTCCGGACGGCCGGGCTTGATCCTGTGGACCTGGACATCAGCGAGGAGCAGCGACTCCATCGCCTGTTCGGCCCACGCCGACTTCACGGGCTCCCATTCATTCGCATACTCGATCGGGTCGATCTCGATCTCGATGATGGGCTGCTGCTTTTCCGGCTCGAATCGGATGCGGATACGGCGATTCTCCTTGATGGCTTCGGACCGCGCCATGAAGAGCGTATCGCGAAAGTGACTCGCCGATTCCGGCAGCTCGGCGCCGACGATCTGCGTCTCGAGGGCCGGCCAGGCGAAGCCCGCCAGAATCACGAGCAGGGCGAGGACGATGAGCACTTCGACGAGTGAAAACGCGCCGCGCATGCGGGATCGATCACACGATTCGGCGTGTCGTCCCGAGGTGGCGATCGTTCTCATCATCGATTATTCCTCCGTTGTCGCGGGCCGGCCCGCACGAGGCGCGGGCGCCCGGACCAACGTCAGGATCAGTCTTCCTTCCAGTTGTTGATGTCGTCATCGTTGCCGTCGATCCCGTCGGGTCCGAGGCTGTAGAGATCAAAGCTGTCTTCGCGATGATCGCCGGGATATCGATAGACGTAGGTGTGGCCCCAGGGATCCTGCAGCATCTGCTCGTCCTTGAGGTAGGGACCAATCCACTTTTCGGCGACGTCGTCGTCGCTCGGCTTCTCCATGAGGTCCTTCAGGTCCTCGGGATACTGGCCGGTATTGGACTTGTACAGGTCGATGGCCTGCGTGATACCGCCGTTGGGGCCGATGACGCCGACGACCATTTTCTTCTTGGCCTCTTCGCTCTGACCCACGAGGGCCGGAATCGCGAAGGCGGCGAGCAGAGCGAGCAGGCCGACGACGAGCAGAATTTCAAGCAGCGTGAAACCCCTGCGACGCCGCGGAATCCGTCGAGTGTTCTTATGTGACAGCATGGTGTTGATCTCCTCGTTCATTCTTCGATAACGCCATCAGGCCGGCTCAGTCTACCGCCGATGGCGTCCCGATACCAAATACGTCCGTTTGACGCTTACTTCATCAAATACCACCGGCGCTCATCGTCAGGATCGGCAGCAACAGGGCGATGGCGATGACCGCCACAACACCGGCCATCATGACGAGCAGCAGCGGTTCCAGCATTCTCACAGCCAGGTCGATCTTGCGACCCGTCCGGGCCTCGTAGGAATCGGCGATCGTAACGAGCACGTTTTCCAGATTGTTGCTTTCCTCGCCGATCGCGATCATGTCCACGATATCGAGGGGGAACAACTTGCTGTTACCCAGCGGCTTGGAGAGCGTGGCGCCTTTTCGCACGCTTTCCGTCGCATCCTCGATGACATCCGCCAGGACCATATTCCCGGCCGAGTCCTGGGATATTTTCAGGGACTGGAGAATCGGCACGCCGTTCTTCAGCAGGGTTCCGAGGATCCGGCAGAAGCGGCAGATCGCCACGAGGACGAAGATGCTCCCGACAAGCGGCGCCTTCAGCTGCATGCGATCCATGTAGAACCGCCCGGTCTCGCTACGGAAAAACCCGGTGATCAAGGCGCCCAGCATCAGAATGCCGCCGAGAATCCAGTAGCCGTAGGCGTTCAGCAGGTCGCACACGCTGAATACGAAGATGGTGATCCCGGGGAGCTTGTCCGTCTGGAGGAAGCCGCGCACCTGCGGGACAACGACCATCAGGAGGAATACGAGGACGCCGCCACCCACCATCATCAGGACGGCCGGATAGAGCATCGACCCCAGGACTTTGTTCCGAAGTTCGTTCTGACGCTCCGTGAAGATGGCGATTCGGGAGAGCACCTCTTCGAGAAAGCCACCTTTTTCGCCCGCACGGACCATCGACACATGCAACGCGCTGAACGCGTTGTGATGCTTGTCCATGGCGTCGGCGAGCGTCTGGCCGCTGGCGATATCCTCGCGGACCTCCTTGAGGACCTCTTTCAGGACCACGTTGTGCGTCTGCTTATACAGGACATCCAGGGAGCGAAGCGCCGGAACGCCCGCCCGCAGCAGGTCGGCAAACTGTGAATAGAATACGGCGATCGACGTGGAGCTGACTTTCTTCCGTCGGTCACCCGTCCCCGCCTTGCCGCCCTCGCGGACCTCGACCGGGAAGAGGGCCTGTTCGTCCAGCGAGCGAAGGGCCTGCTGCTGGGAATCGGCCGCAATAACGCCCGATACCGTCTGGCCCTGGATCGTTCTGGCAACGTAGGAGAAACTCGGCATTCGCGCCCCACCGCTATTCGGCGACGTAAGTACAAAACTGCAAAGAGGTTAAGAATACAGGCGCCACCGGTCAGCCCGGCGGACGCATGCCTCTTCGCCCCTTATACGTACGGCAGAATCGCGGATTGCAGTCCAGACGACCTTTCCGGCCGGATTCGGACGCGGCCGAATTCGGCTCGGCCCCCGTCGGATCAGTCCACAGAGTCCGGCTCCAGATAGGTGTAGCCCTTCAGCCCATCCTCATAGCTGCGAAGCAGGTCCGCCGATTCCCGGAAGGAGATCCGGCCGGCCCGCAGCGCCCGTTCGACACCGCGCCGCAGCTTCACGAGGAGGTCATCCGGAGAGTACTGAACGTAGCGCAACACCTCCTCAACAGTATCCCCATCGACGATGTGATCGACGAAGTACTGGCCATCGTCACGGACCGTGACGTGGACGGCGTTGGTATCCCCGAAGAGGTTGTGCATGTCGCCGAGGATTTCCTGGTAGGCGCCCGTCATGAAGATGCCAAGCAGGTAATCGCCGCCGTCGAACTTATGGACTTCGAGCGTGCTCTTGTAGTCGCGTCGATCGATGAAGCTGTCCAGTCGCCCGTCGCTGTCGCAGGTGATATCGGCGAGGACGGCCTTGACGCTCGGTTCCTCGCCGAGGCGATGGATCGGCATGATGGGCAGCAGCTGATCGACGGCCCAGCAGTCGGGGACCGACTGGAAGATCGAGAAGTTGCACGCGTAAGTCGACGCGAGCTGCTGTTCGAGGCCCTTGAGTTCGTCCGGCACGTAGTCCTTCTCGGCCATGACGCGCTGAATCTTGCGGCAGGCGGCCCAGAAGAACGACTCGACGAGACCACAATCCTTGAGCGTCAGGTACCCCAGCTTGAAGAGCGTCATCGCCTCGTCGCGCAGGTGCAGGACGTCGTGGTAGGCCTCCTGAAAGTTCTTGGAGTTGATTGACGCCTGCGCCTCCAGAAGGCTGTGCAGGACGTTGTGCGCCTCGTCGGGCAGGGAATCGGGGATTGGATCGTCGATGGGATCCGTCACGCCGAGGACATTGAACACCAGGGCGGACTGATGCGCGACGATCGCGCGACCGCATTCCGTGACAATCGTCGGATGAGGGATGTCGGCGTCATTGCAGGCCGTGACGAGCACGTCGACGATATCCGCCACGTACTCGTCCATGGAGTAGTTCGCGCTGGAGGCGTAGGTGGTCGAGCTGCCGTCATAGTCGACCGCCATGCCGCCGCCGACATCGAAATACCGCAGATGGCCGCCCAGCCGCTGCAATTCGATGTAGAGGCGCGACGCCTCCGACAGGGCTTCCTTGAAGGATCGAATATTCGTGATCTGGCTGCCCAGGTGGAAATGGGTCAGCACGAGCGACTCGAGCATGTCGCACTCACGCAGCAGTTCGACGCCGCGGAGCATCTCGGAGATCGTCAGGCCGAACTTCGACTTGACGCCCCCGGACTCCTGCCAGCGGCCGGAACCACGGGCCGACAGCTTCATTCGGAAGCCGACCTGCGGGGCGACGCCCATGACGCGCGAGCGTTCGATGATGCGCTCGAGCTCGCCATATTCCTCGACGACGATCACGATCGTCTTGCCGAGCTTGGTCCCCCACAGCGCCAGATCGATGTACTCACTGTCCTTGTATCCGTTGCAGATGATCAGGGGCTGATCGGCCTCCAGCATGGCCAGAACGGCGATGAGTTCGGGCTTGCTGCCGGCCTCCAGACCGAACTGATGCGGCTCGCCGTACTGGATAATCTCCTCGACGACGTGTCGCTGCTGGTTGACCTTGATTGGGAAGACGCCCATGTAGGCGCCGGCGTATTCGTGCGACGTAAAGGCGCGATCGAACGCCGAATTCAGCTGATCGAGCCGCGAGCGGATGATGTCGGAGAATCGAATCAACAGCGGCAGGTTCAGCTGCCGGGCGCGGAGCTCATCGACGAGTTCCTTGAGATCGAACCGAGGGCCTTCAGGACCGCGAGGACTGACACTGATGTTGCCCTTCGCATTGATGCCGAAGAACCCGGCGCCCCAACTCTCGATGTTGTAGAGCTCCTTGGAGTCCTCAACCGTCCAGGTTTTCATTACGTCCGAAGGCCGTCGATTCTGCGACGTCGTGTGCGCCATCCATTCATCCCTATGCCCGGAGCATGGCCGGACACCTGCAAGACCATCGCGCCCTCCGGGGATCCGCCGGATCGGCGCGAACCCTCTATAAGAGCAATAGTTGCGCTCGTGGTCAAGCGGATTCTGCGCGAAGTTCCTCCGACCACGGGGCGACTTCAGGTAGCGTAGTCACATCGACGTCGCGTGGGTCCCATCTTTCACGGAATTCCGGGCGTTTCTTCCCGGAAGATCCCGTGACGACCACTCGATCGGACGGCTCGCGCCTGGCCAGGGCGGTGCGGTACAGCGCGAAGTCGCGATATCCGACGTCGTCGACCGGCGACAGGAAATCGACGCCCAATGTTGACGCCCTGCGCCCGCTATCTAGACTCGCAGCGTTTCAGCGACCGCGTGAGCGGGTCGGTCGGCGATCCGTTACGGATCGAAGGGCCGGACGCATGATGGCGCCCGCCGCGTGGCCGCGCGAGACACGTCGCCACTGAGCATTCGAATCTATGAAGACGCTTTACGCCTACTTCGCTCTCGAGATGGTCAAGTCCTTCACCTTGACCCTCATCGCGCTCACGCTGTTGATCGTGATGGGAGGCGGCGTGGCGTCGATGTTTTCGTCGCAGGGGCTCGGCGCCGACGAAATCGGCAGCATTTTTGTCTATCTCATTCCCGTGGCCGTGCTTTACATGACGCCGGTCGCCGCCCTGTTTGCCGCGACAGTCACGTTTGGCCGATCCGCGTCGGAAAATGAAATCCTCGCCTGCAAGGCGGCGGGGATCAATCTGCATCGCGTTCTCTCCCCCTCGATCTTCGCCGGCATCCTCGCCGGCGCCATCACGTTCGCCGGCTTCAATTTCCTGATTCCGGAGATGGCGTGGCAGGTCGAGGACATCACGCGGCGCGACCTGCCGAAGCTTGTCGCCAATCGATTCCTGCGGGGCAAGCCGCTCATCTACGCGAAACGCGTCGCCGTCTCGGCCGAGAAGTGCGTCAAGATCGACCCCAAGGACCTTCCCGAGGGCTACCAGGAAGGGTTTTCCTTCCTGCGCCTGACGGGCGTCGCCTTTCAGGAAATGAACGTCAACGAGCTCGTCCGCATCGGGACGGCGGATGAAACGATCATCAAGTTCGACAATACGGCGTCGACGCCCGAAATCACACTCGAGCTGCAGCACGGTCGAAGCTATGACGCGCAGCGGCGGCAATACATCGAATTCGACTATCAGCTGATCGGACCGATCCGTTTCCCGATGGCGATTCGCCGGAAGATCCAGTTCGAGAAGCTGCCGACGCTGATCGACTTCCAGGCGAATCCGATCAAGGTCCCTGAGATCGACGACCTGATGCACGGCATGCGCAAGTGCATGAAGAAGTACTTCCTGGCGGAAGTCTTCCGGGATCATATTACGAAGTCGCGAGGTGGCGACGGCCGGATCACACTGAAGGACGAGAACGCCGAGATCACGCTCGAGGCGTCGGAAGGCTTCCGCACGGATCCGGACAACGGCAAGATCGAACTGCTGGGCGTGACGGCGAGAGTCTCAGAGGTCGGCAATCCGATCGTCCGCAACTACAGCGCGAAGCTGGCCGAGATCAAGCTGAACGACGGCATCGCGGCGCATTCGCCGATCATCCAGATCGAACTTCGCGATGACGTTCGCTACACGATCGAGGGCGCCGACGCCAAGATCGTGCGGAAACCGAAGGAAACGCTTCCGGCGGTCCTGTTCGAAGCGCAGGACGAAATGCAGAAGGCGTTCACGGGATTCAACGAGCTGGAGGTGCTGGAGGACGACTTCTCGATTCCGATCTTCAAGGAAGACCTGGACAAGCGAAAGAAACTGCTGAAGGTCTTCCGGAAGTACAACTCCGAAATACGCGGGGAGATCCATTTCCGCATTGCGATCGCCGTCGCCGTCCTGCCGATGGTGCTGATGGGCGCGATGCTGGGGATCATCCTCCGTGGCGGCCAGGTGCTGACGGCCGTGTTTATCAGCTGCATTCCGGGGTTGTTTGTCCTTCTGGCGTTTCTGATCGCCCGGAATTTCGCAAATCAGCCGGAGTACGGCCTGACGCCCGTCTTTATTGTCTGGGGGGCCACGGCCGTCCTCTACGGTGGTGTCGGCGTCATCGGGTTCAGGTTCCTGAAGCGCTAACATGACGCCGCGCCTGCGGCGGCGAACGAAACTGCGACATGAAAACCCTTGACCGCTACATCCTGCGATCCTTCGTCGTGAACTACATCTTCGCGATGACGATTCTCATCGGTCTCTACGTGGTTCTCGATCTGTTCGTGAATCTGGACGAGTTCACGAACCAGCCCACATCGGGCGTCCTTCAGACCATCGAACGCATCGTCGATTTCTACGGCCACAACCTGTTCATGTACTTCGCCCAGCTGTCGGGCGTGATTTCCGTCGTTGCGGCGTGCTTCACACTGGGCCGGCTACACAGCTCGAATGAGCTGACGGCGATCCTGTCGGCGGGCGCGTCCCTCTATCGCGTGGCGACGCCGATCCTGCTGGCGGGCCTGGCGATGAACTGCCTGTGGTTCGTCGACCAGGAGTACATCATCCCGAACATCGCGCAGAAGCTCGCCCGCAATCACGGCGACCTGGAGGGCACGAAGACATTCCCCGTCTTCTTCCTGCCGGATCGCGCCAACGGCAACGCCCTGCTCTCGGCGGCAAGATTCAATCCGACGGCGATGCAGATGCGCAGCGTCGTCGTCCTGAAGCGCGACGAAAACAACCGCATGACGGAAGTCATCCAGGCGGACCAGGCGCGCTGGGACCCGGAACGGGGAACGTGGCACCTGGAAAACGGCTTCGCGACGACGCTCGCCGCGGGTGACATCAGCGAGGATCTGGCGGCGCTCGGTCATCGCCGGATCGAGGACTACAAGTCGTCGCTCACGCCGCGAGAGATGGCGCTTCAGCAGTCGGCTCAGTGGACGCAGTACCTCAGCCTCAAGGAGCTGAACAAGCTCCAGAGCTACTTCTCGGCCGCCGGCGTCGCCGAGTTCGTCCGTATGAAGCACGCGCGGCTCACCACGGTCTTCATGAACATGACCCTGCTGTGTGTCGGCATTCCCTTCTTCCTGAATCGTGAACGACCTCCGCTGATCGTCCTCGGTGGAAAGGCGCTGCTCGCGGGCGGCCTCTGTTACGCGGCCATGTTCCTCTGCAATACTGTGGAGATCACGACGTTCAACATTGACCCGGCGCTTCCGCCGTGGCTGCCGTTCATTGTCTTCGCGCCGCTCGCCGTCATTCTGCTCGAAGGCATCAAGACATAAGTCGGCGCGGCGCCGCGCTGACGATTTTCCCGAACGACGAATTCCGACGTGGCCCGCGTCGCGCGACGCCAACGCTCCGTCGGCCTCCACAAGCGACGAAAGGCGCTGCGAGAGACCTATGGATCATTTCCGATACCTGGAGGGCGAACTGCACTGCGAAGCGACGCCCGTCGCCCGAATTGCGGAATCCGTCGGCACGCCCGCGTACATCTATTCCAGGGCGACGTTCCGGCATCACTACTCGGCCGTGCGCGACGCCTTTGCGGCGCTCGATCCGTTGATCTGCTACTCGATCAAGAGCTGCGGAAATCTCTCCATCTGTCAGATGCTGAAGGACGCCGGCGCCGGTTTCGACATTGTCTCCGGGGGCGAACTCGCTCGCGCGCAGGCCGTCGGCGCCGACATGTCGATGGTCGTCTATGCCGGCGTCGGAAAGTCCGACGCGGAGATCGAGCAGGCGATCGACGCGGGCGTCGGCTGGTTCAACGTCGAGTCGGAGGCGGAGATGGCGAATCTCATCGCGATCTCGCGGCGCAAAGGCGTGCGGACGCGCGCCGCCCTGCGCGTCAACCCGGACGTTGATCCCAGGACGCATCGCTATACTTCGACCGGGAAGAAGGAGTCGAAGTTCGGCGTCGATCTCGAGCGCGGACGAAGGTTCTTCGATACGTTCGGTCGGGACGAGGCCGTGCATCTGTGCGGCATTCACCTGCACATCGGCTCGCCGGTGAATGACATCGCCCCGTACGTCGGCGCGATCACGAAGGGGCTCGCGCTCATAGACGATCTTCGCGCGGATGGATTCGACATCGACACGATCGATATCGGCGGCGGTTTCGGTGCGCACTATCGTGACGCCGAAGCGCCACCGGCCGTCCAGTACGCCGAGGCCATCACACCGCTGCTGACGGGTAAGGGCCTGAAGGTCATCATGGAGCCCGGACGCAGCATCGCGGCGAACGCCGGGATCCTGCTGACGACGGCCCTGTATCTCAAGCAGTCCGGCGATCGCGATTTCCTGATCGTTGACGCCGGAATGAACGACCTGCTTCGCCCGGCGCTCTATGAGGCCTATCACTTCGCATGGCCCGCAAAGCCGAAGCCCGGGTTCGTTCCGACGGATCGCGCGACGGCGTCGACGCTGCCGGGACTGAAGCTCATCGACATCGTCGGCCCCGTCTGTGAAAGCGGCGACTTCCTCGCAAAGGATCGCATGGCGCCGCCGATTGAGCGCGGCGATCTTGTCGCCGTCTTTTCCGCCGGCGCCTATGGCATGTCGATGGCGAGCCACTACAACAGCCGCCCCAATCCCCCTGAAGTGCTTGTCGATGGAAGTGAATTCCGCGTGATTCGTCGGCGAGAGACCTACGACGATCTGATGGCGGCGGAGCGTCTGTAGGCCGCGGCGACTTACGCGCCGCCCGCCGAGAATCCCGCCCAGACGGCGGCCGCGGCAATCGCCGCCGTCTCCACGCGCAGCGTCGGGGCGCCAAGGGTCATGGCCCGCGCGCCGCGCGACGCCAGGAGTCCCAGTTCCGCTTCCGTCAGACCGCCCTCGGGGCCCACGACACACAGGACGTCTTTCTCGCCCCCCGCTACGCGATCCAGATCGTCCAGCAGCGTGTGAAGACTCGGCGCGTCGCCACTCGTGGCGCCGTAGACCACGCATCCCTCGGCGCTGACGCCCGCGAGGACCTCGGCGATGGATCTGCCGGACTCGATTCGCATGACGCTCGCGGCGCCGGACTGCTTGGCCGCTTCAACGGCCTTCCGCCGCCAGCGATCCAGCTTGGCTTCCCGAGGCTGAACTTCGCTGCGCTGCGTGTCGATCAGAACGAGGCGGGGAACCCCCAGCTCGGCGCACTTCTCGACGAGCCAGTCGCCGCGCGATCCCTTGGGCGCCGCGACAGCAAGCGTCAGCGCGATGGGAGAGGACCGGATCCGCTCCGGCGAAGTTCTGAGTTCGAGCCTCACTTCGTCCGCCGTGATGGCGACGACGCCGGCCAGGGCCTGCGCCCCGCGACCGTCGAACAGCGCCACTTCGGCGCCGACGCTCAGACGCAGCACATCGACGGCGTGGCGTCGCTCGCGCCCCGTCAGGGTCAGCGGCGTGGCCTCGAGATTTTCAACCAGAAATCGACGTTCCCGCATGGCGTCGCCATGATCCCACGTTGGCGGGCCGTGGACAAGACTGGCGCAACTTCAGCGCATCCGGAAATGCCGCCGATAGACAGGCAAGGACTCGACGCCGCGGTTCATCCTGCGCCAACACCCACCGCCACGACGCGATCGCATGGAAGAGACGGAAGTTCAACCGGTTGACCAACAGGATGCGCCGATTGTCGACGCGCCGGCGGGCGGCGATGGCGGTATTGACAGCGAGATTGAGGCGCTGCTCCGACACGCCGAAATCCTGACAGAGGTCATCACCAGCAATACCGACGGTCCCCTGGACGAATACCTCGAATCGATCGCCGACGTCGGCCCGGTCGAGGCCAGCCCGAGACCCCCTGTCACGCCGAGACCGCCGCCCGAGCTTCCGCCTCATATCCAGGAGACGCTCGCGCGGAAGGCGGCGTCAGCGCCGGCACAGGAACCCGCCCCCGCGCCGGCGGATGAGCCTTCGACGCCGGCCCCCGAGCCCCCCGCCGCCCCCGCGCCGGTCGATGAGGAACTGGAGATCGACGCTGCGCTGGCCACCAGCGCCACGACGGATAAATCCCCGGAAACGGATGATCAGACGGCGGAGATCGACGCGATACTGCAGGAGGCCGGCGCCGCGCCGACAGACGCGCCGCGAAATGGCGCGACGCCGCCGGACCTGCCCGATCTGCTGAACGATCCGGATGACGCGCCGACTGACGATGTCGCCGTGGACGAAGCGGCGCCCGCCGTCGAGGTCCTCTACATTCCCGACGAGGACGCGCCGGAGACGGCGTTCGATGAGGAGCCGCCACCGGAGGATGTTGAGACCGAGGAAGTGGTCGAGCCCGAGCCGACACCGGTTGAGGCGCCAGCCCCGGAGGTGGACGAAGCGCCGATCGAAAGCGCCACCGAGGACGCGGCGACTCCGGAGGAAACCCCTGCGCCCGCGCCGGCTGAACCCTCGGTACCCGGGCCCCGACTCACACAGCGCCTCCTCGGGATGACTGGTAAGGTCATCCCGGGATTCAAGAAGGCCCTCCGCGTCGCAATGAGTCTGCCGGCGACGACGATCGGACTGGTCAGCGTCGTCCTCGCCGTCCTGAACAAACCGTTCGAGGGATTTTCGAATCGCGCGCGAGACATCATGGGTCTGATTGCCGTCGCAACGATGATCTGCGGCGTCCTGGCGTGGGTCCTGCCGTGGCTCCTGACGTCAAACCCGTTTAGTCGGATTCCGCTGGGCATCGTCACGGAGCACTAGCGCGTTCACGGATCGGGGCCCGTCGCGGGCGCGCAGCGACAGCGCAGGGTGATCCCGAGAAGCTGCGATTCGCAAGTTTGCCTGGATTACATGCCGTAGGTGGCGGGATCGAAGTCCGCGTCGGTCAGGCCGACGTTGAAGCGGACATTGCGATACTCATACTTGCCGAGGAGCTGATCCGGCGACTCGGCCGAATCGGAATAGGTGTAGACCGCGACAGGCACAAGGCGTTCGCAGTCCACATAGATATTGGCGACGCGATCGGGATAGGCGCCGCCGGGGCCCGTGTACGGAAGGGTTCGGCGAACGAGCCAGACATCGCGGCCATCAAACCGCGTCTTGCCGACAAAGGTCAGCTCCAGCTCACCGGCGTCCTTCGCCTTCTGCGAGTACTCAATCAGCAGATCGAGGGCTCGACGAAAACCGAATTCGTCAATCGCGCGACGGGACGTCTTCCTGGCGAGCAGACCGTGAATCGGCTGCTTGATGCTCTTGACGAACATCGAGAGGCCCTTGCCGGGCTGGCAGACAGCCAATTCCCGAAGTCCCTCGTCGGCGGACTCGTCTCGCCACTTACCCTTGACGTAAACGACGCGATTGGCGAGCCCCGCGTTGCGCGTGAAATCCATCACGACGCTGAAGGGCTCGGCTCGAAACTTGATGTTGGCTTCCTGCTCTTCCGTGATGGCGCCGTCGATGCGTTCCTGCTTGACGAAGGTGCAGGTGTAATCGCGGGCGTCACGGATGAGCCGATCTCTCGATTCGACGAGGCCGGCAAACGGGTCATCCCGCAGCAGCTTTTCAAAGGAGTCCTCGGATACGGGCGTGTCCGCGAAGACAACGGGGGCGCCAGTGTTGATCACGGCCTTGGGCGACTCCATCGACAACTGCGCGTACAGGATGCCGACGAGAATCAGACCACAACCGATTTGGATTCGACGCTGACTTCGATTTCTTGGATCAGTAGGCATGTATGTATGACCGCGTGACGCCCGGGTCGTTAGTCGCCTCTGGACGTCTTGCTATCAACTCCATGGATCGCCGGCTCGCTTGTGCGAGGCGCCGGGCGGCCGCCGTGGCTCGGCGGGGCGATCGTCCACCCAACAATACATCGGGCGAAGAAGCCTGCAGTCTGAGACATCGGCGCCAATTGCCGGTCGGGCTCCGACGGGATGACTCAGACTTTCCTATGCAACACGGAATAGGCTTCACGCCAAACCTGCGTCCCCCGCCGCGCCGCGAAGCACGCAGATCCTCAATCCACTTCTCACATTATACAACCTGAAACGACGCATGGTCAATTATTGGCGACCGGTAATTCGAACACCAATAATAACATTAACCCATGTCTTAAATAAGCTTACGATACGATCGCGAAATCGACGCATCATTCATAGAGCCGGCGGCCCTCAATGTAACCCACGACGGCGGGCGGCGTCAGATACCGGACGCTGCGGCCGGTCGCACGTCGGGCGCGGATTTCGGTGGCGCTGATGCCGATCGATGGCGTCCCGACGCAGTTCGATAACAGGCGTCCGGCCGCCTCGGGTCCGACGGCCGCAGCCAGATGATCCTGTGTCGGCGGTCGCCAGCCGGGCCGGGTCGCGGTCACGATCGTGACGCGTTCGACGAGTTCACGAACGCGCCGCCAGGTCGGCAGTTCCGGCAACGAATCCCCCCCGATGAACCAGAAGAGCTCCGCCGACGCGCCAAAGGCGACGCGGGCGCGATCGACGGTATCGATCGTGTAGCTGGGGCCTTCCCGTCGCGCCTCAATATCGCTGACCTCGAAGAGCGTATCCCCGTCCACGGCAAGTCGAGCCATCTCGAAACGATCCTCGAAAGACGTCATCGCCCCATTGGGTTTGTGCGGCGGTCTGGCCGCAGGGATGAGGTAGACGCGTTCGAGATCGAGTTGTTCCGCCAGGCTCCGCGCGGAGATCAGATGACCGTGGTGAATGGGATCGAAGGTCCCGCCATACAAGCCGATCCGCGCCATGCTCAGGAACCCTGCGACGCGGCGCGGACGGCGCCGGTCGGCTCCCGACCCCATCGGATATCCATGGCGACATCCGACACTTTGAGGTCGACCCGGGAGGTCGCCGACTGAGTGGCCGACGCGTCGACACGTCCCGACACGATGACGTAGTAGCCGCGTTCCGGCTGCAGGTCCGCCTCGAAGACGAAGTCATGCCGGGTCGTCGCGTCTCGCGGTCCGCGATTCAGCGTGCTGAACACGAGCGACTCCTCCTTGATCGTCAGCCCCATCGAATCCTTCATGAAGAAGACGAGGTTCACGGCGCCATCGGCGGACGCGTCGGCGCCCGCCCCTTCGCCCCGTGAGGACCTGCCGGCCTCCTCGGCCGTCAGTCGCACATGCACCACGCACGGGGACGGGCTTGTCGCCTGGTGATCAAACGCGTAACCGAGCTGAAAGGCGCCCCAGGCCTTGCCCTCGCCGTTGACCTCGGCAAAGCAGACGGCGCCGTCGGCGCCGGCGGCCATCGCGGATCCCCGGGCGTCGGGGCCTTCCTGTCCTGAGCTGAATCGCGGATAGTTGAACGCCTCGCCGGCGGGCACACGAATGGCGTCGCTGGACGCGGTCGGCGTGACATCCGGCCGATCAGAGGCCGGCAGTCGGACGTTCGTCTCGACCGTCCCGCCGCCGCCACAGGCGCCAAGCCCCGCGCAGGCGACAATACACGCAAGGCGCCCAATCGAATCCATGCCGGCCGGAAATCGTCGATGCTTCATATGCGGAAGCCTAGAACGGCGATCGAGGCGTGTAAACCCTGTTCAGTACTGTTCGAAGGCGACATTGCGACGCCCACACGCGCCCCACAGATCCCGAGAAACCCCTAAGAACTCGGGCGCCGGGCGGCCGCCCCGCGCGATTTCGGCGGCTTGCCCGGCGTTCACGGCGATTGCACAATACGGCGCTTTCAGCACTCTTGTGCCAATCCCGTTCGGTCGTGACCGGCTCGGGTTTGAAAAAAGGGAACCAGGAGACCTGCGACCGTGATACCGAATCAATACGGCATCGAGAACCATGGCATCAATCCCGAGGGAGCGGTTCACTGGAACAGTTCCGTTCCGCACCTGATCGAATTCGCGATCCGGCGGCACGAAGGATGGATGACCACCCGAGGCGCGTTGGCGACGTTAACGGGTAAGCGGACAGGACGATCCCCGAAGGACAAGCTCGTCGTGCGCGACGCATCGACGGAAAAGACCGTCGCCTGGGGCAAGGTCAACCAGCCGATCACGTCGGAGGTCTTCGAGGGACTGCACAAGCTGATCACGCGATTTCAGGACACGCGCGAGCTCTTCGTGGTTGATGCGCACGCCGGGGCGGCGCCGGACTATCGCACGCCGATCCGTGTCGTCACGACGCACGCGTGGCACGCGTTGTTCGCCCGCCAGCTCTTCCGCCGGCCGACGGATGAAGAAATGCAGAAGACGCGCCCCGAGTGGGTGGTTCTCAGCGCCCCGGACTGTCTCGCCACGCCGGACACGCACGGCACGCATTCGGAAGCGTTCATCGCCGCCGATTTCTCGAAGAAGATGATCCTGATCGGCGGCACCCACTATGCGGGTGAAATCAAGAAGTCGATCTTTACCGTGATGAACTACATCCTGCCCGAGCGGAACATCTTCCCGATGCACTGTTCGGCGAACGTGGGCGATGAAGGTGATGTCGCCCTCTTCTTCGGCCTGTCAGGCACGGGCAAGACGACGCTCAGCGCCGATCCGAATCGCCGCCTGATCGGCGACGATGAGCATGGCTGGTCCGACAAGGGCGTGTTCAATTTCGAGGGCGGCTGCTACGCCAAGTGCATCAAGCTGACAGAGGAACGCGAACCCCAGATCTACAACGCCCTGAAGTTCGGCTGCGTCCTGGAGAACATCGATCTCGATCGCCGGACACGCAACGCCGACTTCGACAGCGCCAAGTTCACGGAAAACACGCGGGCGGCCTATCCCGTCGAGTTCATCGACAACGCGATTCTCGAGGGCTACGCCGACAGCCATCCGACGGCCGTCGTCTTCCTGACCTGCGACGCATTCGGTGTGCTGCCGCCAATTTCCCGGCTCACGCCGGACCAGGCGATGTATCATTTCCTCAGCGGATACACGGCGAAGCTCGCCGGGACAGAGGCCGGCGTCGGCAGCGAACCGCAGGCGACGTTCAGCACGGGCTTCGGCGAACCCTTCCTGCCGCGCGATCCGATGGTCTATGCGGAGCTGCTCGCGGCGAAGATCAAGAAACACGGGTCGCAGTGCTTCTTCATCAACACGGGCTGGCACAAGGGACCTTACGGTGTCGGCGAACGCATCGACCTGAAGGCGACGCGCGCCATGGTCTCGGCGGTCCTGTCCGGAGCGCTGCGGGACGTGCAGACGACGACGGACCCGATCTTCGGCCTGCATATTCCAAGGAGTGTTCCCGGCGTCGATACCAAGCTGCTGACACCGCGAGAGACGTGGACGGACAAGAACGCCTACGACGCGAAGGCCCGACAGCTCGCCGAACTGTTCAACAGGAACTTCGGGAAATTCTCCTCGGCGACGGCTGAGGTCAAAGCGGCCGGACCCAAAGTCGGCTGACGCCAGGCGTCGCGCGCTTCGTGAGCGCAACCGCATATTGCATAAAACAGGCCCGCGCGCCCGATGGCGCGCGGGCTTTTTTTGAATGCTGACGGCGTTCGTTCCTCCCGCTTATAATCCCCGATCAACTGTAACCACGGAGATTCCACCTCGATGGCCACGCTTGGCGTCAATATCGATCACGTCGCGACGGTTCGCCAGGCCCGGCGGACGGATGAACCCGATCCCGTCTGGGCGGCCGTTGAGGCGCAGCTCGGCGGCGCCGCGTGCATCACGTTTCATCTGCGCGAAGATCGCCGCCACATCTGTGATCGCGACGTCCCCCTGCTGAAAGAGGTCGTCAACGTCCGACTGAATATGGAGATGGCGATCGCCCCGGATGTCGTCGACATCGCCTGCCGCACGCGTCCCGACCAATGCTGCATCGTCCCGGAGAAGCGGGAAGAGGTCACGACGGAAGGCGGACTCGACGTCGTGGGACTCGGCGATCGCCTGCGGGACGTCGTGTCACGACTGCGCGACGCCGGCGCCCATGTGAGCGCGTTCATCGAGCCGGATCTGGCTCAGATCGATGCGGCGGCGGCGGCCGGATTCCAGATTGTCGAACTGTGGACGGGCGGCTACGCCCACGCGAAGGGGCCCGAGGCGACACGCGACGCGATCTCGCGACTGATCGGCGGCGTTCAGCATGCGCAGCACTGCGGCCTCGTCGTCCACGGCGGTCACGGCCTGACCTATCGAAATGTCGCCCCGATCGCGGCGATCGCGGGATTCGAGGAATTCAACATCGGCCACAGCATCATGGCGCGGGCCATGTTCGTTGGAATTCGTGAGGCGGTGACGGAGATGCGCCGCCTGCTGGAGCATCATGCGACAAAGGAGTAGAGCAATGTTCGAAGGATGCTTTACGGCGCTTGTGACGCCGTTTGCCGAGGACGGCATCGACACGGCGGCGCTGGAACGAATCGTCGATGAGCAGATCGCCGGCGGCGTCAGCGGGCTGGTTCCCTGCGGAACGACGGGCGAGGCCCCGACACTGACGAACGAGGAACACACGCTCGTCGTCCGGACCGTCGCGCAGCGCGCCGCGGGTCGTGTCCGCGTGATCGCGGGGACGGGAAGCAACTGCACGGCCAGGACGATCCAGTGCTCGAAGGCGGCGCTGGAGGCCGGCGCCGACGCCGTCATGGTCGTCACGCCCTACTACAACAAACCCAACGCCGACGGTCTCTACCAGCACTTCGCCGCCGTCGCCGAGGCGATCGACGCGCCGATCATCCTGTACAACATTCCGGGGCGATGCGGCGTGGAGATTCCGAACGACACGATTGCCCGGCTGTTCACGACCTATGAGAACATTGTCGCCGTCAAGCACGCGACGGGCTCCGTGGATGGCGCGAGCGCCCTGGCGTCGCAGTCCGACATCACGATCCTCAGCGGTGACGATCCGCTGACGCTGCCGCTGATGAGTGTCGGCGCGCGCGGCGTGATCAGCGTTCTGAGCAATCTGCTTCCGGCGGCGATGTCGTCGCTGGTGGGCGCCGCCCTGTCAAATGACTGGACGCAGGCGCAGCGACGTCATACGGAGCTGTTTCCGATCATGCGGGCCCTGTTGACCCTGGACACCAATCCTATTCCGATCAAGACGGCCATGGCGATTCGCGGCCAGTTGCGCGAGTCGTTCCGCCTTCCCATGTGCCTGATTTCCGCAGACAAGCGATCGCGGCTCGAATCACTGATCTCCCAGGCGCCCGACGAGCCGACATCGATTTCCACGAGACGCATTGCATGACCGACGACTCGCAACCCACGAACGGCGTTCCGAAAGATACCGCCCCACAGCAGACGGGTGGTCACATCCTCGTGTACCGAATTCGATTCGTCGCCGCGATGTGCATCGCCGGCGCCGTCTTCTGGTATTTCGGCTGGTGGGTCGCCCGGCCGACGGATCCGCTCGGCGCCGTTTCGATGCTGATGGTCAACAACGGCGTTGTCACGATGGCCGAACTGCTGGGGCTCGCGATTGTCGTCAGCGGCATCGCCGTCGCCATCTGCGGGGGGGACACGGCCGAGCGCGGACCGCTCGCCGTCGCCGTGGGGCTTGCGACACTCGCCGCTCGCGGCGGCCGAATGGACATGCTGCTGCTGAACCGGCTGGCGTCGCCTTCACCGGACTCGGCAATCGATGTCTACCCCGTCATGGGGCTGATGGCCGAGACGTGGCTCTGGCTCGCCCTGATCGGTGTCGGCATGGTCGTCGGGAAGTGGGTGCAGGGCTGGTTCCGCGCCGCCGGCGAAGCGCCGATCCTGATGGAGGATGGCGACGGCAAGTCGGCCTGGGATATTCGCATGGCGATCGGGGCGCTGGTCATCGGCTTCTTCATCGCCTGGTCCATCATCGCATTCGCCGCGGGCGAACCGATGGCGCCGATCGAAACAGGACAGTTGTTCTTCGCCCTGATCTCCGCCTTCCTTCTGGCGGCGCTCGTCGCCCAGTGGTTCTTCGATCTGCGCGATCGCATCTGGATGCTCGTCGTTGTCGGGCTCGTCGCGTCGGCCGCTTACTGGTTTGGCCAGCCGCAGCATCTCGACGCGGCGGAGAAGCTGCACACGCACATCCCCATCGAGAACCCGCTCGTTCGCCCCCTGCCGATTGAATATGCGGCGCTCGGGGCCATCGGCGTCCTGCTGGAGCGCGACTTCATGTCGATCCTGTTCGTCGTGATTGGCTACGCCCCGCGGGACAGGCAGGCCGAACCCGCCAACGCCTGAGAACGCGCTGAATCTCGCCGTCCGCGACGCGCTATCGACGTGATCGAGGGATTTCGGGGAAAAGCGTGCCGATGACATCCCGCGCCTGGCGCAGGGGTTCCGGGCGGATCTTCGGATTGTCGACCGTTCCCGTGACGTGGATTTCCATCGCCTCGCGCGCCATGCCTTCGAGGATTTCCGTCAGGAGCGGCACCTGGACGCGTACGGGGCTGGCGGCGAGCAGGCGGATGTCCAGGTCGTCGGAATCCAGGTTGAGGGTACCGCCGCCGATGAAGGCCATCGCCTTCCCCTGCAGATCGATCTTGTGAAGGATCAGTTTCTGATCCGTCAGGAACATTTCAATCCGGCCGTCGTGAAAGACATTCTCATCCGGCGTCAGGTTGAGCACCTGGAAGATGGCGAGGGCAAACGGCAGCTTCCAGACCTGGGCGTCGCGGATATAGACCGTGCCGGCGCCTTCACGATACCCGCGCCGCCCCGTTTCGCCGCGCATGGCGAAGTTGCCGGCGATCGTCCCCCGGGCCTTCTCTGTCGGCTCCGTGCGCGCGTCGGGGCGCAGCCCCTTGTCCTTCTGCGCGTCGAGAAATTCCTGGATCTGAACATCCCGAAACAGGAGCGACGCTTCGTAGGCCGTATGGTCCTGGCTGAAGAGAATCTGCGCGTCGCCCGTGGCGTCGCCGCCGTAGAGACGCGCGACGCCCTTCTCGATCATCAGCGCCCCCGCCGACGGATCTGACACGATGCGACCGCGCACGTCGCGCATGTCCCAGCCGGCGAACTGGATGTGAGAGATCTTCGCGTCGGCGTCGAACTGGATCCCGCCATCCGGCTCGATAACACACACGCCGCGCATTTCACCATCGGCGTCGTCGAGCGACATTTCGAGCCGGGCGGACACGCCCGCGAGTCCGATGCGGCCCTCGATCCGCCAGCGCAGTCGTCCCATCGAATCGGATTCGAAGGCGAGCCTGGAAAAGTCGAGCGACATCCGCCCCCTGAGCTTCGCTCGCTTCATCCATTCGCCAAGCCCGGTCGGCAGCGCGCCAAGCACGTCCGGCGTGACCTCGATCTCCCCCGCGACGAGTTTCAGGTCGCCGCGCATCCCGCCCTGCGGGTCGAGATGGACAACGCCATCCACGCTGATGCGCGACCCGCCGATGTTCCCGCTGACGTTCGCCAGGCGGACTTCCGTCGACGTGATGTCCACGGCGCCGCTGAGTCCCGTGATGGGCAGCGGCAGCGACTTGAATTTCGCGGCGAGCTGGATCGGCTCGATGCGCGTTGTATGCGTGTGGATCTGGGCGGCGCCGGCGCCGGCGAACGTGTGCCGGCTGCGCACGCGAACGCGGCCCGTCGGGGCGAACATGTCCCACGCCGACTTCGCGCCCGCGGGCAGCGCGTCGTACAGCTCGCGATCAAGCGCCAGGTCGTCGGAGGAGACAACCAGCTCGACGCGTTCAGCCGAATCGCCGCGCGACCAGCGGGCCGTCGCGCTGACGAGTGAATCGCCGTGTCGGCCCGTCAACTGGTTGACGACGACATCGTCCGTCCGCACGTCGAGATCGACGGCGACATTGGAGAGCGCGTAGGGCAACTCCTGGTGTCGAATGCGCAGGTCGCGTCCATCGACGTGAAAGTCCCATCGCAGGTCTTCGTCCCCTTCGCGGCGCGACAGGCCGCCAATGAGATCGACATTTCCGCGCGGATTGAATCGGGCGAGCGCCCCGTCCGCGCCGCCAAACGCCGACGCGACACGATTGTCGATACCGACGCCTCGGCCTTCGAGCCGCATGTCGATTTCGGCTTCACGATCCGGCTCCAGCAGCGCGTAGCCATCCAGCAGGATCGGCGCCCCGTTCGCGAAACCGGTGATGTCGCGGAGGAGAATCCGATCCTCGTCGACGATCAGGCGACCGTCGACGTGCTCGATGCGATAGGGATAGGGCCGGAACATCGCGATCACGTCGCGCAGGTCGACCGTGACCCGCTTGTTCAGCTTCGGAAGCGGCAGCGACTTGGGGCCGCCCGTTCGCGTGAGCACGGCCCGGATATTCGCTGTGCCGTAAGGCATGAATCGGCGCCAGACGCCCTGGTATCGTTCCGACATGGCCATGAACAGGTGGACGTCGAGCGGCAGGTTGTAGGAATCGACCTCAAGCGCCAGTGACGAGTAGCCCGTCCGGCGATCGATCGTCCCGCTGACGGACGCGACACCCGAACCATGCCGGCCGTGCAGGTCTTCCAGGTACACGTCGGGTCCTTCGAAGCGAACGGCGCCATGCACGTCGTCCAGCGCGAAGGGAAACCAGGTCGCGGCGCCCGTCACGCCCTGCGGAACAATGACGCCGTCCATGCGAAGCGTCCCGGGCGCGTTCGTCGCGCGGGCGAAACGCAGGTCGACATCGAGTCGGCCGTGCGGGTCGTAGTCGTGCAGAAACTCGTGAATGGCGCGCGGCGCCCGCTCATCCGCCAGGACGCGCCTGCGCACGGCGCCCTCCGGCGCGGGGAAGCCCTCCGCCTTCACCTCGAGATCGACGCCCATCGCCTGGTTGTCCTCGCCGGATCGGGTCAGCGATCCTTTGACGGAACAGGGCGCCCCGTTCATCACGCCCGTCAGATCAATGCGGATCTCCTCGCCGACGAGCTCGACGCGACCGTCCAGGTTCTCCAGGTCGACCAGCGAGAGGTTCAGGTCGGCGATCGCCGGATCCACGGCGGGCCCCGGCTCGCCGAACAGGAGCCAGAGGGGAACGTGGCATTTCACGTCGCGCATCTCGATCCGCGTGTCGCGATCGCCGTCGGCCGCGTTGTCGTACACGAATCGCGTGAGCCGCACATCGCCCTCGACGCTCAGGGAATCGAAGAGCGACTGGAGCGGCGCGGGCAGCTGCAGCTTGATGGTCCGCGTCGCCACGAAGGGTGAATTCGCAACCATGCCTTCGGCCGGATCGAAGTGGACCGTCGCCCGGCCGATCGGATCGCGGTACTGACGAATTTCGATGTCGTAGGCGGTCCCGCTCTGCGGCGCAGGGCGAACGTCGGCGTCGAGGATCTGCATGCTCTCGACGCGCCCGCCGTCCCTGTCGATGCTCGTGACTTTCGCCGCCGCCGATCGGATCGTGACGATCGGCCGATGTCGCAGCCTGACGCCGGAACGATTGCGCTTCGGGTCGTTCAGCAGTTCCCAGTTGCGGGCGCCCGTCTCCGTGTTGTTGGTCAGGACAATCGTCGGCTCGACGGCGATAATGCGCTTGACCCGCAGGTTGCCGAAAAGCAGCCGCCACGGGTCGTGAACGAGCTTCAGCGTCGTCGCCGAGAATATCTCGCGATCGCTCCGCTTCTTCGCCGACGGGTCGACGCGTTCGTCATAGGGCACATAGACGTGGACATTGCGAAGCGTGATGCCCTCGAACATCTGGAAGGAGGCGCCACCAACGTCGATCTCCACGCCGCCGGGCGTCGCCTTCCGCAGGAACTGAAGCGCCCGCCGGCGAATCGCCTCGTCTGTCGTCGAAAAAGTGTAGAAGCCGAAGGCGATGACGAAACAGGCCAGCAGGAACACGCCGAGGCGACGCCGGAAGGTCGACACGGGATAGCGCACGAGGGTACGCGTGTGAACGTACTCCCGGATCGTTCGCAGGGCCGCGTTATGTTCGAGCGTCGTGCGTTTCAAGCTTCTGCGCCGTGCGGCTCGCTATCCGTGCGTCGCAACACGCCGGCCAGGGGAATCGCCGCCAGGATAAACAGAAATGGCGTCGCCGGCAGGCGATAACGGACCGAGCCCACGAAGACCATGTGAACCAGCGTAAAGTAGGCCGCCGGCATGAGCAACAAGCAGAGAATCGAAGCCTGACGCCGAATGCGCCATATTCCGATGATCGCCAGCAGGAAGATCGGCGCCACGCTCAACCAGCAGATGAGCGCGTAGAAGCCCGATTGAAATGCGGCGGCGTTGATCGTGATCGACCACGTCCGCGCCAGCTTGCGCCACGCCAGCGAGATCACGTCGCCCGGATGCGCCTTCGCCCACGCGACGGCGGCGTCTCGATAGATCCTGTCGCGCTCGACTTCGTTCGCCCCTTCGGGCGTCTTTGGGTACCGAATGCGATCCATGCCCGGGGCGCCATCGGCCCACGGGCCCAGCGCCTCCATCAGGCTCGCCCCGCCGCCGGTCCGCACGGGGACGAAGGCGCCAAAGAGCCTGTAGTTGCGATAGATGGCCGGCGTCATCACGAAGAGCATTGCCGCGAGCATGATTGCGGCGGCCGTGACGGATCGGCGAAGCGGCATGCGCTTTCGATCGGCGGCGACGAGCCATATCGCCAGAAGCAACGGCAGGAAGAGACCGCTGCTGCGCGTGAGCGTGGCGAAGCCGAGCCATACGCCGGCCAGCGCGATGTCGATGCGGCGTCGCGACGACTGGTATTGCAGGATCGCGAACATGGCGCCGATGAGCATCGCGATGTAGGGCAGTTCCGTCAGGACGAGCGCATTGAAGAACAGGAGGATCGGATCGACGGCGCACCAGGCGGCCGCCAGAAGACCCACGCGCCTGGAGAACAGGCGCGCGGCAAGCATGGCGACGAGAAGGACGACAACGACACCGCAGACGGCGTTGATGGCGCGGCCGAAGTCCATAACCGCCGGTGTCGACACGCAGCCGAGGCGAATCCCGACCGACAGCAGCGCCGGGTAGATAGGATCGGTTCCGGCGAGCGTCTCACGCGACTCGACCGGCCCCGCCCCGGCGGCGATGCCCCGCGCGACGCGGACGTAGCGATGGGAATCGGGAAAGTCGAACTGGAACGGATGGGCGGCGGCGTAGCCGATCAGGGCGACGCGGAGCATGCAGGCGGCGAGGAGGATGATGCGCAGCCAGGCGGCGTATTGTTCACGGGTGATGTCGCTGGTTTTCATCGGGCGTTTGCGCCTCGCCTGGGGGACTTCGGGGCGCGAGTGGATTTGGCGTTTTTCGTGTCTTGGTTCATGCCGACCTTAAGGGCCGGCATGCCAACCGGGCGTGCGATCGTCACGAAGCGGCCCTGTCGTGCGACGCGAACTCCGTCCGGCAGTTCGACGATGGCGTCGTGTCGCTCGCCGGCGATCAGGAGAGCCGCGGCCCGCAGGCGTTCGTGGCCGACATCGCCACGACCGGCGCCGAGTCGATCGATCGCGAGCCCCACAACACGCATACGGATCAACTCGCGCTGCCTGGCCAGCAAGTGGGCGTCGAACTGGATGGCGCCCGCCCGCGATTCAATATGGCATTCGGACCACGCGTCTTTCGCCCATTCGTCGATCAGGTCCGCCGCCTGTCGCGCCTGCTCGCCGAGACGGACGATGGCCGAGACGGCCTGCGGATTGATGTGATCCTCGATCACGGGGAGCAGGTCGTGGCGAATGCGATTGCGCGTCGCGGCGAGGACATCGTCATTCGTATCGTCATGCATGAACGGGAGGTCGCGGCGCTCCAGGTAAGCGACGCATTCGCTACGCCTGAACGCGAGCATCGGGCGAATCAGTCGCACGGGTGATTCGTCGCTTAACGGGCGACTTTCGGGAATGCCCGCAAGACCGCTCAGGCCCGTCCCCCGAACAACGCGATGCAGGATCGTCTCGGCCTGATCGTCGGCGTGATGGGCGACGGCTAACGCGTGAGCGCGGACGTCATCGCACACGCGCTCAAGGAACGCGTAGCGCGCCTTGCGGCCCGCTTCCTCGATGGACGCGCTCGTTTCGCGCGACAGCGCCGGCACATCCACGAAAGCCCCATGAAAGGGAACACCCGCCGACGTCGCGACGCCCTCGACAAACGCCATCATGTCGCCCGAGTCATGGGGGATACCGTGATCCAGGTGGGCGACATGGAGTGTCCACGTGCGACTGCGCAGTTCACGCACGCGCAGGAGACCGTGCAGCAGGGCCATCGAATCGGCGCCGCCGGAAATCGCACACACGATGACGCCGGTCTCTCCGATCAGGCGCCGCATCGCGTCGTCGAGCTGTTTGTGGAAGTGTCGCGTGTCCACGACGTGGATTGTCGCCGCAACGTCAGCCGTCAACAACCGGCAGGGAGATACCGCCCTGTTCCTGCATCTCCCGCCGGCGCAATTGGCCGCAGGCGGCGTCGATGTCCTTGCCGCGGGACTTGCGGATATGAGCGTTGACGCCGAGGGCCCGCAATCGCTCCTGGAAGGCGTGGGCCGCCTCGGCGGAGGGTCGCCTGTAGGGCAGCGATTCGACGGGGTTGTAGCGGAGCAGGTTCACATTGCATCGCAGGCGCTTTACGAAGCCCGAGAGTTCGCGCGCGTTCGCCTCGGAGTCGTTGGTTCCGGCGAGCAACGTGTATTCGAGCGTGATCTCGCGGCCCGTCATCTGGAAGTACTCGGCGCAGGCCGACGTCAGTTCGCGAATGCTGATCTTCTCCGCCCAGGGGATCAACTCGGCGCGGAGGGCGTCGTTCGGCGCGTGCAGTGACAGCGCCAAATTCACCTGGTAGCCCTCGTGCGCCAGCTTGCGAATCTGTTTCGGCAGCCCCACGGTACTGATCGTGATCTTGCGGGCGCCGATGCCAAGCCCCCAGTCGGCGTTGATGATCTCGACGGCGCCGATCACGTTGTCGTAATTCGCCAGCGGTTCGCCGAGACCCATGAAGACGATGTTCGATAGTCGATCCCCCGCCGCCAGCGCCTCGCGCCGCGCGTAGAGGGCCTGTTCGATGATCTGCCCCGTGGAGAGATTTCGCTGAAGGCCGTCGAGACCGCTGGCGCAGAAGCGGCAGCCGACGGGACAGCCGACCTGCGAGCTGACGCAGGCGGTCTTCGACTTCTCCGTCGGGATCATGACGCACTCGCTCGTGGCGCCGTCGGGCCAGCGGAGCAGGAGCTTGACTGTGCCGTCCGTCGACGCCGCGCGGCGGACGACTTCGCTCGAGAAGATGGTGAAGCGCTCGGCCATGCGTTCGCGCAGGGGCTTGGAGAGGTTGGTCATCTCGTCCCAGCTCGACGCATTGCGTTCATAGACCCACTGGAGAATCTGCTTCGCACGATAGCCGGGCTCGCCCATCTCCTTCAGCGCGACGGCGAGATCATCCGGCGTGAGGTCGAGAAGGTGTTGTTTGGTTGGTTCGTCGGTGTTGCTGGGCATTCAAATCAATCCGTGGGTCGCCCCGCCGGCGCCGCGGGGTCGTCACGACGAATTCTAATCGACCGTCCGGTCCTCGTCAGTCGGAGGCCATTGAAGAAAACGCAACGATTCCGGCGGGCGGCTACCGGAAGCGTCGAGCGCGAGGCGCCTCAGGCTACGCTGGCCGGCTCCCTTGCGGTCGCAGTTCGGTTCGTTTGCGCGACGTTTGCATGCCGACCTTAAGGGTTGGCGTGGGGTCCGGACGGAACTGCGCCCGCCAGGAAGCAGGCCAGTTGTGACATGATCGCGCGCAGGGCTGGCGCCACTGGAGAAACGCAACGATTCCGGCGGACGGCCGCCGGGAACGTCGAGCGCGAGGCGCCTCAGGCTACGCTGGCCGGCTCCCTTGCGGTCGCAGTTCGGTTTGCTGGCGCGACTTTTGCATGCCGACCTTAAGGGTTGGCGTGACGTCCGGACGGAACTGCGCCCGCCAGGAAGCAGGCCAGTTGCGACACGATCGCGCGCAACGCCGGCGCCACTGGAAATACGCAACGATTCCGGCGGGCGGCCACCGGAAACGCCGAGCGCGAGGCGCCTCAGGCTACGCTGGCCGGCTCCCTTGCGGTCGCAGTTCGGTTTGCTGGCGTGACTTTTGCATGCCGACCTTAAGGGTTGGCGTGTCGTCCGGACGGAACTGCGCCCGCCAGGAAGCAGGCCAGATGCGACACAATCACGCGCAAAGCTGGCGCCACTGGAAATACGCAACGATTCCGGCGGGCGGCCGCGAGAATCGTCGAGCGCGGGGCGCCTCAGGCTACGCTGGCCGGCTCCCTTGCGGTCGCAGTTCGGTTCGTTGGCGCGACTTCTACATGCCAACCATGGGGGTTTGTACGCCACTTGACTTCTCCAGGCTGTCGGCGTTGCGCTCAGTGGATTACTGAATGCACGCCTTGAGTGCGGCGACGTCGTCTTCATCGAGATTGGGATTGTTGCCGAGGACGCGACCGACGATTTCCGTCAGCCGCCGCTGGTCGAGGAGCTTGTTTTCGCACAGGACCTCCGCCGCCGCGACGTCTACCTCCACGTTCCATCGCTCTTCAGTCGGTTGTCGTGTGAGCGTTTCGAGGACCGGCGCGATCTCTTCCTGCAGTTCTCTCGGCCAGTTGTACACGAGCCCCGTGATGACGCGGTACTTCCATTCGTCGTCCTGTGTCCCGAGTACATCGAGTACGAGGGGATACGCACGGCGCCCGACAGACAGCAGGTACTCCGAAGCCCGCCGACCGCCCGGCCAGGAGCAGCCCTTGCCCCATTGCATCAGCGACTTGAGCGCGCCCGGGGCGCCCGCCTTGTCACGTTCGATGAGCATCTGGACCTGGGCATCCCAGCCGCGCTTCTCACCTTGCGGGAATTCGTCTGACTCGATATCCGATACGCGTGACGCGGAGTCTCCGGTCATCGCCTGGCGCTTCGCCGCATTCCCTGACGCCGGGCGCTCATCGTCATAACTGGCCTGCAACAGGCTCAGTCGTTCGATATCGATCTTGACCACATCGGGCATCCCCTTCTTGTATATCCACGTGTGGGCCAACAGGCGCTCCAGCGAGTCAAACGCGGAGAGACCGTCAAATGGCATCTCTTCCTCTCGGGAAAACAACAGGCCCCTGCAACGATAGATGTACCGAGGCGGCGTTCGGCGGGGTTGTTCCTTCTTTCGTTCGCCCTTGACGCGAAGAAAGACGTAAATCAAAACGCCGACCAACGCCACGCCGGCGACAATCCGAATCGTCGTCGACCATGACGCGAGATCCGCCGAGTCGTCGGCGGCCTGTGCGACGAAGCCGGCATTCAGCCAATGAGACTTCACGATGAGGTTCATCAACATGACCCATTCAAATGATCGCCGATGAACTGTATCGCCCGACGCGACCCAGCACGAGGCAGCGCACTATTGATTTAGAAGGACCCACGCAACGACGACGAATGCGGCGACGCAGAAGGAGATGAGGAACAGCTTATTGAACAATCGCTCCGACATTTTGAAAATCACGACAGGATCCGTTGGGTCCGGTCGCTGGGCGTCGTCGACGTCGTTCGTCATGACGGGCGCGATCTCGACCCGCTCGCCCGTCGCCGCGTCCACGATGGCGCGGCCACACTGGAGGCTGGAGCACGCGTAGCCGCCGTCTTTTTCAACGAGGGGAAAACCGCAGAGCGGGCAGTAGGCGTCGCGCGGCGATTCCAGATCGCCCATGACACTCGTTCCAGCGTCGTTCAGCGCTTTGTCTTTGATCTCCGGCATGATGAGGCTCCCGAGAACATCCAATGACCCGATCTCATCGCGACGCCATAACGACGACGCGATCCCCGACCCTGGGGCGCTTCGTATTGTATCCGATGCTTGGCCGCTTTGCGCGAGAAAGTGATGGGCAATCGAAATGGGCGTGTTGGCGATCATGTCGACCTTAAGGGTCGGCATGGCGTCCGGAAGGAACTGCGCCCGCCAAGAAGCAGGCCAGTTGCGACACAATTGCGCGCAGGGCTGGCGCCACTGGAGAAACGCAACGATTCCGGCGGGCGGCTACCGGTAGCGTCGAGCGCGAAACGCCTCGGGCTACGCTGGCCGGCTCCCTTGCGGTCGCAGTTCGGTTTGCCGGCGCTTCCTCAACATGCCGACCTTAAGGGTCGGCATGCCACCCGACGGCTCGCGACGAACGGCTCGACACTAGCAACACGCAACTAGGCTCCGTCTGAAAACTCGATTTTATTTGCAAGAGTGTCCGATGTCATAA
>DAOPJV010000034.1:0-64453 GCA_035399845.1 Phycisphaerae bacterium | reverse complement strand
ACCTCGCGAGGTACGTCTTAATCTTCGGCTGGTCGGGCCGGATCTTGAGCGATTTCTCCCACGCCAGAACGGCCATTCGCTTCCACGACGGGCTCTCCTGCAGGTAATACAGCTTCATATAACTTGTACCGAGATTGTGATAACAATCGGCGTCATTCGGCGTTATCCGAAGGATGTTGTTGTAGATCCCGATAGCGCGCAGCGGGTCGCCGACGCTCTCATAACACGCCGCGAGATTGAAGAGCGCTTCCGTCGAATCGGGGCGCATCCGCGCGGCTTCCTCAAACGCCGACATCGCCTCGGCGTACGACCGCTGCCCGGCGTACATCATCCCCGCGCGATACGCCTCAGCGAATCGCGCCTGCTTCTGGGCCGGCGTCAGTGTCGACTCATTCACAATGGCGGGACGGGCCGAAACGCCGTTGTCCGCGCCGAATTTCATGCCGGAACAACCGACGGCGCCGAGACTCATCGTCGTCAGCGAACACAACACGATCGTGCGACCTGTTCGTCTCATCAGCATAGGTTCCCTCGCGATCATTCTTCCCGATCGGCGGCGGCCGTCCTTCGCAGTTCCTCGCGGCGACGCTCGATCATCCGAGCCCGCAGCTCCCTGGAGGGCGCTTCCCCGGCGATACGCAGCCTCTCCTCCGGAGGTCGCGACGCCGGCGGCGCCTGCCGCTGAATCTTCTCAATGTCCTCGGGAGGCATGGGTTCATACCCCCCGTCAAATCCGCGCAACTGGCTCACATCGGACGTCGGAACCACGCTGGGATCGCCGTACATGGGCCTGGGTTTGCTGTATTCGCTGGGGATTTCGTGATGCAGCTGCACATCCTGGAGCTTCTGAACTTCCTTGAAGTTCGGCTCATAGGACTCAAAAACCTCGCGATCGCGATCACTCAGGACAGTGGCGCCCTCGACGCGCGCCGTCACGAACACGATCAGGTCGATACGCTCACTCGCCGGATTCTCCTGGCGGAACAGTGCGCTCAATCCGGGCAGATCGCCGAGCCCCGGAATCTTGTTCACGTTGCGCGTCTTGCGATCGCTGATCAGACCGCCGAGGGCGATCGTCTCACCGTCCCCCATGATGACGCGTGTGCTGAGCTCCCGCGTGCGAATTCGCGCCACGCGGATACCCGTCGTCCCCACAACATCGTCCCCCAGGGCGCTGGTCACGGGATGAATCATCATCGAGATGCGACCGTCGAGCATGATCGTCGGCTGCACTTCCAGTTGCACCCCGACGGGAATGTACGTGTCCAGCGACTCTGTCACGATGCCGAATTCCGACACGTTCGATTCGAGCAGCGGATATCGCTCACCCACGAGAATGCTCGCGCTGTGGTTGTTGAACACGAGCAGACGTGGATTGGCCAGCAGCCGGATCGCGTTGTCACTGGCGTGAATGCGCAGCATGCCCATCAGCCGGGAGAAATCCACGGTGCCGAGCGACAGGCCGACGCTGGAGTTGGCCGTTCCGTTCGCCGTCCGGCGGATCTGATCGCCCGACGCGAAACCCGCCTCCATGTGGAGCGGCAGTTCGTGATTGAGGACAGGACCGTTGGCGAGGACATTGATGTCCCAGTCGATGCCCATCTGTCGCTGCAGGTCCGTGCTCATCTCGACGATGCGCGCTTCAATCAGTACCTGCGGCGGCAGCGTGTCGAGTGTCGCCACGAGATCGGCGATCCGATCGAGGTTGTCCGGTGTATCCGTCACAACCAGTCGCCGCGCGTTCTGCGCGTTGGACGGCGTAATCGAGGCGCCGCCGTTCTGACCGGTTCGCGCCGCCGGGTTCGTGGTCGACAGCGGCTGCCCCCGCGTGCTGGATTCGCCGACATCGCCTTCGAGCTGGCTCAGGCTCAGCGTTGAATAGCGATCGCCGCTGTTGTCATTGTAGACTTCCATCTTGCCGAACGGTGTCAGCGCGCAGACCAGCGCATCACGAACGCGCGCCGCGTCGGCGGCCCGCAGCGTGAACACGCGCGTTTCGACGGGTGGCGGCGGCAGCTCGCTGAGCGGAATTCGCTCCGGTTTCTTCTTCACACTGACGATGCCGTCGGACACGGAATACTCAAGATCCGCGTTGCGCGCGATCGCTTCGAGCGCCGTCTCGATCGTCGCGTTCGTCAGGTAGACGGATACTTCTCCATCCACCTCCGGTCCGACCGTCAGATTCAGCCCGCCGTGCTCAGCCACGAGCCGCAGGGCGTCTCGAACGTTCGCCTTCGGAACATTGAGCGTGATGTTCCCCTCCGGCGCGGCGTCCGCCCGCACGATCGGAAAACACGGCGCGATGAGCGTCAACGCCACGAGCGTCTGAACCATCTGGATTCGTTTGTTATTCATCGCCCCCATCAATCCTCGCAATAGTCGGCTCGGCCGCGCCGAGAGAGTAGATGTACGCCCAGCCCTTCGACTCGAGCGTCACTGTGTTCGTTGTGATGCGCCGAACGACGAAACCCTCGGGCAGTGCGTCGCCAACGCGATAAACCTGAGAGTTGATAATCGCAATCCAGTCGCCGTTGCGCGCCGAGACGCCGACGATGTTGCAGTCGGCCGCCGCCGGCGCCGTTGCGACAACCGCGGGTTCGGGCGTTTTTTCCGCCCCGATCCGCTCACTGGCGGCGCCAACACCTTCGAATGGATCTCGCCCCCAGGGCCGATCCGCGACAATGGCCTGCAGTTCGAGCCGCTTCGCCAGGGCGTCGTCCGACAGCGTGTGACTCGACGCGACGGAATTCGGCGCCGACGCAATCGGCGCGGGCGCCGGCGTCTCGACAACCGGCGCCTGAGGCTCCGCCTGAGCGGCCGCCGGCAGATACTTCGTGCAGATGGCGTAGACACGCCACACCAGGATCAGACTGCCGACGCAAAGGACGCTGAGGACACGTTTCTTACGCTTGTCCATTCGTCCCTCCCGTCGTCGCCACGACGTCCGACGTGAACGCCTCGACCGTGATGTCCGCTCGCAGCAGGCCTGGGGTTGGCGCCGCGTCGGTCCCGGCGGGCGTGATCGTGAAGTCCACGACCCGCGCAGGAATTCGCTGGTCCCTGCAACCGCCCATGTAATTCGCAATCCGCTGGTAATCGCCGACGACTGTCACGCGAAACAGCGGGTATCTCGCGTTGTTGATGTCGCGCGGCCGGCTCGGCTGGATCTCGACGGTATGCAGTCCGGCGCGGCGAGCCTCCTCGCTCAACTGCGAAACAACGAGTCCCAGCTTCTGCGAGTCGCGCAGTCGCGCCTGAAAGTCGGCGCGCATGCGGGAGACGCGATCCAGCTCGTTGGCGTCGATCACGGCCGTCGGCGCCTGCTGCGCCGTCTGGTTCAACGAATCGGCGGCCATCCGCAGCGTTCGAATATCGGCGCCGACACTGGCGCCTCTGACGAGCGTGTATACGGCGGTTCCGACGACCAGCGCGATGGCGATCGCACAACCGATCCACTCCCTGATGGTCGCTCCGAGTCGGTTCATTTCGCCTCCGCCGGTGGCGTCACGTACGCCAGCGACACCTCCACAGACAACATTCCCTCGTAACCGCCCTGCGCCTCGTCGCTGCGACTGGAGTTGACCAGATGCACGGCGGCGGCAAAAGGACTCCGCTCCAGCGCCGTCAGCGTCCGCTCCACGACCTCATCGTAGGACTGGCCTGCGGCGGACCTGGCGACGTCCGCATCAATGACGACGCGAATGCCGTAGGCGTCGTTTCGCGTTGTCATGCGCGTCACGCGGATTTCCTTCGGCAGGATGGCTGACAGTTCCTTGAACAGGCCGAGCCAGTTGGGCGTCTGGCTGGAGAACGTGTCGAACTGAGCCTTGATTGCGTTGATGGCGCTGCGCTGCTGCTGAAGCTGCGTGTTCTCGTCGACCATCGTCTGCACGCGAATCATCTCGGACTCGACCTGGCCGACGGCCTGGCTCAGTCGTCCCCCGATCTGGTTGAAGAGAAACGCGACGCCGAGCGTTGCGGCGGCGACGATCGGTCCGGCCTTCGTGGTCGATGAACGAAATCTGGCAACGCGACGCCGTTTGAATTCCTCTTCCGGAAGAAGGTTCGGCAGCTCCGGCATGAACCTCGCCGCGGCGCTGGCGGCCGCAATCGAGTCGACGTCCACACTTGACCCGCCGGACGACTGACTTGCCCACACCGGACAATCCACATCGATCTTCAGTCGATTGCCGAGTGATTTGCTGAGGCCCGGCAGCTTTGCGCCCGCGCCGACGACATGAATCGTCGACACCTTGCCGCCGCCTTCCGTTGTGGCGGCGAACGTCAGCCACTGCGTCAGCTGCTGGGCGAATCGCTGGAGCGCGGGCTCCAGCAGCGGCAGCAGGTTCTTGCCCTTGAGATTGTGAATACCGAGGTCGGCGTCATGCGCCGGCACGCCCGCGCGATCCCGAAGCTCGATCGCCTGCGCCTCTTCCAGCTGATAGACGTCTTCACCGGCGATGATCGGTCGCATCAGCGCCTTCGTGAAGTCATCGATGCCAACCGGCAGCTCCGTCGCCAGGAACGGACCGGCCGGCCCCAGAATCACGAGCGTCGAGAAGACGTGGTCAATCTGCAGGACCGCCGAGACGCCCTCGCAGTGATCAGCCTGTTCGGACATCGCCAGCCGCGACAACGCGACGACGGACGACGTCACACCGGCGAGCCACAATCGCGTCTGCTGCGCGAAGGCGACGGCGGCCATGGAGACATTTTTCCGAATGGCGGAGGCGCGAACGATCGCCTGTTCCCGGCTGTCCGGCGGCGTCACGCGATGAATGTCGACCACCGCCTCGCTGAGCGGAAAGTGCATCTGCTGGGAGAGCTTGAGCCGGACGGCCTCCGTGAGTTCCTTCCCACTGAGCGCCGGCATCGAAAGGAAATGACACGCGACTTCGGCGCCGCCGACCAGAACGATCAGTTCGGCGTTGCGCCACTCGGTTCGCTTTCGAATCTCTTCGGCGGCGGCGTCGAGGGCGAGCTGATCCAGAAGCGACGATTCCTCGGATTCGGGATCCGTCGGCGCGATCGAGCGAGACTCCACGCACTCAACGATCTCATCGATGCGCCGGATGAAGAACAGGCGCAGGGATTCCGGCCTGGCTTCGAGGATAATGATCTGGCGTTCCTTCGACATCCATGTCTCCGAAGCGCGTCTTGCGACACAGTTTCTTCACCCACCGAAAGGCGTCGAACGACCTTCGGCCGGCTACTCCGCACGAAACTCGAGGATTCGGCGGAATCCGGACCAGGGGGCGACGGACACATCCGGACGCCCCGTCGCCTGATACGTCGGCGGCGTCACGCTCGACTGAACCACGGTAAAGCGGCCGGTCGACAGCGCGGGATCATCCGTCGACGTCCCGTTGTCTGATATCGTGCCGATGGCGCCGTCACTATCGAAATCATTTGCGGGCGAAGCGTTCAGCTCGCGCATCGCCATCTCGACGCCGCTCTCAGCGGCGTAAAATGCGCTCGTCCCGTAATAGTGAGACAGCGCGCTGTACGACGTCGCCGCCGACAGCTGAAGGAGCCACAGCGAATATGAGCCGATAACCAGCAGCGCGGCGACAAACGCAATGATCGCCACGCCGCGACGCCGCGCCCCGCCGGACCTCGAATGGAATCCACCCTTATGGATCACTCATCACCTCGTCCATGAAGTCCCGCAGATAGACAGATGTCCGCAGATTCAGCGCTTCGCCGGCGCGGCTCACTTCGATATTGACCGTGACACGACGCACATCCGCCCGATCGCCGGCCGACAGCGGCGTCGCCCCAAGCGTCGCACCGCTCCGGTTGAAGTACGTGAATGTCAGCCCGCTCGCGTCGCGCAGCAACGGCCGCCAGTTCGACGCGGAGTCATTCGTCATCTCGATCGTCGATCCGTTGAGTCGAAACCCGTAAACGTCGAATCGCAGCGTCGAGTCCGTCGCCTCGTCGATCTGGGCGTTTCCGTTCAGACAGGGAGTCGCCATCCCCGGGCATTCGTCCTGAGGGATCTCGCGGACGTAGCGGATGATCGTCTCGATCGCGGCGCCGGCCGTGTCGACGAGCTCCGCCCGGGCGGCCGTCTCCGTCCGATTCCGCGACGCGTTCAGAATCATCATCGCCGCGACGCCACTGATGATCGCGCCGACCGTCATCGATACGACGAGCTCGATCAACGTGAACGCGCGACGCCGCACGGCCGGTCTCCCGCCCCCGGTTCGCCGCACAGAGTCGCGTCGAGTCGATCCGCTCGCATTCATTCGTACGACGCCCCCGCTAAAAGTCCGCAAACACGCGTTCGATGTCGATTTCGGCGCCGGCGCCGCTGACTTTGACCGTGACGAGCTTGTAGCCCTGATCCGAGCCGGCGGCGTTCAGCGCCGAGTCCACGTACGACACACTCACCGTGCGACTGAATGCCGGAAACCCGGACACGGGTGATTCGGCGGGAAAGTTCGCCGTTGTGACGGCGTCGTAGCCGTCGGTCCCGCGACAGCGACGGGCGATGATCTCTTCCATCCGCTCGACCGCCAGCATCGACGCAATCGACTGCTGGTAGGGCCGGATCGACTGATGCGACGCCTCCGCAAATGCGCTGATCAGGCCCGGCAGCGCGATCGACAGTATCACGATGGCCGCGACGGTCTCAATGATCGTCGCCGAACGCCGCCGTTTTCCCGGATGACCGCCTGTCCGTTTCACACGCGTCCTCGTCAGTATTCGCCGTCTAGGGCGCCAGTTGCTCCACCATCCCGCTGACGGGTTGCACGCGCACAACAAGTCCGCCGCTGAGCTGGACCTCGCCGTAGCTCGACAGGGCCGTTCCGCCGCTGTCATAGGGAACGCCGAAGTTGTCGAACTCGACCTCGCTGGATCCGTTGAAGGACACGCTTGTGATTGAAACGCCCGAAAACGGGCCCGATCCAAACACGACGGGCGCCGTTGACTGATCCAGCGGATGGGCGACGGCGAGCCGACCGGCCTTCCCGGGATTGTCGACATCCTCGACGTAGAGGGCGTACTGATTCGCGCCGCTGTTGACGCTGACCCAGGTTCGCCGTCCCGACGCCAGCGCCATCCGCTGCATGTAGCGCACGTCGCTCGCGAGGCGCGCCGCCGCGGCGCTGGATCGCATCTCGCTCATCGTGTCCATCGTCGGTCCCCCGACGAAGACGGCGAGAATCCCCAGGATGGAAATGACCGTCACCAACTCGATCAGCGTATATGCGGACCGCGTTGGTGACGGATGCTTCTTGTTCATGATGTTCCGGCGCGTCATCTCGCGCGGCACTGGCGTCTTAGAACGCGTTCTCGCCGGAGACGTTCGTATTCGGCCAGATCTCGCCGGACGTCGCGTTGTAGGACCAGCCGCCCGTCGAACCCGACACGACGCCCTTGGTCGTTCCGGCGACGACGTTGTTGGCCGTACCGTCCGAGTCATAAGGATTGTCAGGAACCGATCCGTTCATCACGGCGTTCGCCGTGCCGAGAATCGTCAGGCTCGGATAGGCCGCGTTGCCGCCGCCGGCGGGCGTCGCCGCGTGGGCGTAGTAGTTCGCAATGCCGGCCCGCAGCGCGCCCAGGGCGCCCTTGCACGCGGCCGATCGGGCGTCCGCGCGATAGTCGAGGTAAACGGGCAGCGCAACGGCGGACAAGATGCCGAGGATAACGATGACCGTTACAAGCTCGATCAACGTAAAGCCGCGTCGCAGTTCATTTCGTTTTTGCATAGTCAGAAGACTCCTGTCACTCTTTCCCAACAGTATCGTCACGGCCTTGCCCGTCTGACGGCGTGTCACGCCGTTCCAACCAGCTTCAGCAGTTTCCACATCGGCATAAAGATCGCGAGCGCAAAGAAAAGAACGACCGATGCCAGACTTACGACCATTATCGGTTCAACCAGTGTCGACATCAGCTTGATGCTGCGCTGCGTCTGTTGTGCGTAGTATTTCCGGAGATAGTCGAAGATCTGGTCCGTTCGCCCCGACTGTTCGCCGATGGCGAGCATGCGTTTGACGAGCGGTGTCAGCCATCGCGTCCGGGAAAACGCGTCCGTCAGCGAACGTCCGCCCTCCACGGCGCGCAACATGCCTCGCACGTCACTTCGAAGCGCCTCGTTCGTCATGCTGTCTGACGTCACCCGCAGCGCGTTCGTGATCGGCAGCGCCGCCCGGATCAGCAGGTCCAGCAGTTCGATAAATCGAACCATGTACACGCCGATCAGCAGATTGCCGAAGACCGGTAACTTCAGGATCTGCAAATCCAGCCACGCGCGGACCGAGCGGAATCCCAGAACGTGCCGCACACCGAAAAAGGCGCCGACCAGACCGATCGCAAGCAGGATGTAGTGGTTGATGATCGCGTCGCTCGTCGTCAGCAGGATGCGCGTCGGCAGCGGAAGGTCGCTGTCAAACTTGGAAAACAATTCCTTGAACTGCGGCACCACGAAGACGAGCAGCACGGCCGTTGCGAGAACGAGCGTGATGATGACGAGCGCCGGATAGGTCAGCGCCGACTTGATCTGGCTGCGCGTCTCCTGTTCCTGCTCGATATAGCTGGCCAGGGAGTTCATGACCTCGGGAACCTTGCCCGCCGCCTCTCCCGCGGCGAGCGTCTTGGCGTAGATCTCTGGAAAAATGTCCTGCTCCGCGTCAATCGCATCGGCCAGCGTGCGACCGCCCTCGATGCGGCCCACGATTCGGCCGATCGCCGCCCTGAGCTGCGGATGTCCCGTCTGCTCGCCGACGGCTCGAAGCCCGGCGATGATCGGAATGCCACTCTCGGCCACGGCCGCCATCTGGTGGGTGAAGTCCAGCAGGGCCCGGCGCATCTGTTTGCCGCCCTTGGTTCGTCGAACGCGCTTCGAAGCGCCGCCGCCGCCCTTGACACTGCTCACGCGGATCGGCGTGTCGCCGCGGCCTTCGATCCTGGCCAGCGCCGCGCGCTCGTTCGCCGCCTCGAATGTCTCTTTCGAGCGTTTCCCGGCGGACGTCGCGAACTCTACCTGGAATGTCGGCACGCGAACTCTCCTTCAGGGCTAACAGCGACCCGCGATACGAACGATCTCTTCGACGCTCGTGAGACCTTGTCGGATCTTCTCGACGCCGTCGTCCACGAGGAACCGCATACCGCCGCTTCGCGCCGCTCCGCGCAGCGTCTCCGTGGGTTCACCGCGCACGATCAGCTCGCCGAACTGATCGTTCATCTCGAAGAGCTCAAAGACCCCGATGCGGCCCACGTAGCCCGTGCCGATGCAGCGCCGACAACCCTTGCCCTTCATCGGTTCGAATTCGATCGCCCCGGGCTCGAGTCCGAGCGCTCGGAGATAATGCGCCGGCGGTGTGTCCGGCGCCTGACATTCCGGACAGATGCGGCGACAGAGTCGTTGCGCCAGCACGGCCAGCAGCGATGATGAGATCAGATATTCCGCAATCCCCAGATCCCGGAATCGCGCCACGGCGCTGACGGAGTCGTTGGTATGGACCGTGCTGAGAACGAGGTGCCCCGTGAGCGCCGCCTGAACGGAAATCTGAGCCGTTTCCTTGTCGCGAATCTCACCGACCATGATGACATCGGGATCCTGGCGCAACATGGATCGCAGCCCCGACGCAAATGTGAGGTTCGCTTCCGGATTGACCTGCACCTGTCGAATCGAACTCGTTCGATATTCGACGGGATCCTCGATCGCGATGATGTTCTTCTGTGGTGAAGCAATCAGCTTCATCGCCCCGTAGAGCGTCGTCGACTTGCCGGAGCCCGTCGGTCCCGACACGAGAATCATGCCGTGGGCGTTGGTGACGAGCTTCTGGAATCGATCGAGCGTCCCGTGCGCCATTCCCAGTTCGCTGAGCGAAATCGCGTCGGACTCGTTTCGCAGAATGCGAATCACGACGGCCTCGCCGAAAATCGACGGCAGGATCGCGACGCGAAGGATCACTTCCGATGAATCGCAGATATGGCTGATCGCGCCGTCCTGCGGCGCGCGCGTCTGCGAGATGTCCAGCCGGCTGAGCACCTTGATGCGCGACACCAGCGCGCGATGCATCCCCAGCGGCGGCGCCGCAATCTCCCGCAACACGCCGTCGACGCGAATCCGCACACGCAGGGACGACTCCGTCGGCTCGACGTGAATGTCCGACGCCCCCTGCCGGATCGATTCGTCGACCAGGTCGTTCACCAGCCGGATCACCGGCTGGGATTCGTCGTCGACCTCTTCGTCAAATTTGACCTCGAGCAGCTGATCCGCCAGCGACGACGTCTGCAGGTACTTGCTCGCGCCATAGGCGCGCTCAATCAGCCCGAGGATGTCCTTGCGGCTGCCCAGGACGACGTCGACCTCCTTCTTCGTGAGGCGCCGTGTCTGGTCCACACCCGTCAGATCGCTCGGATCCTCCATGACCAGCGTGATCAGGTCATCGAAGTCGAACAGCGGAAACATGATGTGACGGCGCGCGAGGTCCTCGGGAATCAGCTCGGCGTTGTCCACCCGCGGAATGAAATCGGAGATATCGCAGTACGGAAAGCCGAGGCGCAGCCCCTTCAGCGACTGGATCTGCGCGTCCGACAGCACGCGCTTCGTTCGCAGAATTGTTTCCAGATCCGTCGCCTGTTCGACGGCGGCGGACTCGAGGTCCTCAAGGCGCTTCGGATCGACGATCTTCGCCGTCAGAAGCTGATCGCGCAGCATGCTGTTGGCGTCAAGCATCGGCGGCGCCTCCGACAGCGATCGCCTCGCCGGCGCCGACGGTCTCATCATGGACGACCTGGTTGGCCACGGCGATCAGGCGTTTCTCGTCGACGCCGGAGGCGTCCACGAACTGGAGACCGATGAGGTAGGTCGGCTTGTGATCGATCATCTCGCATCGCCGCACGATCGCGCGGACGCGAATGACCTCGCTGGCCACGCCCGACTCCTGCGATCCGGCCATGACGTGAACGATGACCTTCATTCGATTGGGCACGAAGATGCCGCTGCGAAGTCCCAGACCGCCGCCGCTGACGTCCGTCACGGCTAGACCGGACTGCGCATCGGGAACCGCAAGTCGGTACTGCTCCGAATGATCGGCGTGCGGCTCGATCCGGGCTTCAATCGACACGGCGTGCCGAACGAATTGGCGCGCGTGGATGGCGTCGTGGTTCGTGGACATTACGGTGGGTTCATCGGACCGGCGGGGCCACCGATAAAGCCGCGACCCGCGAAGCCCGGCGTCACGGGCAATAATCGGACGTGGAAATCGACATTCTCGGCCGGTCCAGACGGCCGATATCAGCGCGCGGGCGCCAGGCGTTCGACCCGTCACGCGTCCATGTCGCTCCGGGCCTGATCCGCCGCGCGCCGGGAACGGATCGCCCCGTATTCACGCGCGCCTGTCCGCCGAGAGCGCGACGCATCGACACATTCGGCCGTAAGGAACACGGTTCGCTGTCCAGCCGGGCCGGTTCGATCGCTCTGGCTTCAGCGTCCCTTCATCCGGCGAAACCCGCGCATCGTCTGGACGCATCCGCGCCGATCGAGTAAACCTATGCAGGAATGAGGCGATAGCCGACCCGCCAACCCCCGCCCGACTCTGTGGCGTGAGGCGGCGGATCGGATCCTATCTCGTGTGCAGGGCCTTGCTCGTCATCAGGTCGATATGGTCGGGGCTTCATCGCCCACTGGGATGCAGGCGGCTGAACGCAATGCTCGCAATCAACGTACAGTTTCTTCGAAAGTACCCCGTGATCCTTGGACTCCTGCTCTGCGCGCTCCTGTGCCCGGGCTGCGCCGATCCCGCTCAGCGATTCGGCCGCACCTGGTACATCGACGGCGCAGGCAACTGGGGCTTCGGCGCCTTCGGCGTCCCCAATGGACTCAAGGAGCGCGGATACAAGGGCGCCGTGACGAACCATCGCTGGTCCCTCACTTTCAATCCCGCCCTCGACCAGACGCTCCGTTTCATCGCCAGGGAATCCGGCCGACAGCTCGGAAAGGAAATCACAAGGTATCTCCGCGAGAATCCGAACGCGGACGCAAACGTCATTGCCCTTTCCGCGGGGACCGGCGTCGGCATCTGGGCGATTGAAAATGTCTCCCCGCCCTACAAGGTCAACAACTACGTAATGACGGGCTCCAGTCTGTCCTCTCGGTACGACGTGCGCAAAGCCCTCGGCAACATGAAGGGTAAGATCGTCTGCTACTTCACATCCAGCGATCCCGTGCTCGATGGCCCCGTCCGAGCCCTCGGCACCATCGACGGCACGTTCGACGACTCCGCGGGTCTCGTGGGTCTTAAGGGCCCCGGCGCCGACTCGCCGAAAGTTGTCAACATAGGTCGCACGAGCCAGTTCGCACGCATCGGATGGACAGGAGGTCACGCCGACTGCGTGACGGAGCAGTTCGTCCGGGGCGAGATCTATAAGTACATCGTGGGCGGTTCGTCACGCACCGCCGATCCGACGCGATCCTCAGATTCCACGACGATTCATCGCGCCATCGTCGCGACGCAGCCGCTTCTGGCCGAGACCTTCACGGAATCCGGCGAACCCGTCGCGCGGGCCCATTGATATCGCGTCCGATGTCCCTGCAACGCCGATTCCAGCGTCGGGTATAACCCCGATGTTGGCACGCCGCGGAAGTTCCCCTAAACTCCCGGCGATACGTGAGTTGCCAGAATCCTTGCCCTCCTAAACGGATCCGCGATGAGATTCCTGAAGATTGCGATTGTCCTGCTTGTGATCGTTGGCGGCGTTGTCGGCTATAGCGCCCTGAACAGCGGCGCTCCCAGGTATGAGATCGAACACTCCAAGGTCGAGACCGGCCCGCTGACATTCGCCGTCGAGACCCTCGGCACGCTTGAGCCGCTGAGCGAAGTCATCGTCAGTTGCGAGGCGACTGGCAAGATCGTCGAGATCCTCAAGGACTTCGACGATCCCGTGGCGAAGGACGAGGTCATCTGCCGGATCGATCCGGAACTGGTCGACGCCCAGCACGCGCAATCCGTCGCCGAACGCAGTCGGGCCGAGAGCGCCGTGCAGAACGCCGAGATAGATCGCGAAAAGCAGATGGCCCTGCTGCCGATCTATGTGCAGCGTACGGCCCAGGAACTCGCATCCGCGACCGCCGCGCTCGAGCTGGCACAATACAACTACGATCGCATCGCGAAGCTGAAGGCTTCGAACAACGCCAACGAGCTGGAATTCGTCAATGCGAAGGTCTCGCTGGACCAGGCCAGGGCCGCTGTCGAAACAGCCAAAGCGGCCCATCAGGAGGCTCAGTTCAACGACCAGTTTGTGCCGTCTCAGCTGGAAGAGGCGATCGCGCAGGCCAAGGCCGCCAAGGCCCTCGCCGATGCGATGTTCGATACGACCATGGCCCAGGTCGAGAAATGTGTCATTCGCTCGCCCATCGACGGGATTGTCCTGACGCGCTACCTCGACGTCGGCACTACGGTCAATCCGACACTCCAGCCGCCGCCGCTCTTCCTCATCGCGCCGAGCCTCGATCGCATGAAGGTCAGCGCCCGCGTCAGCGAATCCGACATCGCTCACATCGAAGTCGGCCAGAAGGCGAACTTCACGGTCGAAGGCAAGCATCGAACGAAGTTCGAAGGCGTCATCCTGCAGAAGCGCAACCAGCCCGAGATCATCCAGGGCGTGACGACGTACACTGTCATCCTCGAAGTGCAGAACGACGCCCGCCGCACGCTGCTGCCCGGCATGAGCGTCAACGTCGTCATCGAGTGCGTTCACTACGACAATACAGACAAGGTCGCCAACAAGGCCCTGCGCTTCCGGCCCCCGCTCGAACTGGAGGAGCGCCAGAAGCTGCTGGACGCCATGAAGTACCCGGAGGAGCCGAAGAACCCGGACGGCTCGCGCATCGACTACTGCCAGAAGTCCTCCGCCTGGCGGTTCAACGAGGCGGACGGCAAATGGACGCCGATTCCGATCTGGACGGGCGTGACGGACAACTTCGAGACGCAGATTCTCTCCGGCGCGAAGGAAGGCGAAACGTTCGTCGACAAGTTCATCGTCAGGAGCACGGGCGGATTCAGCCTGAAAGAGGCGATTCGCCAGGCGTCGCCGACGCAACGTTCGCTCTAACCCACGAAACGCATGACCGACGCGACATCCATAACGCCGTCCGCCATCGTTTCGACGATCGACGATCCCAGCGTCCCGATCACCGTCAAGCTGCGCGATCTCCACAAGATTTACGACTCCGGCGCGAACGCCGTCCACGCCGTTCAGGGGCTCAACGTCGATATCCCCGAAGGCCAGTACATCTCGATCATGGGCGCCAGCGGCTCCGGCAAATCGACGCTGCTGAATGTGCTCGGCGCCCTGGATGTACCAACGCGGGGCACATATCACCTCGCCAACCAGCTCACAAGCAAGCTCAGCCGGGACGAACTCGCCGCCCTGCGGAACGAGTACATCGGCTTCATCTTCCAGAACTTCAACCTGCTGACGCGCAGCACGGCCGTTGAGAACGTTGAGCTGCCGATGGTCTACGCCGGCGTCCCCACGCGCAAGCGACGGGAAGCCGCGCTGTCAGCGCTCGACAAGGTAGGGCTCGCCGATCGCGCCAATCACCTGCCCAGCGAAATGTCCGGCGGTCAGCAGCAGCGCGTCGCGATCGCCCGCTCGCTCGTCAACAACCCACGCGTCCTGCTGGCCGACGAGCCCACGGGCAATCTCGATACGCATACCAGCGGCGAAATCATGAAGATCCTCGACGAGCTGCACACGAAGGACGGCATGACGATCATCATCGTCACGCACGATCCCGGCGTCGCCGAGTTCACGGAACGTGTCATCATCCTGCGTGACGGCAAGATCATCGCCGACCAGAAGACGCCCCGCTGCGGCGGACCGGCCGTGCCGGACGTTCGCGCGCTGTCCATGTCGGCGCCGGAGACTTAAGCCTTGTTCGCCCTGTGGATTGAATGCTTCAAGATGGGACTTCGCGAGCTGTGGCGGCATCGCCTGCGCAGCTTCCTCACGATGATCGGCATGATCATGGGTGTGAGCGTCGTCATCATCTGTGTGAGCGTCGTCCAGGGCGTGAAGGACTCGCTCATCGGCGATATTCGCAAGGCCGGCAAGAACATGATGTTCGTCTTCACGGAGGACACGCGCAAGGGCATCGGCACCATCGGCGTGCAGGTCCACACAAACCTCAGCCGCGACGACGCCGAGGCGATCGAGCTGGAATGCGACGGCGTCGCCATGGCCAGCGGCGTGCAGGGCACGAACGTCCTCGTCGTCAGCGACACGAGCACGGCGACAGCGCCCGTGACGGGCGCCGATCACAAATACACGGCCATCCGCAACTGGGGCATCGAACAGGGCCGCGACCTGGAGCCCTTCGACGTCATCGCCTCGCGACGCGTCTGCCTCATCGGCCAGACGACGATGCGCGACCTCTTCGGCGATCGCAATCCGATCAATCGAACAGTCCGCATCGGTCGCATCAGCCTCAAGATCGTCGGCATCCTGGAGCCCAAGGGCGTCAACCCGCTGGGCATGGACGAGGACAACGCATTGATCGTGCCGCTGCCGATCATGCTGCGCGACATCATGAACCGCCGTGAGCCGGACGCGATCCTCTGCTCCGCCAAGAGCGACGACGACGTCGAGCTTGCCGTCACGCAGATCACGGAACTGCTGCGCCAGCGTCATAAGCTGGGCGACGCGGACATGAACGATTTCCGCGTCTCGACGCTGAAAGAGAAGGAAGAACAGGCCCGCACGATCAGCAACCAGATGACGCTGCTGATGTTCTTCCTGGCGCTTGTCAGCCTCATGGTCGGCGGCGTCGGCATCATGAACATCATGCTCGTCAGCGTGACGGAGCGCACGCGCGAGATCGGTATCCGCATGGCCATCGGCGCGTCGACCAAGGCGATCAACCGGCAGTTCCTGATCGAGGCCGGCGTCATTTCGACGGCGGGCGGCAGCGTCGGGATCATCCTCGGCGTTTCGGGCGCCGCCTATATCTCCAGCGCGATCGGCGTGGAACCCCTGATGTCGCCTGCGATCGTCGGTATCGCGTTCCTTTTCTCCGCCGGCGTCGGCGTCCTCTTCGGTCTGCTCCCCGCCCGCCGCGCCGCCGGCCTGAACCCGATCGAAGCCCTTCGCCACGACTAATCGCGAATGAACGCGCAGCGCGGGTGGCCCGGGGTTTCAACCCCGGGGTCTCGATGATCGAAGAATCGGTGCGCCTCGCCCGTGTGAGATGCACAAACGCTCACGCGATCTGACGAACGCTCGCGCGAGGTGACGAACGCTCGTGCGAGGTGACGAACGCTCGTGCGAGAATCCCTTCTCGCACGTCACTTCGGGGAGATCCCGTCGCCCCTCCGGGGCGAAACCAAAAGAAAAAGACCTCAACCACGGGTTGCGCTTCGACCGCTTCGCGGTCTGCGCTCCACCCGTGGCTACGCTCCGTCGCTCCTTCGGAGCGAGCCGCTGACCGGTCCGCACATTGGACCCTGCTCGCGCGGGTGGCCCGGGGTTTCAACCCCGGGGTCTCGATGATCGAAGAATCGGCGCGCCTCGCTCGTGGGCAAGTTGTTGTTACGCTTGTGCGAGATTCCCTTCTCGCACGTCCCCCGGCGGGAATCCTCTCCCGCCCATCGCAATCCACCACGTAGGTCGGGTCATCGACCCGACACAATCGCCGGCTACCGAGTAGGGTCCACTGTGCGAACCATCAGCCAGGGCGACTCGTGCGCCGTTGATCACTTGTCCGGGCAACGCCCCCCCGTCTTGCAGGAGCGGGCCCCTCACCAGCCCCCCCTGACGAGCTTACGGACCAGTCCCCATAACGGTGCCGGCAAGGCCTCACGGCAGAAAACAAGGAGGCGCATATGAAGGGAAACTGAATTCTTCCGGCTGCTGAACCTCGGATTGACTTGGCGGAATAAACTCGCGATCGGCCAGATGCCGCTCGAAACGCCGCGGAATCCAAATCTGGTGTTTTTCAATGTCGTGAATCACGCTGATTGGCCAAAACCAAACGCCGTCCCAGCAATAGGTGGCGTTGTTCACCTCCTCACCGCAATGCGGGCAGCGACAATAGCTAAACGTCCCCACTCCACACGGCGCGCCATCAAGGTACGCAATCGCCAGGCGACGGCGCTCCGCATCGATACTCTCGTCCACGAAATCCTCGAACCAGGGTAACGGAGCCTCGCCCCAATCCAACGAAGTCGCGACAACCGGGCTTGATCGGAGAACAAGGAACCCAAACCAGTTATTGGGGTAATTGTCAAACGTTGGTCTGTCGAGGGCGCTCATTGTCGCATGGCCTCATTCAATTGTTCATCGTTGTAACTGAATCGACGGGACGATTCATGATAACGCGAGCAACAACAGTCTCAATGCGCTGCCCCAGAGGGCGCCTGCGAAACTCGGCGTGTCACGTCGCCCCCTCCGCGGTCCTGCCGCGTAGGGTCCGCGCCCTGGCCCTTTTTTTGCGTTTTTACATTTTGGCGTCTTGACGTTTCCCGGCGTTTCGGCGTTTGCCCGCCCTCCTGCTACAATCCACCTTCGAAGACGAACGGAGTAGCGATGGACGCACTGATTCCCAATCGATTCCTGATCAAGCCCGAACTGGCCCTGTTCCATTTCGCCGACGCCCCGCCGCTCAACGGCGACATCGCCAAATGGCCGGACGCCGCGAAGCTCCCCGCCCTGTGCGAGCTCGACAACCAGAAACCCTTCGCCGACATCTACGCCGGCTGGAACGATCAGGGCATCTACATCGGTGTCAGCGTTCGCGGCAGATCAGTCGCCCTCTCCTGTGACGCGTCGCAGTTCTGGAAAGGCGACAACGTCCGCGTGATGACCGACATGCGCGACACGCGAAACATCCGCCGCGCCACGCGCTTCTGCCAGCACTTCTTCCTCCTGCCGGCGAGTGACGACAGCAGGCGCCCGGTCGCGGGTGGCGCCAAGGTGCAGCGCGCCACGGAAGAAAGCCCGATCGCTTCCGCGAACGACCTCGTGATCGGCTCGAAGATTCGCAAGGATGGATACGATCTTACGGCCCTGCTCGCGGCCGACGCCCTCAACGGCTTCGATCCCGACGAGAACCCGCGCATCGGTCTGTTCATCATCGTCGAGGATCTCGAACTCGGCCAGCAATCCCTCAGCGTCGGCGACGACATGAACTGGCATGTCGACCCCAGCGTGTGGCCGACGGCGATGCTCAGAAGATCGTAGGAGCCCGGCGTTCGTCCAATCGAATCGTTGAGAACCACGTGAGCTCATCAATGGGCGTTGATCGCGTCGAATTGCCGGAAACGCTCAGAGCCCCAGCACAGCCTGAACCATGAGTTCCATGTTGGCCCGTTCATCAAACACCTCGCGCGCCCGCGCCGTTGCGCCCGCCGCGCAGGTGTCATACAGCGCTCGCTCCCGAAGCAGCCGAAGGATCGCGCCGGCCAGGGCGTCGACGTCACCGCTGGACACAACCAGACCGCAGGCGCCGTCCACGATCGCCTCGCGCATGCCGCCGACATCGGTCACGACGCAGGGAATCCCCCGCCCCATCGCCTCGATCACGCTGTTCGACATCGATTCCCGCTGCGACGCGTGCACGTAAATATCGATATCCGTATAGATCGCGTCCCGATCCGAGACGAAGCCCGCGAATCGTACGCGATCGCTCAGCCCCATCTCGGCGCTTCGCCGTCGAAGCGGCTCGACCAGGGGACCGTCGCCGAAATAGGTCAGTGTCGCCTCCGCGTCCTCCCGCGCCACGCGTTCAAACGCCTCCAGGAGTTGGTCGGCGCCCTTCGCCTCCGTCAGCCGGCCGACGCTCGCAATGCGATGCGTGATCGCTCGCCGCCCCGGCGCGTCGCTCACGACGACGCCGTTGTAAACGACGCGGCGTTTCGCGGGAGAAAACGCGTACATTCGTTCGTAATCGTCCGCCACGCGTTCGCTGTTGTAGATCAGCGTGTGCGAGAGCGACGCCGGAAAACGATGTCGACGCAGCGCCCGGCGTCGCCACAGACCGGGGCGCGGAATGACGCCCGCAATCCGCCCCGCCTGGGATTCCGGAATAGGCGCCGGCGGCTGCCGCAGGCTCGACACGACGCGCAGCCGCGCCAGTCTCGCGGCGAGGACCGACGCGCTGTAGGCCGAACCGCTCGCCTGCTGCACGAAGAGCGCCGTGTCCGCGTGCGTCGCGCGGAACCATCGAATGCGATCGAGCACCAGCGACAGACCAATCTCGCGATCGCCCGCCAGGACCTCGCTGAGCCAGTCCGTCTTCTCGACGGTCAGTTGTTTCGGATGGTATCGCTCGAGCAGGTCGTCATAGACGCTCGAACCGGAATAGCCGACGTGAACGCTTGCCCCGGCGTCGATCAGCGCCGGAATCACAGTCTGAATGTACTTCTCGGCGCCGCCCGTATACGTCGTTCCATCAACGCGAACATGATGCACGGCGATCAGCACGACTCGCCGCCCATCGGCGCCGGCGATCAGCGGAAAGCGTCGCGGCGCCACCTCCGCCGACGAGGGCTCGATTCGCGTTGGATCCATCGTCATGTGGCAGACTCGCGCTCCGTCGCAAGACTGAACCGCCGCCCCTGTCATTCAGGCGGGCGAACAACTCACGGCGGACGCCCTCCGGCGTCAACCGCCCGGCATGGACAATGGACCGTCAGGGCCCATCGGATTCGGCGGCGTCGCCGAATCCTCGATTCCCGCAAAATCCGCGTTGCTCACGAAATCGCCGAACGGCGACAGGAGGTCCTCTTCCTCGATCGGCCAGTCGCCCTCCGCGCCGAGCCACATGTCGAAGACGAGCAGATCGTGGCGGCAGTCTCCGCCGGGAATCTCGATCCGGCCGATCAGCCGATCCGCCGGTGAAAGGCCGGCGAAACGGTCCTTCGCCGTCGCATCCTCCTTCAGGCAGCGGGCGATGGCCTCGGCGCCTTCCGGGCGAACGAAGAGCAACTGGCGCCGCTTTCCGTTGGATGCGCAGTCAAGTCCGAGGCACCATTCACGTCGCCAGTCCATGACGTTGTTGAACGCCACGTCTCGATCCGTGGCGGCATTCCAGGTTGTCGGCGGCGCGCGATAAGCGCGACCGGTCGGCGCCCCCGGAAGCTCGATGGCGATGAACCCATCGCGCCCGTCCACCTGGGACGTCAGCTTCAACCCCGGCGCCTGTGTTGCGGCGCTGATATCGAGAAGCGGCAGTTCTCGGCGCCAGTCCATGCGAACGTCATCCCACTTGAATGTCCGCGAACCATCCGTCGTCAGTGTCTCCGGCGCCACGACATGCGCATCCGGCCTCGTGTGCGTCACGGCAAATCCGCCGATCGGTTTTGCGTCGATCGAGAGCAGGGACGCCTTGAAGGACGCCGCATCGCCCCTGGCGGACGTAACAAATTCGATCGTATTCCATCCCCTGCGAAGCCTGACTCCTGAGAAAACCGCCCTCGGCTCCGACGGCAGCGCGTCCGCCGATCCGACGCCGGGACGAACAACCCGTCCATTCACGCGAACGCCGAGAGGCGATCGCTGATCCGTGCGCAGCTGCAGAAGTCGATCACTCGGCGTGTAGGCCCATGTCGTCGCGCGGAGTCGCCCCTTTGCGCCGCTTTTGGTAACTGCGTCGAAACGCGCCATGGCGTCGTCAGCCACCACGGCGACGCCGCCGGCGCCCGTCGATACGGGCAAACCGGAAAACACATCGTCACTGGCGTCCTGCGACGTCGCCGGAAAGGGACCGTCGAGGCGCCAGGCGCGCACGTACGATTCCGCCAGTGGCAGATCCGTGATTCCCACGCCGGCGTAGGCGTCTCGCGGCGTCGCGTATCGAAGCGCCGAGCGACACGAGAAGCCGATGTGGGGGCTCGGCGACATGCCGACGCCGACGGCGTTCGACGCCGACGGCAACGTGCCGATCGCCCCGGACATCCTCCCGGCGCCGACGACCATCTCGTACGCAATCTCCATGTATTCGGGCCATCTGGCGTGCTGGGAGCAGCTGGCGACAGTTGCGCCCAACGGCCCCACGCCACAGGGCGCCACGCGAACGTTGGCGTTCCCATTGGCCGTCGCGCTGGGAAGGATCGTGAGCACGCCATCGAACCAGCCGGCGCGTTCCAACTTCTCCGGCGCGGGTCCGACACAACCATCGGCGTACCGCCGCATGGGAAGATCCGCCTCGGAATCGACGATTCGCACCGTGAAGTCGACGCGAAGGGCGTTCGCCGTGGCGGCGGCGATCATCTTGCGCGCGACGATCAGATGATCCATCATCTCAGCGACTTCGTTGTCCGCAAGCGTTGCGCCACCGGCCGAACGAAGAATCACGGCAAGCACGTCCAGACGCGTCACGTCCTCCATCGGCGACGCGGCTTCGCATCGGTCGATGTAAGGCAACAGGCCGATCAGGTCGCAGCCGATCATCTCGAAGCACTCGGCGGCGCGGAACTGTGCGTCGGCGAACGGCGCGTGAATCACGCGACACTCCTCGAATTCGTCGTACGCCGGGCGGTAAAGACCGCAGAACTGCAGATAGAGTCCCCATCGATAATGCTCAAGCAGATTGCCGGACAGCGTGACTTCCCGATGCAGATAGGCGAGCCGTCGCGCCGAGCGGCGCGCAAACCTCGCGACATCGGCCTCGTCGCTGTTGCACAGCTCGCGGAGCCTGGCCATCGCCTTTTCTGTCTGCCCCGCGAATTCGTCGATCATGGATTCGAAGTAGGCGCGCGCGTCGGCCCTCGGCGCGAGTCGCGCGAAGTCGGCCAGGGGACCATTCAGCCGAGTGGCGTTTGCCCCATCGACCAGGACGGGATCCGGCATTGCGAGGACACCAATGGCCAACGCTTCCGCGTCCGACTTCAGGTGCATCTTCACGGACAAACGCCCTGAGGCGAACTCCGGATTTGATCGAATCGTCTCAACGTTGATCACATACCCCGTCAGTCCGGGGGACAGAATCCAGTCCGGCAGCGACTGCGAGTTGATCTCAATTGAGAGCGTTGCGGGCGTCTGCGGTCCGGGTCCCGCGGCGTCACCTGCGGGAGGCGGCAGGAATGGCTGGGCGCCGATCAGCACGACCGGCTGAACACGCTGTCCCTGGGTTGCGCCGGACAGGCGAAACGACAGATTCTGCACGCCCTTTTTGATCGTCGTGTCGCCGAGCGGCACGACCGTGATTTCCTCGTTGGGCGCCGCGACCGCCATCGATGCGGCAAGAGGGACCATCAGCACAGCCCATCGCCAGGAAATGGATCGGAATCGGGACTCTCGGTTCAAAACAGGCTGCATTGGACACTCTCGTGGATCGATCAGTGAAACGAATCGCCCATCCCATGGGATTATTGTGATTGTCCATGCAGGCGGAGCGTTATGCAACCGACCCGGTGTGGCGATCGTAAAGACGCTGTAACGATCGTTGATTACATCCGCGGCTGAGACCCATGATCAGGCGGCTCGGCGCCGTCAGCCAGCCACTCAAAATCTTCCCGCGTACCCGTGACGAGGCGCTCACGACTCGGCCCCTGATCGCCTGACGCCACGGCGCCGGCGCGCCGTCGCATCGTGATGACGAGCAGGAACAGCACAAACGTCACGCCCGCCATCGCCATCAGAATCCGGCGGCCATCGGGCCCTTGTTGCTCCGAGCCGCCGCCGCCGGCGGGTCGAACCACCTCAAAGGATCGCGCAACGAGCAACGGCCCGGCGCCTTCGACACCGGCTTCGGAACGAAAGGACCGAACCTTGATGAAAAAGGCCCGCGCCCGAATGAGCGACTTTCGTCGAGCCGTCGGCGGCGGATCAACAAGCACGAGCGTGGCGATCGCCTGGCTGCCCGATTCGCCGAGATCAATCTGACGCAGGCGACCGAGGCCTGGGCGGGATCGCACCTCGTACTCCGGCTGCTCGCGAAGGAGGCGACCTTCGATACACACTTCCTCGCCGCGATAATCGCTCGGTCGCTCCATCAGATAGCGCCACGGGACAGCGTCTTCCGACGCGCATGTCGATGTGGCGAACACGTCCGGGTGGTCCCTGAGAAACTGACAGAACCAATAGAAGCCCTCGTCATCGAACGCAAACGCGCCGTCCTCGACGTCCGCCAGGAGTCGAACGCCCTCCCCCACGCGCAGTTCATCCGCCGGCCCGGATGTCTGACCCGTCGCAATGCCCGCCGGCGACGCGAACATCGCGGGGACCGCCAACGCGACGATGCGCCATGTGGGACGGAACTGAGGATGGCGCAGGGAATCGATCATGGCGTGCGTCAGTGCGGCTGTGCGGTGTCAGTGGCTCGACGGGCTTTGGCCAGCAGGTCCATCAGCTGCCCCTGCCAGGGCGGACCTCCGAGGCGCGGCGCCCAGGCGCGTTCACTTTCGATCCCTGCGACGACTTCCGCGGCTTTGCCGTGCCGGAGCTGGTGTTTCAGCCAGTTGTACCGCGCCTCCCAGTAAACCCTCGGCGCGTTCGTTCGCAGTTGCGGATCCGACAGCAGCCGCGCCCACCGGGCTTCGGCTTCGTCCGACAGTCGATCGCGATCGCCCGCCGGAGCGATGTCGGCCATATGTTCCCGCAGCTTCGCCGCGCGACGCAGGAAGACGCCATTGCTCGGCGACGCCTCGATCAGCCTGTCGAGAAGTGTCTGGGCTTCGTTCAGTTGTTCCGCGGACATCAGTGTATCAATCAGCGCGAGTTGCGCGACCGTCACATGCTCCCGATGCTCGGGACGACCCTCCAGCCATTCGATCAGGTAACGGATCGTCGGAATCGTCTGCTCAGCCAGGCGCCGGGCTTCGTCCCGACGTCCGAATCGCTGCAGCTTTTCAATTTCCGACTGCATATCGGCGGCGAGCGAAATGAGAACACCGCCAAGATCCTCGTCGCCGCCTCGACGAATGAACTGTTCGAGCGCGCGATTGGCCTCGGCCGGTCGCGCCGTCGCCTGATAGCATCGAATCCGCAGACCGAGCTGTCGGGCGTCGGGCTCCATGTTGTCGATCATCTTCAGACACGCGTCGAAATCACGGAGGTCGTCGCCGGCGTAGATGGCGGCCGACGAGAGGATGGCGTCGCGGCGCCATCGCTTGAGCGTCTTGCGATCGGGACCGACGCCGTCACGCGGCGATCGCCCCTCACGCATGGCGTCGAGTTCCGAGTCAATTCGATCCGCGAGGAACTTCCAGACGTCAATCGCCGCCCGCGCCATGCGCTGCTTTGTCATGAGCGTCGCGCTCTCGGGCAGCTGCTCATAGACACGCTGGCGACAGCGGGCCGCGTTGCGCCGGGCCTCCCAGTAATTGGGCGATGATTCCGGCGTTTCGTTGTAGGCCTCGATGGCCGCCTCGTATCGTTTGGCTTCCTCCAGAGAGAGGGCCGCCACCCAGATCGCCTCATCGGCCAGCGGCGATTTGGGCGTGCGTGACTGCAGGAGCCGGGCCGCATCGGCAAGCGTCAGGTAGTCATCCATCGCCTGCGTCTCGGCGGCAATCTGCTTCCACGTGCGATAGGCGTATTCATAGGTCTGCGGCGCGGCGACCTCGTCGGCGGGGAGTTTGGCCTCTTCCAGGAAGATCGTCGCCGCTTCGCGCAGCTTCGCCTGCTGGAACAGGCAGACCGCCTTGTTGAACCTCGCGAGGTGACGCTCCTGCGGCGCCGGATCGCGCGCGAGCAGCAGATCCCAGGCCTGCAGGGCGCGATCGAATTCTCGCTCGGACATCCAGCGACCGGCCGCAATGCCCAGCTCGATCGTCGTCAGTTCACTCATGTCCCGCTCGGCGCCGGCGATCTGGTTCAGATAGATCTGCACGATTTCGGACCAGGCGCCCCCCTGCCGCGCGAGTTTGACAAACTCCTTCTCGGCGCGTTTCTCCAGCTCGCTGCGATTCGGAGAACCCGTCGGAAGCCCCTTCGCCTCTTCGATGTAGGTGAACGCGTGGACCAGGGGCGCCAGCCGCACGTAGAACGTCGGCGCCATTCCGGCGGTCTCCGTCTCGAGGCGGTCCAGCGTCTCTCGCGCCGCCGCAAACTGACCGTCGGCGATGTAGGATCGGGACAGTTCGTAAAGCGCGCGTGTCGTCATCTCCGGCGGCTCGGTGGACTGGACAACGCGCATGAAATGGGCGTTCGCCTCGTCAAATCGGCGAGACTCCCGCATGGCAATTCCGAGCCCAAGCTGCGCGTTGTATCGAATGGACTGGTCAATGGCGTCGAGATTCGTCTCTTCGAACGCCGTCCTCGCGTCGGCGACCCATCGAGCGCGCCTGGATTCCCCCGCCTCGCTAAGCATGGCTCGATAAATGGAACACCAGGCGCCGTTCAGGACGCGCCGCTCGATCATCGGACCGATCTTGCCGAGCAGACCGTGGAGCAGATAGACGTCGTCCTTATCGACGGTCGACCTCAGCCGCATGTCCTCAAGAATCTCGCCGGCCGCTTCGTACAGCGCGGCCGATTCGGACAGGACGGACATCGCATGGGCGCGATCGAAGGCGAGTCCGCTTGATATTTCATACTGATCGAGATCCGGACCGACGACGCGGCGAAGCAACAGGTCCGCCAGTTCCATCTTCCACTGGGCGACACGAAATCGGCCCGGCTCACCATCTTTCCCGGCAACGGCCTCGGCGGCGCGAATGGCCTCTCGATATCGCTGCGTCGCAAGGGCGATGAGCTTCGACCTGATACCGGGATCGGGATCATCATCGGCGCCGCGCACGGCCGCCCGCGCGACATGGATCTTCAGCAGGTCCGATCGGCCGACGATGATCGGTTCAATGAGTTCCGGCATGCCGCGATCGACAAGCCCCGCGACCAGCGCCCGCTCCCGACGCGACAGCTTCTCATCGGCGGCCGACAGGTTCGACGCGGATGTCCACGCGAACAACACCACGGCCACGACAGGACCCGCGCGACGGACACATCGTTGAAACTGCAGTCGATTCATGCCAAATAGCGGGTGTCGCATCCTAGCCGGCGCCGCCCGCAGGGAATTGTATGTTGGAGAATCCGGCGCCGACACAGGCGTCCATCGCCGAAATCACGTGCTGGTATTCGACGTTCGGACTCGACTCAATCAGGACGCGACCGTCCGGATTCGCCCCGTCGTCCCGCTTCTGCTGGAGCGCCGCCCGAAGCGACGAAAAGGACCCGTCCGGCAACTGCAGGTCCATCATGAATATTCGACAGCCGTGGCCATCGGCGGTCTCAATCAGCGCGATGTGGATCGTCGGAATGATCGTGACATTGGCGCCGCCCCCCGGACCAACCTGCGAAGGCAGCTCTGTGGGCAGCGCGCCTTCCTCGACGGCTAGGCGGGCGCCCAGCATGAAGAAGACGAGAATGACCATGACAACGTCAACCATCGGCGCCAGGTTCGGGGCGTAGGATCGGCCCGGCGGGATATCCCGTTTGAAATTCACGTCGGATCGCCCCCTCCCTGGCTTCGCGGCGTGGCGCTGAACGTCACTTTGGTGACGCCGATCCGGCCGCAGCCCACCATGATCTGCTGAACATAATCAAACGGAAGCGTGCGATCTCCGCGGATGATGCAGTTGACATTGGGCTGATGGCGCTTCTCCTCCGTCAGCCGATTCAACACGTCGGACAGCGACATGACGCGCTCGTCGACAACATACTCGACGCCGGTTCCGCCCTCGCTGCGCGTGTCGCGAACGTTCACCACAAATCGATTGCCAAGGTCCTGTCGATCCGTGTCCTGCGCCGAACGGGCGACCGGCAGATCGATGCGCGTGCTGCTTTCGCGTTCGACCATGCGCGTCGTCAGCAGAAAGAAGATCAGCAGGCTCATCGTCACGTCGACGACGGGCGCCAGGTTGACGCGAATCGGCGTCTCATCGGGAACCTTGTTGACTCGTTTTCTGCGGATCGCTCAGCTCCGTCCATCGCGTGTATTGTGAGTCCTGACCTGAAATTCGATCGATCGCGACGGCTAGGCGCGATTCGGCGCGGCGCTCGCTCCGCTCATCGGGTCGCGCGCCACGGCGCCGCCCGGGGCGACCGTCCCGCCCATCGCGGGCGTCGGCGCCGGCCGGAAATACTCGAGCACATCAATCACGGCGGCGTGGGCCGCGACGGTCATGGAATCGACGCGATTGCGACACACACCGAACAGGCCGAGGGCCATGATGGCGACGATCAGGCCCATCAGCGTGCTGACGAGGGCGACGCTGATACCACCGGCGAGTTCCTCGGGACCGTAGGCGCCCTGCGTCGCCTGCATCTCGCCAAAGGCCTCGATCATGCCCGCGACGGTACCCAGCAGCCCCAGCAGCGGCGCGATGTTGCCCACGATGTTGAGGTATTCGACGCGCCGGAACAGGCGGCTGCGCCAGGCGCCGGCGCGTTCCTCGACGGCCTCCTGCATCGCCTCGAATCCGTGCCTGCCATGCCGCAGACCGATCGTCAGGACGTCACCGAACATCGTCTTGCTGCTGGAGACGCGTTCGACGCACTCCTTGAACTTGCGGTTCTCGATCAGGTCGCGCGTCGCCTTCGTCTCGACGTCATTGACCATCCTCGCCCAGCGAATCGTCCAGAAATGCTCGATGATCAGATAGACGACGATGATCGACAGGATCGTGATGATCGGTCCGATCCAGCCGTAGCCCTGAATGACGACATCGAGGAATGATGTCGTCGTGACCTTTTCCGCCGCCTTCGTTGTCGTTTCCGCGTCCACGTCCTGGGCGACGACACGCCCCGCGATGGACAGGGTCAGAAGTAGCGTGAGCGCGGCGGCGCCCGACATCATGCGAAGCCTGGATGGTTGTTTCATTCGATTACTCATGCAACGCCAAAGTTCGATGCGCCGCTCAGCGCAGCGTTCGAACATCTGATTCCAATACCTGCTTATAGACGCCCCGGTTCTCACGGGCGATTGTCTCCAGAACGTTCTCTCCGATGACGCCGATCTTCTCATCACTGAAGAGAATCGTGTTGATGATCGTGCGCTTGTTCCGGTTTTTCTGACGAATGGACTTGAGCACGTCCTCGTTCTGCTGATTGAAGTCGCCGTCCGAGAGCAGGAACATCACGTCCGGCGTGGGCTTGAATGAAAGCGCGTAGTGAATCGCCGGGATGGGATCCGTCAGGCCGGATGGTACGACTTCATCGATCTTGGCGAAGGCGGATTTCTTGTTCTCGATCGTCGCCTTCCGCAGCTCGGGGGCCCACATGTCCGGCTTGCGCCCCTCATTGAACCACAGCACATTGAAGCGCTGGTCCTCGGACAGTTCGCCGATGGCCTTCTTCAGTTCCAGCTGGAGGATCTCGAAGTTGTCCATCATCGAACCGCTGCGATCCATGACGTAGACGACGGAGTCGGCTCGCTGGCCGGCGCCGACGCCCCAGAGGCTGCCGACGGGGCCGCCGCCGGCGGAGGCGCCCTCCCCGAATCCGCCGCCGCCTTCCCCGCTCTTGCCGTCGGCGCCGCCGAACAGCTGCGTTCCGACGACGTCACTCCGCTGCAGCGTGTCGACGGGCACATCGCGGAGCCCGGCGTTTCCCAGATCGACGGCCGCCATCTGGACGGCGCCCTCATCCGCCAGGAGCGAGGCCAGATCGCGGATTCGGTCCGACGATTCGTTGGCGTCCGGCCGATCGACGCCGGCGTCACCCTCGAATCGGAAGCCGCCCTGCGGGATCGACTGATCCTGCTGCACGAGTTGCGCCGTGAATTCCCCGGGCAGAAAGCCGCTGCCGCCGACGCCATGCGCCCAGGTGACGAGACTGAGGAGCAGCAGGATGAAGCAGTGAGCGAGAAGACTGAATCCCAGGGGTCCGAGGCTGTTCAGAAGCCGCTGCGTCATCGGCGTCTTGGGATCCGAGTGGGACGGAACCGTGGGGCGCGGTCGCAGCCGGACCGGCGCCTTGCGGATCGTGGCCGCCGTCGCCGGGGGTTCGAGTTCGATTCGGGGGCGTTCGCCAACCAAAGGCGGGCTCTCCTGCTGGTGTGGCGCGTTAGTTCGCCGAGGATCCGTCCGAGCGCGAGCGTCAAATCGCAAGAAGCGCTGCCGATTATATCGGCCGGGAGGCCTCAATCAATCTGCGAGTCATGCAAATGCTTACCGAGTCGTCGCTTAGGAATACACGCCATTTGAATGTAACGCCCGAAAAATCTTTGACGACGCCATGTTGCCCGTGATAAAGTCAAAAGGACGGAGGAAATGGTCCAGGCCCCCCGCCTGGTCCGGAAGCATACGATCAGCCTCACCGGCTGACGGAAGTGAAACCGATGTGACGGTTCGCGGCGACTCGGTTGCCGACGCGCGCTCCCCGAAGACCGTCGCCATCATGGATGAACACTTATGACCCGATCCATGTCCCTTGGAGGACGGATCGCCGCAGTATCGCGGTCCGCCATCACAGTGGTCGTCGCCTCGTCGGCATTCGTCGCGACGCCCTACCTTCGCGCTGATACCGAACCTTCGGACGCGAAGCGCGCTGTCGATCAACCTGAGAACGCCGAAGCGAAAGACTCGGGCGAGGATCGCGTCATTCCGCGCGGCGACCTGCTGGAGCGGACTCGACGCAAGATCCAGAGTGTCTATGAACTCCTGGACGCCAATGAGCCCACCAAGGCGCTGGGGCGCATCGAGCAGCTTGGCGCCATTATTCCGGACGCGGAACGCCTGTACCTGATGGGACGGGCGCGGCTCGCGATGGGTGAGTTCATTGAAGCGCGGACCAAGTTCCGCGGCGCCATCCAGCGTCGCCCGCGATGCGGCGAGTTCTATTACTGGCTCGGCGTCAGTTACCAGAAGACGAATTCTCACGCGCTGGCGACATCGGCGTTCAGCAAGGCCGGGCTCAAGGGGCTCGAAACGTCGAGCCTGCATGAGGCGTGGGCCGTCTCGCTCATGGAAACGACAGACGTCCTCGGCGACATCAGTCGAAAGCGGTTCGAACCGCCCGCTGAGCCCTGGCAGGTCCACGGCGGCATCGATCGCGACGGCGTGCTTGTTTCCTGCGTCGATCCCGACGCCAATGAGTGGGTGATCGCCCCGCGCAACAGCGCCCTGTTCCACGCGCAGCTTGCGACAAAGCTGGATGAATCCCGCGGGACGGCCTGGCTGGTGGCCGGCGAGGCCTGGGCAAAGGCCGGATTTCACGACATCGCGTCGATGCGTTTCAGCCGCGCCATCGAACTGCTGGAAGGCGCCGAGCTTTCACGTTGCCATCAGCTCTGGGCCGAAAGCCTGTTCGTCGCCGCCGATTACGACGGTTTCATTGACCACGCGAAGAAGGCCGTCAGAACGTCGGCGGAGGGTCCGGGCTTCAACCTGGCCGACGCCTACGATCGGGCCGCCGCAGGTCACGCCCTGATCGGCGAAACGGACAAGCAGGTCAATTGTCTGAAGTTCGCGGTGGAACTCGATCCGACTGTCGAGCGGCAACTTCGTCTTGCCGACGCCCTGCTCGTTATCGAGCGATCCGAGGAAGCCACGACACGCCTTCGCGACGCCCTGGCCATGAACCCTTCCCGCGCCGAAAAGCGTCAGATCAAGCGCCGGCTGCTGATGGTCACGCAGCTGACATCGCCGGATCGACGCTAGCGGTTCGCCTTACGAAAACGCGCAAGCTGTTCCGGCTGCAGATCCCGCCCAACACGCGCGATCACGTCCCGCGCTGATGTGCGCCAATTGACCGCGATCCCCCGGATTGACTTCGAACGATTGATGGCGGTCGGCCCGTCGCGATCATCGCCGCGTCAGAATGTCGGTTCACTCAGGTGAAATCTCGACAACGTCTTGCGAAGGTCCTTCGGCCATTCCGCCTGGACGGTGATGCGCTGCATCGTCTCCGGATGCACGAATGACAACTCGGCGGCATGAAGGCACAACCGCAGGACATCCGGCGCCGGCGCCTTTCCCGCGTACACGGAATCCCCGAGCAACGGACATCCCAAATCCGCCATGTGCACGCGGATCTGGTGCAGCCGTCCCGTCTTCGGTCGCGCTTCGATCAGGCTGACGCCGTCCCTCTCCTCGAGGACTTTGTAGGCCGTGATACTCGGCTTGCCGTCCCGCCGGACAACGGCGCGCTTGCGGGCGCCGACGACTTCGGCGATCGGCTTCTGGATGACCCCCTGCGCCGGGCGCGGCGTCCCCAGGACGATCGCCCAATACCGCTTCCTGATCCGTCGTTCGGCAAACTGCTCGCGCAGCCCCGCATAGACACCGTGACGCAGGGCCACGATAACGAGCCCTGACGTGTCCTTGTCCAGGCGGTGCAGCAGCCCCCACCCACGATCCGCGCCCATATTCTGCAGGGCGGGGCCGAATTCGGTAAAAAGGCCGTTGAGGAGGCTGTCGTGTTCGTGTTTCTTCCCGGGCTGGGTCACGACCCGAGCGGGCTTCTCGACGACCAACAGTGTGTCGTCCCGCCATCGAATTCTGTACGGAACGTCAGGATTTGGGCTAACTGAGTAATCCATGGGACCCCTGCGACCAGGCGAGTGTGTCATCCAGCGTCAATCATGCGGGATGCACTTTAACCGAACCCCTGAATTTTATTTGACGCCGGGAAAGTCGCACCACATACTTTGGGGTAGTGAACCGGCGTCGTGCCGGGTGTTCAGTCGCGAGAAGCTTTGGGCCCAAGGGTCAATGCAACAAGGCTGGCAAGCCTCCCATCAGGATTCGCCCCCCTTCATGCCATCCCTTAATCCGGAGTAAATCGCAATTTTTCAGGAAGCCGTAGCGCTCTGTTGCGCGTACGCATCCCCTTATTTCGCACCGGGAGGTTCTCGGCAAATGTACGAAGATATGATGATCGAGTGTCTGGACTGCGGGTCGGAGTTCGTTCACTCCGCACAGGATCAAGAGCGCTATGCGGAGCGCGGGTTCGAGCATCCGCCCAAGCGCTGCCGAGACTGTCGAGAAAAGCGAAAGGCCAACTCGCCCCAGGGCGGCGGCGGTGGCGGTGGCGGTGGTGGACATCGCGGCGGCCACGGCGGTGGTCCGCGAGGTGGCGGCGGTGGCGGCCGACGCGACTTTGACGGCAACCGAAACTTTGACGGACCGCGACCTCAACGCGAGTTCCACGAGGCGGTCTGCTCCGACTGCGGTCAGACGACGACCGTCCCGTTCAAGCCGAAGCCCGGCCGACCGGTCTTTTGCCGCGACTGCTACCGATCCCAGCAGGCGCGCTGACGCCCGATTGCATCGCGTTCGAATCGGACGCGGCGCTTATCCGAAAAACACGACGCCCGATCGCTTCTGCGATCGGGCGTTTTTTGTTCATCATGAATTTCCAAGAAGGCGTGTCGCCGTCACATGGGTCCGCGTCCCGCTTGATGGCCGCATTGGCACACACTGATCGTTGGCTTACCCCTCAGGAAAATGATGGCTGGCTTTGCTTCAGTGTAATCGGATCGATAGTAGCCTCGAAGAGGCGACAGGCTGTTGCCACGGGTGGAGCGCAGGACGCGCACGCGTCCGAAGCGCAACCCGTGGTTCCAGGGGACACTCGCGAACCGGCCCCGGAGGGTCGGCGGCCCCTGGTACTCATGCACGCTCAATCAAAGACATATCTCGGATCGAAATCCACGCCGTAAAGTCTCGATTGAACGTGCGGCTCGATGAAGGGCCTGCGATCCTTCGTGGAGAACACAACGTGCAGGACGACGTTGGAGTACGTTCCCGGCATGCGAGGTTCCTCCGCCCCTTCCGGGGCTTATGACGGAATGGACGCCAACCACGGGTTCCGCTCACCCCGTGTGGGGCTCGCTCCACCCGTGGCAATAGCCAATCGCCCCATCCGGGGCGACGACACGTATTGCAGCGCCGCACATGCCGCCTGGTGATGACCCAGATTCGTTAGATTCCTGACGCGTGGCAAGCGATTGCTGTCAGGATGGGCGCCATCCAGTGTGACACTCTTCCACCGCATTTCCTGGGGGAGACCCCGACCTCAAATTCAGGACATGCGCCGCCGCGGAGACTGCCGCCCTTTCCGACATGCGACAGTCGACAAATGTAACTATTCCCAAACCCGATAACATTCGGCTATGATTGCCTTGTGAATTGAGTCATTTGTCTGCGCTGCTGGGCGGCTTGGGCCGGTCCGTTCGTGGTTACGCTCAGGGGCGACATTACGCAACTTGAAACAAATCAGGAGGTTTCCCATGGCAGTCGCCCCAGCTCCCGCCGGCGTTGAAATCAAGTATCGCAAGGCCCTGATCAACGGTGAGTGGACGGACGCCGCGAGCGGCAAGACATTCGAGACGATCAACCCGTCGACGGGCGATACCATCTGCACTGTCGCCGAATGCGAGAAGACGGATGTGGACGCCGCCGTGAAGTCGGCGCGACGCGCTTTCGAGAGCGGTCCCTGGGCAAAGATGAACGCCTCCGAGCGCGGACGGCTGATGTACAAACTCGCCGACCTCATCGAAGAGAACATGGAGGAACTGGCGAAGCTCGAGTCGCTCGATAACGGAAAGCCCATTGCCGACTCGATGGCGGCCGACCTGCCGCTGACGATCGCCTGCTATCGCTACTACGCCGGCTGGGCCGACAAGGTCCATGGCAAGACGATCCCCGTCAACGGTCCCTACCACTGCTACACGCGGCACGAGCCCGTCGGCGTCTGCGGCCAGATCATTCCGTGGAACTTCCCGCTGCTGATGCAGGCCTGGAAGTGGGGACCGGCCCTGGCGCTGGGTAATACCATCGTCCTGAAGCCGGCCGAGCAGACGCCGTTGTCGGCGCTCTACGTCGCCCAGCTTGCGATGGAAGCGGGCTATCCGGCGGGCGTCATCAACGTCGTCCCCGGTTTCGGTCCCGGCGCCGGCGCCCCGATCGCGTCGCATCACGACGTCGACAAGGTCGCCTTCACGGGCTCGACGGAAGTCGGCCATCTCATCATGGAGGCGGCGGCCAGGAGCAACCTCAAGCGTGTCAGCCTCGAGCTCGGCGGCAAGAGTCCGAACATTGTCTTCGCGGACGCCGATATGGACGCCGCGGTCGACGGCTCCTTCTTCGCCCTCTTCTTCAATCAGGGTCAGTGCTGCTGCGCAGGCTCGCGCCTCTTCGTGGAAGAGAAGATCCACGGCGAATTCGTCGAGCGCCTCGTCGAGAAGGCGAAGAATCGACGCGTCGGCGATCCCTTCAACAAGCAGACGGAACAGGGACCTCAGGTCAGCGACGAGCAGTTCGGCAAGGTCATGGGCTACATCGAGTCGGGCAAGAAGGAAGGCGCCAAGATGCTCTGTGGCGGCGGCCGCGTTGGCGAAAAGGGCTACTTCATCCAGCCAACGGTCTTCGACGACGTGAAGGATGACATGACGATCGCCCAGGAGGAAATCTTCGGCCCCGTCATGAGCGTGCTGAAGTTCAAGGACATCGACGAAGTCGTGCAGCGATCGAATCGCACGGCCTACGGCCTCGCCGCGGCTGTATGGACGAAGGATATCCAGAAGGCCCTGCGGATTTCGAACGGCGTCCGCGCCGGCACGGTCTGGGTGAACTGCTACGACGTCTTCGACGCGGCGGCGCCCTTCGGCGGCTTCAAGCAGAGCGGCATCGGCCGCGAGCTCGGCGAGTACGCGCTGGAGCACTACTCGGAAGTGAAGACCGTCACGATCAGGATCTGACCCGCCTGTCGCAACAAGACGCGCCCGCGCGACGTCCATCACGTCGCGCGGGCGCCCCTCTTTCCCCCACTATCGTCTGTTAGGGTCGACCGTTGAAATCATGGTGGAACGACATCCTGTGCAGTGTCCTGACAGGCTGGCGTCCGCGCGAGTTCACTGAACTGGCCAAGGTCAAAACCCCCTACGAGCAGACTCGCATTCTCTGCCAGGCGGAACACCACGCGTTTGGACGCTCAGTTCTCTTCCGGCTCCTTCCGTTGGTGAGTATCGCGGCTTTGGTCATCTTCCTCCCAGGTCTCGGCGGAGTGACACCTTTTCTCCTGGGCTTTTTTCTATTGGGGCCATTGTCTCTGGCGCTCAATCATGTCAGGCGAAAGGCAACGCATCGCGAACTCCGCCGTCTCCTGCTGGAGGACATTCTCTGCGACGGTTGTGATTACGATTTGACTGGCAACACAACTGGACGCTGCCCCGAGTGCGGACTTGAAAGTTCCCCCGAACAACAACACCAGCTTGAAATCCGAGCGGAACGCGGCGTACCCGAGGTGGAGCCCGCTGACGAGGCAATACCAACGCCGCCGGAGAAAACCCATTGGGCGCAACAGAACATCCCGAAACTGGTGCGTTTCCCGCTCTATCCCGAGCTCAGGCGATTCGATACGTACGATGCAAAGCTCCAATCGCTTGGGGATGCCGAACGGCGAGCCCCAATACGACATCCGTTCCTTGAGAAAGTGAGCCTGGTCGCGTTCATCCTTGCGTTCCCGACAATGCTCGTCTTTCTGCAAACGCGCACGACCCTCGCGATGACTCCGTTGGCTATTAGTATTCTGTTAGACTTCTTCCTCGTAATTCGATCGCGAAACGCCGTCCGCATCGAGCTGCGCCGAATGTTGAACGAAGGTCTCCGGTGTCATCAATGCAACGACCTTCTTCACGGCAATACCTCCGGCCGCTGCCCGGAGTGTGGCGCCGAGATTCCGGCCGAACAACAACATCAACTCGGTTTGCGACAATCGATCGGGGTTGAATCCGCCGCTGTGACTACCGTGTAGTCGAAAACGCATTGCGGACGGCCGGAGAAATCGTGGCGTTAAACTGGCTCAACCTGCTGACGACCGACCTGACGCGCCTGCGTCAGCGCCGCTACCCGGAGCTCGCGCAGTTCGGCGGGTTTGCGAATCGGGTCCGGGCGCTGCGGGCGGCGAAGCGTCAGTTCTGCGGACGACATTTCGGGCTTGCATTCAGGGAATTCGCCTATGCGATTTCGTTCCTGTTGATTCTCTCCGTCGGGTCGGATTCGAACGGGCGTCTCGGCGCGTTCCAGGCGCTGTTTTTCGGCGCGTGGATTGTCGCCATCGTCATGACTGAACGTCGGCTGGCTCGCTGGACGGTCCCCGGGATTCGCGCCGAACTTCGCAAGGCGATGCCAACTGTTTCGCCGGTTTGCAGCGACTGCATGTACTCGCTGATCGGAAACAAGACCGGCCGCTGCCCCGAATGCGGCGCCGCCATTCCCCCGGACCTGCGACAGATCATTGCGTCACAGGATGCCATCGGCGCCCGCGTCCCCTGCGAGTCGGCCGTGTAGAATCCACGCCATTGTGTTGACAGGCGGGTTCGGCGTGGCGCCGGGCGCCGCGGCGGTCAGGCCGGCGATCGGCGCGCTCTCGGCCCCCCACCAAGCCCGTGTGGCGCCGACTTCCGGATCGGACGCCATCGTCAATCACGAGAGGACGGGACATTGGCCTCCAGGTGGACAGAATTCCTCAATCAGGACGTGCTGCGGGGTATTCATCGCCGTCGGCTGCGCCTGTATCCGCAACTCGCCTGCTTCGAAACGACCTCAGACCGATGCGTCGCCTATCGACTGGCGAAGCGTGCGACTCGGAGCAGGCCGATTCACGTACGAGCTCGGATGACCTTCGGACTCGTTGTCATCTTCCTGATCGTCAGCGCCGACGCGAGGGGACCAGGCGAGTGGATTCCAATACTCATCACAGTCCTTTGCCTGGCAGGATTCGTCCGGCGCCGCTGGGAGCAACCACATATTCGCGCGGAATTACGGCGCATGGTTTTGGAACTCAAGGGTCACTGCCAGGCTGCGGCTGCGCAATCATCGGTAACCCCTCCGGCCGCCGCCTCGAATGCGGCGTCGAAATCCCCCCGACCCGAAGCGAATGATCGCGACACGGAATTCTGACGACGGCGCCCATGAGTCTGCGGTGTAGAATCCAGAGCGCAGGGCATGGTGGAGGATTCGGCATCGTGAAGTCGCTGCGAGACCTGCTCAATACCGACCTCACGGGAAGGCGACTGGATCGCTATCCCGAATTGCGACAATTCGAGGGCGCCGCTCAGCAAAGCGCTGCGCTGGCGACCGCCACGCGCGCGTTCCGCGGCCGACATCCGTGGATGGCGTTCAAGCCATTTGTCTATGTCGTCCTGTATGTGACGCTCCACGTGGTCCCGAGAATGTTCGCAGCCTGGGCGCTCATCACATTTCTGCAGCCGCTCGTCATGCTGGGGTTTCTGATCGTCGTGGTCCTTGTCGAGCATCACCTGGGGCGCTGGGCCGTTCCACATATTCGCGCCGAACTTCGCGATCTGGCGTGGCGGCGCTCAACGAACTGCGAGGATTGCGGCTACTCACTCGTCGGAAACACCTCCGGCCGATGCCCGGAATGTGGCGTCAGAATATCCGCCGAACAGCAGCGCCTGATCGCCGCGCAAATCGCCCTTGTTTCGGGCGTCGGTCCCAACAGGAGCGCATAGAATAGACGTCGGCACGGCTGCGGAGGAATCGCTTTGGCGTCGCTTTGGTCGAAGATCGCCCACAAGGATGTGACGGGAGAACGTCTCCAGGAGTACCCGGAGCTCCGGGAGTTTCCCGATCACTCCAAACGGCACAGGGCCTACACGAGCGCTGTCAAGGAGGTCGCCCGGCGAAGCCGAACCCCCATCGTCGTTCGGTTCGCGTTCCTTGGCGGCTGCATTCTCAGTTTTGGTCTGATGAACCACTTCCGATTCTCGGATCGATTCATGAAGACCATCGCCGGACTCGCCCTCTGTTCCTACATCTTTCTCGAATGGCGGCTCTATCGCTGGGCCATCCCCCGCGTCCGCGAGGAACTGCGGCGGATGCTCGACAGCACGCTCGCCAACTGCCGGCTCTGCGACTACAGCCTGATCGGCAACAGGTCGGGGCGCTGCCCGGAGTGCGGGACCGACGTTCCGGCGGACCAGCAACGTCTGATATCCGCGCGGACGGAATTAGGGCTCGAAATTGCCGGGGATGATGGCGTAGAATAGTCAGTGATGGGAAAGATCGCCGCGGCGGCGGGCGTGACGGATCGATCGAACCGGGCATCGCCTCCCTGTATTGACCGCCGCGGATGGAGACTCCGGTTTGCTGGGGATGGCTCATCCCCGCCACGCAAGAACGCCTGATAAGCATCGCATCGTCAGTTTCCGGACGAGAAGCTCAACCCGCATCGCGATCGAGCCGACGTGTATCCGGAGTCCCAGAGCCTGAAGGAGTTCCCGCATGTTGATGCAGACACCGCTTTCCGAAAAACGCCGAGAGGTTCGTGTCGAGTGCGATGACGCCATTCGCTGGAAGCGCCCCGGCATGCCCGAGGACTTCAAGGGCTGGACGATCGACAGATCGCCGTCCGGATTCGGCTTCATGGCGAAGAGCCACGAGGCGCCCCGCGTCGGCGACTGGATTCACGTTCGCCGATTCGATTCGGATCGCTGGGACACGCACGACGAACCGTTCCGCGTCACGCGGACCGAGGCCGTGACAGACGAACTGGTCATCGTCGGCTGCCTCGCCGAAGGCTACATCGCCGACGGCGTGACCTTCACGGGCAACTGCTGAGTCCGCACCATCACACTGAATACGTGATTCAAAGCCGCGACCTTGTCGCGGCTTTTTTTATTCACACTGGGAATACGGGGACACATCGCGGAACTCGGGGCGACCGGCGGAGGGCGCCCCGGCGCGCTGACAGGGACGAGCTTGAGCGCCCCCCGGACGGTCCGTGTGCCGACTCGGGACGAATCGCTATCATGCACAGCCGCGACTACGCAGTAACGTCAGGAGTATCCCATGCCCGCCGACAATACGATCGTGGATCATGTTCGTTCAATTCTGGAGACTTCCGCAACGCCTGACTGGGATGCGCTGTTGGCGCACATCCTTGGCGAGTTCGAATGCGTGACGGGTACGATTCATCGACTCAGCGGCGAATCGGGCCTGCTCGAACTTGTCGCGCATCGCGGGATCCCCGAGGCCATCATGGATCGCGTCTCACGGATCCCCATCGGCAAGGGGATGGCGGGACTTGCCGCCGAGCGCCGCGAACCCGTCCAGGTGTGCAACCTGCAGACAGACGACAGCGGCAAGGCCAAACCCGGCGCGAAGATGACCCAGATGGCTGGCTCGATCGCCGCGCCGATTCTGGTTGACGACGAGCTGCGTGGAACCCTTGGTGTCGCCCGGCCGGACGAGTACAGGTTTTCCAATGAACAGATCGAATTGCTGCTGACACTCGGCGCAATGATCGGCGCGCGTCTCAACGACTGAGCCCCCCTCTTTCGTCCCGCGTTCGCCGCGCCAAAACACCACCTCTATATAGACTTTAAGGCGACGGCCGCGTACATTCAGCGCAAGACGAACTTGCCGAATGTCTCCGATCTCGTGACCGCAATCGTCATTCCGACAGTGGAGGTGTGATATGCGATTCGTCAAACTCCTTGCGATCGTGGCGCTGGTCGTCTGCAGCGGGGCCGAATGTGACAATCTGGGCCTCGACATCCCTGACGCAACTCGCGAGAGCGTCCAGTTTAAGATCCACTTCGTTATCGAACACGCAACGGAGAGTCTCCTTGAGTCCCAATCGGTCACTGTCACCTCATGGCGAAAACTCGCCGATTCGGGACAGGTCGACGAAGGAAGCGCCATTGAGAATCACTACAATACGGCTGACGCCGTTCCCTGGACCGAGATCACTGTGCTGCGCGGCTACAACATCGCGACGGGCGAACGCGTCGTTTTCCATGTTCTGTCGACCGGCAGGACGACGCAGGCGAGTGAAACCTTCGAATACCAATTAAATCAGGCCCGCCCGGATGTCTTTTCCGGCGCCGACAAGTACATCGAGGAGACGCGCATGATCTACTGTCAGCCCACGGGGTGAGCAGATCCGCGAGAACTTCAGATTCGCTCGGCGTAAATCGCGTTTGCATGCGATCCCCTGATGGGGACCCCGAATGCAGTGTGAGTGTATAATCCCCGGCGTCCACCTGTCGCCAGGAGGCCCGGGATGATGTCACTGGATTTCACCAACGTCCGCGCCCTGACGTTCGACTGCTACGGCACGCTGATCGACTGGGAGACCGGTCTGCTCGCCGTCCTGCGTCCATGGGCCGATCAGTCGGGTCTCACTGACGTGGACGACACGCGCCTGCTCGCGGCGTTCTCGCGGCTTGAGCCCGTCACGCAGGCGGAAAACCCCACGGCGAAGTACCCGGAGATTCTCCATCGAGTCATGCGACGCCTCGCCGATTCGATGGGCGTCGGCGCCGGCGAAGCCGACTGCGAGGCCCTGGCAAACTCCGTTGGCGACTGGCCCGCGTTCGCGGATTCGCCCGCCGCCCTGTCGCGCCTGAAGGAGCGATACAAACTGATCATTGTCTCGAATGTCGATCGCGCCTCGTTCGCGCGCAGCAACGAGCGGCTCGGCGTCGCATTTGACGCGATCATCACGGCGGAGGATGTCGGGAGCTACAAGCCCGGCCCGGGGCATTTCCACTCAGCGATGGACTGGCTGCGGGCGCAGAAGATCGAGCGCAGCGCGTTGCTGCACGTCGCCGAGAGCCTCTATCACGACCACGTCCCGGCGAAGGCGCTGGGACTGCGAACCATCTGGATCAGGCGACGCCGCGAAGGTGTCAGCCGGGCGACGCGAGCGCCGGATGCGCCGGTCACGCCGGACGCAACATTTGCAACCCTCGGCGAATTTGCGGATTCGATTCTCGGATAACGGGCAAGCCGACGCTGGGTCAGCGCATTGGCTCACGTGGGCGACGCCGGTACGCGATCAGAACAAGGGCCGCGGGGATCGCGGCGACACCCACGAAGCACACGATCATCCAGCCGACGGCGAACGCCAGCAGCTTGATTTGCGCGGCGCCAGGGCCGCCGCTGAATCGCGGAACGCCGACTAGGCTGTCGATCCTGTCGAAGACGCTGACCGCTTCCGGATCGCGCGCGCCCGGTCCGATGACATGTTTCCCCCACACGCCACCGCCCTGCACGTAATATCCGGCGGCGCCTCCGCCTCGCGCGACGATACCGATGGCGCCTCCACCGTGCGCGACGACGCCGATCGCCCCACCGCCTGACGCGATCCCGCCAACGGCCATTCCGCCGAAGGCGATGAGTCCGAGCGACATGCCGCCGAGGGACAATATCCCGATCGCCATGCCGCCGATGGCAATGATCCCGGTCGCCCTGCCGCCGATGGCGAGCCAGCCGGTGGCGATGTCTCCGAAGGCGATGATTCCCTTCGCTCGACCATAGGCCTCGTCCGCGGACGGCCCCGTGGCGATCGAAACGAGCGGCAGACCGAACAGGATGATGTCGGACTGATAGCGCCGGCTTCCCTTGAAGGCGGGCCTGCCTCGCTGCAGCGTCTCCACGATCGGTCGACCGCACTCCGGGCACTTGCTGGAATCGACGAGGCCTCTGAAGGAGTAACCGCATTCACCGCAATAGGGGTCCGTAGACATCCGAAGCCCTCGACGTACTCACTGGCGATCGATCGGCGCGGCGCCGACCGCCGACGTGTCCCGATCGCCCACTATACTCCGAACGATGCGAAACCGGCGTTTTTACGAACGATTCGCCCATCTAACGGATTTTCGAGCGCCGGTTATAATCGCGTCGATTGTTTCGAAAGGTCGCGCCGCGCGCGGCCGCTTCGGCGAGAGTTGCAACAGCGTGGTCCCGTCGGTCGTCGCCGTCCTTGATCCACGCTGGGATACTACGGCGCCTCCGTGGGCCGTTCCACTGCGAAAGGTATGACCAAGATGAGTTCCGATCCATTCGGCGCGAAGAAGACGCTCGAGACCCAGGCCGGCGAAGTCACGATCTACCAGCTCAGCAAACTCATCGAAAACGGCATGGTCGGAATCAAGTCGCTGCCGTTCAGTATCAAAGTGCTTCTCGAAAACGCGCTGCGACACTGCGGTGACGGCATCGTCGAGAAATCCGACGTCGAGAAGATCGCCGCGTGGAACGCCGAAAAGCCCGCCGAAGAGGAACTCCCCTTCACGCCCGCCCGCGTTGTGCTTCAGGACTTCACGGGCGTCCCCGCCGTCGTTGACCTTGCCGCGATGCGATCCGCGATGGTTCGGCTCGGCGGCGATCCGAAGAAGATCAACCCGCTCGTGCCCGTCGACCTCGTGATTGACCATTCCGTGCAGGTGGACAAGTTTGGCGCCGCGGATTCGCTGCTGCTGAACGAGGACATCGAGTTTGCGCGAAACCGCGAGCGATACGAATTCCTGCGCTGGGGACAGAAGGCCTTCGATCGCTTCCGCGTCGTGCCGCCGGCGACGGGCATCGTCCACCAGGTGAATCTCGAGTACCTGGCCAGCGTCGTGATGACAAAGGAAGAGAATGGTGAGACAGTCGCCCTGCCCGACACGCTTGTCGGCACCGACAGCCACACGACGATGATCAACGGCCTTGGCGTCCTCGGCTGGGGCGTCGGCGGCATCGAGGCCGAGGCCTGCATGCTTGGCCAGCCGATCTACATGCTCACACCCGAAGTCATCGGCTTCAAGCTCAACGGCCGGCTGCCCGAAGGCGCCACGGCGACGGACCTTGTCCTCACCGTCACGCAGATGCTTCGCAAGAAAGGCGTTGTCGGGAAGTTCGTCGAATTCTACGGCGATGGTCTCAGCGAACTGGGGCTCGCCGATCGCGCGACGATCGCGAACATGGCGCCGGAATATGGCGCGACGATGGGCTTCTTCCCTGTCGATGACGAGACGCTGAATTACATGCGAAGGACGGGCCGATCGGCCAAACTCGTCGACCTCGTCGAGAAGTACTGCAAGGCCCAGGGCCTGTTCCGTGTGAACGGCATGCCCGATCCGATCTTCACCGACACGCTCAGCCTGGAGCTGTCGACCGTCGAGCCCAGCCTGGCGGGTCCGAAGCGCCCGCAGGATCGCATTCGACTCAGCGACATGAAGCGGACGTGGTTCGACGCGCTCGGCTCGGTTTACAACAAGACGACGCAGCGGCAGGCGGCGGCGCTGGGACGAATGGCGGCCGAAGGCGGCCCGGGCGGCTCGGCGACAGCCGTCGCCGAAAAGGAGTCCGCGGAAATCCAGATGAACGGCGAGACGCACGAGCTCCATCACGGCGCCGTCGTCATCGCCGCGATCACAAGCTGCACCAACACGAGCAACCCGTCCGTCATGCTCGCGGCGGGCCTCGTCGCCAAAAAGGCCAACGCCAGGGGGCTGAAAGTCGCGCCGTATGTGAAGACGAGCCTCGCCCCGGGGTCAAAGGTCGTCACGGACTATCTCCGCGACGCGGGTCTTGAGAAGGAACTGGAGAAGCTCGGCTTCTATACCGTGGGGTATGGCTGCACGACGTGCATCGGCAACTCGGGACCGCTGCCGGAACCCGTCGCCGAGGGCATCAGGAGCGCCGATCTGATCGCGGCCAGCGTCCTCAGCGGCAATCGGAATTTCGAAGGCCGCGTTCACGCGCTGGTAAAGGCGAACTATCTCGCCTCGCCGCCGCTGGTCGTCGCCTACGCCATCGCCGGACGGACAGATATCGACATGATGAACGAGCCGCTGGGCGAGGGCGCCGACGGACAGGCGGTCTATCTGCGTGACATCTGGCCGAGCCAGCAGGAGATCCGGGACGCCGTCGAGAAGCACATCACGCCGGCCATGTTCGAACGGCAGTATGGCAATGTCTTCAACGGCAACGAGAAGTGGAACCGCATCCAGGCGCCGGAAGGGGCCGACTACGAATGGAGCGAGGAGAGCACCTACGTTCAGGAGCCGCCCTTCTTCATCGACCTGAAGCGCGAGGTCGAGTCGATCAGGCCGATCGCCGACGCCCGTGTCCTCGTCATGGTGGGCGACTCCATCACGACGGACCATATCTCCCCCGCCGGTTCCATTCCGGCGACGGGACCGGCCGGGAAGTTCCTGATCTCGAAGGGCGTGGATCCGTCGGATTTCAACAGCTTCGGCTCGCGACGCGGCAATGATCGCGTCATGACGCGCGGCACGTTCGCGAACGTTCGACTCCGCAACCAGCTCGCGCCGGGCACGGAAGGCGGCTACACGCGATATCTGCCGACGGGCGAGCAGATGTCGATCTTCGACGCGGCGGAGAAGTACAAGGCGGACGGTACGCCGCTCATCGTTCTCGCAGGACAGGAATACGGCACAGGCTCGTCACGCGACTGGGCGGCCAAGGGCGCGCTGCTGCTCGGCGTGAAGGCGGTCATCGCCGCCAGCTACGAGCGGATTCATCGCAGCAACCTCGTCTTCATGGGCGTCCTGCCGCTGCAGTTCAGGGACGGGGCCACGCGGGAGTCGCTCGGCCTGACGGGCGAGGAGTCCTTCACGATCGACGGACTGAACGACAGCCTCAAGCCGCGACAGAATGTCACTGTGCGAGCGAAGCACCCGTCAAGCGGGGCGGAGAAGACGTTTGACGCCGTCGTCCGCATCGACACACCGGTTGAGATCGACTACTACCGCAACGGCGGCATTCTCCAGACCGTCCTCCGGAAAATGCTCTGATTCGAACTGGCAATGGCGCCGACGAAAACAGCATGACCATGGATGGCGGGCGCGGGGCTGCGCCTGCAAAGCGAGGGCGATCATTGGCGATGGGAACTCTGGACGGATGGATGACGCTTTGGCGTCGCGTGACGCTGTGCGCCGTCGCGGCGTCGATCGGAACAACCCTGGCGGCGGCGGGCTGCAAACCCCAGGCGCCCCGAGCGGCCTCGACGGCGCCGGCGGCGACAACAGGCCGAACGGCGCCGACGCAGGTCGATGCGCCGCCGGAAAAGGCGCCACCGGAAACGCCGGCGCGCCAGACGCCGAAACCGTCGGCAACGACGTTCAACGAGCATGTCATCCCGCTCGCCGGGCGGCTCGTCACACCTCAGCGCCGCGACGCGGCGGCCCTGCCGTCCGGCATGATCGCGCCGGGCGATCTCAATAATGACAGGATGTCGGACTGGGTCGTTCTGGTCGACGTGATCGATTCGCAGGGTGGAACAAAGCGACAGATTCAGGCCATCTCCGGCGCCGATCATACGACACTCTGGGCAATCGACGCCCCTGTCACGTGGGATCGCCCCGACGCCGACGGCGCCACGGCCCAGTCGCTGGTCCCGGAGGGTCTCCGATCGCTTCAGGACATCAACGACGACCAGGTTCCCGATATCTTTCTGTTCGGCGCCGGCGAACGACCGGGCTTCGGCGCGATTTCGGGGAAAGACGGCATCGTCATCGGTCTCAACGCAACGCCGAAAAACCAGCTCATCCAGCTCGTCGATGTTCGTATCGTGACAGGAGACTCCCATCCTGACTTCGTCTTTGCGACAACCCTCGACGACGCCGACGGCGATGAGAATCGCGGCCACATGGGGTTTGCCGTCTACAACAGCACGAGGTTCATTCGGGCCGTCAGCTACAAGAAACCCTTCGGCCGACTGAGCGAGGGGCAGACGCTGCTGATGGGACCCATCCCGGACTGCAACAACGACAAAATTTCGGAGATCCTCTGCTACGGTGTCATACCGTCCAGCCGCATGCGGACACAGGCGGAGCCTCAGTTCGCAATCGTGGACGGTCAGCGTCTGCGGCGCTGGGTCCTGACGCGGACACACGAGGATCCAACGCGAGGCCCCTCCTTCATGACGACGCCGGGGGTCGTGGTGAAGGACAGCTTTCCGGATCTGATCATCTCGACACCCGCGGACGAAGGCGCCGCAAAGCCGAGCCAATTCGGCCTCTACGTCATGAAGAAGCTCAACTACGAATGGCTTCTGCAGGGCGACAAGCCTGGAGCGGACGGCGCCCGGACGGATGTGCAGTTCGGTGGCCCCGTTGTCCTGACGGTTGATCTGGATGAGGACGGGATCCCCGACGTCGCAACGACAATCGTCGACGCGGCGAAACCGACAACGCGCAAGGTTGTCGCAATCTCGTCATCCAAAGGCGTCGTGCTGAAGGACGTCGTGGCGCCTGTCGCCGAATCGCGATTCGAGTCACGGCGTGATCGAATCCAGCTTGCCACCGTCCCGTCGGACGCAAACGCGACTTCCACGCGCATCGGCGTGTCCGGCTATGTCACAAACGCCGGCGACGACGCGCCGGCGATTCTCCTGATCGATCTCATCGGCACGCCAAAGGACGATTAGGCGATCGAAGGGCCACGTCGCTCCAGGGCGGCCGGCGTCGATAGCGATATCGCCTGTTCCGAAGCGCCTTGCTCAGGCGAACGGCGTCTGTGCTGTTCGGTTGATCGTTTCGTCAGTCAGATGGCGGGTCGGATTCCGTCGGGTTCTTACGACGCGAATCAGGGGTAGTAGTTGCTCCACTCCTGCTCAGTCTGCGAAAACAGGCCTGAGACCTTCGTCCCCAAAGCCGCCACTGCGCCCATACACGCGAGAATGACGAGGGCGAGCATCACGGCGTACTCCGTTGCCGTGGCTCCATCTTCACTCAATAGAAATTGTCGGACCTTCTCTGGTATCCCGCACATGATCGAATCCTTTCCGGACCCGCCTCGTTCGGCACAGCCGCGCTCTCCACACCAATTGAACCATCCCACGCTGATCCCTGCGGAACCGCCCGGCCGGCGCGTCGTCGCCCCCTGGACGCCGTCGCCCGCCATCGAGCTCCTCAATCCCTAATATCTGATTCAATCGGCGCAGCGGGGGCGGAATTCCGTCGATATTCGCCGGCGTTCTGATCGCGTCCGTAAAAAGGAGTCGGGCGACGCCCCCTCCGGCGTCGCCCGCTAACTCCACATTGAATTGTCGGATCTCGCGGCGGGCGCTTAGATCATCTTGCTGAGTCGCACGGCAAGATCGCCCACACGATTCGAGAATCCCCACTCGTTATCGTACCAGCTGACGAGCTTCAGCATTCGTCCCGACGCCATCGTTCGCGTCGAATCGAAGACAGAGCTGTGCGGGTTGCCCACGATATCGCTGCTGACCAGCGGCATCGTGTTGTATTCCAGGATTCCCTTCATCGGTCCGTCGGCCGCTTTCTTGAACAGCGCGTTGACGGAAGCGACATCAACGTCCTTTTCGAGCATGACCGTCAGGTCAACGGCGGAGCCGTCAGTCACGGGCACGCGGAACGCGAAGCCATCCAGCTTGACATTGTCGCTCGGGACGACGAGACCGATCGCCTTGGCGGCGCCGGTGGAGGACGGAATGATGTTCACGGCCGCGGCGCGGGCCCGGAGCAGGTCCTCGCCATGCACCTGATCGAGGATCTTCTGATCGTTTGTGTAGGCGTGAATCGTCGTCATGAAGCCTTCGATCTTCTTACCGAAGACATCCGGATTGTCGACCATGACCTTGACGAGCGGCGCCAGGCAGTTCGTCGTGCAGCTGCCGTTGCTGACAAACGTGTGGTTGGCGGCCAGCGTTTCGTCGTTGACGCCGAGGACGACAGTCGCGTCGATCTTGTCCTTCGCCGGGGCGGAGAGGATGACCTTCTTGGCGCCGGCCTTGATGTGATCGTCGTAGCCGGCCTTGTTCCCGTCATTTCGCTTGGTGAACACGCCGGTCGACTCAATGACGATGTCGGCGCCGAGTTCGCCCCAGGGCAGCGCGGCGGGATTTCGCTCCGTCAGCACGCGGATCCGATCACCATTCACGACGATCGAATTCTCATCGTGCTCGACGACGCCGTTGAACTTGCCATGAACGCTGTCGTGCTTGAAGAGATGGGCGTGCACCTTCGCCGAGTTGCCGACGTCGTTGATCGCGACGAGATCGAATTCACCCTTGCGCTGCACCATGGCTCGCGCAACCAATCGCCCGATTCGCCCAAAACCGTTAATCCCGACTTTTACCGCCATGCTGCGATTCTCCTCAGTTGCAGACCTTGCAGGTTTACCCCCAATGTCCGGCGCTACGTGGCGATCGCGACCGGACGGAAAAGTGAACCTTAGGAGCGCGCAAACTCCCCGTCAAGCCAGCCCGGCGCGCGGTATGACACGGACCTATCGTGACGGAGGAGGCGTGAATTCGTGGTGCGGAGTGGCGCCCTGCAGAACGCGAATGACGTCCTCGGCGACGCCGTAGCGGCCTTCGATGGCGTCAATCGTCATGCCGGCGATATGGGGTGTCAGGATACAGTTCGGCGCCCGCCGAATCGGGTGGTCCGACGCGAGGGGATCGGACTCATACGCGTCCAGCGCCGCGCCGCCAATTCGTCGCTCGGACAGGGCCGCGGCCAGGGCCGTTGTGTCCACAATGCCCCTGGACAGATTGACCAGCAGCGACGTAGGCCGCATCAGGCTCAGCAAATCAGCGTTCAACAGACCCCGCGTGTCCCGATGCGGCTTCACAAATACGCACAGCGCATCCGACTCCCGCAGCAACGTTTCCAGGCCGACGGATTCGGCGGTGAATGTCTCGGGCGTGACGCCCCACGGGTCGTGCACCCGCAGCTCGCAGCCAAAGGCCGACTGAAGCGCCTGACCAAACCGCTCGGCGACAGGATCGATTCCCAGAATTCCGATACGCGTCGCGCCGATGGAGAGTTCCGTCGGCATGCGCAGGGCGTCAAACTTCCCCTGCCGAAGCTGTTGATCGTAGTACGACAGGCGCCGCCGCAAAGACAGGAGCATCGCCAGTGCAAACTCGGCACAGGAATCCACGGCCGCCGTCGGGGAATAAACCACCCGGATCTCCCGCCGCCCCGCGGCTCGGAGATCGATGTGATCGACGGTCGGGCTCGCTCGACCGATGACTTTGAGGTCCGGCGCCGCGTTGATGACGCGGGCGGTCACATGCGCCTTGGCGCGGACCAGCAGCGCATGGGCGCCTTCCAGGGCTTCGATCAACGCGTTGGGTGAAGAGTCCTCCAGGATTTCGACGCGCCCCACTTCTTCAAGCCGGGCAATCGCATCCTCTGAGAAGGGCTCTGCGACGACTATCTTGAACGGCGCTTTGCCCATCCGTCCGCTCCCTTTGCAGCCTGCCCCCCGAACCAGAAGTTTGCAGCGCTCCGGAGATGTGAATTACAGGAGTCGCTAAGAACCCGACGCTTTTTATAATAGCAATTCGCGCATGGCTCGCAAATAATTCCCGGGAGAAAAAGTCTGCCGACGGATCGGCAAACCGCCCAGTTCGCGGAGGCGACCCGCCGCATCACTTTCATCAAAACTTCATCCGATTGGGTTCGTCGCCTTCGCGTCGAGGTCATCATTGGAGAATCATCGCATTACCACTCTCAACGACAATTCCCTCCGCACGCCATTACTCATTTTTGGCGGCGCGATCATTCTCCTGCTCTTTGTCGTCCGAGGGCTCCAGCCTGAGAGCGGTCGCCCTCCCACCGTGCTGACGGCGCAACCGTCCTACGCGCTTTCACAGGCGGCGCGTGATGAACTTCCCAGTTTGCCTGCGACGATTGCGGAGGACATCCAGCGACACGGGTATGTCAGCGTCACGATTCACGTCGGTCTCTTCGACCGTGACGCAAGCGGCGCCACGTTCGCCAACGGGGACGATCCCCGAACCAACCTCTACTGGGGAGCGCTGTACGGCATCGATACGCATCTGCCGAACGCCGCCGACTGGCGGCGCGTCCATCGTGATCAGGGCCGGGACGAACACATCATCGCCCGCTCCGTGTTTCAGAAACACGTCACGCCCTCGGAACACTGGGTCGCCTTCGGCGTCACACGACCGTTCGATGTCTACGTCCTTGCCAACGCCTGGCGGCATGATCATCTCGTGGAAGCCATGGAGCAGCCGATTCGCGACGCCATCTGCGGCGCCGTGACGCAGATACCGATCGAGGGCCGCCTGATCGAGTTCGCTGGCGCCAGCGCCGTCGTCGGCTACGTCGGTCAGAACCACATGCTCGACGAGTACTGGGACCCGCTCGCGCGCCTCGACGGTTGCCATCTCACACGACGCATCGGCATCTTCTATGCGGCGCCCTTCAGCGCCGCCGCCCTGCATCGTCCGCTCGAAGAGACGGGGCTTTACTCTGTCCTGTTCACGCGCAACCGCATCACGCCGGAAGCGTATGTGGTGGACGGAATCCTGGACGCGCTGATCGTCGGCGATCTGGACGACGGATTCGTCGACTCCGCGGCGGCGCAATACGCCCGCTACCAGAAAGGCGTTGGCATCGAAACGGCGCGGAGCTTCTTCATTCGCTGAGGCGCCGGCCGCCGGCCGCCTCGAGCAAATCCCCCACCTGGCGTATGTGTTCGGATGCGGGCCCGGGTGCGCTATCCGCGATCGCGCAGATTCAGGATGAGTTCGACTTCCCCGACTGTGCACTTCAGGGTTCGAGCGATGTCCACGGATGACTTGCCGCCGTCCGCCAACTGGTAGATGGCGTCTTCCTTCGAAACAGTCCCCGCCCTGACGGGCCGATCGCCGCCAACGTGCGCGATGGCCGCCCGCGAGCGGGCCAGCCGGTCACGAACCCCCTCGGCGGCCTCCCGGTTCGCGCGAAGCACGGAGTCGTCGGTATCGTCCGCCGACGGCGATTCCCCCCGCAATCGGCGAAGTTCCGCGATCCGGCGATCGGCGTCCGCGATGGAACGCTCGAGTTTCGCAAATCGCGTGTCGATCTGGGCGTTCACCTCTCGGGCAAATTCATTCAGCTCTACGAGCAGCTGCTCCATTTCGCGTTTGATCCGGACGGCGCGAACCGAGTCGGTCGTTTCCCCGGCGCCGGTTTCTGACCGCGCGGCGATGGCGGCCCGGCGACGACGAGCGTTTCGATTCAGGATGAAGAGAATGAAGACGATGGCGGCAATCGCCAGCAGGGAGCGCATCGTGTCGCCATCCATGACATCGATGGCAAGCAGTGTCGAAAGACTCAGAATCATTTAGCGTCCGTCGCTGGCTTCGGGCGTCCATGCCTTTCGGGCGGCGTCCATCACGTCACGCAGGGCGACATCATGAGCCCTCGCCGCTCGATCGCAGTCATCATACTCCGGAGCGACGCGAATGACACGATCTTCTTCCAGCCCGAGTTTGACGCGGATCACGCCATAGGGTGTTTCGACGCTTTCGATCCGTCGAGCCAGCGTGGAGCGCATCGACAGGCGACGCCGCACACCGAAGGTCGTCGTCTCACGGAGCATGATCCGCGTGCACGCCGCCTCCATCTCGATCGACGCGATCGCCGTCAGCATCACACCTGGCCGCCCCTTCTTCATGACGATTGGCTGACAGAAGGCGTCCAGCGCGCCGGCCTCGAGCAATCGCGCGATGACTCGACCGACCTCTTCGCCGGTACAGTCATCCATATTCGTCTCGAGGACGACGATCTCGTCCCGCTCCACGGCGAGCGGGGCCGACTGCTCGCCGCACAGGACGCGAAGGACGTTCGGCCGAGACGCGCCATCACGCGTACCGGCGCCAAATCCGATCGAGGCGATCCGCATTTCCGGAATCGGCCCGAAGGAGTCGGCGATCGTCGTGAGAATCGCGGCCCCCGTCGGTGTCAGCAGTTCCCCGGTCTCGTCACACGCCGCGATGGGAACCCCCTTGATCAGTTCCGCCGTCGCCGGCGCCGGAACGGGCATGATTCCGTGATCGCACTTCACGGTTCCGCTTCCCAGCGGCAAAGGCGAGCAGACGATGCGGTCGACCTTCAGGAGCTCCAGGGCGATCGCCGTCCCGACGATGTCCACGATCGCGTCGACGGCGCCCACTTCATGAAAGTGGACCTTCTCGATCGTCACGCCGTGAACTCGCGCTTCGGCCTCCGCCAGCCGGGTGAAGATCGCCATGGCCCTCTGTTTCACGCCGTCAGAGAGCGACGACGCATCGATGATCTTCTGAATATGATGCAGATGGCGATGGGCGTGGTCCGGCGTCCAGCGGACCCCGACTTTGACCGCCGCGAACCCCTGTTTGCGAACATCCTCGATCGAAAGGTCGAAACCATCAACGCCAAGACCGGCGATCCTGTCTCGCAGGGCGCCCCGATCAGCCCCTGCGGCGATCAGCGCCCCGAGAATCATGTCGCCCGCGGCGCCGCTGAAACAGTCAAAATAGAGGGTTCGCATTCCGATCCTTCCTCAAGGTCCATCCGACTTCCATCACGACGGCGCGGGACGAGTGCGAACCGCGCCGGCTGGCAGATTCGCAGTGCCCTGACGATCCGTCAACGGGTCTCGCGGCGTCCACCCCGGATCCCGCAGAACGGGCGGTCATTATAGCGGTCGTTCTTCGCCCACAGGCGGAATCAGGCCGACAGGCGACCGGCGGCGCCCCCCGGGGCGTTCGGAACGGCGGCCCGAACTGAAAACACGACAAGCTTGTCATGTTTAGGTGATTCGGGTACGCTGAACAGCGTCAGGAACTTTCAACAGGAGGTTGACGCCATGTCCGCAGTCACCTCTCGACGGCGAGGCAGGATGGCCTCGCCCGACAGCACATCAGACACGGCCTCAGACGTTCGAGCACATCTGGCCAGAACCGTTGCAAATCGATTCAGGCGAATCACGGGGCAACCTGTCGTTGTCACGCCGCGCTGGACGAGCCGCGCGGAACGGAAGGCGACGATTCGCGAATGGGCGAATCATCCGATCTGTCGCCCCTATCAGGACAACGCAACGTGCATTCGATGCCGGTTGCGCCACATGCGCGAGGCGAATGAGGAGTCGGTGCAGCCGCCCTATCATCAATGCGCCTTCGGCCACACGTGCGTTCTGATGCCGCTCATGGTCAACGGCGAGTGCGTCGCGCACTGCAAGCTCGCGCTGGAGGACGACGCCGAGACCAACCGCTACCTCGAACTGCTCGATGTTCTGGCGGAGAACTTCTCGGCGCACCTGACAGGCCATGTCCAGTCGCCCGATGCGCCGTCCAGGCGCCCGGCCCACAACGATCCCGACTCTCATGATCCCATCGTCGATCCGATGAACGACGGATGGACGGATCCCGTCCATCAGGCGCTCACGCTGATCGACGCCGAATACGCGAATCCGGATCTGACTGTTGCGACTGTCGCGCGGCGTCTCGGTCTGAACCGGGATTACCTGTCGCATCTGTTTCGAAGTCAGACAGGTCGCCGCATGAGCCGCCAGATCTTCCTTCGTCGCATGCAGCAGGCGCGATCGATGCTGCGATCGACATCGCTGCAGGTGCGACAGATCGCCCTCGCGAGCGGCTTTCTCAACACCGACTGGTTCAGCCATACCTTTCACGAGCTTGAAGGCGTCACGCCGAGCGAGTATCGGCGACAGGCGCATCAGCGCTGACGAATGTCGACGTATCATTGACCTTCGTGGTTTCTCTTTGTACTCCTTGCGTTCTCCCTCCAGGCGCGCAACGGCGCGATAAAGTCTATTACCGGGGGTGACAATCAGGTGGAGCGGATCGGGTTCGCATCCGCCCGGCCTTGATGCTCCTTGAGCCGCCGGCGGAAGATCGATGCGCTGCGCGTGACGGATTGCCGTTCGGAATCATCGATCGCGATCCCGATCCGCGGCTTGTTGTCACTCCATGGGAATGCGCGATCTCAGCCGCGCAATGACGAACCGCTGAGTCACTTCATCCTCGGCCTTGCCGATCGCTCAGGGAAGCACGGGGCGGTATGTGTAGAGGAACGTGTGGATCGGTGAGCCCCGACAACGGAGCAGTCGCCATGCGTCCACATCTTCACGCCTCACGAGTCGCTCTGTCCATCGCCATCTGTTGCCTGTTCTCTGTCGTCATGAACGTTCGCGCCGATTGGGATCCGGGCGATGATTTCAAAATGCACTTCCCGCAGCTCCCCGATCCCGAGGGGTGGGACATCTGCCTCGTGGATCAGTATCTGGCGGACGATTTCGTCTGCTCGGAAAGCGGCCCGATTCGCGATATCCACTTCTGGATCTCGTGGATGAACGATTTTGAAGGGCCGGTCAACGAAGAGACGTTTGAGGTCTTTATCTTCGACGACGCCGGCGGTCGTCCAGGTGTGCAGCTGTGGGCCCTGCCGCCGCTTCATCCGATCACCTATCGACCTTTCTACGGTCAGGGTAGCCAGGGATGGCACTGCCCATCTTTCGGAAACACGGCGCCGAACAATCACCAGTTCTTCCACCAGATCAACATCACGAACATTCAGGAGCCCTTTATCCAGGAAGCGGGCTCGATCTACTGGCTGGTGATCCGCGCGCACATCATTCCGCCCGTCGATACCTCCGTTGGCTGGAAGACCTCTGTGACCGATCCGCCCGGCCCCATTTTCGGCGCCCCGGCGCAGTGGTCGCAGGACCTGTTCTCATGGCAGCTCATTCAGACACCCTTCACCACGCTCCTGCTCCACGACCTCAGCTTCGTCATCACGGACACGGGCGGTCCCCAGGAAGAGCGCGAATACGGTGACGCGCCCGAAGGCGCCGTCGCCTATCCGTCTCTCGGCGTTACGGGCGCGTTTCCGACCTGCCGAAGCGTGCCGCTCGCCGGCTACATCGAACACAGCAACTTTGGCGCCTGGTTCGGGATGGGCTTCGACTTTGAAAATGACGGGAATGCGGGTTTCTGCCCGACGTTTACACCAAACCGCTACGACCAGGACGAGTGCTTCGATCCGGCAACGCTGATCGACGCGGGACTGCTCCTGCCGGATCCGTTCACCATCGTTGGCCCTGTTGGCGCGGAGACAGTCACGCCATGCCCGAATTCGATGGGAAATCCACTGGGACTCGCCTGTCAGCCAGGCGTCTGGGGAGGGAACATCGACATCTGGGTTCACAACACGATGCCGAACGCGACCGTCGGCTGGGTCAACGTTCTTGCTGACTGGAATCAGGACGGCGTCTGGGGCGGCGCCTCGCAGTGTCCGGGCGGCCTTGTCGCGCCGGAGCATATTCTCGTCAATCATCCGATTCCGAATCCCTTCGTCGGAGCGCCGCTCTCCGCGCTGAGCCCGCCGCCCTTCCTGATCGGCCCGCGATCCGGCTACGTCTGGGTTCGATTCTCGATCACGGAACAACAGGTCCCGGCCAACTGGGATGGCTCAGGCATTTTTGAAGATGGTGAGACGGAAGACTATCTCCTCTGGGTCGAAGGCGAAGAGCCGTTCGACGCCGAGTTCGGCGATGCGCCCGAGGGCGCCCCGGCCTATCCATGGGCGGGCGTCGCCGGGGCGTTCCCGACCTGTGTCAATACGGGCCCGTCCGGCTTTGTCCGGCACGCGCCATCGGGCGGCGCCTGGTTCGGTCCGACACTTGATTACGAACTCGAAGGCAATGCAGGGCTTTGCCCGACATTCACGCCGAGTCTCTATGACCAGGATGAGTGCTTCCAGGACAACGACGCCGGGCTGCTCATTCCCGAACCGTTCACGATTCAGAATCAACTGCCGGTTCCGTGTCCGCCCTTCAATGGCCTGCCGCTCGGCTTTCCGTGCGCACCGGCGAACTGGGGCGCAAACGTTGATATCGAAGTCCACAACCACATGCCCAACGCAACGCCGGGCTACGTCAACCTGACGATCGACTGGAACCAGGACGGACTCTGGGGCGGCTCACTGCCCTGTCCCGACGGGACCATTGTTCCTGAACACGTTCTCGTCAATTTCCCGATCCCGAATCCCTATGACGGACCGTTGGCGCCGCTGACGCCGCCCGCATTCGTCATCGGCCCTCAACCCGGCTATGTCTGGGCGCGATTCAGTATCACGGAACAGCCGGTCGGCCTCCCGTGGGACGGCTCCGGTATCTACGAGGACGGAGAATCGGAAGACTACCTGCTGCGGGTGGAAGAAGAACCCCTCGAACTGGATTGGGGTGACCTCCCCGATCCGTACCCCACGCTCAGCGCGGCCAACGGCCCCAGCCATGTCATCGTTCCGAACATGGCGCTCGGCGCCGGCGTGGACAGCGAGCCCGACGGCCAGCCGGACATCGGAGCGTTGGGCGACGACAACGACACGATCTATCCGCCACCCAACGACGATGAAGACGGAATCACGTTCGTGACCACGCTGATCCCCGGCCAGCAGGCGATCGTCGACGTCACCAACAATACGATCAACGCGGTCAACGGATATCTCGATGGCTGGATCGACTTCGGCGCCGACGGGAGCTTCGCCGAAGCGGGCGACCAGGTTCTGTTTGCGGCGCCGCTTTCGCCGGCCCCTGTCAACTTCAACTCCTTCTTCATCAACGTCCCGTTCAGCGCGCAGCCCGGACCGACATTCGCCAGGTTCCGCATCAGCGGCAATCCGGCGGGCTACGGATGGACAGGCCCCGCGCCCGACGGCGAAGTCGAAGACTATGCGGTCCGAATCGTCGAAGCGCCCCCCATCATGGCGTGCTGCCTGCCCGACGGCTCCTGCGTGGATTCACCGCACATGAACTGCGTCACGCTCGGAGGAGATCCGCAGGGACCGGGGACGACCTGCGCCACAACGACGTGTCACGAAATCAAATGGGCGCAGCCGCCGATCTTCGATCCCGATTCCGCGCATCCCGAGTGCTTCCATGGATGGGACGAACCGTCCATCTTTGACGGCTACCAGGTCGTCGCCGATGACTGGCTCTGCGTGAGCGATCTGCCGGTCACTGATATTCATTTCTGGGGTAGCTACGCTAACTGGGAGGATTTGGCCCCGCCGCCGGACGCGCCGGCTCTCTTCCACATCGGCCTCTGGACCGACCAGCCAGCCGGTCCCGGTGGCAATCCTCCCAGCCACCCCCAGACAATGATCTGGGAGTGGATCGTCCCTCGCCAGGAACTGAATGAGCATCCCGTCGCATGTGACTATGAGTCTGAGCACATGCAGACACCCGACGGCTGCTTCCGCTATGACTACGCGATTCCGCCCCACCAGTGGTTCTTCCAGGAGCCAGGTGAGACAATCTACTGGCTCAGCATCGCGGCCATCTACGATCCCGTCGACTGCGCCTGCAACGCGGACTTCAACAACGATGGCGCCATCAACGCGCTGGATCTGGCGTTCCTGGCGGCCTGTATCGGGCAGCCACCAACGGGATCCTGCGCCCAGATGGACCTGACCTGCGACGGTGTCATCAACACCCGCGACGCGGACGCCATGACCTGCTGGATCAACTGCTGGGCCGCCCACGCTGACCTGGCGCTGTGTGACGCAATGTGCTGCCTGACGGCGCCGCCGGACGTGGAACACGTCTGGGGATGGAAGACCCGTCCGCATTTCTACAACGATTACGCACAGCGCGTTGCGAATCCGACGGAACTCTTCCCCGGCGTCGAATACGTCGAGGGCGATCTTGTCGAATCCGGCTGGGACATGGCGTTCGTCATCACGACGGAGACGCCGGAACCGCCGCTCATCCCGAAGTGGTCGCAATTGCCACATCCGGAAGGTGAGGGTTTCGACGCCCGCTCGGACATTGGCTTCGTTCCGTCGACGGATGTCTATAAGTGGTCGCAGGCGCCGGACGGCGCATTCTCGGGGATCCACGCCCATGACGATGTGATCATCGGGAACTATGACGCGACAACACTCGCCGATCAGTGGGTCTGCGACGGCGGCCCCGTCGTCACACTCGTCTGGTACGGGAACTACGAGCTCTACAGCAACGGAACGGAAAAACGCAACTCCGGCGTCAACTACTTCGACGTCGCCATCTACGACAATGACATGACCGCGCCGCCGGCGTGCCTGCCCAACATTGCGCTCTGGAGCAGGCAACCTTCGTTCGCGACGGTCAATGAGACCGACACGGGCCTGCTCAACAACGAGAATTGCAGGATCTACAGATACACGCTGACGCTCGACGCGTCCGACTGGTTCGATCAGCAGCCCGGCCAGACCTACTGGCTGGCGGTCGGCGCGATCTCGAACAACCCGAACGCCGCCGCCATCTGGCGCTGGCAGAACGCCGGCCCCAACACGGTACCGCCGACGCTGGTACCGAACGTCTGCTTCTACGCATCCAGGACCACATCCATGCCCATGTGGTCCTCGGGGCAGCGAGAGCTTTCCTTTGAGATCATCTCGATCGAACCGCCACCGCCGCCCGAGCCGAACCGCGTTGTCGCGGACGACTTCATCTCGGACGGCCGACCCATCGAGGCGGTTCGCTGGTGGGGCGGCTACATTGACGAGCGATTCGCCCCGCTTGAACCGGTCGAACCCTATATCGTTGACGGCTGGTTCATCAGCTTCCATCACGCCACGCCCGACGCAACATGTCCGCCGGACGCCATGGCTGGCGATGATCCGACGGCGCTCGGCGTGTATTTCGCGCCGGCCGATGCGGTCTCGATCGTCCCCATGGGTTACGCGGACTGCTTCGGGCATGACGTGTATGGCTACGCCGTGGATCTTTCGCGGTGCTGTCTGCTCTGCGCGGAGATGGATCCACGTGACGGCTCAACACCTGCGGACGACGACGCCTTCAACGAAGTCCGCGGTTCTTCATATTGGATCGATGTGCAGGCGGTTGCGGGCGTGCAATGGAGAACCTTTACGGTCCCGGCCTGCACACCGATCTATACCGGCCACATTCCATCGGACCTTGCCGCCCTCGAAGGACACTTCTGGGGTTGGCACACGAGCCCGGGCCCTGTTGCGCCGTGCTCGCCGATGAACGACGCCTGCTACGGATTCGTTTCGGCGCCGAGCGTTACGATTCCGCCGAACGACTGCCCGGATTACAGCGACTGGCGAAAGCAGCCGTGGGAATGCGATACGCCGGAACAATCCGTGCAGATGGCCTTTGAACTGCTGACGACGACGCCCGACGCGTGCGCGACCTGCCCGGGGGACATGGACGGCAACAACGTCATCGACGGTCGCGACATCCAGGCGTTCGTCCAGTGCCTGTTGAGTGGCGGCCTTCCGTGGAATCAATGCGCCTGTGCCGATGTCGACTGCTCCAGGACAGTCACGTTGGCCGACATCGACGCGTTTGTCGCCCTGCTGCTCAGCGGCGTCTCGTGTTAATCTCTCGCGCGAGACGCTGGCGGCGCTCTTCATCCCCGAAGAGCGCCGCCTTTTTTCGGAATCAGAAATGCGAATGTCCGGTTCGCCCGTGACCGGAGCGATGATGCGGGCTATGACCGATCCCGGCGGAGCGGCTGCGACTACTCCGGCGTGTCCTCGCCGGACGCCTTCCAATGCGATCGCGCCTTTCTGAACAGATCGTTTTTTTCGAGGAATAGGCAGAGCGCCTCTGCGACCACTCGATGTCCGGGCGACGATGGATGCGTGTAGTCGGAGTACAGCTCGCCGATGGGCTCGCCGTGATTGAGATGCAGCGAACGCAGGAGCGGCGTCAGATCGAGGCAGGGAACATCCTGTTCTCGGGCAAAGGCCTGAATGCGGTTCTGCGGCTCGATGGAGACACTTCGATCCTGAATCTGCTTTCGAAGCGGCACGATCATGAACGCGATCGGGATCTTGCGTGTGCGGCAGAATCGCACCATCGCCTCCCAGTCCCCCGTTGCGCGATCCCACGCCTCCCACGTCGTCGCCGCCTTCGACCTGTCGAGCAGTTTGTCGAAATTCTCCGTCGCGATCACCTGCGCCGCGCGGTCGAGATCGTCGCCGTATTTGCGGCGACGGGCCCAGTCATGCGCGAGACGCATCAGACCACTCCAGTACACGTGCTCATTGGTCTCGGCGATGACGCCCTGATCGCCGCTCGCAAGGACAGACGGATGAAGCATGTACGTGATGTCGTTCATGCATATCTGAAGGACCACGAGGTCCGAGCCGACATCGACACCTTCGTGCGTGAGCCAGTCGAGCTCCTGTCGCGGCGTCGCCGATATCGTCCCGCCGTTCATCGCAATGAAGTTCGGCGCATCCTGACGCTTCTCCAGCATCACCTGAATTCGTTCGACAAAACCATCCTCCGCCGGCACGTTGTATCCGAATGTGATGGAGTCACCCAGAAACAGAATCCGCGGCGCATCGCCGAGCGTGCGTTTCCATTGCGGCTTCGTCACACGCATGCCGTACCGATCGATGTACGCCATGACATTGTCCTGTCGCCCCTGTGACAGCGGCGCGTGCGTCATCCATCGCCTGGAATGCGGAATGAAGATGCCGTTGCGACTGAGTTTCGGGGGCGGCGGATGAATGACATTGACGATTCGATCCACCGACAGGACAAACAGGATCGGCGCGAGAACCAATAGCATGCGCGGCAGTCGCGGACGCGCGCCACGACGTCGTATGAAGACGCTCAGCGTCAGGAAGAGAACGGCCGCCACGCCGTGCCCGACGCTGGCCGCATAGATCGGCCCCAGCTGGGCGGGATGCAGAATGATGCGTCCGGGATTCGCCGCCTGGATGGCGAGCCCCACCAGTGACACGACCAGCGCATAGGCGCCGAACATCAACGACAGTCCGCGCGCCGCCACGCCCGCCCGACGATCCGTTCCTGTCAATGCGCGCTCAGCCGTCACGAATTGCATATCTCCTCGACATTCGCGACCTGCGAATGCGACGTCCGACGCGCCGAAATCCGGAATCCCCACTTCCTCGCGTGGCCCATTCACCGTCCGTGTTTTCATCCTAGGGAACACCGGACGCGCTCGCAACGCGCGTGGGGGGGGCTCCGGACGTTGCGCGTATGTTGCAGGCGCCAATTCGGCGTCCGCGCCTCAGGCGAGCAGCAGCGCGAGCAGAAAGACAGGCGTCGCCAGGAGCATCAGCAGAGCGCAATATCCCATGAACGATCTGGCATGGACACCCGTGAGCCCCATCAGTGGAATCGCCCAGAACGGCTGGATCATGTTCGTCCACTCGTCCCCATAGGCGACGGCCATCACCGCCCGCTCCACGGGTAGATTCAGCGCGGCGGCGGCGTTGCACATGATCGGTCCCTGCACGATCCACTGGCCGCCACCGGAAGGCACGAAGAAATTGACGAAGCCCGCGCTGAGGAACGCCGCAATCGGAAACGACGTCGACGAAGACACGCCGATCGCGTCGGCAAGACCGACGGCCCCGTCGACGAATCCCTGCGACACAGTTGCCGACAAACCACTGTCCCGCATGAGCGCCTGAATCCCGGCGTAGAGCGGGAATTGAATGACGATCCCGACGATGGCGCCACCGCCCGCTGTCACGGCCGCGAAATAGTCAATCAGGTTGCGATGCAGCGCAAGACCGACAGAGAGGAACAGGAGGTTGACGAAGTTCAGATCGATGGCCGCCACCCCCGACTCACTGAGCCGAACAGCGATGGCTGCAAACCCGAGCATCGCGAGACTCAGCGAGAGGATGCGCGAGCGATTCAGATGATCCGCAGGCCGGCGCCCATGATTCGATTCGTTCTCCTCCGCCACCGCCGACGAGTCGACGCTCGGAGGCGCCTCCAAACGCAGCTCGCCGCCATCCGACGTCGGCGCGAATCGAGAGAGCAACAGCGGTACGCCGATGACGAACAGGGCTGAGAGCGAGAGATTGCCGGGCGCCAGGATGGTGCCGGTCACATCAATCTGTGTGACATGAGCGTCGGGGCCGGCGCCGATCGTGACACCGGCGCGAGCGACTTCCAGTGGGGCCGAACCGGAGAGACCGCCGTGCCAGATCATCATCCCGCAATACGCCGCGGCCACGAGCAGCGGCGCCGTTCGGCGTCGATCGTCCGGGTCCAGGCGCCGCGCGAGTTCCGCCGCGAGAACGCCGCCGACGATCAGTCCGAAACCCCAGTTCAGCCAGCAGCCGCAGCAGGAGACCGCGGCGACGAGCGTGACGGCGGACCTCGGCGATCGCACGGTCCGCGCGAGCCGCGCGACGCCCGCCGCGACGGGCGGGCTCTTTGCGATTCCGAACCCCGTCAGCAGGACAAGGCACATCTGCAATGCAAAACGCAACAGGCCGGGCGACCAGATCCCGTCGAACCATGCGCGAATGAGCGCGAGACATCGGCGACCACTCGTGAGGGCGTGGATCTCGGGCGCCGACGACCAACAAAATGCGGCGGCGAAGACGGCGAGCGTCATCAGGACGGCCAGCACGATGGGGTCCGGCGCGATCGCCTCAGAGACTCGAGAAAAACCCGCGCCCAACCGGACAAGCGGACCGCCTTCGAGGCCCACGCGCCCCGGAGCGGCCGGACTCCTGGGTTGTTTCGAGTTTGAGGCGCCCATGCGGTCGCCAGTATAGATGGGCGCTCCGCGTGCTCAACGGAGTCGGAGGACCGAAAAAATCGCCCCGCCCGCCCCATCGAGCCCTAGACAAAACTCGTTTCGTCGACGATTATGACCGATTCGTCGGTGAGCGATCACCGATCCGGATCCCCGATAGCTCAACGGTAGAGCGAGCGGCTGTTAACCGCTAGGTTGTAGGTTCGAATCCTACTCGGGGAGGTCCAAATTGCACAACTCGTCCTCCGCGGCGCGTTGTGCGTTTTCTTGCGCCCCAACCCCTTCGGCATTCAGACTGCTCAACGCGGCCGGAAGTCCCGGCACGGATTGACCTTGTGCCAGCCCCGTCAGGTCCGTCTCGACCACCACCTCACGCGTCTCGGCGTCCGCCACGATCCGTTTGCAGAATGCGAAAAGCGCCTTCCGTTGAGCCTCAACGTCCTGGCTTTCCAGAAACGCCGTGAGGTTGCGGACCCGCTCGATCAGTCGGAGAGCGATCTCATCAGGGTCGATATTCACGCCTGTGACCTTCAGAATCTCCTGCTTCCGAGTCGTCAGCAGGAGCATTTGATCGTCCAACTCCGCAAGTTTGCTTGCCACGGTTGAGTCGTCCGGGCTCAGCACGCCGTCGGCAATGCTGTCGATGACTCGGCGCTTCTTGGTCTCGACTTCCTGGATTTCGCGGTCGAGCTGGCGCGTATCGAAGACCTCGCTACGGATGAGCTGCCCAAGCCGACCAACAAGGTAGGCCCGCAGGGCGACCTGAAATTCTTCAGTCGAGACCCGACGATCAATCTCGCCGAAGATGAAGTTCTTGAGCTTGTCAGAGTTTAGCGACCAGCAGTCGCATCGCCGCTTTGTACGCCCCGAATCGCGACCGCTGCACTCGTAATACTCATACCGTTTTCCGTTCTTGCTACGCGGGCGACATTGGTAGTTGGCACCACAATGCTTGCATTCGATCATTGACGAGAAAAGCATCAGTTTTCGTTTCCCACCGAGGGCTCGATCTGCCCGTCCGTCCGTTCCTCGCAGTGTTGCTTGCGCCTTCTCAAACGTGTCGGCGCTGATCAACGCCTCATGCGTATTCTCGACGGTAATCCACTCTTCCTTCGGATTCAGCTTCAATTCGACGCCGCCGATTTGGTTGCGAATGCCCTTGTGCTTTCGTCGCACCCCGTAACGCGTGTGGCCCAAGTATACGATGTTGTTCAGAACGGATCGTACAGTCGTTTTCCGCCAGGGACTGCCCTTGAGGGTTTTGATTCCCATCTCGTTCAAGTCGGCGGCGATTCGACGGAGCCCCCATTTCTCGAATGCCCGCTTCTCGAAAATGAACCTGATCGCCGCCTGCTCAGTCTCGTGACCGGGAACAAGAACAACATGGTTCTGGCTGCCCTTGAGCTGCCCACGTTTGAGAATCAGGGGTTTGCCGTTGACTTCGACGGGGTTATGACCGTTGTCAACGACGAGTCTGTCGTACCCGAGTGGTGCGACAGACGGCCAGAATCCATTCTGTACGAGCGCTCTCATGCCTCGGGTAACGTCCTTCGAAAGTTTGACTAGGTACTCATGATTCTGATGGGCGGAAATGTAACTGAGCAGGCCGTCGGCGATTCCGCTTTCCCCTCGAATCCCCTCGGTCGTGCTAACAATCGTAACCCCCGCCTTGGCGAGATCGCGTTTTTCGACGATGTAGTCATCAGGATTGACTCGGGCGAATCGGGACAGACTCCACACGATGACGTGACCCACGTTGTCGGGGTTACCGCCGACGATGAGCGCACGCATGCGGCGGTAGTCGGATCGGTCGAAGCTTTTGCCGGAGACGCCATCATCGGAGAACCAGTCTACGACCTCAATCCCCTCACGCCCACAGAATTCGAAAATTGCTTCGCGTTGAGCGGGTACGGACGCATCCTGACGGTCCGTTGATGCTCGGAGATATGCGTAAGCCCGCTTCATTTCACGTCCTCGATCTTCCGGTCGGAGGCGTGTGTGTTCGCAGCGTTTCGCAGCGGCGTCAAGGCTCTTTTCTTGAGAACTGGCAGGTTTTGCGTCATCCACTCGGCGAGGAGCAAGTCTCCCACGGCGGCAACCAGTGCGTCGGCGCAGCCGGAATCTGACGTTTCCTTTGGGCTTGAGTCCGAGGATTGGCAACATGTGTTGCCGGGTTGAATTGGGGTCGATACTCCGATCTCAGAGTCATTTGAGCGAACAACACGAATGACGCGAAAGGTGGATCTGCCGTTCGACTGCTTTCTTGTTCGTTTAGATTTGGCTTGGTCATCGTGGGGCATGACTGTCACGAATCTACGGCCGCGTCCGACGGGTCCACAGTTGATCCGATGCAACTTCGACGGGAGAATAAGAATCCGATCTGCGACCGTCGGTATCGAGTGAGGCGGAAGGATTTCGTGATATGCCGCTCTTGACGATTCCCCGAAATACGTACCCGCTGGCCCCAACGGGATATGCC
>DAOPJV010000033.1:18842-65264 GCA_035399845.1 Phycisphaerae bacterium | reverse complement strand
TTCTTATGACATCGGACACTCTTGCAAATAAAATCGAGTTTTCAGACGGAGCCTAATCTCGAGAGGGTACGCGAACCCGGGGCTGCGCTTCGACCGCTTCGCGGTCTGCGCTGGCCCCGGGCTGACATGTTTCGCTCTTTCAGAGCGTTCGTTTGTCCAGCAATTACTGGTGTTTCCTCGCGGATCGTCTTTGCTCGGTCAGAGGTCGAATTCCCGGACAGCCTCGGGCAAGCCACCAGTGGCGCCGGTTTGGCCGCCGACAGCGCCACCCGGCCGATCATGTGAAGGAGCCGCTTTCGCATGCTACTGCGGGGTTCCTGTGGCGAGCTTCACCCGTCTGGGCTCATTGCATTCCGGGCAGTTGGCCGATTCGACGCCGTTCAGGCGATAGCCGCACACGCGGCAGAACTCCGTTCCCTCGTAGAGTAGCGAGCGTCGCAGGCTCGTCCGGATCGCGCGTCGATTGAACGCTAGCATCAGGACCAATGTCCCCGGCAGCCAGAGCGTTCCGATCAAGACGACAACGAGGCGCGGGTCCAACCTCAGCAGGAAGTTCACAACGGCGAGGATCGGAATGACCAGCGTGGAGAGGATAATCCATCGCGTCATCCGCCCGTTGAATTCCATGTTCCAGTGAGCGCGGGCGCCGCGTGGACTTCTGAACTCACGCAGTTCCGGGAACCAGCGCGACAAGAAACGAATGACAAGCGGGGCAACGAGGTCACTGTCGATCAGCCCGCTCGCGAGGATCTCGACGGCGACAATGATGCCGAAGATGTGCCAGAGGGTCATGGGCGCCGTCCCCAATATTCAACGGGAGCGCAATTCGTCGTGACGCTCCGACGAGGCGTCCTTGGATCGAGAAGGTCGGCCCGCATACGGCGGATATTACGTCGCGCCGATCGGCGCCGCGAGTTCCATCGCGATGTGGAATCTCTCTTTCTTTTGGTTCATCACGGGATTCCAGGACGCCAATTCACGCCGATGCGAATTGGATGACCGTGAATTGCATCTCACCAAGGCCTTTGTTTCGCACTTTCAGTGCTAAACGTCCGGGTTGATCCGATACCCAGGGCCACGTTTGCCCGCTTCGCGGGCTGCACTTGCCCTGGGCTACCATGTGGCACGCCTTCAGCGTGCAAGCGGCATTCGAGCGACTGCTCCGTGGAGCGATCGAGTGTCGAGGCCAATCGAAACTCGCGAGGTTCCCGTTATTCCGGGATGAACCTCTCTTTTTCTGGCGCCGACGTAACCGCTTGTTCGTCAGAGGGTTGGGCGCTCGTTTTGCCTCAATCGGCGCGGGTCGCGTCGCCTCGCAGCCGGCCACGGAATTACCGTCGATTGCGACGGAATCGTCAGCGATTTCCGGCTATCCTCCAGTCTCGGCAATTGTCGTATGGTATCGACGTCAGACGATGTGTATCCGCGCGCCTCGCACAAGGTTGGATGCGAATCCGCACATCGTTCGCCGACCGTGAGCGATTCAAGAGACTTTCAATCATGACGAGCAACATTCCCGAATCCGATCCACTTCCGCCGGCCATGGACAATCCCGTTTCCGACGCGGCGTCGCCTGAGCCCTCCAACAAGGCCGCGCCCGAACCGCCACGACGCAAACGCCGATGGGGCCGCCGGATCCTCGTGCTGACACTGCTGCTGCTCCTCGGACTCGTGGGGCTCGTCGCGATGACTCCCTGGGCCCTTTCGCGGCCCGAAGCGCGAAACACGATTCTGGGCCTCGTCAACGATCGCATCGCCGGCGATGTGAGTTTCGATTCGCTGTCGCTCTCCTGGTTTGACGACCTCGAAGTCAACGGTCTGTCCATTCGCGACGCCGACGACAAGGACGTCGTGTCCGCGAAACGCATCTACCTCGGCAAGGGGCTCGTCGGCGTCGCACAGGACCCGACGCGATTCGCCGAGCTGCGCATCGAGTCGCCGCAGATTGATATTCGCATGGACGAAAACAACCGGCCGACGATCGTCACAACGTTTGTTCAGTCGTCGTCGGATGATGCGCCGAGATCGACGCCTGAGACACCGGAACGCGTCGCCCGGCTGCCCGAAATCCTCGGAAAGATCGTGATCACGGATGGTCAGATTCGCGTGACGCCACACGTCGGCGAGGCGCAGACCGTCTCAAAAATCGACGCCGATATCGACATCGATTCGCTCAACGCGATCAGGGGCTCGCTGGCGTTCAACATGCCCGGCGGCGCTGTCACGGCGGAGGCGAACGTTGACAACCTGACGCAGGATGGCGAGCTGAATGTCTGCAACGCCAGTGGCAAGCTTCGCGTCGCCACCAATGGCGAATGCGAACTGGGACCACTATTGGCGATGCTGGCGCCCGATCGACAAATCGCCGGGCGCGGAACCCTGACGGTCGATGCGGATTTCAAGCCGGCCGCCTCCAGCGCCGTCGTCGCCGCGCAAGTTTCGGGGCTCCAGGTGGCGAATGCGAACGGCGCGCCACTCGAGATGACGCTCAACGGCGATTTCAACCTGAAGGGAACGCGTCTCGACGGCGTTGTCGCCCTCAAGGGAACGCCCGGCGACACCAACGTCGAACTGAAAGTGGATACCGACCAGGCGGCGCCGAGTGTGTCCGCTGACGATCTGGTGGCGGCCCTGCTGGGCGGTAAGTCCCTGAAGCTTCCCGCATTCGAACTCTCGGCGACCTCGCGCCTCGATCTCGCCCAGGTCGATCGCGCGCTGCCGGGCGTGCTTGAGTTGCAGCCCGGGCAGGTTGTCCGATCAGGTGTGCTGGAAGTGGAGCGCATTGATATTCGTGGCGGCGACGCGCCGAGTGTTGCCGCTGTTGCGAAACTGACGGACGCCAACGTGTCGCGCGAAGGGGGCGACGCGCCTGTGGCGCCGATGCGGCTTCAGCTCAACGCCCGGGTCGATGACGGCGTGGGCCTGAATGTCGAGCAGCTCAAGGTGGACGCCGGCTTTGGCGCCATCGACGCGTCCGGGACGCCCAAAGCGCTGACCTGCCGCTTCAACGGCGATCTTTCGGGCGCCAGGCGAGACCTGGGACCGTTCGTCGATCTCGGAAGCGCGGACATGGCCGGATTGCTCGAGGGAACGCTTGCGGTGAAACGCGAAGGCGAAAAAGGCGTCGCGATTGACGCCAATGTCAACGCATCGGGGGTCAGGGTTCGTTCCGGCGCGAAGTCCTTTGATCTGAATCAGGCCGCGATCGCGCAGTCAGGCCGACTTGACCTCGACGGAAATGCGCCCACGCGTTACCAGGCGCAGTCAGTGCGGGTTGACCTCGACCAGCAGATCGTCATGTCGGGCGCCGGTTCGTTCGACATCGCGTCCAGGTCGTTTGACGCCGACCTGAGGATCGATCGCGGCGACCTGAGTTTCCTGGCGAATCGGGCGGACGCGCTCGGGGCCCCGGATCTGAAACGATTCCGCGGTCAGATTGCGGGCGATCTCAAAGTTCGAGGGGATGCGAACAACATCGACACATCGGGCAAGCTCTCGGCGACGCGGCTGACGGCCGATTCCCGCCCAGTGCTGCGCGACAAGCTGGATGTGAACTGGAAGGATGTCGCCTGGCGAAATGGCGGCGAGAAACTCAGCATCGCCCTGGCGTCGCTCGCGAGCCAGGAGGCGACAGTCAACATCACGGACGCGAACATTGATCTGGCGTCGGGAGAAAACGCCAGCGGCGCGATCAAGGCCGACGCGGATCTGCAGGGCGTGTTTGCGGCGCTGGCGCAATTCAACAACAGTGAAAAGCCGCCGGCCCTCAAGGGGCGGCTGAAGCTTGATGGCGATATTCGCCAGTCGGCCAGTGGATTCCAGCTGGTCGCCGATGGTGGCGTCTCGCAGCTGGAGATTGGCGAAGGGGCGGGCGCCGTGCGCGAGGATCGCGTCGATGTGAAACTGGACGCGTCTGTTGATCCGAAACAGAAGGCGATCCGGCTGGGAACCAATCGGCTGTCGTCGGGGCTTCTGAGCGCCCAGCTGGCGGGCTCGATCGATCGCTACGATTCCGACGCCGTTGCAGATCTCAAGGGTGAATACAGCACGGAGTGGGCCGCGCTCACGAAACTGCTTGCCGAGCTCAGTCCTTCGTCCGCAAAGCTCGTCAGCGTGCGCGGGACGAGCCGCAGCCAGATTGCGTTGTCGGGACCGCTCAATCGGAAGGGTGATACGCCGCCGTATCGCGCCGCCAACGGCGCCGTCGCCGTCACGTGGGACGCCGCGAATATCGTCGGCATCGATCTGACGCAGGCGAAGATCGACATGAAAGTGGAGAAGGGCGAGTTCATCGTTGCGCCGACAACCATCGGCGCCGCACAGGGCCGCGTGAATCTGTCGTCGCGTTACGATCTCGCCTCATCGACGCTGCGTATCCCCGGCCGCGTCGCCACGCTGGATGGCGTCAAGTTCACGCCTGAGCTCTCGCGGGAGCTGCTCAGCCGAATCAATCCCGTCTTTTATCACATTGTCTCAGCGGAAGGCGCCGTCAACCTGACGTTCAACAACCTAGAACTTCCGATGGGCGAACGTCCCAGTGACGGTGGTGGTGGCGGCAAGCTCGAACTGAAGAATGCCAAGGTCGAACCCGGCGGCGTTCTCGGCGAATTGATCAAACTGGGGCTCGCCACGACAACAGGCGAGAAGATCTCCGTGGGCCTCGAGGGCGCCGACTTCAACGTCCACGACGGGCGCATTCACTATGAGAACTTCGCGATGATTTTCCCGTACGACTTTGACCTGCGATTCCGCGGGTCCGTGGGATTGAACGATACTGTGGACCTCGTCGTGTCGGTCCCCGTGCGCCCGGAGCTGCTGCAACGGCTCGGCGTGAAGGGACCCGTCGCGCAATACGCCGAAGTGCTGACAGGCTCACGAATCGATATTCCGATTGCGGGGACACGTGAGAATCCGAAGCTGGAACTTTCAAAGGTCGCCACGGACGCCCTGATCAAGGAGGCGATCAAACGCACGACCGAGAAGGGCGCCGGCGACGCCCTGAAGGGCCTGTTGGGCGGCGGCAAAGACGACAAGAGTGGCGGCAAGGACGGGAAGAAGGACGCGGGCGGCAAGGGCGGAAAGAAGGAGAAGAAGAAGGGCCTGGGCGGAGTCATTCCGGGTCTGGGCGGCTGACACGTTACTTGAACGCCGAAGACGCGTCGGAGATAATCATCCGTCAGTTGTCGGGTCACACATGGAAGGGCCACCATGCAGTGTGCGAACTGTGGATCTCAGATCGGCGATCCGTCTCTCTTCTGCGGGCGATGCGGGGCGCCGTGTCGTTATGTCGATGAGTCAGTCAGCGGAGCGATGCGGCCTCGATTTGATGCTCAGAGCGGCGCGCCGATCCGCCTCACGGAGCGTCCGTCGGTGGGCGCAGTCGCTTCTTCGGCGCCGGATGAGTCCTCGGATCCGTCGCTGCTGGAAGGCCTCGACGATCTTGCGTCGGCCTTCGCCGCCAGGGAAGGGTTCTCAAATAAGGCCACGGATCATTTTGTGACGGATGGACTTCTTCTTCTCATCTTCGGCGCCGTCGCCTGCATTATTCTGTTCGCCGTGTTCGGCGCTTTTGATTAGCCGCCTCGAGAGTCGTCGACGGCGCGAGCTGTGATTTCTTTCGACCGCGTTCGATGACGGGGGCGTCACGGCCTCTGCGGACTTCAATCTCGACCCGGCTCTTCGCAACCGATAGAATCGTCGGCATCTGAGACGTAAGGCCGCCGCCTGCGGCGCGAAGGAGTGCGATCATGGCGAGGGCGACGCTTGGCATCCTGGGGATTCACAGTCTTGAGCTGGCCGTTCGGCGGGCCGAGCCCTGGCTGTCATTTCTGACGCGTGGATTCGGTTTTCAACTCGTCGCCTCAACAACGGGTCGGCACGTGGAGGCGACGGGAACGCGCCGGCGTCTGCTCCGATGCGGCGATATTCGCATCGTTCTGGCCGAGGCGATCCACGGCGGATCGGAAATTCGCAATTATCTCGAACGCCATCCAGAGGGCATTTCGACCGTGCGGTTTCGCGTCGAGGACGCCAATCAGGCGGAAACGATGCTCATCGAGCGCCACGCCACGCCGACGGGGACCGTCAGCCTCGAGAAGTTTGACAACTCCACCTGGCGGGAAACGCTTATCGCAACGCCGCTGGGCATTGTCAACTTTGCGTTTGTGCAGCACGACGATGTCGATTCGAACCTCATGCCCGGCATGGAGCCAGCGGGGAATTTCGACAAGGCCCACAATCCGGCCGGCCTCGTTGGTCTCGACCATCTCACGGCGAATGTCCGCACGATGATGCCCGTCCTCGCCTTCTTCGAGCATGTGCTCGGCTTCGAGCGATTCTGGGATGTGTCCTTCCACACGGAGGACATTCGCCCCGGTGTCGGCACGGGTCTGAAGTCCGTGGTCATGTGGGATGAGACCAGCGGCGTGAAGCTGGCGACGAATGAACCGTTACGGCCACGGTACCACGCGTCACAGGTCAACGCCTGCCTCGACGCCAATCGCGGTCCGGGCGTGCATCACTTTGCATTTAATGTGAGTGACATCCTGACGGCGGTGGACGTCGCCCTCGACGCGGATGTCTCTCTGCTGCCCATGCCGCCCGCCTATTACGCTGATCTGCCGAAGCGCGTGGCTTCGCAGGGGATCAAGGGGTTCACGACGCCCGTTGAGGAACTCGCCCAACGCAACATTCTGCTGGATGGCGATGCGACGGGGCACCTTCTTCAGGCCTTCTGTCGCGATCAGTCCGAACAACACGAGGACGCCGGACCGCTCGTGATCGAACTGACCCAGCGAAGCGGCGCCAAGGGATTTGGTGAAGGAAACTTCCGGGCCCTGTTCGAGGCGATGACGAAAGAGAACGGGGCGTAGCCGAATCGCTGAATGGCGGGGCGATCAGCCCTCTGTTTCGCCGATGGGTTCCCAGACGCTGTCCGCCACGGGCTTGCGCGAAACGCCTTCCAGCATTGTATTCAGGAATTCGTTTTCCTCCTGACCCGACTGCTGGGCGGCGGCCTTGAACGCCGTGTCGGCGAATGTCATGATCGATGTCAGATCGAATCGCCATTGGCCGTCCTCCAGTTCAAAGCGGAAACGGAATGGCGCCTCGCGCCCGTTGACCATCATCGCGGCGGAGGCGTGGCCATCCGCGACTTCGACAGTCCTGACCTTTGTCCCGATGACGGAACTCTTGCCGATCCAGCCGTTCTCAACGCCGTATTCGAACAACCGCCGACCATTCATTTTTCGGGCGTCTTCAGTCGGGATGCGATGCCGGATCGACAGCACGACCAGGCGATCCGTGAGCGGCAGCGCTTCAACCGTCTTGCGGTCCGACGTCATCGCGTGATCCATGTACTTCTGGTAGACGTCGAGGGTCGACGTCGTGACCAGATCCGCTGAGGCTTTGCCATCGGCGTCCAGGACCGCCTTGCGATACGCGGCGAAACACTCACGCACGGCGATTCGCTGCGCCTTACCCTCGTCGGCCTGCGCCGGCGGAGCGGTCTCCGTCGTTTCCGGTGACGCATCCGCCGATGAGGCGGGCGCCGTCGATTTGGCGGACGCGCTGTTGTCGGATGACGTCTCAGGTGGTGTCGCCGCCTTGTCACAGGCGCCGGTCGTGGCAATGAGAATCATGACAACGAACAAGTGGCGATTCATCGTGAGTCCTTCTCTCGGGAATGTTGTTGCCAGTCGGTGTCGGCCCCGATGCGGGGGGAGTCTAACGGCCGCGATTTGAATCGGCCAACGGCTATCGCGAAAGGCGGCGCCACGCCGCCAAATGCCGATTTTCTCCAATCCCGGCGCCCTGGCGTGTACGATGGAGTGTGGCGTTGATGGGAGAGGATCCATGTACAAGGGGCTGATGGCGATTCTTGCGTTTCATATGATCTTTCTGCTGCGGATCGTCTGCCAGGCGGCGGCCGTTCCGGACCAGTCCGGTTACGCGTCACTCGACGAATTGAGCGGAAGCGATCAGGCGGTCGTCCGCGTGTACTGTGCGCCCGTTCCCTATGCGGGGCCCTTTGCGACCCACGCGTGGTTCGTCATCAAGGCGGCGGACGACGTGGCGTTCGAACGCTGGGAACTCTGGCAGGACGCGGGAGGTCCCTGGGGGCACATCCGGCGCAATCTCCTGGCGCCCGAGAGTCATGTCGGCGCCGGCTTCGCCTATGTGCACGCCGAATTGATCGGCGACGAGGCCGCTCCGATCGTCAGGTTCATCCGCGAATCGTCGCCGACCTACCCGTGCCGGAATCACTACGACATTCTGGGCCCCAACAGCAACACCTATCCCCAGTGGGTCCTCAACAGGACAGGATGGCGCGTGAAGCTGCCGCCGTCCGCGATCGGAAAAGACGCCGCGTGCGCAGCGGACAACCCGTGATCACTTGCGGATGGATCCCTCGACCTGGCGTCTTCGACGTGGCGAAAGTGCGGTGAGCCGCGTCATCAGATCACCAAATCACCAAATCGACTCAGGGGTTGATCGCCAGCGCCCATTTCGACTGCTTGCCGTTGTAGAGCCAGACGCCGCCCTTGTTGTTGTTGCTTGTCCCAAGTGAGGCGAGAACTGCGTTGTTGTGCTTCACGTAGTAATCATGCGCCCAGAGCTTCACGTTGTTGTCCGGCGTCTGCAGGAAGAAGTTGTAGGATCGATTGCCCTGGATCATCCACATGCCCGCCTGTCCCTGCGAGGAGATGCCGAATTGTGCGACTTCCGTCGTCGCCGTCGACTCGAGCTTGTAGCTGCGGGCCCAGAGATTGCCCGTGTTGTCGGCCTGCTGGATCAGCAGCGGGTTCGCGCCGCCACCGCGCTTGAGCCAGATGCCCGCCATGCCCTCCGTGGTTGAGCCGATTGTCATGATCTCGTTGCCGCGATTGTCGACGATGCCGATTCGCGAGGCCGTGATGTTCTGGGCGTTGTTCTGGGCGCCGCCCGCCATGCCCATCGTCGCCGCGATGAGACCGCCGGCCATGACAATGCCCGCGAGACTGCAGACAATCGTCATTCGGCGCTGAAGCTTGGCGACCTGCTGCTGGAGTTGTTCGATCTCTGTCATGGCGGTTGGATCCCCTGGGGTTGGTGTCGCGATTTCCGGAAAGAACATGTCTGGCATTCTCGCGAGAATCGGGGATCGGGCAAATCGTGGCGGCGAGCGATGACGCGCGTCGGGTGGCATGCTCCCCCTCCAGGGGGAGCATGTAGACGCGGTCGCGGCGCTCAGCAATGCGAGCGCGGATTAACGTCGTCGCGACTTCTCATGCTTGCCTTTTTGGGGCAAGCATGCCACCCGACGCGGCCGGCGGGGTGGCATGCTCCCGCTCCAAGGGGAGCATGTAGACGCGGACGCGGCGCTCAGCAATGCGAGCGAGGATTAACGTCGTCGCGACTTCTCATGCTTGCCTTTTTGGGGCAAGCATGCCACCCGACGCGGCCGGCGGGGTGGCATGCTCCCGCTCCAAGGGGAGCATGGAGATGCGGTCGGGGCGCTCAGCAATGCGAGCGCGGACTAACGTCCTCTCGACTTCTCATGCTTGCCTTTTGGGGCAAGCATGCCACCCTGCGGGCCACGAATGGACCAATTCGGCGGGTTTGGTTTACACTCCCTGCGAGCGACGCAACGGACGATTGAGCAACAGACGCCAGAACGAAGGGATACGCATCCGATGAAACTCTGTCAGTTCTACACATCGGCCGAGGAACGGTCGGCCGACCTGAAGAAGCGATTTCCTGTCGGCGCCCGACTCGGCGCCCTCATTGGCGGCAGGATCGTCGATATCACCGATCGCGCGGCGAAGCGTCACAACCTGAACGATCCGCAGCATGTCGGCGTCCTCACGGCGGCCATCGCCGGCAGTCCTGAGTGGGCCGCGTTTCGTGACGAACTTACAGGTCTCTCCGCCGACGGCGGCGTCGATCCGTCCAGCGTGTTCTTCGGTCCGTGCGTTCTGCGGCCGAGCCAGTACCTCGACTTCTACGCATTCGAGCAGCACGTCATGACGATGCGCAAGAAGCGCGGTCTCGACTTCATCGTCCCTGAGTGGTACGAGATGCCGTGCTACTACAACTCGAACGCCACGAGCTTTCTCGGCGACGGCATGACGGCCTTCTTCCCGAAAGGCGAAGGCAAGATCGACTACGAATGCGAGATGGCCTGCGTCATCGGAAAGATCGTCCGCAACGCCACGCCTGAAGAGGCGAAGGACGCGATCGTCGGCTATACCGTGCTGAACGATCTGTCGAGCCGAGAGCGCCAGACGGCTGTGATGCCCGTGAACATGGGACCGGCGCCGGGCAAGGACTTCGGCAACGTGATGGGCAAGTACCTCGTCACGAAGGACGAGATTCCCGATCTCGGCGCCTGCGGCATGCGGGCCTACGTGAATGGCGAGCAGTGGACCGACGGCCGGTACGGCACTGTCCAGCACTCCTTCGAATCGATGGTCGCCTTCGCCAGCACGAGTCGCACCTTCTACCCGGGCGACATCCTCGGCAGCGGAACAGTCGGCACGGGCTGCGGCGCCGAGCTCGGCAAGTTCCTGAAGCCCGGCGACAAAATCAAGATCGAAATCGACCACATGGACTTCGTGGAGAACGAAGTCCAGCACGATTCGTAGGATCGCGACTCGAACGAATGGGTCGAAATTGGAAGCGGTTTCGGACCGCACGTGACCGCGCGTCGGCGTCCGGGCCAGCGCTTATGCCCCGTCACGTCAGATCGTCGGTCCAGAAAATCTGAAAATCCGGATGTTATCTTGCCGGATTCCGTGAATCGCGGCGACGGATGTCGCACTGTCCTGCGAACGCGAATGTCCACGACGTTCGCATGCGTCGCCAACAGAGATTATCTCCGCTGGCGGCGATGACGCCCGACAACTCGGAGAGACTTGCCATGAAACCTGCGCATTGTTCGTACGCCATTCGCCCACTCCTTTTGCTCGCTTTTCTGGCGCCCGCCATCGGCGGTTGCGCAGATCCGCACCTGACTGTCGAGCGGCGGGGCGATATCGCGCCGCTCTATCACGGCATGGGTCCTCACTCGCGGAAGATCACGACCAGCGCGCCGCTGGCGCAGCGTTACTTCAACCAGGGGCTCAACTGGGCCTACGCCTTTAACCATGACGAGGCGATTCGTTCGTTCCAGCAGGCGACGACGTACGATCCCAACTGCGCGATGGCGTACTGGGGCATCGCTCTCTGCAATGGTCCGCACATCAACAATCCCATCATGCCGGCGGAGCGTTCGACGGCGGCATGGGAGGCGCTGGAGAAGGCGAAGCTCCTCGGGCCAACGGTGTCGCAGGTGGAGCGTGACATGATCGACGCGCTGTCGGCGCGTTATGCGAATCCGGCGCCGGCGGATCGCGCCGCCCTGGACAAGGCCTACGCCGACGCGATGGCGGCGCTTTGGAAAAAACACCCGCAGGATGACGACATCGGCGCGCTCTACGCCGAGGCCATGATGGACCTGCATCCGTGGGACCTCTGGACGCAGGATGGCAAGCCGAAGCGGGACACGGAGTCGATTGTCGCGCAGCTCGAGAGTGTGCTCCGACTGAACCCGAACCATCCGGGCGCCAATCACCTTTACATCCACGCCGTCGAGGCGGCGCAGCCAGGTCGGGCGACGGCGTCTGCGGATCGTCTGCGGGACCTGATGCCGGCGTCAGGGCACATGCTCCACATGCCGTCGCATATTTACGTGTTGACGGGGCGATGGCGTGAGGCGGCGAAGCAGAATGAAAAGGCGATCCGCGTGGACGCGGAGTATCGAGAGATATCGCCCAAACAGGAATTCTATCGCCTCTACATGATTCACAATCATCACATGCTGTCGTTCGCGTCCATGATGACAGGACGAAGCGCGCTGGCGGAAGAGACGGCCATCGCCGTTGTTGATTCAATGCCCGAGGACTACAAGCGAGCGAACGCCGCGTTCGTCGATCCCTACATGGGCGCTCGATACGACGCCCTGAAGCGATTCGGACGCTGGGACGACATGATCGCGGCGCCGCCGCCCGGCGAATATCTGCCGATCACAACAGCGATGTACCATTTCAATCGCGCCGTGGCCTACGCCGCCAGGGGCCAGGTCGCCGAAGCCCAGCGCGAACGCGACGTGTTCCGACAGAAGCGTGACGCGGTCCCGGCCGACGCCATGATGGCGATCAACAAGGCGCACGACATCCTCGCCATTGCCGATCATTTTCTCGATGGCGAGATCGCCTATCGGCAGGGGCGCATCGATGAATCCGTTGCGGCGTTGCGAGAGGCGGCGGCGCTGGAAGACAAGCTGGTTTACATGGAACCGCCCGAGTGGGTTCAGCCGGTCCGGCACACGCTCGGCGCTGTCCTGATGAGCGCGGATCGATATGACGAGGCGGCGAAGGTCTACCAGGAGGATCTGAAGAAGTGGCCGGAGAATGGCTGGTCTCTCTACGGCATGAGCCGTTGCCGGCGCATGGGCGGCGATGTTCGGGAAGCCGCCGACTACGAACGACGGTTCAACGCCGTCTGGGCCGGCGCCGACGCGCCGATTGCGTCGAGCTGCCTGTGCATCCCGAAGACCTGACGGGATCGCCGGCGAATCAGATGTTCAGATCACAGTGAATGCGCCGCCCGCACGATGGTCCAAAGACGATCGTGCGGGCGCCTGCTGTGTGTGAAGGGACTGAGATGCCAGACATGCGTCGCATGAACTGGCGAAATAGTGCGGCGAATTGGAACTCCGTTCACCTTGATGATTCGCGGACGATTGTCGTTTCAGGGGTCGAGAACCCACTGACCGTCGGCAAATCCGAGGTCCACCAGATTCCATTCGTATGTGAAATCTACACCATCGCCGGGCGCGCATCAATTGGAAGTTCGGAATATAGGGCGCCCCCCGATGGATACAGTTGTCAATTTCCCGGCTGACTCGCGGCAGGGTGGAAGCTGCGCCGCGGACGGTCTGAATTCGTGCGGCGCCCTGTCAGGATGAGCGGATTGCGGGCGCCGACGTCCGAATTCAACGAAAACGCTCGGGTCGCGGCGTCGCGTTGGCGGACTCCCGTAGGCCGTGGTACAACGGCGCCACGGATGCGGGCCATCGCTCGCATGAGCTGAACCACGGTTTATTCTGGTCGGAAAGCCATGTACATCGATCTAGCCAACACCGAGCATTCGTGGCGGGCCATGCATCGCCTTTACCTCTCCTTTGTCCAGCCCCGGCCCATCGCGCTGGCGTCGACCCTCAGCGCCGACGGCCGGCCGAATCTGGCGCCGTTCAGCTTTTACAACATGATGTCGGCGAACCCGCCGGTCGTCCTTTTCTGTCCGGCCATCAATCGGCACGGGAATAAAAAGGACACGCTGGCCAATATCGAGGCGACGGGCGAATTCGTGATTGCGACTGTGACAGAACCCATCGCCGAGCGGATGAACATCTGCAGCACGGAGTTCCCGCACGGCGAGAGCGAGTTCGAACGCAGCGGTCTGACATCGGCGCCGGCGAACAAGGTCAGGGCGATGCTCGTACAGGAGAGTCCCGTCAACATCGAGTGCCGCCTTCGCCAGGTCGTGTCACTCGGGACAGGCTCCGGTGGCGGTCAGGTCGTTTTCGGTGACATCGTCGCCGTGCATGTGGACGACAGTGTCCTGTCCGATGGCGATATGACCTGCGACGCGGCGAAGCTGAAGGCCGTGGGACGCATGGGCGGGAACCTGTATTCGCGCACGACGGATCTGTTTTCGCTCGAGTCGCTGCGCGATCCGGCGGATTTCGCGGCGCGAGGGCCCGCAAAGATCGAAGGGTAAGACCGCCGCGGCGTCATCGAATCTCATAGACAAAGTCATGCATCAGGAGAGCGATTCCAACGAGGCCGGCGTGGATCGAGTGATGGCGGACGCGTCCGTCGGGGTTGGATCGCGCGCCGAGCCCGATGAAGCGCTGACATGGACTCAGGGCCTGGTTTCCCCGTTTGTGTGCATGCTGCGCCCGACGGAGTGCGGTCGTCACCTCGCGTCGGCGCCGCTCGCCGCCATCGTCGCGTTGTTGATGGGATTGACACTCATCGGCGTTGCGGTCCTGGCGGGCGTTATTGTTGATGGGATGTGGGAGGGAGTGGAAAGTGAGCCGGGCGAATCAACATTCCGATACGTTGGCCTGTCGGGCGCGTGGCGCCTCCTGGAATCGAATTTAGGTCCGCCATTTGTGACGGCGCTGATGATCGTGGGGCTTACCGCGCTATGTATGCTGATCGTCATCGTCGTCCTCGCCTGGCTGACGCTGCCGATCACACATCGCTCCGGCTCGGTGCTGCGTTCGTACGGACGTTCGCTCTGCGCCGCAACAGGGATTGTCGGGCCGTCGGTCCTGATTGCCGCGGCTTTGTGCATTTCCATCGCGATGTGCCAGAACGCATTTGAGCGTTACATGTACTCTGCTTCGTCCGGTGGCCCGAGCACACTTTTTCTTCGATGGGAGTTCATCAACCTGGTGATGAGCTTGCTCGCGTTTGCGCTACTCGCCTTGTGGATGACTCGCGCCGCGATCGGCGCTCGCTCGCCCACCGCAGTTCCGGTGGCGTCGCTGACGTGCGAATTGTGCGGCTATGACCTGACCCATCAGCCGGCGGGGGGGCGCTGCACGGAATGCGGCGCGGACACGGCGATCTCGCTCGAGCCGGGGCTGCGGCGGATCGGTGTCGCGTGGGAACGCGAGTCGTCGGCGGCAAGCTGGTTCCAGGCCAATCGCGACATCGTTCTCGAACAGCGGACATTCTATGAGCGTCTGATCATGCGCCGTCAGGAGACTTCGGGGTTTCAGTTCGCTTTCCGGAACTATGTGGCGATCGGTGTCGCGTCGATGATGTCCATGCTCGGCGTGATTCTCGCCACGGAGCCGGCGGAAGAGCTGGAAGACTATGTTCAGGTCGGCGTGTCGTGGCTGATCGTGTCTGCGATTGGCGCCTGGCTCCTGCACGGACTCGTTGGCGCGACTGCCCTGACCATGATCGCGTTTCGATCGACGGAGCGACCTTTCGCGCACATCAGCAAGGTCTGGCAATACGAGTCGGCGTTCCTCTGGGTGGCCTTCTTCATCGGGCACTCGCTGGCCTGGAGCTTCGCGCTCATGGATAACTGGATGACGAAGATTGCAAACTCCGTCATGGGGACTTCCGTATTCATGATTGAACCGCTGGTTGTCCTGGTGATATTCGTGGGATTCATCGCACTCTGGCTGGCGCGTTACATGCGAGCCGTTCGTATCGTGCAATGGGCGAATCTGTGAATCTGGCCGTATTGAAAGGCATCGGGTGAGTTCCCAAGGGGGAATGACCTCGCAGTCGTTGGAAGGCCGCAATGAGCGACACTGACCTGACAACACGGAAAGACGAAGCGTCGCCGTCGGCGCCCCGGGAAGGCGGCGAGGACGTTCCTCGCGATGGCGAGCTGGCGAGCGAGCTGAAGCCCACGGCGTGGCGCGTCCTCGTGTCGCCGTGGGTGGACATGTTCCGTCCGTCGCGATGCGGGACGATTCTCGTCAGCCGCCCATGGATCGGGATTCTGGCGACGATTCTGACATCCATCGCCATCGGCGCTGTCGCGATCATGATTGCTGTCTATTCAGATACGCAGGCCCGGGATTGGTCCAGGGGTTACAACAAGAACTTCGTCGATCGATCGTTCGCCGAGTCGTTTGAACGCATGGGGACGCGTCGGTACCCGGCGATTGTGATGGCGGCGGGTGTCCTGTTGTACGCCGCCGGCATCGGATTCCCGGGGTTCGCCGTCCTGGCCCTCGGCGCCTTGCCGCTGATTCATCGATCGGGGAGCGCGCTGCGATCGTGGGGGCGCGCGTTCCTTGCGATCCGTGGGGCGACGGGGTTGGCGTGTGTCCTGACGGGGCTGCTTGGCTTTGCAATCGTCACAATCGATCACGCCGCCGATCGCGCGCAGGCGATGGACGCCGCATCCGAGGAAGCGCTCCGCTATGTCGAGATGGGCTTCATTGCCTGCATCTTTCTTGGGATTGGGGCGGCGCTCTACTGGATGGCTCTTGCGACATTCGCCGTGCGTCGTACCGAGGCCCTGCCGGAAACGCCGCCGACCTGCGAGGGGTGCGGTTACGACCTGAGCTACCGTCCGGAGTCCGGGCGCTGCACGGAGTGCGGGGGACCGATCGATGTCTCGCTCGATCCGGGCGTTCGGCGCGTCGGGATCGCGTGGGAAAAAGCGGGTGGCGTGCGCGGCTGGATTCGCGGCAATACGGAAGTGATCTGGCGTCCGCGTTCCTTCTACGAGCGACTGCAGATGCGCCGGAATGAGGCGCGAGGGCACGGATTCGCGCTGCTGAATTGTGTGGCGATTGGCGTGATGACCGGTCTCTCGATCACGGGATTGTATTTCTTCGACGTGGGCAACTCGTACCCCGGGCGCGGAATTTCCATCGGCGTGATCATGGCGGCCGCGTTCGCTGTCGTCACGTGGGCCGTCCATTGCGGGATTGGCGCCATTGCGTTTCTGTTCGCGATGTACTGGCGCGCCGCGCCTGTCTTCGCGCACATCAGCAAAGTCTGGCAGTACGAGTCGGCGTTCGCCTGGGTCGTGTGGGGCGTGTTCATGGCGTACACGTGGCTCGTCGTCGCCTTCGAGGCGTCGCTGCGGGATTTCGTCGATGTGTTCGGACTTCGCTGGAACGCCATCGAGCCCATCGTCGTCCTGGTCATGATTGGGGCGATGGTAGTTCTCTGGCTGTTTCGCTATCGTCACGCCATCGTCCAAACGCGATGGGCGAATCTCTAGAACGGTGGTGGGGCTCGGCGCCAGTCGATTCGCCTTGACGACGCGGCGTATCTTCGGCGATCCTTCCACGCATGACGGAGCGAATCGACAGCGCACAGAATCCGCGGATCAAGGCGACGGCCCGGCTGCGCGAGCGGCGGGCGCGGAAACAGACGAATCAGATTCTGATCGACGGTGGACGCGAGATTCTGCGAGCCATCGAATCCGGCGTCGAGTTTGTCGAGGCCTACAGCTGCGAGTCTCTGCTGCATGGCGCTGATGCGCGGGCGGCGCTGGGGGCGCTTCAGCGGGCCGATGTACGCGTCACGGAAACTTCGGAAGCGGCGTATGCGAAGATCGGATTCGGCGAGCGCGATGAGGGCGTTGTCGCTGTCGCGCGAAGACCGGCGCTCTCGCTGGACGCGCTGCGAACGCCGTCGCGACCTCTGATCGCCGTGATCGAGGGCGTGGAGAAGCCGGGCAATCTTGGCGCGATCCTCCGATCGGCGGACGCCGCGGGGATCGACGCGATCATCGTCGCCGACGCCAGGGGCGACATCTACGGTCCCAACGCGATTCGCGCGAGTCTCGGCGCCATCTTCACGCGGCCAGTCGTCGAAGCCACGAGCGCGGCGACACTGGACTGGCTCGTTCGTTCGGGCGTGACGGTCCTTGTCGCGACACCAGAGGCCGAGCGGTTGTATACGGAGGTCAGCTATTCGGACCCTGTGGCGATCGTGCTGGGGGCGGAGGCGTCGGGTGTCAGCGATATCTGGCTGACGTCGCCGTGCGTCGGCGTCAAACTGCCGATGCGTGGTCGCGTAGACAGCCTGAACGTTTCGACGGCGGCCGCCGTATTGTTCTACGAGGCGCTGCGACAGCGAGAATCGGCTTCGCGCGTGTGAGTGTGATATAATTATTCGAGGACAGGATCCCTCCGGAAAGGAGATTGCCATGCCGAATTTTCCGTTTCCATCCGATCTTCCGTTTTCGCTGCAGGATGTGCGTGGTGAATTCGATCGTCTGCTCGATCGCGTGATGCACGGCGGTGTCACGACGGCGCCGCTCGACGGCCAGGACTGGGCGCCGCGGATCGATGTCGTCGAACATCCGGAGGCGTATCACATTCGCGTCGAACTGCCGGGTGTCGTGGCGAGCGACGTCGATGTGTCCATCCTTGAGAAGGAGATCACGATCAAGGGCGTGAAGATGCTGCCCGACGAACCGCCCGAGAGTGTCCGGCGCCTGCGCAGCGAATGTCGCTATGGAAGCTTCTGCCGACGATACACCTTCGGCCAGGACGTTGAGGATCAGTCCGTGTCCGCGGCCTTCAAGGCGGGCGTTCTGAGCGTCAGGGTGCCAAAGAGTCCGCAGACGAAGGGGCACAAGGTGCAGGTTCGCGCCGTGGAGGAGTGACGTCGCGCGTTCGTGATGGCGTTGTTGGCGGAGTCGGGCATGGTTCAGCGCACATTCCTGTTCGAAGGGCGCGTTCAGGGCGTGGGGTTCCGCTACACGACGTGTGAAATTGCACAGGGTTTCGAGGTGACGGGCTACGTGAAGAACCTTCCCGACGGTCGCGTCGAGATGGTTGCGGAAGGGGCGGCCGAGGAACTGGATCGGTTCCAGGCGGAAGTGGGCCGCGTGATGGAGCGCAACATACGGAAATCCACTGTGATCGAGGGGGAGGGTTCCGGATCCTACGCCGGATTCAGGATTCGGTATTGAGCCGTTCCGCCGAGAACGCCGACGTTAGAAACAGTGGTTTGGCGCCGAAGACAGAGATGAATTTCGGACGCTGGCGCCTCAGATCAATCGTCCGTAGTTGTCGCAGTATCCAGGGTTGGTGGTATAATCCGTAAGTCTTCGGTTCGCCTTGGCGTGGAATGGGCGAGCCCGACCAATCCCGGCGCTTGGCAGCGAATACAGGGCTTCCTCGCAGGATCATCGCCCGTCGCTCTGCCGAAGTCATCCCAGGACAGGTCAGTTTTGGCAATTCGGCCACCAATGGCGGATTGCGCGTGCGGCGTTGTTGTCCGCATGGGTCTGCGTTTTCGGTCAGCCGGTACCGATCAAACGCGATGGAATTCCAAACATGAGTCAAACGAACGGAAACGAAGCGGCAGGCACTCTCGAAGTGATGGACAATGGGATCGGGTATCTCCGCGATCCGTCAAAGAATTACGCGCCGATCGGCGCGAGTCCGCAGGTGACGCGCGATGCGATCAAGGCGCTGCGGCTCCGTGGCGGTGAGTACATCGAAGGCGTTCGCGGCAGAAGCCGGAACGGCGGCAAGCCGATCCTCCAGAAGGTGGAACGGATCTGCGGCAGGGAGGCGCGACAATACGGCGCCGTCCGCCCGTTCGACGAACTCGAGGTGGTGCATCCTGTCGATCAGCTCAAGTTTGAGACCAATGGCGGTCCCATGTCGATGCGCGTCGTCGACCTGTTCGCGCCCATTGGCAAGGGGCAGCGGGCCCTGATCGTGGCGCCGCCGCGGACCGGCAAGACGATTCTGCTCCAGCACATGGCAGCGGGCATCCAGGCGAATCATCCCGAAGTCCTGCTGATGATGCTGCTGGTGGACGAGCGTCCGGAAGAAGTGACGGAAATGCGCCGCGAAGTCTGCAAAGACGGCGCCGGTTGGCACAACGACGCTCCGGAAGTGCTCTTCTCCAGCAACGATCACGACGCCAAGAGTCACGGCCGCATCACGAAGCTCGCCATCGAGAAGGCGAAGCGGGCCGTCGAGATGGGGCGGGATGTCGTGATCCTGATGGACTCGCTCACGCGTCTCGGCCGGGCCTACAACACGCTGGTCGGAAACAGCGGCCGCACGATGACGGGCGGACTCGACATACGGGCGCTCGAGATTCCGAAGCAGACATTCGGCGCGGCGCGCAAGATCGAGAACGGCGGGAGCCTGACGATCATCGCCTCGGTCCTGATCGAAACGGGCAGCCGGATGGATGAATTCATCTTTCAGGAGTTCAAGGGCACGGGCAACATGGAACTCGTGCTGTCGCGCGACCTGGCGAACCTGCGCATCTACCCGGCGTGCAACCTGAGCGCATCCGGCACGCGCAAGGAAGAGATGCTGCTGGGGCAGGTCAACTACGATAAAGTGACGCGCGTACGCCGACGGCTCCTGAACATGCCGCCGGCCAGGCAGATGGAAACGATGCTGGATGAGCTGGCGAAGTTCCCGAACAACGAGACCTTCCTGAAGCACCTCGCCTAGGCCGGATTCGCCGAGGCGACGCCTCGTCGTTGTCGTTGCAATGGAAATGAAAAAGGCCGCCGAGTCGCGAACGACTCGGCGGCCTTTTGTGATTCATGCAAAATCAGACGATGCCGCGGCGATCAGTTGGCCGGCAGTTCGTCCGCCTCGCGAACTTCCACGAGGACGGGTCCATTCGGAGCGATCGTCGGAATGTCCGTCGGCCTGGCGCTGACGGCGGTCTTTGCGTCGGGCAGCGCCCACGTCTGTGCGTTGGCGGTCGCACTGCCCGCGCCGAGGCTTCGCCACGGATGCGATGTCGCGGCGCCCGACGAGCGGCCGGGCACAACGCCCGGCATGGGGGCGACGAGTCCGGCGCCTGGGGCCGCGTCGGCCGTCGCCGCGTTCATGGGGCGCGCCGTGGCGACGGAACTCGTCGGCTTCGGCGTCCGGGCGGACCTGGAGACGACGCTCGGCTTCGCCGGCGCGACGTCGGTCTTCGGCGCGGGGGCGGGCTTTGACTTCGTGAGCGTGACAGTCGTTTCCTTCGCTTCATTCTTCGGCGCGGCGGGGCGGCGGAAGTTGGCGTAGTGGCTGATGTCTTCCTTCAGCGTGGCGAGCGCTTCCTGGATCGTCATCGACTTGACGGGCGCCGTTGCCGTGTCCGACTTCGGCGACGCCGCGGCGACGGGTTCCTCGGGTTCCGGCGATGACGCGATCGTCTTCTCGTAGGCCTCGCGCTCGTCGCAGTCGAGGAGCGGCGTGATGTCGTCATTGCGCGGCGTCGCGGAGGACATCGGCGTCGGCTTGTTCTCTGACGCGCCCATCGACTTCGCCGGCGTCGTCGTCATCGGCTCGGCGTCGTTCTTCGGAGCGGCGGGCGCAGGTTGATTGATCGTGACGACTTTGACGCGCGTCAGCGGCTTGTCGTTGTTCGCGGCGCTGGTCTCCGTCATCGTCGAGGGCGCGGATGGCGCGGGCTTCGTGACGGCGAGCGTCGGCTTGACGGGTGTCGGCGACGTCGACTTCGGCGTCGACCTGCGCGCCGTGCGGATTCGATCGTCGTGATGCCGCGCGTTCTTCGAGAGGATCTGTTCGTCGGCGTGATCCTTGATCTGCAGCGCGTGTGAGTAAGCGAGTCCCAGATTGCTCGCGCGATCGAGCGCCTCGATTCGGAAGACGATCTCGTGACCTTCCGTCTCGGACGAGATGCGATAGTCGATCGATCCTTCGTCGGGCAGATCGCGCTGGAGTTCGATCAGGTCGTGCTCGCTCGCCGTGAAGTCCATGAGCATGCCGATGCGCACCGGGAACTGCTCGAGGTGCGGATCCTTCGCCTCCCACGAGATGCGAATCGTCTCGCCGACGTCGTACCAGGTTTTCTCCGGATCGATGTTGACCATGACCTCGGGCAGCATCGTGTCGACGTGGTACATGCGCTCGGGATAGGCGGGCGTATGTTCCTCCGGCTTCTGTCCGGGACCGACGAAGTTGACGCCGTAGTCGCCGTCCTCATCCGTCTCCAGCGGGAAGTAAGACTGCTCGCGACCGAAGTACCCGGCCTTGTGCCAGTGGAAGCCGTTGTCGTCCGTGTAATAGACGGCGATGCGCGGCGTCTCTTCGGGCGTGTAACCCGTCGGCTGCTCGACCATGACGATGCGCTTGTTCGTGAAGAAGTGGCGCGGGTCATTCGGCTGCGCGATCGGCTCGTGCTGATCGGGCGCCGCCGGCTTCACATATTCCGGCTGATCGAAGGCCCATTCGGGGTATCGCTCCGGCGGGTTGAACGGCGCCTCGCGATCGCTTCGGACCGAGGTGTTCTCCGGTTCGAAGGGCGCCGGTTTCTGGTGCGAACACGCGAGCGACAGCGTGACGAGCGTGAGCGTTGCGATGGCGAATCGGGTCTTCCGTGACGACATGATCTGCTTCCTTGCGTGCATCTGAATCGGGGACGGGAATTCGTCTCGAGAGCGTTCCTGAATACGCGATCGGCGTCGGCCGAACGCGGGATCTTGCGGACCAACCGTGGGGATAAATCGGCGGATGTTGCGGGAGGGGTATACTCTATATGGGCCCGAAATCGGGGTCAGCGAAGGGCGGAAATCGCGTTCTCAAACAACCGGTTGCCCTGATAAACGGGGTGGCCGTCAATTTCAGAGCTGGCGCCGCGGGCGCCGGCGGGGCGGTTGCACGCAAAGATATTTCTTTCGGGATGGGGCATCAGGCCGAGCACTCTGCCAGTGCTGTCTGTGAGGCCAGCCGCGTTTTCAATGCTGCCATTGGGGTTTTCGGGGAAGATCGGGGCTGATCCGGCGGCTGAGACGTAGCGAAGGGCGATGCGATTCGCGGCCGAAAGCCGATCCGCGCCAGCGCTCCCGTCCTCCATGGCGATGCGGCCTTCACCGTGGGCGACAGGCAGGTGATAGAGCTCGTCCTCGCGGAGGAAGGGGCAGTGCGACACGCTCGCCCGCAGGTGGACCCAGCGGGCCTCGTAGCGACCGGAGTCATTCCACGTGAGCGTCGCCCTGGCGGGGGCGTCGGCGCCCGGGACGAGGCCCAGTCGGACGAGCACCTGGAAGCCGTTGCAGATTCCGATGACGAGTCCGCCGCGGTCGACGAATCGCGTGAGCGCGTCGCCGAGTCCCTGGCGCATCTGATTGGCGAGGATGCTGCCGCTGGCGATGTCGTCGCCGTAGCTGAAGCCGCCGGGGATCGTGACGATCTGAAACGCGTCCAGCGCCTCGGGCGATTCGATGAGCCGCCTGACGTGGACGGGCGTCGCCTCGGCGCCGGCCTGTCGCCAGGCGAAGGCCGTCTCTTCTTCACAGTTGATCCCGGGGGCTCGGACGACGAGGACGCGGATGGTTGCCATGCCCGGATTGTATCGGATGCCGGGCCGGACGCACGACCGACGCCGGGCGGTTTTTGACTCGCGCCGACGCGCATCGGACAATGGGCGCGTGACCCGGATGGAACCCCATGTGAAATCAACGACCCGCTGGCGCCGCCGGTTCGGCATGCTGACGCTGACGCTGGCGATCGCGCTCGGTGTCCGGGCGTGCGATCGGACGGACGCCCGGGACGACGCGAGTCGAAACACGGCGACGACCCGCGCGGGAACGCCGATGCGCATCGTGACGCTCGCGCCGAACGCCGCCGAGTCAATCGCCGCCATCGGTCTCGCGGATCGCATCGTTGGCGTGAGTGACTTCTGCGTGTTCCCCGAATCGCTGACGCAGCGAGCGCGCGTCGGGGGCATCATGGATCCGGACCTCGAACGGATCGTGACGCTCGATCCGGACCTCGTCGTGTTGCGCGGTCAGATGCCGACTGTCGAGGCGCTGTGCGCGAAACGCGGGATCGATGTGTATCACGACGCAACCGATACGCTGGAGGACATCTTCCGTGAGATCGAGGCGCTGGGTGAGCGACTCGGCGCGGCGGATGCGGCGCACGAACTTTCGCGGCGACTGCGCGATGAGCTGGACGCGCTTCACGCGCGCGTCGCGAATCGGCCGCGCGTTCGGACACTCATGATCGTGAACCGGGACGTCGACGGAATTCGGAACGTCGTCACCTTTGGTCGGGGCGCGTTCGTGAACGACGTGATCCGTCTCGCGGGAGGTGAGAACGTGTTCGGCGAGTTGAACGTCGCCTACCCGCAGGTCAGCGCCGAGGAGATTCTCGCCGCGAAGCCCGATGTGATCATCGAAGCCGTCGAGGCGAGCCGCATGTCTGACGCGCTGCGGACGACGATGCTCGAACAGTGGAACGCGCTGCCGTCGATTCCGGCCGTGCGGAATCATCGCGTGTATCTTCTGACGGAAGACTATCTCCTGATTCCCTCGCCGCGCGTTGTCGATTCCGTGCGACTTCTGTCCGCCACGCTGCATCCCGAGGTCGCACGTGAATAGCCGCGCATCGACAACGCTGACAGCGGAGCGTGTGCGCTACTCGTTCGACGGGCGGCGCGACTTCCTGATCGACGTGTCCCTGTCCGCGAGCGCCGGCGCGTGCTGGGGAATCGTGGGACCGAACGGCGCCGGCAAGAGCACGCTGCTTCGAATGCTCGCCGGGCTCGCGCGTCCGGCGGACGGCGCCGTGAGCCTGGACGGCGTGTCACTGTCCGGCATGAGCGCCGTCGAGCGGGCGCGGCGAATCGCCTACCTTCCACAGCGCGTGCCCGTAACGCCGGGAATGACCGCCGGGCAGGTCGTCCTGCTCGGCCGATATCCGCATCGAGGATTTGGCCTGTTCGAATCGGCGCAGGACATCGCGATTGCGCGCGACGCCATGACGCTGACGGAAACGATCGGGTTCATTGATCGCTCTGTCGCGTCACTCTCCGGCGGTGAGGCGCAGCGAGTGCACCTGGCCGCGGCGATCGCGCAGGCGCCGGACATCCTGCTGCTCGACGAACCGACGACGGCGCTGGACTGGCGTCATCAGATCGCGATCTTCGACATCCTTCGGCGGATGGCGGACGAGCGTCGCGTGGCCGTGGTGGTTGTGACGCACGATCTGAATCTCGCCGGACGGTATTGCGACGGCGTTCTGCTCATGCGGGGCGGGCGAGTGGTTTGCAGCGGTCCGACGATCGATGTGCTGCGCCCCGAGGTCCTGTCTCCCGTTTTCGAAGTGTCGGTCCGGGCGATCGACATAGAGGGACGAAGCGTCGCGATGCTTGCGCCGTCGGACGCGCTCCCATTGGCGGCGGATCGGGGGAAGGTCGAATGAAGCGAATGTCCGCCGCTCGTTTCTGGGGATCGCTCGGCGTCTGCGCGCTGGGCGTTGTCGCCGTGCTGGTCGTGAGTCCGGGGATCGGCACGCAATGGGATACTGTGGGATGGCGTGACGCCTGGCGCGCGCTGTTCGCGGGCGATTACGACTCGGCGGCGTTCACGATCGGATTTGAGCTGCGCCTTTCGCGAACTTTGCTGGCGCTGCAGGCCGGTATCACGCTCGGGCTGTGCGGCGCCGTCTTCCAGACGTTGTTTCGCAATGCGCTCGCCACGCCCTACACACTGGGCGTCGTGAATGGCGGATCGCTCGGCGCGCTCGTCGCCGTCAAGTTCGGATGGACCTGGTCGATCCTCGGCCTGACGCCGGTATCCATGTCATCATTTCTCGGTTCGCTGCTGGTCATCGGTCTGATCCTGTTGATCACGCGCGCGAATCGTCGGATGGGAACGGCGGAGCTGTTGCTTGCGGGCGTGACGATGGGACTGTTCTGTTCGGCGATGATGATGCTCGTCACGTACCTGTCGAACCAGCGCGAGACGTTCAGCATTGTCCGATGGATGATGGGATCGCTCGATGCGCTGGGCGTCCAGCAGACGGCGCCGAGTTTCGTGGTGCTGGTTCCGTCGTGGCTGCTGCTGCTGTGGCAGGCGCGAGGGCTGAATCAGTACATGATGGGCGAAGACCTCGCGACTTCCCGTGGTGTCGACGTGCGGCGCCTTCAGTTGATCTGTCTTGTGTTTGCGTCACTCGCGACGTCGGCGGTCGTTGCTGTCTGCGGCCCCATCGGTTTTGTGGGGCTCGTTGTGCCGCAGGTGACGGCGCTGGCGATGGGACGCGACTGCCGACTGCTGCTGCCCGCCTCGGCCCTGATCGGCGGAGTCTTCCTGGCGGTCTGTGACTGGCTGTCGCAGACTGTGATGGGCGCCTGGTCCGCCATTGCGTCGAGCGCAAGCGCGAGCGCAAGTCTGCCGATTGGCGTCGTCACGGCCATCGTCGGCGTGCCGATATTTCTGGTGTTGCTGTACACGCGCGGCGGACTGACCGATTCGCAGCGTTAGATGACAGGCGCGCCGACGCGTGGGCGTTGTCCGCCTGTTGATGGGAAGTGGGGCGATCGTTGTTCAGTGAACTCAGCCTGGAAACGGTATGGCTCGTCATCGGCGTCATGGCGCAGGTGACGATTCTCGTTTGCCTCGTGATGCACCTTCAGATGTCGAAGCGGCAGAAACGCTTCACGCTTCCGACATCGCTCGTCTATGTGTGTCTGCTGGCGACGGGTGTGATCGCCGTCTATGCGGCGTTTCGACGAGACTTCGTGTTTGTCACCGGGCAACTGGTGAATCTCGTGATCGGCCTTCGGATACTCGAGGTGAAATACGAGGCGACGCACACGGCGGGCAGTGACTTTCCGGAGGTGGCGCCGGATCGTGCGGAGGCGGACAGCAGCCCGACACCAAAGCGCTGAATGCGAACCGCCGTTAGGTTTCCGGGAATCGGCGAAACCTGCGGGGTGGCGCACAGGCGAAATACGTATTCCGATAAAAAGCCTCGTATTGATTTTCTCATTTGCCCTCCGGATCGATGATGCGTTCAGTGGTTCGAGGGACTACCACATGTAGTGGATGTGTGCTGGGATCGATGAAGCCCGGGGTCACAAATCACAGTCGCCGGGATGCGCGTACATCGTCGTTTTTCAAGGATTTACGGCAATTTGTCCCATAATTTCGGGGCCTGCTGTTCGGCAGTCCCGCTTCGTTTCGCTCGGTTTTGAGCCCTAGATATAGTGTCGAGCGGGTCCGGATTTTCTCCAGCGTTTCAGTGCTGGGATCCGATATCAATCGGGCACGGGAACGGTGGCTGGAGCCCACCACCCGGGCTGCGAGAAATGCCGGGAGCACGCAGAAATTGACAGCGACGGCCGAACCGTCGAGGCCCCGGATCGTAAATCTTCTACCAGCGGACGGATCCGCGACGCCAACGACAGAAGGGTAATTTGAATGGCGGATATCGGTATCATCGACGGACTGGCATCTTCGGCGACGCTTCGAGAGTTCGCACAGCAATCGACGCGCCGAGTGGCCCCCAAGCTCGCGACGGAACAGAGTGATCGCGTCGAAATCTCGGAGCTCGCGCGATTTCTGAACCAGCTGGCTGAACTGCCGGATGAGCGGGCGCGACGGATCGTGGACATTCGATCGCAGATCGACAAGGGCACGTTTGTCACATCAGAACGTTTGAACATCGCGTCGGAGCGACTGTTCGAAGATATCGGAAGATCGGGATCGGTCGCTTTCTGACCTCGGCTTCAGATCAAGATGTTCAACGGACGTAGACGGGTTGTGGCCTCGGCCGGCCCGTCTCGTCTTTTTTACAGATTCGGTGAATCGATCGAATTCCTCACAGGCGCTACGGCTCTCTTCGCCCAATGACTGGCCGATATCTCAGGCGGACGCCTGGGCGCATTTCATTGACCCCTTGGCGGGGCGGGACTTACGATTCTGATAGCGAGTTCTCGTAGGCCTGAATCTTAGGACCGATAACTATTCGCATCGAGTCGGCCGACGCCGCTCGGCGAAGTGGGAGGCGCAGCCGGATGATCCGAGGACGATTGACGCGCATGGCGATGATCGCCGTTGCAGGGGCCGTCGGCCTGCTCGGCGCCATCGCTGAATCGCGCGCAAGCACTGTGACGCCGATGAGCGTCGCAACGATGAGTGACTACGCCGCCCAGGTCATCATCGCCGACATCGGTGACACGACATCCGCCTGGGCGGATCAGCCGCGCCGAATTGAGACAACTGTCGAGCTGCGAAACATCGAGTACCTCAAGGGGGGATACGACGGAGCGCCCACGCGGCGCACGCTGATCACGCCGGGCGGCGCCGTCGGCGAATTCCGACAGCGGATCTGCTGCGCCCCCGAATTCAGGACGGGCCAGCGATGGGTCCTCTTTCTCCTGCCCGACTACAGGACCTTCCCGACTGTCGGTCTTGGCCAGGGGGCGTTTCGAGTTGTCGACGATTCGGATGGCGTCGCGCACGTCTATCAGCACGGCGGCCTTCCTGTCGCCGGTGTGAATGACGAGACGTGGATCGAATACGCTGTCTCGCCACGCGCCCATGTCCATGGCCAGGTGTCGAGCGCCTCATCCACACTGCGCGTGGTCGATCACTCGAAGGAAGCGACCCGACCTCTGATGTCATTCGATGCGTTTCGCGCCGCGATTCAGCCGACGCTGGACGCGAGCAGGGACCACAAGCTGTCGCGTCCCGCCGGAAACCGCATTGTTGTGACGCTACGCCCTGTGCCGATCCGCGGCGCCAATGCGAAGGCGGCCGCGCCAACGGCGGGGGAGAAGCCCCGGACTTCACAGTCCATTCGTGAGGCGACGCCGGAGCGACGCCGCGGCGCATCGACCCATGAAACGCCGCCGAGCGAATCCGCGACAGGCGCGAGCGACAACTCCGAATCCCGATCGCCGGTGGCGAATGACGCGAAGGGAGGCGAATGATGAGCGCCTTCGCGTCCACGCGTCGCTGTGTTGTTGTCGCGATCATGGCGACACTCTTTGTCATTCCGCAGAACGCCCACGCGTTCAGTTGGTTTCAGGTGGGCGGCTTCGACGTTGTGTGGCCGGGCGCCGAGAGCGTGCGTTACCTGTCGCCATCGACGTTTCCGCCCGGCGGCGAGACGGACATCCTGATCCTCGAGTCGATGGTCCTCTGGAATATCGTTCCCGGTTCCGTCTTCGAGTATTCGTACATCCGCGCCGATCAGGATTATCCGATTGATAACTTCGACGGATTCAGTGATACGGCGGCCGTCCCGTCGGAAGACCTGGATCCCGGCGTGCTCGGCGTGACGTTTCTCGTGAACAACGGGGCCGTCTGGTTCGACATGGACATGGTCTTCAGTGACTTCCCCGAGGGCGTCGGCTACACGCTGGACACGAATCCGACGTGCGACGTCGTCGCGGCGCCGATACCGGATGGCGGCTTTTCCTTCCTGCTCGTCGCCGTCCATGAAATGGGGCACGCGCTGGGACTCGGCCACGAACCCGTCGGCGACGAGCCCGCTGGTTTCTCCTGGTTCGTCACGACGATGAATCCGCGTTACCCAAGCGGCGGTCCCATCGGCGATCAGAACATCGTCGAAACGCACGCCGACGATCGCAACGGCGTGCGATATCTCTACCCGGCGTCGGGACCGAGCAATCCGCCGGTCCGCGATCTGGCGAACGCGAACTTCACAGCGGGCACAACGCTGGGCAAGGCGATTCCCGTCTTCTTCACGCCGGCCATCGTTTATCCGGGCGACACGCTGACGGCGCGGAGCGTGATTGAGAACTTCGGCGTGACCAACGAACTGACTGTCTCGCAGGGCTTCTACCTGTCGACAGACGAGACGATCACAACGAGCGATACGGATCTCGGCGCATTGTTGTGGGACATCGCCTATGGCGATGGATTCGATTTCGATGTGGACATCGACATGCCGGCGGATATGGCGGCGGGAACGTACTATCTTGGCTCAATCTTTGATGATCTGAACGAGGTTGCCGAGACGTTTGAGGACAACAATACAGTCGTCTATTGCGAGCCGCTGATCGTCGGGCAGCGCGTCCCGGATTTCGGAAACCTCGGATCGGATGTCGCCGTGTGCGGTCAGCCTTACCTGAGCGCTCCACCCGTGGTCACGCTGCCACTCAACATGGCGCCGATCATGTGGACGCTGGACAACCCGGAGCCGGGCATGGCGATCGACCCGCAAACCGGAAAGATCACGTGGCCGAATCCCGTTCCCTCTCCTTTCCAGTATCGCATTTTCGTTCGAGCGACCAACGGCGCAGGCAGCGTCACGAAGGACATCTTCATCGGCGTGACGGGGGCGCCGCCACAGATCACACCGATCGCGGACGCGACGATCGCGCCGTGTGACGGAGCATACGTCGGACCGACGCCGCAACTGACGAACCCGGCCTGTATGGCGCCCGTGTTGAACTGGTCATTCGACGGGACGCCGCCGCAGGGAATGACGATCAACAACGGCTCAGGTGTCGTCACGTGGAATGATCCGACGCCGTCATCGACGCCGTACACGATCGCGATTCGCGCGACCAACGCGCAGGGCAACGGTGTCGTCAGCTGGGGGTTGACCGTCGCCGGCGGTGACCTGACGGGTGATTCGCAGATGGATATTGCGGATATTGCGCCGTTCGTGGATATCCTGCTTGGCCAGTCGCCATCGGTTGCGGCGGCGGATATGAACTGCGATGGGGCGGTGGATGGCCGCGATGTTCAGGCCTTTGTCGATTCGCTGATCGGCGCCTGACGCGGGACAGACATGTCAAATGAAAACGGGGCGATGCGACGATCCGTCGCATCGCCCCGTGGCGTTTCATTTCAGTGATTTGGCGAAAGTCGGGTTCAGAACACGTTCAGGTTATTGAAGAACGTGGTCAGGCCGGAAAAGACGGCCGAGAGCAGACCATTCACGAAGCCGAAAATCGAATCGAGAAACGCAGTAAACGTACCGCCAAGATCTAGCATCGCATTACCTCCAGATTCCATTGCGTTCGCGAGGGCGCCGATCGGCAACGGGGGCCGACGAGCGACATCGTATCGTTCATCGGCTCGCAGCGGCAGGGTCCTTTGGAATGGGGATCGCCGACGCAGGAGGCCGGAATTCGGCGGGCTTATCGGTAATCCGAGGACGGGCGTCACGGCCGTGACGGAGGTCGCGCTGCGCCAAATCCCGGATTGGCGGGCGATTCGGGGCAATTTTGACTTACCCAAACGGCAAACCTAGAATCCGCCCGAGTTATCAGGAACGCGGATCAGGGATCCGCAGGCTCGCGAAGGATCTGCATCACGGAGATACATCGAGATGGCTGGCGCCCATACGCTGGAATTCACAGACGACAATTTTGACAGCGAAGTACTTCAGTCGGACAAGCCCGTTCTTGTCGACTTCTGGGCCGAATGGTGCATGCCGTGCCGCGCCCTCGGTCCCACGATCGACGAAATCGCGGCGGAATACGCCGACAAGGCGAAGGTCGGCAAGCTGAACACGGAAAACAGCGCCAGCACGGGCGCTCGCTACGGCGTTCAGGCGATCCCGACGATCCTGATCTTCAAAGGTGGCCAGGTCGTGCAGAAGTTCGTCGGCGTGACGGGCAAAAAGGACCTCGCCGCCGCCATCGACGGCGCGATGGGCTAGATCGCGATTGGGGGGCCGGCGTGCTCACGTTCACTGACGACAATTTCGATCAGGACGTCCTCGGTTCGAGCGAGCCGGTCCTCGTGGATTTCGGCGCCGAGTGGTGTCCACCATGCAATGCCATGGCGCCTACGGTGGAAGTGATCGCATCGGAATACGCCGGCCGGGCCAAAGTTGGCGCGTTCGATATCGATTCCGGCGCTGCGAGAGCCGCGGCGCTTGGCGTGACGACACTTCCGACGTTCATCGTATTCAGGAACGGCCAAGTGATGAAGAAGCTCGTCGGTACGCAGGGCAGGAAGGACCTCGCCGCCGCGATCGATGACGCGCTGGGCTGATCGTAACGATCATTCTGAAACAGACGAATCGACCGAAGGCGCCGATGTCGGTGTCTTCGGTTTCTCATTGCGCTTCTCGCGCAGCCTCCTGATGGCCTTGTAGTAGGTCAGGCGCGATTCGATCGGCGCACGTTCGTCGCCCGGCGGCAGCAGGACGACCGCCTTCTCCAACAATTCGATGGCCGCGTCGTGATCGCCGAACTCCGCCTTGATACCGGCGACGGCGACCAGCGCGGCCGGGTCGCGGTCCTTCGTCAGCTCGCGAAGCCGATCGGCGCAGCGCAGCATGAAGCCGGGCTGGCGATCGCCGACATCGAACGTGAATTCCACCTCGAGAATGCGCGTCAGGTCGGGGGCCGAGTCCTTAAAGGCCCGTTCCATCGCGGCCAGATGCGCGGGCATCCGCATGACGGCGCCGAACTGCTGGATGATCTGTCGCTTGATGAAATAGGGATGAAGTTCCTTCGGCTTGATGGCGATCATCTTGTCGAGGATCTTGAAGGCCTCTTCTTCCTTGTGCATCCCGTACGCCGTCTGAAGCTGCTGCGTCAGTTCCTGGTAGATCTGTTCGTTGTCCGCGGCGTTCCTGGCGGACTCGAGATCGAAGGAGCCGTCGAACAGCTTGCGCACGACCTGTTCAAGTTCGCCGGGATGGCGGCTGACGTCACCTTTCCAGGCGATCGTGTTGTCTTTTGTAATCACGTAGCTGATCGGAATGTCCGTGTCATCCGCCCACGTTTCCGTCGCCATGGCCTCGCCATCCACTGCGAAGCTCGCGGACTTCGCCGTGTCGGTCTTGACGTACTGCTCGATTTCGGCGGGTTCCTCGGACGAGATCATGATGACGATCAGGCCCTTGTCGGCGTTGTCCGTCTGGAGCTGATGCATCATCGGGAGAATCGACAGCGAGCGATTGTGCCAGCCCGCCCACATCGTAACGACGAAGACGTGCTCGTTCGCCTTCTCGTCTCCCGGAACGCTGGGCGGTTTTTCGCCGACCCAGCCGGTGATATTCAGTACCGGGGCTTTGTCGCCCAGCGAAGGGGACGCGTCGGCGCGAACGGCGAACAGCGAAGCGACAAAAAGTACGACGAGGATGGGACGCGAGCGTCGCATTGCCTGGCTCCTTTCTCTGACCTTTCCGTGGCGGGATCGAGCGATCGCGCCATCGAGAATTCGACTTATCCCGGCGTAGCGTCTCTGACGGTATTCTATAACCAATGGCCGATCACGCGAAACCAGAGGGCGCTTCCCTGCCGCTGTCGCTCTATCTGAGCAGTCCGCACGACTGTCCCTACCTTCCGGACAGGCTCGCGACGGATGTGTTCACGCAGGTTTCGTCGATTTCCGCCGCGGATTACGCGTTGCTGATGGATCATGGATTCCGTCGGAGTGGTCGGCTGATCTATCGTCCCGTCTGCACGGAATGCCGCGAATGCAGGCCGATTCGCGTGCCGGTCGCCTCGTTCAGGGCGTCCCGATCCCAGCGGCGGGTCGCGCGACGCAACCAGAATGTTCATATGTCCGTTGCGACGCCGCAGCCGACGGACGAGAAGTGGCGCCTCTACGGCGAGTATCTGCGGTTCCAGCACGACGGAAAGATGGCCGGCGATCGCGATGACTTCGAGCGGTTTCTTTATGATTCACCGACAGAGACGCTCGAACTGGAATTCCGCGTCGCCGGGCGACTCGTGGGCGTGAGCATCGTCGACGCCTGCCCCGACTGCTGGTCGAGCGTCTATTTCTACTTTGATCCGGCCGAGGCGAAACGTAGCCTTGGCGTGTACTCCGCGATCTGTGAGATCGCGGAATGCGGCGAACGCGGTCTTCCGTTCTGGTACGCCGGCTTCTACATCCGCGACTGCCATCAGATGAACTACAAGGCGGCTTATCGGCCATTTGAGCTGCTGGGTCCGGATGGCGTTTGGCGCGCTCCGGCGGACGACGTGACGCCTCGGGAATAGCGTCGGCGGTGGGACTCGCGCAATCCCTGCGGCGCATCGACGCGATATCAGTGGTGGAAATCCATATCTCTGTTCAGCGGATGCCCCATGTCCATCATCGGCCGATACCGCCGACGCGTCGCGACGGGACGTCGGTCCGTCGCCCGATCGTCGAGTCGGGTTTCGCGTGGCGGGGCGACGACTCGTCAAGCCGGCTTTCGGGACGGCCGATTTCCAAGGTGTGAGTGTGAATGACAAGACCGAGCGTTCGCCGACGATCGGGGAGATGCAATGATGCAGGCCGAGACTCTGGAGTCCATCAAGCGATCCGCGTCGATTCCGTCGATGCCGCTGGTGGCGACGCGCTGCTACGAAATGACGCAGGATTCTAACTGCGACTACAACAAACTGGTCGAGCTGCTCAGCACGGACCCGGGCATCGCGGCCAGCGTATTGCGGCTCGCCAACTCGCCCCTGTTCGGCGTGACGCGACAGGTCAGCTCGCTGAAGCACGCCATTGCGCTGCTCGGCGTCAAGCGAATTCGGGACCTGGTCCTGGCGCGCTATCTCGTTCAGAAGACGGAAGAGCTGCAGTGCGACCTGATCGACATCAGCTACTACTGGCGCATCAGCGTGACGAGCGCGATCCTGACGTCGAAATTCGCCAACGCCCTTCTGCCGGCGCGGCGCGACGAGGCGTTCATGATTGGTCTGCTCGCGGACCTCGGTGTCCTGGTCCTCGCACAGGCGCTGCCGGATCAGTACGCGCCGATTGCGGCGCGATACCAGCCCCATTCAGGCGACGCCTGGATGCACGGCGAATACAACCTGATGGGCGTCACGCACGGTGAAGTCACGGCGCTGGTTCTGGAACAGTGGAACCTGCCGGAAATCATGTGCGAAGCCGTCAAGCATCATCACTCGGAGCCGGCCGATCTTCCTGACAATGCGGACGCCGCGCTGCTGGCCCGTATTGTGGGCGGCGCCTCTGCGATTGCTCGCGTCCTGGCGCAGACGATGCCCGTTGAAGAAGCCGTTTCCACATGCCGCCAGGCGATGGATAAAGTCGATCTGGACGTGAAGGTGCTGGTCAAGGCCCTGGACGGTCTCGACGAGGACATCGCGCAGATGGCGGAACTGATCCAGGTGGACGTGCTCAACAGCCGCGTCTTCGCCGTTCTGACGAAACAGCTGGCGGAAAACCTGAAGACATCGGGCGTGGCGACGCCGGCCTCCTGAGCCGGCGCCGACTGACTTCCGCGCGTCACTTCTCCAATACGTCGACCGTCGCAACGACGGCGTTGCTTCGCTTCTCCGTTGCGCGAATCTCGCCGAATCGCTTTCGCTTCTTGTCGCAGACACCGAGCGAGCGATCGAGCTTGTACTCGAGCCTGGCCGGAACGCCCGGGTAGAGCGTCAGCGACGCGTCTCGTCCCTGTTTCACGGCGATATTGATCGGGTGCATGTACAGGTACTCGATCGTGATCTCGAATTCGACCTTGTCTTCTGTGTTGTAGTGCGCAAACGCTGGCATGACGGCCAGCTTGCACGTGACGGTGTCGGCGCCGGGGCTGGGATTCTGCGTCGTGAACGTGACTTCCGGTGAGGCGAGTCCCTCCTGGGAGATCGCCTTGCCCTTCGGGTCATAGACGTTGATGCCGCAGTCCGTCGTCTTCGCATAGTCCTTCTCAGACATTCGGACGTGGATGCGGGCGGCGCGAATGTCGGAGGTCATCTTGAGATTGACCTCGACCTTGTCGTCGTCCGGGCTGGCCTTCTTCGTGACGACTTCGCGTTCACCTTCGATGGCGCCGGACATCGTCACATGCAGCGGCCGATCGAAGACATTCGTGAACGTGACGTCGCCCGAGGCCGTATGGCCCGGGGCGCCGGCGAGTTCATCGATGATCTGTGGCTCGGCGTGGACACCGTCAAATCGGACTTCCAGCGCGTAATGTGACGTTTCCGCGGCGCCGGCGCAGGTGACGGGCAGTTCCCAGATGCCGGGCGTGAGCTTGTCGTTGATCGTCGCGGAGGATTCGAGTGTGTCGCTGTTCGTGTCCAGTCGGACGGGATAGCGGCCCGTGGCCTTGCGACCATCCGGCATGAAGATGTAGTACATCTGCGCCGTGCTGGGCTTGCCGTCGATCGCCTTGAGCCGGACGTGCATCGCCGTGGCGCCGGCGGGGACTTCGACATAGTGCCGATTGACGACCCAGCCGCGAACGCTCTGGTTCTCCAGCCGCAGCGTGTAGTCATCGCTCGCATCGACGCGATGGGGGACGACGACGCTGTTGACGAGGCGAAGCAGGGGAACGCCGTCGGCGACGCCTGTGATCGTGGCGGTGTAGAGGCCGGGCTTCGTGAGCTTCGATGCGTCGTAGCGGGCGCGAACCTCGGCCGTCTGTTCGCTGCGGAAGTAGATCTGGTCCTGCTCGATCCGGCACCAGTCCGCGTCGCAGCTCAAAGTCAGCCTTTTGGAGAACGCCGTGATCGTTGTCGCGTCCGCCGTCGGCGCGAAAACAGGCGTCAGTCGGAACGCCACGTCACGATCCGTGGGCGGATAGGCCGTGCGCCAGTAGGCGGCCTCGGCGCGTCCGTCGACAGCCAGGGGGCTCTCCACACTGATGTCGATATCGAAGAGGGGATTGTCCTTGTTCGCGTCTGCGATCTTCAGAACAAGTTCCACGGCTTTGGGCAGGTCGGGCAGACCGGCGCCGAAGTCGAGCGTCGTGAAGCCGGGGATCGGCATGGCCGACGCCTTGAGCGCCCGCTTGATCCAGTTGGAACGCGGCGCTACGCCGGCTTCGCGCAGATTCTGAGCGAGAATCGCGCTGAGGCCCGTCGCGTAGGGGGACGCCATGCTCGTTCCCTGCCAGAAGTCGCCGCGCTTCGTCCACTTGGGAACCGTCGAGGTCATCATGCCGGGCGTGGCGATGTCCGGCTTGCAGAGTTCGCCACCGCGTGAGCTGAACTGCGTGAGCTGGGGGGCGTCGATCTTCTCGGCGCGAATATCGGCGGCGGTATCGACGGCCAGCAGGGCGGCGACGGTGATCGCGCTGCGGGCGGCGGCTGGCGAGCCGACGCAGGAGAGGCCGGGGCCTTCGTTGCCCGCGCTGGTGCAGAAGATCAGGCCCGGGTTCGCCCGGAGGATGTTGTTCAGCGCGTTGTCGATATCGGCGTGGCCTTCGCGAATGGAGCCGATGCCGTAGCTGAGATTGCAGACGACAGTGACGTTGTTCTCACGGGCGTATCGGGCGGCGTATTCGATGGCCTTCTTTTTGGATCCCGTCGTCGTTGCGCCGCCGGCGAGGCTGTTGTGTCCCAGTTTGAGACTGATGACTTTCGCGCCCGGGGCGACGCCGTTGAAGCCGTCCTGTCCCTGAATCCGGTAGCCCGCCGCGATTCCCGCGACGTGCGTGCCGTGCCCGCCGTCATCGAAGTGAAAGACAACTTTGCGCTGGCTCATGAAGATGTTGAGCTCGATTGTCAGCGGCTCCGTCTCCTTCTCGGGCGCGTCGCGATGGAACGTGAGCGTGTCGAAGCTGAGCCTGTAGTTCCGCATCGGCTTCTCGTCGGCGAAGCTGCGATCGAGATTCTGATCGACGAAGCAGACGGCGTCGTCGTCCGTCCCGTCGTCCTTCGACACGACACAGAACGCGAACTCGTCCGATGTCGAGCCGTTGTCATTGAGGTCGCGCACCGACGAATTCTGGAACGTCTTCTCCCTGAGAACGCCGAACCAGAGCGTCGTTCCGGCGGGGCGATGTTCTTCGGCGGGTGGCGTGTACTCCCGCGGGGCGCCGTCCTTGTCGTAGTCCAGGATGTGCTGATTGTCCTCGCTCCAGAGCGCGCGGCGAATTTCGACGTCGCCTTCGCCGGAGAAGTCCTGAACGTCGATCACCTTCACTTCGCCGGTCGAAGTCTTCTGCAGGCCCGGCACATCGACCTCGACACCTGTATCGAGGATCGCGATGACGATACCGCGGCCGTCACGATCGGGATGGGCCTTGAGGTACTGGTCGACCTTCGACGACGACAGGGACAACTGTGTCCATTGAAGGTCATTGGCGTGGGCGGGGATGCCGGACAGTGTGATGATGACGGCGAGGGATGCGAAGAGCGGCGAACGCATGGACTTATATCTCCCGATACCGGCGCAGGGAGATCGACGTTGCACGATTTGCCGCCATCCCCGGGGCCGAGACTGTCTCGAGGACCGCGGCTGGCGCGGCGCCCTGCGAGACGAATAATGTTCGGGTATATCCAAAACGGCCTCGTGCGTCCAGCAATCACGGCGTCACGCGAGGGGCGGCGGGCAAGTGGCGATAACATGAACGACGGCGACGCCGGCGCTGAGGGCCGGCGTCGCCGTCAAATCGGGATCGTTGGCGTCATCGACGCCGCTCGTCGTTACCTGAGCGGGCGCCGAGGTTCCTTCGGGGCGACGTCGACGCTCTCCTCCTGTCGTCGCTCGACGCGCGCCGTCGCCTCCGCGTCATGCGCCCGTTCGACGCGCTGTCGCGTCGCATGGCTTTCTCGGCCGTGAATGAGCGGTCCGAACATGGCGATGGCTTCATTGACATTCGGCAGGCCCGTGAGGGCGCCCGTCAAGGTCAGCTGCGTTCGGGACTGTCCGACACCCAGCCAGAAGGTCGTATTGCGACAAAGCCGGGCGGCTGGGCTGGAGATCATGGCGACCTCAGGCTCACCCATGGCGCCACCCACTTCGGCGAGTCGTCCCACGTGGCCGACCATCAGAATCCCGGCGCTGTCCGGAAGTCGCGCAAACGCCGTACCCATGGACTCGTCGTCGAGGACCGATCGCTTTTTCGCATGCGCTTCGATCACGTCGGCAATCGCCCGCCGTGTCAGGCCGATGCTGAGACAGTCGTCCACCTGCGTCATGTAGACCTTTCCCAGTTCCGGAATGAAGTAGCTCGTGACCTTCTGGCCGCCGAGTTCAAACTCGCTGGGTTCGACAGGGCCTGATTCGACGGTCAGACCCGGGATGCGGAGCATCTCGTTCCAGAGCGTGCGCGATCGCACGACGTCATTCGACGCGATCACGACGGCGGCGTTGGGAATCGGATCGCGGCCGTCGAGCGAATGGCCCGCCGGACCGGGGACGACGAACGCGCTGAGTTCACGGATGTTGCCGAAGATCTCTCGCGGAATGTCGAAGCCCGTTACATCCGTCGAGTCTTCGGCGCGGCCCGCCGCGATGTGGGCGAGCGCGGGGTTCAGGCCCAGTCCCAGTACGGCCGCGGCGTCGGCGGGAACGTAGCGCATGGAATCGCGGGACATCGCCGGCAGTCGGAGCATGTTATAGACAATGCTGCGATGATCGTCGGCGTAGCAGACGCGGGCCGTCATGCCGAGCGCGCCGCGATCGGCGCCGAAGGAGAGCGTTGCCCAGCGAAGATGATCCAGGTCGAGCATCGTGTTGGCGACGGCGAGATCGTCGCGATCGCGCTCGTGAACCTGGCTTTTGGCCAGTTTGTAGATGCCCGTCAGATCGCCGAAGGCGAAGAACATGCGATCGCCACGCTCGGCGAAGACCTCCTGGAGATCTTCACGGGCGCGGAGCGAATCCGAAACACCGCCGATGAGTCGGTCCGCGGCGCCCTGAACGAGGCCGCGATCATTGCCGATGATGATGAGCCCTTCTGTCAGAACGCCCGTGACGTTTCCGATGTCCGGCGCCGATGTCTGGAATGTTGGAAGGTCGGCGATCTTCTCCGCCGTGGGCGCGAACTGGAACGCTGTCTCCAGCAGGCCTTTGACGAGTTTGACGTCACCGTGATGGATGACGACGACGCCGTGGGGCGGCGTTCGCCCGCTGAAGTCGATGTCTGTGAGACCGACGGCCGCGCCGCCGAAGGCCGAGACGGCGTCCAGCAGCGTCGGGCTGATGGCGATGCGTGACGGGATGTTGATCGGGGCGCCGCTTGCGCTGTCGGGACGCTGATCGAGCAGGTCGCGCATCGAGTCCGGCGTCATGCCGAGCATGCCCGAGAGGGCGGCAATGAGTTCGCCGGGCCGACGGAGTTCGGCGAAGACGAGCGTGTCCGACGGCATCAGCGTCGAGAAATCCGCGGCCGCGATGTGGTCCCGGCAGCGATCCGATCCGACGCGCGCAACACGCCTGAGCTCGTCCGAAAGATCCGACTCGGCGGCCTGGTCGTAAAGGGACCTGGCGGTCTCGTAGTCCCTGGCAATGTTCTCCGTGAAGTAGGCGCGATGGAGCGTCGTTTCGGGCGTTTCGGCGGAAGCCAGAAGCGGCGCCGTTGGCAGCGCGAGCGCCAAAAGCAACATCAGACGGAACTTGACGCGATGGGCGAACATGGATTCCTCCTGTCTCGTTTCATACGAACCTGGTTTATTGCGGCGTACTGCGCGCCATCACGGAATCGTGATGGCCGCCGAGGGATTACTCGGGATCGACAGGAGGGAATTGTCCGGTCGCTCGGGAATATTCCGGGTTCGGCGAAAGTGAACTTCAGAGGTCGAATTTCGCTGGAAAGCCGCGGCGAAATACTGTTTTCCGCCCATTCGCGGCGATTTCGCGTCGGAGAGGGACGCCCGGGCGCCGGATATTGTGCACATCCGGATCGGGCGCCGTTCAAAGTGGCGGGCGGATCCTCTACAATGCCGGGGCGAAAGGAATGTCGTTTATCCAGTTCAATCCCAGCTTCTGACAGGAGCCGATTATGCTCTCCGGCCGACGATCGACCGGCGCTCGCGCATGCGGGCTTGCCCTTCTTTTTTCCGTTGTCATCTCCTCCGCTTCGCCGCTGCAGGCTGAGGTTCGATTGCGAACTGTGGTTGTGACGGGCGACCCGGCAACGGGGACCGAGGCCGGGACGGTCTTTCAGGGTTTCTACCCCATCTATGTGAACCGCCTCGGCCGCGTGGCGTTCGGCGGGTCGCTGACCGGGCCCGACGTGGACACGACGAACCGAAACGGCGTCTGGGCGGAGCGTGGCGCCACGATGGAACTTGTCGCGCGATCAGGAAGCCCGGCGCCGGGACCAGTTCCCGGATCTGTCTATCACAGCTTCGATGGCTTTCGCTTTGACAGTCAGGGGAACGTGCTGTTTCACGCCACGTTTTCTCAGCCCGCGGGGATACCGTGGCCTCGGAGCATCTGGCTGGATCGTGACGGCGTGACCTCGCTTGTTGCGAAGACCGGCGATCCGTGTGTCTCGGTCCCCGGCTACGTTTACGACAACTACCTCACGCCGATGCTGCTGCGTGATGGTGTCGGGTACTTCCAGGCCGATACGGACACGGATCCGGTTGGCGGCGGCGCCGGCGTCTGGCGTGTTGAGGACGGCGTTCCTTCGCTGGTGGGGCATTCAGGCGATCCCTTCCCGGGGGCGCCGGCGGGGGGCGGCCTGAATGGCATTCAGGATCTCAGCCTGACGGATCTGGACATTGTCACGTACTTCGGGTCGATCTACGCGCCGTCGGAAACGCCGGAGTATCAGGGGGCCATCTGGTCTGACAGGGATGGCGCCCTGGCGTTGCTGTACCATCAGACGGACACGCCGCCGGGGTTTGATCCCGGCGTCACGCTGAATCTGATGTCGCGCCCGGCCGTCAATCGCGAAGGTCGGATGGTTTTCCCGAGCTATCTTGCGGGTCCCGGAATCAACCAGGGCAATTGGGGGACGCTGTGGACGGATGTCGGCGGTGAGCTTCGCCTGGTGGCGCGTCAGGGCGAAAGATTGTTATGCCCGGAAGGCGGCTATGAAATCTGCAACATCTTCTCAGCGACGATCAACGACAGCGGCGTCGTGTTTCTTCGGGCGGACGCGTCGACGAACTGCGGCAGCGCGCCGAGGATCTCGGGCGTCTGGGTCGATCGTTTTGGATCGCTCGAATGTCTCCTGATGCCGGGAACATCGGCGCCGGGAGAGACACCCGGCGTCAACTTCGTCGGCGCCGTGTCGATCGTCGTGAACAATCGCGACCAGATCTTCCTTGAGGGAGCGGTCGAGGGGCCCGGGATTGACGCCACGAGCAACAGGGGCGTGTGGGTGATTCAGCCCGACGGCGTGATTGAGCGCGTCTTCAGGAAGGGAACGTTGTTCGACGTCAATGACGATCCGATGGTCGAGGACCTGCGAACGATCGAATCCTATTACCTGCTGACGTCCAGCAACACCTCCGAGGGGCGATCGACGTGCGTGAACGATCGCGGCGAAATCGCCTTCGGTCTCCGATTCACGGACGCCACACAAGGCGTATTTGTCGCGTCGACATTGCCGGCCGATCTATGCCTGACGCCGGGTGATCTGACGACGGATGCGCTCGTGAACGGTCTCGATATTGGCGGCTTCATCGACTGTGTTGTCTCGCAGGGCGGCGCCGGCTGCGTCTGCGCCGATCTGGACGGAAACAGTGTCGTTGACCTGGACGATGTCAGTGGATTCGCGGCGGCGCTGCTGGCGCAGCCGTAAGGCGGGACAGAAAAAAGGCCCGGCGATTGCCGGGCCTTCGTATTCTCATTGTTCAGCCATCGAGATCGATTACTTCCCGTAGATCTTAACGATCTCGTCGAGGAACTTCAGCGCGTCGTTCTTCTTGCGCTGGAAGGTGTTGCGACCAATGATGGAGCCGAAGCCGCCACCGTCGCGGATGGCCTGGATCTCGTTGAAGACATCCTGGTCGTTGTCGTTCTTGGCGCCACCGCTGAAGATCACGATTCGCCTGCCGGCGAAGGCGCACTGCGTGACATGCTTAACGCGGGCCGCCAGCGTGCTGATGTCGATCTTCTCTTTTTCATATACCTTGCGGGCCGCATCCTGCTCGATGTGGTCCGTCGGCAGTTTGACCTTGATCACGTGGGCGCCCAACTGGGCGGCAATCTGGGCGGCGTAGCCCGCGACGTCGATGGCCGTCTCGCCCGCCTTGCTGAGCTGGCTGCCGCGCGGGTAGCTCCACACGATGACGGCGAGACCGGCGGCCTTCGCCTCTTCCGTGTACTGGCGGAGGTTCTCGTACATTTCCTGTCGCAGGGCCGAGCCGGGGTAGATCGTCAGGCCGATGCCGACGCAGCCGAGGCGAAGGGCGTCGTTGATCGAGGCGGTCAGCGCCTGCCACGAGTCCTTCTCGTCGGCGAGGCTGTCATGGTTGTTGGCCTTGAGGATGAGCGGCACTTCACCCGCGAAGTCGGCGGCGCCGGCCTCGAGGAAACCGAGCGGGGCGGCGTAGGCGTTGAGCCCCGCCTCGATCGCGATCTTGAAGTGATAGTGCGGATCATAGCCTTCCGGATTCGGCGCGAAGCTGCGAGCGGGGCCATGTTCCCAGCCCTGGTCCACTGGCAGGATGACCATGCGGCCTGTTCCGGCCAGGCGGCCGTGATTGAGCATTCGCGCGAGGTTCGTCAGTACACCGGGGTTGTCGCTCTTGTACCAACTCAGGATTTCTCGCACCCGTTCCGTCATGATTGCATCTCCCAGGGGTTGCGGGTCATTCGCGAAATCGCGGTCCGGGACGGCGCAATCCCGCCCGGCGTGAACGGCGATTTCTGCTTCTACAAGGTAACGGGACGGGACACGGGGTCAAGCGGACGGCGGGTCTGGGGACGCCTTTGAGGCGGTTCTGTTACGCCGTGAATGTGGATGCGATGATTTTACGCATCCAGCCGGGCTTCAATTGTCGGATAGTCGATGGGCTGCGGCGCCTGGTCAGTTTCCAGGTATTCCCAGAATTGCTCGAACCGCGTATCGAGCAGATCGCAACGCAGGGCCGCGTAGGCGTAACCGCCGACGACCAGGGCGATGGGGCGTTCCCCGCCTTTCTTCACGATCCTGGCGATCGCCTTCTTCATGCGTTCCAGAACGGCGGCGACGGACTCGCCCTGCGGCGGTTCGACGGCGAGCGGATCGTTGCGCCACTGCTTGTACACTTTGGCGAAACGTTCGCGAAACTGCTCGATCGTCAGGCCTTCCCAGTGGCCCAGGTCCATCTCGCGCAGCGCGTCGGACGACTTCACTTTCAGATTCAGCTCATTCGCGATGATCTCGGCCGTCTCGCGAGACGGTTCGTCCTTGCCGCAGTGGACCAGGGAGGGTTTGGCGTCCATCAGCAGGGCGGCGAACGCGGCTGCCTGGCGATGCCCGGCCTCATTGAGGCGCAGATCGGCGTCGCCGACGAGACGCCCCTGCGCCTGCCATTCCGTCTGCCCCGCCTTGATGAGGATCAACTGGCTCATTCAACAAATGGGCGTCCCGAATACGCGGGACGCCCCAAGGTGTTTCCCTGATTACGCGTCGTCCAGGATTTCGATCGTCTCGAAGGGGCGGCCTTCGAGGAACTCAAGGCTCGCGCCACCACCCGTCGAGATGTGCGTCATTTTCGAGGCGAGATCGGCGGCTTCGACCGCCGCGGCGGAATCGCCTCCACCGATGATCGTTGTCGCGCCGTTTTGTGTCGCCTTCACGAGGGCGTCCGCAACTGCGAAAGTGCCCTTGTCGAAGGGCGGTGTCTCGAAGACGCCCATCGGCCCATTCCACACGATTGTCATGGCGTCCGCCAGAATCGTTGCGTAATCCGAGATCGTCTTCGGACCAATGTCGAGCCCCATCAGGTCGGCGGGGATCGCGGCGTCACAGGGGGTCGTCTCCACGCCCTCCGCCAGGGCGGCGGCGCAGACGCTGTCGGAGGGCAGCCGGATCTTGCCGTTGGCCTTCTCCAGCAGGGATCGGGCCAGGTCGAGGCGATCGCGCTCGCAGAGGCTCCTGCCGATGTCTTTTCCCTGCGACGCGAGGAACGTGTAGGCCATCGCGCCGCCGATCAGGATCGTGTCGACCTTCGGCAGGAGGTTCTCGATGACGCCGATCTTGTCGCTCACTTTGGCGCCACCGAGGATCGCGACGAAGGGCCGCGACGGATTCGACAGGGCGCCGCCGAGGAATCGCAGCTCCTTCTCCACGAGATGCCCCACGACGCAGGGCCCCGGGCGGATCGCCAGCGGCACGTCGTACATGCTCACGTGCTCACGATGGCACGTGCCGAACGCGTTGTTGCAATACACTTCGCCATGGTTGGCGAGGGCCGACGCGAATCCGCTGATCGTGTCCCGCTGGGCCGGCGTCGCCTCGGCGCCTGACTTGCGAATCTTGTCGATCAGGTCTTCGGCCGCGTGGAAGCGAACATTCTCAAGAAGCAGGACTTCGCCGTTTCCGAGCTCGGCGACCCTGGCGTCGGCGTCGGCGCCGATGCAGTCCTCGGCAAACGCGACGGGCCGTTCGAGCAGCGTCGCCAGATGGTCGGCGACGGGGCGCAGGCTGAATTCCATCCGGCGTTCACCCTTGGGGCGACCGAGATGGCTCATCAGGATGAGCTTGCCGTCGCGATCAATGACCGATCGAATCGACTCGAGGGCCATGACGACGCGGCGATCGTCCGTGATCCGGGCGCCGTCCAGGGGGACGTTGAAGTCGACGCGCATCAGGACGCGTCGTCCGGCGACATCGATGTCGCTAATTGTCTTTTTTGATCTCACTTGTCGTTGACTCCTCATCGACCATCGCGTCGCGCAGGTCGTGGATGCGAAACCCTCTGGGGCCCGGATCATCGCTCCGAAGATTGTCCCCCAATCGGGCCGGTTCGCTATCGCCGAAGTCTCTGTCGGGACCGGCGGAGATGAACACGGGCCTGCCGGCGTTGGCCAGAACCTTGGGATCCGTCGAGTCCGGACCGAGGTAACGCAGTGGCGTCCCCCAGGAATCGATCAGATTGTAGCGATTCGGGCCTTTTCGCAGGGAGTGTGGAAACGCCTCGATGACGGGGCAGGATTTCTCGTGGTCCAGCAGATCGACGACCGCTGAGATGGCGGACTCCGGGCCGCGCGAGGGCGGATAGACGCCCGTGGCGCGGCGATAACGGGCAAGCGCGTTGTCCAGGTCGGCCAGCATGCGCACTGTCAGGTCATGCTTGGCGTCTTCCCGCAGCGTGGACATCCAGCCCACAACGAGGAAGAGACCGACGCTCAGGACGGAGACCGTCAGCACGGTCTCAATGAGCGTCATGGCGCGCGCGTGGTTATCGGTCAGCCGCATGGGTGCGATGCTAGGGCGTTCGCGTGGGTGGTCAAGGGGATTCGCATTGCCCGGCGCCAGTGTTCGCACGCGTTGGCGCACCGGTGCCGGGGAGGATCGACGCGCCGGGGGCGCAGGATGGGGTGATATTGCGATAAGCGTCTTATGGCGCGTTGCTTGCAATCAGAATGCGGCGATTCAATAATCCCGTAGTGGGGGAGCCACCCGCCAGTGGCGCCGGAGCCACGCGGCACGAATCACACCAACCGAGGCGGCGCCAGCATGGCGATTATCGTTCAATGCAACTGCGGTAAGAAGTTCAAGGCGAAGGACAGCCTCTCGGGGAAGCGCGTGCGCTGCCCGGGCTGCCAGAAGCCGGTCACTGTCGGTGGAGAGGACGGGCCTCGAAAGGGTAAATCCGGACCTGATTCGTCTGGATTCGACCCGCAGGAGGCGCTGGCCCGATATGAAGCCGCCCAGAAGAAGAAGGCGGAGACGGCGGCGGAAGAGGCGGCCCGGCAGGAAGAGAAGAATCGCCTGATCGCCAGCTACGATCAGCTCTCCGGCAAGAAGAAAAAGAAGGATCAGAAGAAGGACGAACTGGCGGCGGACACCAAGCCGAAGAAGCCGACAGTCGTCGTCAAGGCCGCGGACGCGGGGGGGAGCATCCTCTCGAATCCACTGGTGAAGTACCTCATCATCGCCGCCCTGTTGGGTGGCGGCGCCTACGGAAGCGTCAAGCTCGTAACGTTCATCGTGAACTACACGAGTGGAGAAGTGACTTCCGGACCGAAACCGGACGAGTTGATCGCCGACCTGGAAATGAAGACGCGCAAGGCGGCCGCATCCGGCGACCTTGCCCAGGCGGAAGCCCACCTTGCCGAGATCCTGCGGGTGTTACCGGAATACAAGACGAAGCGCCCGCGCGATTACGAGGATCTCATGAGTCGCATCGAGCGACTGAAGAAACGCGAATAGCCTTCGGCGCCGCACGGGCGCCATTGCCGCGAACGCCGGTCCCCAGAGCGATCATCTCAAGCGAATCTCGCTTCGTTAATCACATCGTCATCGAGCGACAGTTCACTGGCGCGGGCCTGGATACACCCGCCAGACAGGCGCCGTGCGCCGCTATCCAT
>DAOPJV010000033.1:0-18742 GCA_035399845.1 Phycisphaerae bacterium | reverse complement strand
GCCGTGCGCCGCTATCCATCAGGATTGAAGATGGGGCGAACACCGAACGGCGTTCGTGTCGCCCGCGGTCTGTCCATCGGGCTGGGCCGGCGTTCCCCGCTGTCGCTGAACAAGGCTCCAGCGGGATTCCCCGGATGTTGTGAGCGATGGCGTAAAACGAAGACGGCCGGCGCCATGGCGCCGGCCGTCTGGGTGCTTATGTGAATGTCGTCCCGATGCGCTTAGCGCTGGGTCGAGAACACTTCGAAGTTGGCGACGTCATCCAGCGTGCCGTAGCGACCGTCGCGGCCGGCGCTGAGGATGATGAAGCTGTCGTTCTTCACCGGGCGAGGGCAGTTGATGTTCGTCGGCGTGCCGTTCACAGGCGTCGTCGCTCGGATCGATCGGATGAACTCCGCGAAGGAGCTCGGCATCGGACCGTTCGGTCCATCAGGATCCAGCGACTCGCCGAAGTCCGATGTCAGTGTGCATGTGTAGTCCACGCCGACATTGGCGTCCGCAATCGCGTGCGGGGACGTCGCGTTGTAGCTCGTGAACATGAAGTTATCGAGTCCGTCATAGACGCCGTCGCCAACCAGGAGGCCGCTCGTCGTCTGGATGATCGGGGTGTTCTGCGTGCTGGTCGGCGAGGCGCGGTAGTAAAGCAGCGGCCAGCCGAACTTGTCGCGGAAGACGGGAATGCCGCGCTGCGAGCCCGGCAGAACGGGGAAGGTGATTCCCGGATTCGGAATGACACCGTCAATATCGCGAGCCGGATTCAGGTCGGACGTGACGTCGATGCCGTCCACAGGAATGTAGGGCTGTCGTCGATCGTTGTTCGCGGCCCAGCGATCGTAGTTCGTTGTTGTCGGGCGGCTGTCGTATCCGAGGAAGTCTCGGCCGACCATCGCGTCCACGAGCAGGTGGGCGCCGCTGAGGATGCCGGTGGCGCCGACTTCCCAGTCCTGCGTCGGCGTCGTGTTGTACAGCGCCGAGTTCGACGGGACGTATTCGCCCTGGTCGTTCCGGAACGCTTCGAGACCAACGGACATGGCGTTGATCTGCGCCCGGATCGCCGTCGTCGTCGCGCGATTTCGCGCGGCCGAGAGCGCCGGCGTCAGAATGCCGATCAGGATGACGATAATCGCCATGACCGTCAGCAATTCGATCAGGGTGAATGCCTTTCTCTTGCGTGTGTGGAGCATGGTTGTCCTCCGCTCAGTTCGGGTATGCGATAATTGCGTAAATACAGGTATCCTGGCGTTGCGTGAGCGCCTCTCCCCCACTCAGGCGTGTCACATACGAGTATACCCCTCATATTGGACACAGTAAAGCAATTGCGTCTCTTGAATTTATCGGGGCCAGGGGCGCCTTCGCCTGCAAAATGTCCCACTCAGAACGCCTGAGCGGGACATTGGGTTGGCTGGTAGTCTTGTCGTCGCCATGTCCATGCCCACCTTCAGGGGGGGGCACGCCACCCGCCACCTTCGGGCGGGGCCCGCCACCCGTCTTTCCGACGGGCGCTGAGTCTGACGGCCTTCAAGCGTCGTCCGTCGGGGCGGGCTACTTCAGGTCGTTCGTGTAGCCGGTGTCCTCCCGGAAGAGGATCTCAGGCGAAATCGGCTGGTCGAGGGCGCCGAGACCTCGTCGTTCGCGGAAGCAGGGCGTACGATCCAGCGTCACCTGAGCGCGTCGAACGTAGTTTCCGTCCTCGTCGATCAGGGCGATATAGGCCGTAAATACATCCGATCGCGTGGTCAGCGAATTGGACACGCGCGACAGATAAATATCACGTCCGCGAATTCCGGCGCCATCCGTCGGGTCCGTTTCGACGCCGGCCGCGGCCACAGGGGTGTAGCCGGGAATCGCCTGTGTGGCCCCGTGGAGGGCGACGTAGTCCGATACGCCACGCTCAGGTCGAATGCGATAGTCCGGCGCCAGGTGCTGATCCGCGACCAGGGGCAGCGCCGACTTCGAGTCGAGTCGATCGATCGCGAACATGTCGTTCGCGCCGCCGAGTGAGTCCGAAACCTTGCCACCCGTCAGACGCGACAGCTCGATCGGACCGTAGAAGGCGCCGTCCGGTTGTGATGTCTTCTGGGCGCTCACGCCGGGCCCGGGCAGCGGGCCGCCGGCCGAGGTCACCTGGGCGATCGCCGCGAGGTTCAGACCCGGCAACGACGTGTCAAACAGGCGAAGCGGCACATTGCGGTTTTCACGCAGGGCGACGATGGCCGACGCGAAGTCGTAATACGTGCCGGCGGAGGCCGAAGCCAACGCGTCGAACTGATCGTCGATCGGCGGCGTCGCGCCATACTGGGCCAGAATCTCCGGCGAATTCGGCAGCAGCGACATCGACGGCACGGCACGAAGGACGGTCGCGGGGGCCGTGTTCATGTTGATCTGGCCGGTCCGCTTGAACGTGACATCCCACGGTTCTGTCGGATCCTGGAGATCGACAAACCCGTCGCCATCGTTGTCGACGCCGTCGTACATGTAGCCGGACGCGACGGTGTAGTCGAAGAGCCTCCAGGTCCAGGCGGGGGAATTCGTTCCCGAGCCGGTCTTCTTCGCCTTGAAGAAGTCCACGCGGCCCGCGGCGACGCGATCCTCGGGCGCGTTGGGCAGATCACCGCTCGACGTCGTCTGAAGAATCTTCGCGAGGACGAGCGTCGTCGGCGCCTGGTCGAGACCGAGACTCAGATGGCCGAACGCGTTCGTCAGGATCTGCGACGCCGTCTGGTTGGTCGGGCCGATGATGAACTGGCGCGACAGGTCGGCGACAGAGTCAAACGCGTCGAACGGGACACCGCTGGCAAAGGTGTCGATCAGGGCGGCGTTGGTTCCGTAAGGCGTCAGGCTCGGCCAGACGGACTCGGGAATCTTGTTGGCCAGTTCGGAGGTCGCAACGTTCGGACGTCCAAGCGTCGGGAAGTACGTCGGTCCCGAAGGCGAATTGCTCGGCGCCTCGGCGTAGGCGTGCCAGGCCGTCGTGAATCGCCAGCCCTTTGTGCTGCGTCGCAGCGAGAAGGCGCGCTCGGCGCCCTCGGGCATGGACGGATCGCGGAAGGCCCATCGGCCGATGCCGCTGGCCGTGTTGCTCGCAAGCGCGCCGCCGGCAAACTCCGGACCGATGACATCGAGCACAACATTCCGGCTGTCGCCTTCAACGCCCGTCGGCGAATAGACGAGTTCGACCCGGCCGCGACCATTCGTCGCGATGCGGAAGAGGTCGTCCTTGTAGGCGTTGTTGCGATACTGAATGTCATCCGTCGCAAAGTTCGTCGGCTCGTAGGTCGTCGACCCTGTGAACACATAGTAGTGGCCGTGATCGCCGTCTCCCGGATCGACGAACTGCGCCGAACCACCCAGCATGAAGCCGCCATTCTCTGAAGCGAGCGCGGCGCCGCTGAGGTGATTGAGGAATCCGCCGAGCGGCCGCAGACCGGCCGTCGTGTCCGGCGAGCGCAGGTAGAGATGGCTCGAGTCGATCTCCCAGCCCGGCGGGACAAAGAGCTCAACCGCGAAGTACCACTGATTGGACTGACCTGTGCCCGGACCACTCGTGGGCCCTGTGGAGGCCGGTGCGCCGGCGCGGAGCCACGTGAAGGCTTCCGTGAAGAAGGGCTGTCGTTCGACGCCCGTGATGTACACACCCGGCTGCGTCGGCCACTCGATCGTCGTGGGGACGGAATCGGCGTCGCGATAGTCGGCGAGATTCAGGGCGAACTGCCACGCCAGGTATTCCTGCATGAGGCGATTGTCGTTGCGAAGATCGATGCCCTGACAGACATCCACGCCATCCAGCGCGAAGTACATCGCGGCGGCGGCGTAGCGGATGAAGTCGGCCTTGACGTCCCTGACTTCCTGATCGCCGACGTTTCCGCCATAGGTCATGTTCAGGTCGAACGGCATGACGCGGGCCCATTCGGGCGGCATCTGTTCCGTCTGCACGACGAATCGCTGAATGAGCGAGCCGTTCAGGACGGAGTCCGTTGTCGGGCCGGCGAGCGGCGCTTCCGTCGCGATGGCGCTCGCCATCTTGCTGTTGGCGTCAATCAGGATCGGCCAGTTCATGCCGATCGCCCACAGGCGGCGGACACGCTCGTCGAGATCGACGGACGCGAAGGCCGGGTCCGTGTCAGTCAGCAACGGCAGAACGGGCGCCGTCGGGAGGTTCGGGCGGAGCAGGTCGGGCGGAAGCTGAACTTCGCCATTGACCGTCGTCAGGATCGGCTTGCGGACGAAGGCGGGATCGTCTTCGTCAATCAGCCGACGCCAGCCGACGCCATCGGCGTTGTCGTAGCTCTCCAGGTTCGCATTGAGCCGGCTCCAGCGAGAATTTCCGCTGTAGTCGGCCGTCCAGCCGGCCATGACTTCGCGCGACCACTGATTCGTGTTACGCAGCGCCCGGTCGATGTTCGAGTAGTCGTTGACGACTCTTGTCTTGTCGTCGCGGCGATCGTGGCGGACAAGCCGGCCGCGATGGCGCAGCGACGACTCATCGTCGGTATCGAACGGGTAGTAGTTGGTCACGACGGACTGCCCGCCGAGCAGAAGCTTGCGGACAACATCGTTGTCAAACTGCACGGGGTTGATGATGGCCGACCCGGGGTTCGGCGTGCCGGTGACGCGCCATCCCGTCGACATGCCCGCGCGATTCGATGTGAGCCAGTCGCCCGTGTGCAGGGCGCCGTCGAGAAGGATCTCCGTCATGCGGCGGCCGCGGCGGGTCAGGCCGGAAGCCGTTCCGTCGAACGTGATCGTTCCGCTCGGACGTCGGAAGGCGGAGGCCGTGTTGAGATTCAGCATGGCGTTGTGATCGACAATGCGAACCGCGGCGTAAAACGTCTTGCGACGATTGGGATCGCCGGAGTCGATCGGCAGCACGAGACTGAGCGGCGAATCGGGCAGACCGTCGCCGTCGGCGTCGTAGAGATCGGGGATTCCGTCGCGATTGGTGTCGAAGTACGGGAACTGCGGCCGCAGGTTGGCGGGCAGACCGGTGTTGGCGACATTCTCCAGCCACGGCAGATGGTTGGCGAACCAGTTGGCGCGGGCGGCGCGGATCGTCTGATTTGTCGTCGATCCCGGCAGATTCGGGGCGCCGGGCGTCGGGCTCGGCGCCGGCGTGACGTAGAGCGGAATGTCGCTCAGGACGCTCGTCGGGTAGAGCAGGGGCTGCGCCGCCGCGGGATTCCGCGAATTGTCGACCCACATGAACGGGCTGCCGAGGAACGTGGACGTCGGCGGCGGGATCAGCAGATCCTGGCCGATGTAGGAGACGTTGTCGTAGGCGTAAACGCCCTGTTCGATGACGTTCGTGGCGCCGTTGTCGAGCGGGTTGGGCAGCGTGACGTCGCCGACATAGTAGGGCAGTAGGTTGGAGAGCCAGCGATCGTTCTGGCCGGGCTTGTCGAAGCCTTCGTTGTTTTCCAGCATGCCGAAGTAATTCGGATCCGTCGGGTTGACGCCCGGCGGCGTCATGTTGGAAAGCGGACGATCGACGTTCACACCCGGCGCAAGGATCGAGCGATCGTTGATGGCGCCCCAGATGTCCTGTCGGAGCCGGTCCCTGACGGAGCGGACCACGCCATTGACGGCGTCGTCGATGGACGTGGCGTCTGACTGCGTGACGGCGCGTCGCGAGTCCGTGTGCGTCCTGGACACGAGCGCCAGTCCCACGAGCGCGATCAGCGCCAGCAGGCCGAGCACCAGAATCATGACTGAACCCCGGCGAGCGGCGGGACTCAACGAATTGAATTGTCGGCGCTTATTCATCATCAGGATATCTCCCTGATGTAATCGTAAGGGGGGGCCAAGCGTCCAGCGTCGGCGCCCGACTGCACTTACCGATTACGGAACCGGGATGACAACAGAGAACTCTCGACCCATTCGCGTGATCTGCATGTTGGCAAACGTCGGGTCGTCCGGATCAGGGTCGCCATCACGATTGAAATCCACTTCCGTGTTGTTCTTGATGCGATCGTTTTCGTCGTAGAGACGATACGTGAACCGCAGCGCCTTCGGGCGATACTCCCACGTGTCGCTCCGCCAGATCGCCCGGTACATGGCTTCCGCTGTTCCGGCGTTATTGCCGCGCGGCCACTCGATGCGATCGCGGAAGACGTCGTTGATGGCCTGTTCGGCCAGCTGTTCGGCGGATGACAGGTTCGGGTCCACGTAGGTTCGATGGCGAGCGTAGGCGTAGTAGGGCACGCCGATCGTCGTATCGGTCGGTCCGTTGACCGTCGTCAGGTCGATCAGATCCGCCTGAGTGACGGGGACTGTCGGATCGGGGCGAATGCCGAACCATCGCGTGTTGAGATTCTCGTCGCCGGTGCTCACCAGGCCGTCGGCGCCGATGGGATCGATGGGACGTCCGTCCGTCCATTCGACGCGGAAGTCGGCGAGACCGAAGGTGAACGTGGCGCCGCTCCGGCGATAAAAGTTCCGCATGTTGGTGGCGGCCGCATTCACAGTCAGCGTCTGGGGCGCCACGCTGGGCGACCAGAGCGACGCGATCGACGGGTAGTCCGTACCCAGATCCGTGTTCCAGTCCTTGTCCATGATCAACTGGGCAAACGTTCGGACGTTCGCCCGGAGCGTCGGGCTGGAATAGATGATGTCCGTGACACCACCGGCGTACTGGGCCGGCAGGGCGGCCTGGTTGTTGAGGATGCCGCCCGTGACGAACAGCGAGTCCATGTTTCGCGTAACCCAGGTCGTGTCTCTGCTCGGCGGAAGCTCGGGCAGCAGCAGGATGTTGCGATGGATGAACGGCCAGTTGGCGGCGCGAATGAAGTTGGTCTCCAGCTGAATGGTGCTGATCACGCCGGTCACATTGTCCGTCGTGGCGTCGCCCATGCCGAAGTAAACCAGCGCCTCGGAACTCGTCGCGGGACCCAGCTGCTCGAGCGTCGGACTGCCGGCGGTCGGGCGTGTCGGGTCCGTGTAGGACTCGTATTCACCCGGATTGCCTCGCCCCAGAAACGCAAGACTGTCCGTCTGCAGCGGAATCGTCGGGCCGTTTCGAATCTCGACGTCATGGCGGATCGGCGGCGGGCAGTTGATTGCAAGGAATCCCTTGTCCGCCATGTTCCGAACCTGAGATTCCAGCGTCTCATTCACAACGCGAGACTTCTCGATCAGGGATGCGTTGGCCGCCGTCACTGCCGTCGCGTTGGACGAGATCCGGAAAATCTGCGACACGGACACGATGACGATCGACACGAGTCCGAGCGTCACGAGCAGTTCGACCAGCGTAAAACCGCGGTTCCGCGCTGATCGCATGAATTGGCGTGTGTTGCGATGCATCACAGGCTTACCTTCCATTCGATGACGGGCGATTCACCCTGAAAACTCCTCTTGCCGACGATCGGTGGCGGGTAGACCCAGATATCGAATCGAAAACCCTCGCCCGACGGGTCGTAGGCCTCGATGTCACCGATGTCTTCCAGCACCTGGACGCGGTCCCGGCCGTCGGTATCGACGACTGTCAGAACGCGACCGCCCGGGAAATCGAGCACGCCGCCGCCGGTGTTTGTGTAGGACCTTCCGTGGATCAGGATCTTGGCGCCGCGCGGCGCGAGCTTCGCAAGGGCGGTCCCGATGTTGGGAATCGTCAGGCCCGGAATCGTCAGAATCTGCGAATTGGGGAGTCGTCCGACGGTCACGCGCCAGGGCGTGGGATACTCGGTTCGACCGTTGTTGACGGCCGGCGTCAGGAGTCCGTTGGCGGCGTCCGCCAGATCCGCATCCAGGATGCGCGGGTTCGCGTAGGCGTCCACCGATGAGACGACCTGACGGGCGTACTGCTTGTTCTGTCGAATCTTGCAGACGGCGATCGCGTACTGCTTCGTGCCGCTCGCCATCGTGCGATAGAACCCCTGCCACATCATCCGACTCGTCGAACCGGCCGAGAGCTCAGCCGTTCGCGGAAGGACTGTGTCGCTGAGGTAATCCACGCCGAAGAGCTGCGGCAGGTTCACGAAGTAGCTGATGGGCGTGTTGTTCAACTGCGAGTAATAGACCTGCGTCGGATACACATCCGGCGTTGTCGGATCGCTGTCGTGATCGAATCTCGCGTAGATGGCGTTGTCCCAGGAGGTTTCCTGGCCGTTGACGATCACCACGGGGCCCGTGGCGTCCATGTTGAAGAACGGGATCGCGTACCACGGCGAGTCAAAGCCGGACGCGAGCGCGACGTTATCGACGTACAGCCTGCGCGGATCCACGCGGTTGTGAATCATCGTTTCGGCGTTGGTCGCGAGGTCGAGGGCGCGTGAGCGATCGACGGTCTTCGAGTGCTCCAGCAGGGCGGCCGGAAAGATGGCCGCGATCATGATGAGCCCAAGTCCGAGGACGGCGAAGGCGATCGTCACCTCGAGGAGTGTGAAGCCGCGTCGCGGCCTGCGCTTCATGTTGTGGGAGAGAGTCGCGTTCATTTTACTCGTCTCCTCGGATCATGGCTTCCGCCGAGTATCGATCGAGCAGCAGTTCTTCCGAGAATTTCCGATAGTCGCCGTTGTAGCGTGTGTTGAAGAGCCAGCCGGTGTTTCCGGCGAGATCGTTGACGGTGAACGTCCGGCCGATGACGGATTCCATCGCCTTTCGATCGGAGATGACAAATCCGCGGGCCGACGTGAGCAGGCTGTCATCGCCCGACACCAGGATGTTGGGCGGCGCCACGAGCGTCGGATCGAGCAGACGCATGTCGGGCGTGTTGGCCTGGCTGATCTCGGTATCGAGACTGGACACGACGCGATTCGGATAAGGAACGCCTGTTGCGGCCCCGCCGAGGTTGTAATAGGTCTGAGTCGCGATTCGTCGTGACCGCGTGACGAGGGCGCCGGACTCATCAAAACAGAGGGTCGCCCAGATCAGATTGTCGTATTCCTGCCGCGTGCCCGCCGTACGCGGTCGCTCCTGGTAGTCAATCGGATTGACATACACGAGCGGATTGCCGTTGCCGTCGTAGGGGAGTCGGGCGTCGCTGTCGAGGACGGGCGCGAAGGCGTAACCGTCCGTCTCTCCCGCCACAAAGCCGCTCGAGAAGGGATCCCACTTGCCGCCGTCGACCGGCGGGTTGAGATGCCAGATTTCGAATCGGCCGTTGTAGGGGTTGATGACGAACATCGTCTCGATCTGGTTGGCAATGGCGTAGCTTCTGGCGATCCCCGCGTAGCTCAGGATCGCATTTCGGGCCTGTGCGATCGAGCTGCTGCGACGGGCGCTGTTGAGCGCAGACGAGCCGACAGCCAGCAGGATGACGATGATCGCAAGCGTGACCGTGAGTTCCACCAGCGTGAATCCCCGGGCGCCGTTGCGAGCCGTTCTGGATGTTTGTCGTTCGATCAGCATGACGTTGTTCACTGTCGTTAGGCGTCGAATTCGCGGTCAGGGTCGCTGGACGATCAGGTTGTCCGCGGCTTCGTTCGCATCCAGCTGGGTCGCGTACGTGGCCCAGCGATTTCCGAATTTCCTGTCGGGGCCGGCGGATTCAAGCACGTAGCCGACCGCTCGATGAAACTGATTCACGCCGGTCGTGATGTTGACATCGGCAACGGCCACAGGCGCGAAGCCGCTGGGTGTATTCAATTCGCGATAGACCCAGAAGTACCGATAGGGTGTTCCCCACGGATCAACAAGCATGAGCTTGCTGCCGACGGCGTTAACGGCGTGCAGGTTCGTGGTCGCGCCGACCGCCGGCCTGGGAAAGGCCGAATCGTAGCTCGGAACCTGGCTGGCGACATCGCGCAACAGGGCGCGGTTGTCGTCCACCTCAAGGTAGGGGCCTTTGCCCGTCGGCGTTGTCAGGCCATAGGCGAGACAGATGTTGCCGTTCAGCACATTGCCCTCGATCAGGCGATCGGCGCCATTGCCCATCGCGTCTATCAATCCGCTGAACCCGACACCTGCGCGATCATCGACGGCATAGTAGAACCCCGGTGTCGCCGGGCTGTTGAATCGACCGGAGGCGTCGACCAGGTAGGCGCTGGCGGCGCCATTGGCGTCGAACAGTCGCGCCGGGATGTAGTCGGGCCAGCCGCGATCCGCGATCCGGACCAGGGCGCCGTTGTTGTCCAGGACCTCCCAGGCCGGCCAGAAGTTGGCGTACTTGTCGATCGCCGCGGCAAGCATGGCGATTTCCTGCTGGGCGTCGGAGCGATTCTGCGATCGGAAGACCGCGTTGGCGCTGATGGCGAGGACGCCGACGAGCACCGCCATGATGGCCATTGCAATGACGATCTCGGCGAGCGTGAAGCCGCGGCGTCGGTCGGCGGCGCTGACTGCCAGGTTGTTCGCGATCAAGGTCTTCATAACTTCATCCGCCTGAATCATTACCTCTCGCCAACTGTCCGTTGGCCCCATTGCCAATCGGACACCTCGAGATTGCCCCATTTGTCGCCGGAGATCATCCACCCGTCAGGCTGTTGACGAGACTGACCATCGGCAGGAAGAGCGCGATGACGATGAAACCGACGATGAGACCGAGCACGATAACCATGACGGGCTCAAGCATCGACACGAGGCTGGCCACGAGCGTCTCGACTTCGTCGTCGTAGTTGTCGGCGACTTTGATGAGCATCTTATCGAGGTCACCTGTTTCTTCACCGACGTCCACCATGTTGACGACGAGGCTGTCAACGACCTTGGACGCGCGAAGCGGCTCGGCGAAGGATTCACCTTCGCGAATCGAATCGTGAACGCGCGCCATCGCCCGAACATAGACTTCGTTGCCGGACGTGTCCTTCGTAATGTTCAGGGCCTCGAGAATGGGAACACCCGCCGAAATCAGCGTGCCGAGCGTTCGCGTGAATCGTGCGATCGCCGTCTTCGTCAGAATGTTGCCGAGAATCGGTATCTTGAGTTTGACGAGGTCCAGGGCGTATCGGCCGCCCTCGAACTTACGTATCAGCTTCCACAGCGTCAGGAATATGACGGGTGAAAATACAATGTAGGCCCAGCCCGGGATGGCCATGGGCACGGTTTCGCCCGCCGCATTCGTCGTGTTGCCAATCATCCACTCGGACATGCCCATCAGGAGAACCGTGGGGCCCGGCAGCGTTGTGTCGAAGTCGTCGAAAATCGCTTTGAACTTCGGAACGACGAAGACCATGATGCCGGCCACGATCATGAAGGCGAACGTCAGAACGGCGACGGGATAGATCATGGCGCCGATGACTTTACGCTTGAGCTTCTGGGCCTTTTCCATGAACTCGGCCAGGCGCTGGAGGATGACGTCGAGAACACCACCCGCCTCGCCGGCGGCGATCATGTTGCAGTAAAGCCGATCGAAGACCTTCGGGTGCGCCGACATGGCTTCGGAGAGCGTCATGCCACCTTCGACGTCTTCGGCGACGGTTCGCAGCGCAACGCGAAGGGGGCCGGGCTTCTGCTGCTGTTCGAGGATTCGAAGCGATCGCAGAATCGGCAGACCCGCGTCCATGAGCGTCGAGAGCTGACGCGTGAACTGCGTGAGCTGCTTCTGGCCGACGCGACCCACGGAGACCGCTTTGCGCCGTTGACCGGGCAGCGTCGCGGCGGCGGCTTTCTTCTGGCCACCTTTCTGCTTGACCTTGGTCGGGAAGTAGCCCTGGGCGCGAATCTTTGCGACGGCCTCTTCTGAATTTGGCGCCTCGACTTCGTCCTTGACTTCCTTGCCCTGGGCGTCCATGGCTTCGTATTGGAATTTCGGCATGGCCATCACTCCGTGGTGCTGCGGCGATGAGAATCAGGAATGGCGGAATCGTCCGCGGAGGGGCGTAGGGTCGATTCCTGGTTCCGAGCGCCGGGTTCAATGGGCGGTGGGGATAAAGCGGTTTTCCCGCCGGGCGGCGATTATTCAACAACCTGACTGCGCAGCCCGGCGCGCCTGACCCCTCACCACTACCCGCCATTCTACCGACGACAAGGTGTCCACCCTAGCAAAAACAAGGGCGCCGGAGTGGTCGCGCGATGGTCGCGATGCCTCGTAAGGGTAATTAAATAAATAGTTTACGTGTTTGCGATCGGAGTGGATCCGGACGCGATACGTGGGGATTACTGGCCATTGACGGCCGGTTCCGAGAACGCCTGGGGCGTCTCGTGGCGCCAGGCGGCCTGGATCCCGCATGCGCGGTATAGTCCACGGACGAGCCGATGGGGTTCGTACGAGTCGAAAGTGGACGTCGCATGCCCAAGTCACGAAAACCGAATGTCTTCCTGGTCGGGAACGCTCGAAAGCCTGAGACGGAAACGGCCTTCGCCGAGCTGGAGCCGTGGCTCCGGGAGCGATGCAATCTGGTCGGGGCCCTGCGCTGTGACGATCTGAGTCCCCTGGCCCGGACGGAGGGGCTCGACTTCATTGTCGTCCTTGGCGGCGATGGTTCCATCCTGCACACGGGCCACGCGCTGGGACGCCACCAGATCCCCATTCTGGGTGTCAATCTCGGGAAGCTGGGGTACCTGGCGGATTTTGACGAGGACGAATTTAAGCGCCTGTTCGAAAGCGTGTCCCAGTCGCCGATGCCGATCAGCGAACGGATGATGCTGCACGTTCAGATCATCGAGCCGGACGGGTCGAGCTGGAACTCGATTGCGCTGAATGACTGCGTCGTTCGGGTGGGGGACCCTTATCGGACGTTAACCCTCTCCGTGTCACTCGACGGCCATCCCTTCAGCACGCTTCACGGCGACGGCGTCATTCTGGCCACGCCATCGGGATCAACGGCCCACAATATGTCCTGCGGCGGACCGCTCGTCGATCCGTCCGTCGACGCCATCATCCTGACGCCGCGATGTCCGCACTCGTTTACCCATCGACCGATCGTGATGGCCGGAACGGCGCAGCTGGAGATCGGAATGATCGCCGAGGACCAGGCGGCGGCGGCGGTCCTGGATGGTCAGCACATTCGTCCGCTGACGCACGGGTCGCGCATCGAGATTCAACGATCGGACGTGCGCTTCAAGCTCGTGCGGAATCCGATCCGCCGCCCGTGGGAGACGCTGGTGACGAAGCTCAAGTGGGGGCTGGACATTCGTTGAATCAAACGTCCGACGCGAATTCGGTTCGCGCATCGGGCGCCCTCTCCGTCGATCGCCGAGTCGCGAATCGCTGGATCCTGATCACATCGGCGCTGATATTCGCGACGCTGAGCCTGATGCTCGGCGCCTTGTCGGATGGCGTCCATCACGACGATGATCTGACGCATTTTCTTTTTGCCCGATGGGCGTGGACGTTTCCGGGCTATTTCTTTCATCTGTGGGGCCGACCTGGTTACACGGCGCCAACGGCGCTCATCGCGTGGATCGGCGATCGGCAGACCGCGTGGCACATCGCGCGGGCGCTCTCCGCCTCCGTGACGCTGGTTGGCGCCCTGCTCGCCGCGGATGTGGGGCGCCGGATCGGGCTTCGGTACTGGGCGTGGATCGTTTGTCTGTGCTACGTCCAGCCGCTCAACTTTCTGCTGTCGTTCACGACGCTGACGGAGAACTTCACGGCGCTCTATCTGGTCGCGGCCATCTGGTGTCTGCAGCGCCGTCGAATCACGTGGGGAAGCGCCCTGTTCTCGCTGGCCCTGGTGAGCCGGGTGGAGACTGTCGTGCTGCTCCCCGTGTGGGGGTATTGCGCGATCGCCATGGCACGTCGGGCCGCGATTCCGTGGACGCGAATTCTCCTGGCGGCGATCGTCTCACTCTGGGCGCCGATCGCCCAGAACGTCGGTCATTTTGTGTGGTTCGGGACCCTCCCTGTGTCCGCATACCTGCGGCCCTCGGGATCGACAGAGTACCTCGCGACGGGACCGCTGGCCTTTCTGCCGCAGGCGCTGCTGGCCGCATCGCCCGTCGTGTTTCTGCTGGCGATTCTCGGGGCCGGCAGGGTCCATCGACGCGGCGCCACGAGTGTTGTCTCGCTGGCGTTCGTGTTCCTTGCGACGCACTGGCTGATCAAGTGGTTTGGTCTCTTCGCCAGCGGTGGATTTGCGCGCTTCGTTGTCGCCGTCGCGCCGTTGCTGGCGATCGCCGCCGCCGGCGGACTGGAGACTGTGATGAGCGCGATTCGACGGAACGGGGGCGACACGGTTCGCGTGGCCGTGATGGCCTTCGGTCTGTTGATCGTCGGCTACTACGCAACGCTGACGGAGGTCCACGCCGGGAGGCTGGCGTTCAATATTCATCGATTGGACGTTCTTTCATCGCCACGGGTTGTGACGGCGTTGTTCGGGATCATCGCGCTGAATTTGATTCTGGGACGGATGCGACTGTGGGTGTTTGGGGCGCGGTTGGGGTTGCTGTTCCTGACAGTGATTTCCCTTGGGTTGCTCACGCAATTCGTCCGCCCCTTGCGACTGACGGCGGTTCAGTTAATTGCGCGGGACGTCGCACGTGACGCGCGACGACTTGCCGATGGACAACCCGTCTTCGCGGCGAATCCGTGGATCGCGTGGTGGAGCGGGTTCATTGAAGACCCGACGGCGCACAAAGGGCGTCGCCTGCTCAGTTCGACGCCTGTCGGAACGATCTTCGTCTGGGATCCGATCTACAGCCCAAGTGACTTTCACAGGCTTGTCCTGGAAGACTTCGAGAAGGACCCCGCCTATCAACGAATCCGTGAGATTCCGATAGCGGACGATGGCGCCTTCGTCATTCTGAAGAAGGTCGGCGAAACGGCGATCGAAGGAGATGGGGTGTATTACCCGCAACCACTGACGCTCGGACGCGGGGAGCGCCTGGGCGACTACTATGCGAGCGAGCCGGATGCGGATGGCGTCGACGAGTGAGCGCAAATAAAAAAGGCCGCACCCAGTGGTGCGGCCTTTTATGTAGCTCCCAACTCTCGGGCCGGAGAGTAGAGAAAGGAAAGGAAGTCTCACGTTGGGAGCTACGAAAGAAATATTAGCACGCGACCCGCGGATGTGAAGGGTGAATCCTCAAATTTTTAACGAAATCCTGATAAACCGGGTAGTCTGGTTGATCGCCGGGTGTGTGCGGGACGTCAGTTGGGCCGTCCAATCCCGATAGAATCGGGCAATTTTCAGAGGAACGCGGGGGCCGCCGGGCGAACTACGGTAGGCCTTCGGGGCTTGTCGGAGGGGAGGGTGGTACCGGACGCTCCGGGTGCAATTATTGCACAGGAACACAGCGGCCCTTTGCCCAGTTTCTCAGCGACGTGATCTTCTCGACCTGTGTGACCGCGAGCGGCGGGGACGACGTGACGGCGTGGAGAATGGCGTCGGTTGTGATTTCGCGGCCGGACTCGAAGACCTCGTGCATCGCGGCGACGATCGCCTGTTCGATTTCGGCGCCGGTAAATCCTTCCGCCGCGATTGCCAATTGCGCAATATCGAACGAGGACGCGTCTCGGCCGCGTTTTTCCAGGTGGATCCTGAATATTTCTTCACGCACGTGCTGCGGCGGAAGGTCCACGAAGAATATCTCGTCGAATCGTCCCTTGCGCAGGAGTTCCGGCGGAAGCGCTTCGATGTCGTTTGCCGTCGCAACAAGAAAAACCGGGGCGGTGTGTTCCTGCATCCAGGTCAGCAGGCCGCCAAACATGCGCTGGGAAAGACCGCCGTCGGTACTTCGACTGGCGGCCGAGGCGAACGCCTTCTCGATTTCGTCGATCCAGAGGACGACGGGCGCCATGCGTTCCGACTGATGTAGCGCATCGCGCAATCGTCGCTCGGACTCACCGATGTAGCGATCGTAGAGTGCGCCGACGTCCATTCGCACGAGGGGGCGTTTCCATGCCGTCGCGATCGCCTTGGCGCAGTAGCTCTTGCCGGCGCCCTGAACGCCGAGCAGCAGAATACCGCGAGGCGCCGGCAGGCCGAACGCGCGGGCCTGTTCGGAAAAGACGTTCTCGCGTTTGCTCAACCAGGCCTTGAGTCGATCCATGCCGCCGATTTCTTCCAGCGTCGCCGGCGCCCCGACAAACTCCAGGAGGCCCGAGGCCGAGATCATCTGGCGCTTTCGCTGGGCAATGATGGAGAGATCGCTGATGTCGAACTTGGCGTCGTCGGCGATCGTCTCCGTGATGATGCGTTCGATCTGGCTGCGGGTCAGGCCGCTGAGATGTCGGAGAATCAGCTGAAAGTCGTCGGCGGTCATCTCCGCCGTGATCGGCTTGTCGCTGTTGAGCCGGCGAAGCGTCGAACGAACGAGCCGGCTGATTTCGTTGTCGTCGGGAAGGCGGACCTCGAACGGTGTCGCCTCCCGCCGAATGATGTCGGGGTAGTTGTCCGAGTGGTCGATCAGGACGATCTGGCCGCCGCGTTTTGATCGTTGTTCGATCAGGTCGCGGAGCAGGCGCAGCGTGCGTGCGTCGCTCAGATGGGAGGCGAGATCCAGGAAGATATCGACGGAGATCTCGTTGAGACGCAGCAGGTAGTAGAGGGCGGCGGCCGGATGATCCGTGTCGGGGATCGGCGGGTGATCCGTCACGAGTCCGTCACGAAGCCCGCCGCTGATTTTCCAGGTTCGACAGAAGAGGGAGGTGCGCATCACGGCCTCACGGATCAGGCCGAGGGCGTGGGCCTCTTCCGGCGTGACGATCATGACGCAGGGATGGCGACCATTCAGCAACCGCCCGAACTGGCTGATGTCGGTCGTACTCATGGATGGCGCACTCCGGCCGGTATCTACGATCGTCCGACATGCGAACGGCGCGTAGATGGCGATGAAACCTGTCTGCTCAGCATTATACAGGACGACGCCGAGAGTAGCCTAAGTTGAAGCCCCGCAGATTCGATGACGCCGTTGCAGGGCGTCGTACGGGCTGGCGTCGGGCCGCCTTTCAGGTTGAAATCCTTATCGGTTTGGCGGGATAATGGGACCGGGCCGAAAGGGACGCGAAGTTCCTGTTAAGGAGGACGAGCGATGTCGAATACCACACACGATACGAGGACGGGCGTCGAACTGGCCGCAAGGATGCGCGACGAGCACGCCAAGGTGGACGAACTGGCGGGTGTGCTGTCGGAGCGGGTCGCCCACGTGCCGCGAGCGAATCAGCAGCGATGGATCGACGCGGCGCGAGAGGCGTTCGAGCACTTCCGCGCCCACATGCATCGCCACATTGCGATGGAGGAGCGCGACGGCTACATGACGGCGGTCGTCGAGATGCGGCCGCGACTGTCGGATGAAGTGGAGCGGCTGAAGCGCGAGCATCGCCAGATACTCAAACTGCTGAACGGTGTTCACGATCTCTGCGAGGATGTCGATCCGGCGGACTCGCTGATCATCCGAGACGTCTGCCATCGCGTGCAGGACATCCTGCGATACGTCGAACATCACAATCACAGCGAGAACCTGCTGGTGATCTCGGCGTTCTCTGAGGACATCGGCACGCACGACTAGGCGTCCTGCCGGATGTCAGATTGGTCGACGGGAGTCTGTCGGAGCGATGACCTGACCTGAGGCGCTCGAAGGCGGACTGGCTCGGGGGGCGATAGTCCGATCTATCGGGCGCCGACGTAGGCGATGACCTTCAGTTCCACGGCGATCGGCGTCGGCAGGGCGCCGACTTCGACCGTGGTGCGTGTCGGATTGGGTTTGTCACTTCCGGCAAAATACTCGGAGTAGATGCCGTTGAAGGTCTGAAAGTCCTCCTTCATATGTGTCAGGAAGACCTGGACGTCCACGATATCGTTCCATTGCGCGCCGGCGTCTTCCAGCACAAGTCGAACATTTTCAAAGACGGCGTGTGTCTGCGCCGTGATGTCGCGCCCCGTGACATTGCCGGCGGCGTCCAGTGTGACGCCGGGGATCGTCCGGCTTCCGCGGACGCGGGGACCGATGCCGGAGAGGAACAGAAAATCGCCGACGCGCTTGGCGTGAGGGAATGCGCCGACCGGTTCGGCGGCTCGGTTGCTGATCTTGTCTTCGGGCATGGTTCAGTTACTCGACTGGGCCGTCAGGAATCTGCGTGACTCCGAGTAGATATACACGCGATCGCCGGATTTCGAAACGCCGATCCATCCGTAGAACGCCAGCCAGATGAGCGACTCCTGGAGTTCATCGCGTGACTCGAAGTCGCCGAGCAGGTCCTTCGGTTCGAGGCCGCGATCGTGGTCCAGCAGCGTTCGAATGACACTCGCCGTCTGTTCCAGTTTGACTTTGGGAATCCTGTTGACGAGGCGAAGATGTCGCGCGCCCGCCAGAACCCATCGTGGGCCCGTGATGAAAAGCTCAACAAACCCGGCGGTCGCCGCGCGCGGATTGGCGGCGGCGTGGTAGGCGACGGCGCCGAGGAATGCGGCCGGCATGACCGCCGCGGCGTGAATGGCGTGGCTGGAGGTCCGCTGGTCGTGGTCCATATCGCGGGCGACGGCGCCGAGGTAGTCGCCGTTCGTCCGGATTTCCGTGCGAAAGAGCAGCGGGATCGTCAGCAGTGCGGTCCCCCAGAACCAGTAGCTCCATGGATACGCAAAGTGAAGCAGGCGGCCGATTGAAATCCAGAAAAGCGTCCCGAGGATCAGGGCGGCGACAAAGCAGAGCGGGGCGCCCGCGATCATGCCCGCGACGGCGAGACACGACCGGACAGCGGCGCGGCGCCTGATACGAGAAACGATCGGTGCGAGATCCTCCGGCATGGGGCTCATGGTATTCGAGGGGATTGGTGATGGGAAATGGCGTGGGGGGCGGATCGAATTTCAGATATCAAATCTAAGTCCTCGAATCTGAATCATCAGGTCGCACAGTCGAGGTCTCGAATCTGGAATTTCGAATCAGTACTGTCCGGCTGAGGAGTGCGATCAAGCCTGTAAGCCTTTGGGTTCTA
>DAOPJV010000032.1:0-70047 GCA_035399845.1 Phycisphaerae bacterium | reverse complement strand
TCTTATGACATCGGACACTCTTGCAAATAAAATCGAGTTTTCAGACGGAGCCTAGCGGGCGCCCGCGCAACAACCTCGCTCGTCATGGCGACGCCGCGCGACCGACTCCCTCACGGTCGCGGCTCGGAATGTTTGCGCGACTTCTCACGCGTGTCTTCTGGGGGGAGCCCGGCGCCCGACAAACGGGAAGGCGGGTGGAACCCGCCCTACAAATCCTTCCACATGCTTGCCTTTGGGAGCAAGTATGCCACCCGAAATCGCGAGGGCGTTTGCGTTATGCGTTTTGCAGCGCGATACCGGCTTCCAGGGCGGCGAGGTTCTTGTCGCGATAGGAACCTCGGAATGACGCGCTCGCCGCGGCGCGCAAGGCGTCCGCATCGATCCACCCCAACTGCAGAATCGCGCTGACGAGGATCGTCCACGCGGCCGATTCGGCGCCGACCTGTTTCTGGATCTCGTGAAAGTTGAAGCGCGTCGGCTCGCGCGGCAGACCCGCCAGCGTCAGCGACGCATCGACCATCACATGGCACGACGCCGGCAAGGCGTCCAGACGCCCCAGCCGCTTCACGCCGTCTTCACTCAGCACGATCAGCAGGTCAGGATGATCGCAGCCCAGGTAACGAATCGGCGCATCCGACATGATGAGCCTTGAGACGGAATGCCCCTTGCGCACAGTGATCGGAAAATCATCCGTCTGCGACGCGTAGCGCTCCCCATTCGTCGCCATTTCACCGAGCAGCCCCGCCGCCGATCGAATCCGCTGCCCCGCCGAACCGGCGATCCAGATTTCCCTGCGGCCGCTCCACGGCAGCGTGAGCGACGCCGTGACAGCCTCCGCCTTCTTATCCGTCGGCGCCGGCGTCGCGACGGACGCCCCCATGGCGACAGGACGACCCGCGTCGCGCAACAGCCCCATCGGCATATCGAGATCCTGCGCGAACTCATCCAGCATCGCCGGCTTCAGCTTATTCCTCGGCAGGTAGTACGCCGTGCACAACTCCCAGATGTCGACCAAAGCGAAGCCGGGCGCGCGCAGCGCCGCCTCCATAAACGCCGAACACGCCTTGTCCATCGCGCTCACGCGCGCGACGTGGCTGGCGCCATTCGCGATGACTGTCTGGCAGATGTCCATCGGTCGATCGACGGCGCCGCCGGGTGTCGTTCCCGTCGCCCCGCCGGGGAAGGTCGTCGGCGAGGCCTGGCCGCCCGTCATGCCGAAGTTGAAGTTGTTAAAGACGAGAATCTTGATATCGGCGTTGCGTCGCGCCGCGTGCACGAGATGCGCCGTGCCGATCCCGCAGCCGCCGTCGCCGATCAAGACAATGACCAGTGTGTCGGGGCGGACGCGCTTGATCCCCTCTGCGTAGGTGATCGAGCGGCCGTGCAGACCGTGGAATGTGTGGCAGTCGAAGTAGCGATCGGACGTCCCAACGCAGCCGATGTCGGAGACGATGCAGACGCGCCGCGGATCGACGCCCATACCGTCCAGCGTGTGACCGAGCCGCTCCAGCACGCTCGCGTGGGTGCAGCCCGGGCAGTAGCACATCGATTGCTTGTCCGCCAGAAGCAGCGAGTGTTCGCCCTGTGTCAACGTCGTCATCGCGTGATCGCCTCCTCGCACAGGTGTTCGCAGATTGTCTCGGGGGCGATGAGGCCGCCATCGTATCGCCGGATGGATTCGATCCGTTTCGGCGCGACGACGCCCTGCAGCGCATCCGCATAGAGACCGATGTTCAGTTCAGGCATGACGATTCGCCGCACATTGGGCGTGATGGCCTCACGAATCGCCTTGCGGGCGATCGGCCACAGCGTATGAAGCGTCAGTCGTGAAACGCCGGCGCCTTCGCGGCGAAGCGTATCCACGGCCTCGCGCACGGCGCCCTCCGTGCCGCCGTAACAGATGATCAGCGTGTCGGCGCCGGGATCGATGTCGGCGTCGAAGCGCTCCATGGCCTCGGCGTTGCGTTCGATCTTCTCAACCAGATGCGTGAGCTTTGCCTGGATCTTCGATCGATCGTTTGTGAGCACGCCGCGTTCGTCGTGAATCGAGCCCGTCACGCGGACGAGCGTGTCGCCACCCAGCGGCGCGAATCGCGGAATGTCCGCCGGCCGGCCAACGGCGTAGGGCCCTTCCCATCCATCGCCGTCGCCACTCGTCAGCGAATCGCGCTCGACGAGCGCCGGCGGCGTCACGGCGTCCAGATCGACAGTCTGTCGCGTCAGCGCCACATCCTTGGAACTGAGCAGAATCACCGGCGTTCGATAGCGCTCGGCGATGTTGAAGGCGTCGAACGTCAGCCGATAGGCGGTTTCCGCATCGCCGGCCGACAGCACGGGCAACGGATAGCCGCCGCCCGTGACGTATCGCGCGAAGAGGACATCACCCTCCCCCGTCGCCGTCGCGCCGCCGGTCGAGGGCCCCATGCGCTGACAGTCGACGATGACCAGCGGCGTCTCCGCCATCTGTGCGAGACCAATGTTCTCGCTGTAGAGACTGAGCCCCGGTCCGGAGGAGGCCGTCAGCGCCTTGGCGCCCGCCATAGCGGCGCCGATGCACTGGCCGATAGCGGCGATTTCATCCTCCGTCTGGACGATGACCCCGCGGCCGCCGGCAAAGGCCTTCACAAACTCCGTCAGAATGGAACTGGCCGGCGTAATGGGATAACCGGCGAAGAAGTTGCAGCCTGCGCGGATCGCCGCGCGAACGACGGCCTGATTGCCCGTGATGAATTCTCGCATACGTGTCTGTCCTGTTCCTGATGCGCCTCCCGGCGCCTGGACCCGGCCATGACTGGCCGGGCTCGGCGGTATGCGCGTTACGCCGAGATCGGCGTCATGACGCCCCACTCCACTCCATGGCCTTCAGATCTCTGACGCTCATTCAAGCACATGGATGTTCTTCTCGTCGCACATGTCCTTCAGTATCTTCGGCCAGACTGTCACGCTGACTTCTCCCAGATGCGCCTTGCGGAGCAGCAGCATGAGGACGCGGGACTGGCCGATGCCGCCGCCGACGCTCAGCGGAATCTCGTCGTTCATGATGGCCCGATGGTACGGCAGTTCCAGGTAGTCGAGCTGCTTGGACATCTCCAGCTGTTGGCGCAGCGTTTCCTTGTTCACACGAATCCCCATCGACGAAAGTTCGTGCCGTCGATGCGTCAACGGGTTCCAAACGAGGATGTCGCCGTTGAGACCGTGCGTGGGCCTGCCGCGACGCGACTGCGTCGGCGTGACCCAGTCGTCGTAATCCGCGGCGCGCATTTCATGGGGCAGACCATCGGCGAGCGGATAGCCGATGCCGTAGATGAACACGGCCGGATGATCCTGGAGGATCTGCGTTTCGCGCTGTTTGCGCGGCAGGTCGGGGAAGCGCTCGAGGATCTCCTCGGCGTGGATGAATGTGAGCTCCTCGGGCAGCGGCGGGAAGCGATCGTCGTTCAGCTCGGGGAAAATCGCCATAACATGCCGTTCGGCGCCACGAATGACCTTCCAGATCCTGCGGACGATCTGCGTGAGGAACTCCAGGTTGCGCTCGCCCGCCGTCATGACGCGTTCCCAGTCCCATTGATCGACGTAGGAACTGTGGTCGTGATCGAGGAAGTAGTCCTTGCGAACGGCCCGCATGTCCGTGCAGATGCCTTCGCCGGGTTTCATGTCGAACTGCTTCAGCGCCAGGCGCTTCCACTTCGTCGCCGCCTGAACGACCTGCGCGTTGAGGCGTTTGGCGAGGCCGAGACCACACGGAAACTCCACGGGCGTGCGCGAACCATCGCGATCGAGGTTGTCATTGACGCCGCTCTCGCGCTCGACGATCAGCGGCACTGTGACCATCATCAGGTTGAGTTCCTTACAGAGATTGTCTTCGATGTATCGCTTGGCCTCGAAGATGGCGCGCTGCGTGTCGCGCGGATTGAGCAGGGACTTGTAGCCCCTGGGGAGGACCTCCCGCAGTTCGTCATAGTTGCCAATGCCCGGTCCAGCCAGATCGGCCGTCTTGCTGTTCATCATCGCTCATCCTTTCGTTGACGTGAGTCATGTTGGCGTTGCGTGATGCGCGGGCGATGCGCCCGCGTGGAATTTCGGAAGATGTGGATCGGGCGGCCCGTCGACGCGGCTGAAGCGTCGCCACAACATGACAGCAGGCGGCGGCTCGCCCGCGCCATCTGCGGTCTCATCCCGCGTCTCCTGGATTTTGAAACGGAAAGGCGAATCGACGTGTCGCGACTCAGGGCGGGAGCCATGGCGTACCTGTACAGCGCCGCTCGCCCGATGCCTCGATGGGAATCGGGCGAACCCGACTTGTGCGCCATTCTAACGTGGCGGCGCCGTCGGGCCAGCGGGCGCGACCACGGACCTTCCGGACGTTTCCCGGAGCCCCGGCGCGGGATCGGCGCAATCGCGGCGCTCCGGGGGCTATAATGAGTCGCTGACCGTCCGCCGCCGCTCGCCCACATTGACGCCCCCGGAGGATCTCGTGCCGCGATTTTCGATCCCGCACGCCGTATTCGTATGCCTGCTCGCCGCGACAGGTGTCGTCAGCGCCGACGACGTCAGGATGAGCTTTCGGAACAACACGACGCCCGGCCATCTGACCATTCATCGCGTTCGCCGGCAGACCAAACGCATCGCGCCGCGGCGCGACTACGAGGAGACCATCGAATACGTTCAGTCGGGAGAGTGGGTGCAGGTCAATCTGGACGAACCGAAACCCGGCGAGGCGGCGGTCTACCAGATGTTCAATGACGATCCGCCGGAGATACTGAGCCTCTATCGCGGCGCCGAACGCATCCGTTCGCTTCCGAATCCGATCGATTTCAATATCAAGGCGGGCGCGACCTATCTCAACAGCGAGCGACGAACACGAACGGACAGCCCGTTCAAGCCGCCGAGCGGCGACACGGCCCAGGAAGTCGTGATGGCCCTGATGCTCGACGTCGCCCACTGGGATCGCAAGACCATCGACTCGGGTCATCGCTGGGAGCGCGACATCCAGACCGGCTACTTCAAGGGTGTTCAGCGATTCGAGTTTGCGGGTGTCGAACAGACGGACGCCGGAAAAGTCGGCGCCGTCCGCATGATCGTCGAAGGCGATTTCGCAGGTCCCCTGGCGCGATCACACAAGTTCATTCGATCGCGCGCCGTGATCTACTGGGCGAACCTGGAACGGACCTTCGCATCCGTGGAGACGCGCGTGGAATACGCGCGACGACGCCCCACGGGCGACGAAAAATACCAGCTGCGAATCGATCTGGGGCTGAAGCGAGCCGAATCGCTGACGGAAGCGCAATCCGAGTTGCTGCGCCAGCAGTTGAACGTCTTCGCCGGAGCGCTGACCCGCAGCAGCCGCAAGGACTACGCGGGCGTCAGCGAGGCGTGTCGGCAGTTTCGATCCACCTGGCCGGGCTCGATCTGGACCCCGGCGTTCGACGAACTGCAGATGCGTTCGATCGCCGGCGGCGCCCCCGATCGGATGAAGACCTCCGAGGTGCTCGACGCCATCAGACAGTGCGTTGTCCTGTGGGAAACTGCGACGAAAAACCAGGAGTACGACGAGCTGGATCGAACGCGCGAGACGCTCATCCGTCTCAACGAGGCGTCGCGCAGCAAGATCCTCAAGCTGACGCGCGACGACAGCAGCAAGACCCGCGCCGCGGCGGCCTTCGCCCTGGCCTTCAGCCCCGAACCCAGCGATCTCCAGAATGTTCACAAGGCCACGCGCGACGCCTCGCCGCGCGTCCGCGGGATGGCGCTGGCGGGACTTGCGGCGCGCGGCGATCCGGGAACCAACACCGAAATTCTCCTGCTGCGTCTCTCCGACGGGCATCCAATGGTCCGCGCCCGGGCCTGCCGGGCCGTTGCGGCGTGTGTCGCGCGCGAACACTACGCCATCGCACAGGTCGCGAAGCAACTGAATGAAATGCTCGTTTCGGATGAGAGCGAGACAGTCCGTCGCGAGGCGATCCGGGCAATTGCGGCTGTCGGCGCTCCCGCCGACATCGCCCACCTTCAGTCTGCAAAAGAGAAGGAAACCAGCGCCCGAAACCGCGCGGAAATCGATCGCGCCATCGAGCGACTGCGCGAACTGGGCGCATGACACGACGTCGGCGCCCGGACCGCGCCATGTTCCCGGCGCCGAATGGACCGACCTGACCGCCCGATAAGCGGCGGCGCGACTCCGAATCGCGTCGCGAGGCTCGGATCACGCCCTCCGAATCGCCCCCGATCCCGCCGAAACCGCATGATCACGCTGCGCCAATGGCGCGACTTTGGGACCGACGGACTATCGGCTATCCTATGGCGACAGGAGCTAGCGACATGAATACGAATCTGTTCGGCAAGAAGGATCGGGAAGGCGTTCGCGTCGTTCTGACGGGTCAGGTCGGCGTCGACAAGAAGCCGTTCCTCGAAAAAGTCTGCGCCATCGCCCAGGAGCGCGGCCACAACCTCACGCTGTGCAACGTGGGCGACATGATGTACGCCGAAGCGCCCGACGTCGTGAAGGGGCGGATTCTCGACCTGCCGAGAACACGACTCAACACGCTGCGCCGCGCCGTCTTCAAGGATGTCCTCAACATCGCGTCGCGCGATGAGAACGTCATCGTCAACACGCACGCGACGTTCCGCTGGAAGCACGGCCTGTTCGAAGCATTCGACTTCGACCACATGAAGGCATTCGACGCCGACCTGTACATCACGCTGGTCGACAACGTCGATTCGATCCATCAGCGGCTCCTCCGCGATCACGACCTGCCCCACTCCCTGAAGGACATCATGGTCTGGCGCGAAGAGGAGATCCTGGCGACAGAGATCCTGGCCCACGCCCTCGGGGCCCATGGCCGGTACTTCGTCCTGGCGCGCGGCGAAGACGCCGCCACGGCCGACTCACTCGTCCGACTGATGTTCGAACAGGACAAGAAGCGAATCTATCCGAGCTTCCCGATGTCCCACGTCATGGACATGCCGGACGTGCTCGCCGAGATCGACGCCTTCCGCGCGGCCCTCGCCGAGCACTTTATCTGCTTCGATCCGGGCGATCTCGATGAGAAACGACTCCTGTTCGAAGCCGGCGAAGCGACGAAGAAAGGCGAGACGACAATCACGCTCGACGTGAACGGCGCCCCCCTGTCCTTCAATGTCCCGGATGTCACGAGTGTGGCCCGCGACATCGACGGCCAGATCTACGCCCGCGACTTCAAGCTGATCGACCAGTCCGACATGATCGTCAGCTATGTGCCCGAACTGGCGTCCGGCATCCCCGGTCTCTCCAGCGGTGTCGAGCGCGAACTGCAGCACGCGTTTGAGGGCACCAAGGAAGTCTACGTCATCTGGCGTCCAAAGAAGGAGCCCTCGCCCTTCGTCACGGAAACGGCGACGCGCGTCTTTACGACCGTCGAGGAACTCTTCAAGCACTTCCAGGAGAAGAAGTACCTCGGGGACTACCAGCTCAACCTGCTGCGACCGACGGCGCCCAAGGAACGCGGCCGATTCGGCTGATCGTCCTTTTCGCCCGAACGCAGGGTTCAACAGGATCCACTCACGGCGCGCCCGCGGCACACGCAGGCGCGCCGTGTTGCGTATGAGCGACACGCAATCACGATCGCCGGCGTCCGCCGCGATCGCCATCGATCATGGAATTCAGGAATCGTCGGTTAGATGGGGCGGAATGCTCGCGGGGCCGGCATCGTGACCTGGCATCGGGCGACGAGGTCATCCATCTCAGCGTCCGTCACGGGAATGAACTTACCACCACTGATGGCGGCGAGCTGAGCGTAGGGCTGATTCGCGGCGTCGCCCAGGCAGATCAGATGGACGGGCGTGTTCGCTGTTTCGATCGCCATCGCCAGTTCGTCGATTTCCTTGTTCGAGAGGGGTTCCGAGATCACAAGGAAGACCTGACTCGGGGACTCGGCCATCGTCATGGACACGGCTGTGCTGAGCAGCGACTGCTCCGGCACTTGCATGTCGAGTCGTTTTCGCGCCGCCTGGATTCGCATCACAGAGAAGGCGTAGAAGGGATCCGAATCATCACCCGATGACCCGGCGCCGCGCAGCCTCGCCTCGACAACGCTGATCGGCGTTTCGTTCGTCCGGGCAAAATCCGTCGCCGCATAGGCGAGTCGGGCCACGGCGTCCGTGTAGCCCCCCAGGCGATCGTGGTCGTCGATGACGAGTCCGACGCCGCCACTGTCGATGGGGACGCCGAAGAAGTCATCCGTATCGCTGGCCGCCAGCATCGTCGCGATTTCGGGATGCGCCGAACCGCCGCGCGGAATCGCAACACGATCGCTCCGCCTGAACCGATCGCCGTTGCTGATGGCGCTGGACCAGTTCCACGTCAGCACGCTTGCCGAGATGACGAGCGCGGCAAAAGCGCTGGCGCCGGCGTGAAATCGCGTCAGGCGTGAGCGCTTCGAAATCTCGGGAAGTCGAGGGATGTCGATTGAGACATTGGCGGACAGCATCGGCGAGGCGTAGGCCCCACTGAGCGGCTGCAGCCGGAGCCCCGGCTGATCGGGACGCATCTTTCGCTTCACACGTGTTCGATCGGCGGCCGGCGCTTTCTGATGCGTATGACAATAGGCGCAGCGATAGTGCGCACCGGCATACACATCCTCAAGCGAGAGGACACGTCGACAAGATTGACATCGAACACGTAGCGGCACGAGCAACCGCCCCCGATTGGTCTCACCTTCCACCCTGTCAGAGCCAAGACGACGCCAAGTGAATTCTAAGATGACGTCAGTCTCTCGACCCGAAATTGGTCGGACTCGGGCCGAACCGTCTCGAACGAAACGGGACTATCGCATGCACCAAATGTACATGAATCGAGGATGCCTTGTCCACATCGAACTCACATCGATGTTCAGCAGATTAATGGTGGACGCGGCCGGGGCGCCCGCCGGATTTCCCGCATAGGCGTTCGGAACCCAGGCCAATGGGCGATGATAGCGCACCACGTTCGCCTTCTCGACACCCGCCCGCATGCAGGCGGCCTGAACAGCGTCATCAAACGTGCCGATCTGATCCACGAGACCGTTGTCCAGCGCCTGCGATGCTGTGTAAACCCTTCCATCAGCAATAGTTAGAACCTGTTCGCGAGTCAGGCTGGGGCGCCCGGCGTCCACGACGTCAACGAACTGGTTGTAGAAATTATCCACCATTTGCTGGAATAGCTTGCGCTCGTCCGCCTTCATGGTTCTGAACGGCGAGCCAGCGTCTTTATAGGCCCCGGACGTAATTGCGTCTGTACGCACACCTATGTAGTCCAGCGTCCCCTGCATGTTCACCATGAGCATGATCACGCCGATCGAGCCGGTCACACTCGTTCGCTGCGCAATAATTTCGTCCGAGGCGCACGCCAGAAAATACGCGCCGCTGGCCGCGACATCCTGAAAATAGGCGACGACCGGCTTCCCCGTGTGCTCCCGAAACTTCGCAATTTCGTGATGCAGCATGTCGCTTGCCGTCACGCTGCCGCCCGGCGAGTTGATGCGAAGCACAATCGCCTTGACGCGTTTGTCGCAGGCGGCCTTGTCGAGTTGCTCCACCGTCAGCGACACCGGGTGCTCGCCCTCGGAGAGAAGACCATTGATGCGGCCGTTCATCAGCACGCCGGAGATGTCAATCACCGCGATGCGATCACTGACGAAACCACCGGCCCGCTGGATCAGCGTCTCCTCCAGTGACCTGTCGTTGGGAATGGACGTGACCTTGAAACTGCCGGGGGGCGTGCAGCCCGCGAAGGAAGTCATGAGAATCGCCAGACATCCGATCGTCGTCAGCGGCGAACGACTGGCGAAATTGCGCGTGGCCGAATTGATCATCACGGTCTCCCGAGTATCGACGCGTCGGGCGCTGTCGCGCGACGCGGTGGTACGAATGCCACCGGCTCGTCCTGCAAATGTGGGCAAAGGGCGCCCGACAAGTTGGGGTACAATGCCGCAGGATCACGATAAACGCAAATATCCGGCCCCCGATCGTGCGGCGGATCCGCTTCTGTCGACGACCCTCTCCGCTCGACTACACTTCCCCTGATGTCCCGACACCCCCAAGGATTCACGCTCCTGGCCATGACCTGGCGCACGCTGCATCGGCAGCTTGTGCGAACGGCCCTGAGCGCCCTGGGCGTCGCGATTGGCGTGATCGCCATCGTCGCCCTCGGCGCCGTCTCGAAAGGTCTGCGGGCCAGCGTCCAGGGCGGGATCACCAGCGGCGGCAGCGACATGATGATCTGGGAAGCCGGCGTCGCCGCCGACATCTTCAGCTCCCTCGACGAGGCGGACACACGCGCGAAGCTCGCCGAATTTCCCGAAATCACTGAAGTCGCGGCGGGACTGAGCCATCTCATTCGAACACCGGGCATGCGCTCCGTCGCGGCGCTGCAGATCGTGATCGGCGTCTACCCCGATGAATTCGGCCAGCAGGCGCAGGAACCCTCCGAGGGCCGGCGCTTCAGGACGCGGGATGAGGCCGTCGTCGGCTATCGCTTCGCCGAGAAACTCAACAAGAAGGTCGGCGACACGCTGGAAGTGGGAGACCGTACGTACACGATTGTCGGGACCTTCCGTTCGGGCGTTGTCTTCTTCGACGGCGCAATCGTGCTGCATATCGACGAAGTCCGCCGACTGAACGGCCGCGCCGGACGCGTGACGAGCTTCAACGTTCGGCTGAAGCCGGGGACCGACGCCCAGGCGCTGGCCGGCCGAATCGAGGAAAAATACCCGGAGCTCGCCGTCATCACGGACGAGTCGGAGTACCACAAGGTCGACCAGGGGCTCGACGCGTCCGACGACATGGTCGCGGCCGTCTCCTTCATCGCCCTGATCGTCGGAAGTCTCGTCATCGCAAACACGATGTGGATGTCCGTCGCCCAGCGCACCCGGGAGATCGGCGTCCTCCGCGCCATCGGCTGGCCGCGCCGACGCATTGTCGGCATGGTCCTGATGGAGGCCTTCGGCATCGGTGTCATCGGCTGCGGTCTCGGCATGGTCCTGGGTGTGCTGCTCGCAGAGCTGACGCGATCCCTGCCCTTCTCCTGGCAGTTCATGTCGCCCATCTATCCCCCCGTCATATTCCTGCGGGCGATGGCCATCGCGCTCGTCCTCAGCGTCGTCGGCGCCCTGATCCCGGCGCTACGCGCGGCGCGCGTCACGCCCGTGGAGGCGCTGCGCTATGAGTAACGCCGACACTGTGCCACCAACGGCCGTCATCGCCCGGAATCTCCGAAAGACCTACGAATCAGGTCGCGTCGTCGCGCTGGACGATCTGAGCCTCGACGTCGCCGCGGGCGAGTTCGTCGCGATCTGCGGACCTTCCGGCTGCGGCAAGAGCACCCTTCTGAACATGATCACCTGCATCGACCGGCCGGACAGCGGGTCGATCGACGTGTTCGACAGGCGCGTCTCGGCGCTGAGCCCCCGCGAGGCCGACGACTATCGCGCAAACGACGTCGGTCTCGTCTTCCAGCTGCACAATCTGCTGCCGCATCTGACGGCGATCGAAAACGTGCAGACACCGATGCTGGGGATCGTCGCGGATCGATCGGAACGCGCCGAGCGGGCGGCGGCGCTGCTTGAGCAGGTCGGTATGTCGCATCGGCTGAACAACCTGCCGACAACGATGTCCGGCGGAGAACGCCAGCGCGTCGCCGTGGCCCGGGCGATGGCGAACCGACCGCGACTCATCCTCGCGGACGAGCCGACAGGGTCGCTCGATTCACTCACAGGGCAACGCCTTCTCGGCCTGCTGACCGATCTGCGCGACGCCACGGGCGTGACGCTGGTCGTTGTAACGCACGAGCGCGCCGTCGCAGACAAGGCGGATCGGACGATCCGGATGCTGGACGGCCGCATCGAAGGCTGACGCGATTCCCGCCGCCAACGCGCCGGCGCCAATGAAAAGCGGCGAAGCGCCGACACATCGCCGCGCTTCGCCGCTGTTGGATTCTCTTTCGATCACGCCGTGCGCGTGAACTGACTTACCACTTCTTCTTATAGACTTCGTGACAGGCCTTGCACGTGGCGCCGGCCTTCTGCATCAGAGTCTTGGATTCCGCCTCGTCGCGCTTCTTCAGCGAACCAGCCAGATCGAGGGCCGTCTTCGACAGGTCCTTCGCCCAGTCCTGGTAATCCTTGGCGTCCTTGTGGTACTGGTTCGTGTTGGAGACCTCCGCAAGGATCAGCGCCGACTTCTCGGCTTCCGACCAGGCGCCGTCGATGATGCCGTTCTTGATGGACTTCATCAGGGCGCCCTGCCCTTCCATCGTCTGCTCGATGTTCAGGACGGGCGTGTAGGCCTGGGCGGGCTTCTCAGCGGGCTTGTCAGCCTCCTTCTTCGGCTTGACGGGCTTGGGGCCGGCGATGAGCTGCGAACCCGCGACGGCGATCATCGCGACGGCGACCACCAGTCCCATGCGACTCTTGCGATTCATAAACTTCTCCTCATTGGGTTGCTGTCTGAATTTGCGTTTGAGTTTGCGTACGGACCCGCGCCGCCGATGGGCGGCGGGCCTCACGGCGGAATTATACGGGGCAAAGCGACGATCGCCGCACAATTTGAACGCGCGACCGACCACGCCCTGTTGCAATCTTGTTACTTTTTGAGAGACCTGACTCAATCCGTGACCGGGATTCAGGCGACCATCCGACCTGGCGGCAGGGATTTGAGAAACTCAGCGCCAGCGCCCCTCAACAGCGTCTCGCGATCACTGATTCTCTTTGCCGTCACGACGTGCCCGGCCGTCGCATACACGATCAACCCAATCAGAAGCGAGAAAAACGCCGAAATGAAATAGACCGGTTCGCCTGCCGCGGTTGACCCCGCAATGCCGAGCGGTACCACGGAAACCACCATCAGGGCGGTGATGGCGACCACCACACGATGACGATGCTTATGCCTTGGGCAGAGGCCGACGTACACAATCGTCGTCTTGCGAATCAGTAACGCAACCAGCACATAAATGATGGGGCTGAGCAGCAGAAGCAGGTAGACAGCGGGCGTATGCCAGGAGAGCCGGCGTTTCAGGGGCTTGTCGTCCGCCAATTCGTTGCACTTGAAACACCGAGTCGAAACCATGCCCCGCCCGGCGCCGATCCCCACGCATTTTCCGTCGCGCCAGATCTGTCCGACGCCGTAGCCTGCGTACCGCAACAGCTCGACGCGATCCGTCGGTGGCGAAGCGGGGATCGCCATCGGCGGCGAACGAAACGAGTCATTTTCATCAATCAAGCATCGGCCCCCAGCGAATGAGCGCCATTGTGCCGTTCTGGCATCGTAAAAACCAGCGCGCAGCACGCGGCGAGAACCCAGGCCCGTGGGAACCCGGATCTCGCCAACGTGAGGGCGCGGAGCACGCCTCCGCGCCACCCCTCGCACAAGTTTGTGAAGGCCTCTCGCGGCAGAGCCGGGCGTGAGTCGTTCCGTGGAACGACGGCTCTGCGGATCATGGCGTCGGCCATTGTTGTCGGCCCGGCCCCGGAATGGGCCGGTTGTGTGTGTCAGGTCGCCGACGCTGAAACGGGTAAGGCGTCGTCGGCCTTCACCACCTCTTCCGCACACGTTCGGGGAACTTGGACAGGATCCGACAACTTTTTTTGAAATTCCCGGAGGGCGCCACGGTTCGGGAAGACGCCTGTCAGGAATTGGGCGGGGCTCCCGGATATGTCTGTACCAAGACCCATCCCCTCGAAGAGGTCCGATTCGACGGCATGATTACGCACATTCCGATCCGGCGGATAGAATCGTCGTCGAGGCTGTCGCCCCGACTATGGATTCGCATCTGCAAACAACGACGACGCTGCTCGAAGGCCTTCTCGACACGCGGAACGACACCGTGTGGCGAGAATTTGCCGAGCGGTATCAGCCTGTCATCCTCGGGATTGCCAGGCGTCTCGGCCTCGACGACCAGGACGCCGCCGACGCCGCCCAGGAAACCCTCATTCGGTTCCTCCAGGAATACCGGGCCGGAAAATACGATCGTGAAAAGGGGCGGCTTGGCGCCTGGATCACGTCGATGGCCCGATTCCGTGTCGCCGACTCCTGGCGGGCCAAGGCCCGGGATCGAAAGGCCCGCGGGGATTCCGTCTTTGACTTCGTTCCCTCCGACGACGAACTCGAGCGCCTCTGGGACGAGGAGTGCCGCCGCGAGATCATCCGAAAGGCGATGCAGCGCCTCAGCGACAACACGAACCTCAACGAACAGACGATCGCCCTCTTCCGAGGGCTCACGCTGGAACAGAAGCGACCGACGCAGGTCGCACAGGAACACGGCGTGTCGATTGATGTGGTCTACAAATCCAAGCAGCGCTGCCTGGCGCAGCTTCGCACGATCATCGATGAACTCAACGCGGCCTACGAACTCGACTAGCGTCGGCCGGCCGCGCCACGCAGGGGACAATCGATGACGGGCTGTCCGACGGACCAGGAACTGGAATCCCTCATCGACGAGCGGGTCGCGCTGAATGAAGCGCCGCCGGACGCGCCAACGCGGCCGAGCAGCCTTCTGACGCACCATCTCGAACACTGCGAGCGATGTCGCGAACGGGTCGGACAGCTCGAACGTGATCGCGACTTCATGCACGAGATCGTCAGCGCCCTGTCGGATGTCAGCGACACGGGCGCCCCGAAACGGGCGGCCAGCCCCACGGCCGCCACACTCGCCGTCCAGGGCTACGACATCGACGGCGAACTGCATCGCGGCGCCCAGGGCGTTGTCTTCAAGGCGCGTCAGTTGTCGACGAATCGCGACGTCGCCCTGAAGGTGCTCTACCACGAATCGGGCACATCGCTGCGAATGCGACAGCGGTTTCTTCGCGAGATCGAACTGGCGGCCCAGCTCCGCCACCCGAACGTCGTCACGATCTTCGACAGCGGCGAAACCGAAGACGGACGCCTCTATTTCGCCATGGAGTACGTCGATGGCCGGCGATTCGACGCGTGCGCGAAGGAGATTGCGGCGTCGAGCGCCGGCCGCCCCGCAGACTATCGCCGCCGCGCCCTCGCGCTCTTCGACGCCGTCTGCGCCGGCGTGGCCCACGCCCACCACGCGGGAGTGATTCACCGCGATCTGAAGCCGGGGAATATCCTCGTCACTTTCGACCACCAGCCGAAAGTCCTCGACTTCGGTCTCGCCAAGGCGACGGACGCCGACGTCAACAGCCGATTCGCACTGACGACGATCGCGGGCGGCTTCATGGGAACGATCGCATACGCCTCGCCCGAACAGACGCGCGGAAACCCTGACGCCATCGACACGCGCAGCGATATCTACGCCCTGGGCGTACTGCTCTATGAACTGATCACGGGGCGACTGCCCTACGATGTGACGGGATCCCTCTCGGACGGCATCAACAACGTGCTCAACGCGCCGCCAGCGACGCCGCTGCGATGGCGAACAACGAACGGCGCCGACGCTGATGGCGGACGACCCGTCGATCGCGACCTGGAGACGATCGTCCTCAAGGCGCTCGCGAAGGAATCCGAACGTCGATACGCGACAGTCGACGCCCTCCGCGACGACCTCGCCCATTACCTGGCGGGAAAGCCCATCTCGGCGCGACGCGACAGCGCCCTCTACGTGGCGTCGCGACACGCCCGGCGCCACAAGGTGAAAATCGTCGTCGGCCTCGCCCTGATCGGCGCCGTGGCCGTGATTGCGAAGCTCTCCGACGCCCTCGTGTCTTCAAAGGAAGTCGCGAAGGACGCCGCAGACCTGGTCGAGGTGTTCTCCCAGCGCCTGGCCCAGCAGGAAATGTGGGAGGCCACCAGCGGTGTCGCCCGCGCCGCCGAAACGCCGCCCGGAAATGCGGCGGCGGTCGACCGCAACGCCGTCATCACGATCAACGCCCCCGAAGCGCCGACGGCGCTCAACCCGATGCACATGCGACGCGGCGATCTCTTCGTCTGCGAACTGCTCTTCGAACGACTGTTCTGGCGAACGGATCGACTCGAGCTGGTTCCGAATCCTCATCTCGTCGAATCGATCACGGAGGACGAGGACCCGACGATCAGGACCATTCGACTGCGCGAAGGTCTCACATGGCACGATGGCGAGCCGCTGACCTCGGCGGACATCGAGTTCAGCTGGCGCCAGACGATCTCCCTCGAGGTTCGATCCGACAAGCGGCGACAGGCGTCGCGGATCAAGGACATTATCCCCGTCGATCCCCGCACGTTCACGATCCAGCTGGAACAGCCGCACGCAACGTGGCGCGTCAGCGCCAACTTTGAGCTCATCCCCAGACATCGCTTCGAACCCGGTCTGTCCGAAGATCCGACGCTGCGGACTTCGACGTATTTCCAGAAACTGCATCACGCGCCCATCGGAAGTGGCCCCTTCAGATTCGAGGCGTGGGACGCCGACGAGATTCGCCTCGCGCCCAATCCCGACTACGAGGCCGAGGGCCTGCGACCGACCGTCGCGGGACTGCGAATCCACTGGCTGAAATCGCCGCAGGCGCGGCTTGACGCATTCTGCGCCGGTGAGCTTGACCTGGTGGAGCTGACATTCGAGCAATACCAGACACAAATCTACTCAGACGCGTTTGAACGGGCCGGGCGCGAGGCGCGACGACCTTCATCACAATACCACTACATCGGATGGAACTGCAGAGGTGACGAACCGCGTCTCGCCGATCCGCAGGTCCGTCAGGCGCTCGCCATGGCGATCGACATCGATCGCATCAAGGCCCAGGTCACGAACAATCTGGCGGCGGCGTGCTTCGGACCCTGGGCGCCCGATTCGCCGTTCACGGCGCCGAATGTCCGGCGATTCGCGTATCGCCCGCGACAGGCGGAACAGATCCTCCGCGGTGGCAGGTCGACGGACAAGGCGCACAGAGATCCCAAAGAGAACGAATTAAAACTCCGCCTCGTCATCAACGGCGAGCTGGCGGCCGATGCGCAGATTGCGGAAATCGTTCGCGACTGCCTCGAAGATGTCGGCGTCCGCGTCACGATCGTAGCGGCCGCGAATCGCGCCGAGTACATCGAACGCCTGAAGGAGGGCCGTTTCGACGCGTATCTCGGCGCCGTGACGCCCGGCGTCGCCCCTGAACTGCATACCACGGAATTCATGACCGGCGGCAAAGTGAACTTCGGTGGCTACTCGAATTCGGAAATAGACCGCCTTTTCTCGACCGCCGAGAGCGTGACGGACGAAACGGAGCGGATCACTATTTTCCGTCGGATGCGCCAGATTCTCTACGACGAACAGCCGCGCACGTACCTCTATCACGAACCCGAATTGTGGGGCGTGAGCCACCGCTTATCGGGCGTCGTGTTTTCAAACCGCGGTCCATACTACTTTCAGCCCGGCGTGATTCAGTGGTGGGCGGCCGGGAATGCGGAAAACTAAGGGGCGGATGGTTATATTGGTTCGACAAAGCGAACCCTGCCCCGCGCCTATGATTGACCACGACAATCGCCTTGGAAATCGGGGGGCCTGAGGCCGAGGCCGACGATCATTATGCGGATCAGCCAGACATCGATCATTCTGACGGCGCTTGTCGCGCTCATGAGCGTTTCGACACGCGCGTCGGCACAGATGGGCGCCTGTTGCGAGGACACACTGGGAACGTGTGTCGTCGACGTCGTCCCCGCCGACTGCGCCATGCTCGGCCAGCGCTTTCTCGAAAACGGACAGTGCGCCGATTTCGCGCCCGCCTGTGGCGTCGGCGTCTGCTGCACGACGACGGGCTGCGTGCAGTCCGACTTTCTGACGTGCGTCGCGTCCAGCGACGGACTCTTCTGGTGGCCCGGCCGCCTCTGTGCGGACTTCGACTGCACGGACTGCGATGGAAACATGCAGCCGGACAGCATCGAGATCGAGCTCGATCCCTCCCTCGACTGCAATCAGAATGGCATCCTCGATCGATGCGAAATTGACGCCAGCTCGACGGCGCTGGGCGGTCCGTTCTTCTGCACGTCGGGCGACTGCGCGTCGGACTGCAATAACAACGGCGTCATCGATGAATGCGACATCTACGTGTACACGAGCGCGCCCGGTGGTCCCTACTTCTGCCTGACGGGCTGCGATCCCGACTGCAACAACAACGGCGTCCCCGACGCCTGCGACATCGATCCGACGGATCCCGACGGCAATGGCGACGTCAGCGCCGACACACTGGATCCGATCGGCGTGCCCGACGAATGCCGCCGCTGGACCGGCGCCGTGAACGACCTCTGGTCGGAAGCGAACAACTGGCTGCCGCCCAGTGTGCCGAACAACACGATGGCCGAGCAGTACAGCGTCGTCATCGACGGGAGCATCGACGCGCCATCCGCCAATGTCGAGGCGGATCTCGACGTCACGATTTCTTCGCTCGTGCTCCGTGATCATTCGACGCTGACACTTGCGCCAGGCAACCTGACGCTCGACGGCGTCAACGGCATGGTCAACGAAGGTGTACTGCTGATTCCAGACAGTCGCACGTTTCACGCGAATACGTCCTTCCGGATTCGCGGCGCCGACGGCGTGATTCGACTGGCCGGACCTTCGGCGAGCGTGACTTCCACAATCCCCGCCATCATCACCAACGAAGTCGGCGTTGAAGGACGCGGCCTGATCAACGCCGACCTGCGAAACGCCGTCATTGGCGCGATCACCGCCAACGATCCGGGGCAGACTGACGACGGCATGCTCGTCATCGCCGGCCAGATGACCTTCAACAACGGCGCCCTCGTGGCGCGCTCGCGCGCGACGCTGATGATCGCGACAGACATTCACGAGGAGCTCGGCGGGATGTCGTCGATCCTCGCCGACGGCGCGAACGTGACCGTCGGTGACGGCGGCGATGACGGTGACGATCCAGAGACCGTCGACGGCTGCGGCCCCATCTTCCTCAAGCCGACAGACCTGACAACGTTTATCCTCAATCGCGGCGAGCTTCTGAACTTCACGCTCTGGGAAATCGGCGACGACGCCTTCACACAGCCGAACCAGCGGGCGATCTTCGACGTCGTCAACGGTTCGACGGGAATCGTGCAGGGACCGATCAACGTCCGGCGAAACGGGACGCTGCGCATCGACGCCTCGCGCGTCGCGGCGAGGCTGTTCTCACTTGATTCGGGCGCGACGTTCGAAGTAACGGGCGGCGCCGAATTGACGGCGCGCGGCCGATTCGTCATTGGCGGCGCCGACGAAGCGCTGTTTTCCTTCGAGCCGGGAACATCACTCGTGTTTCAGGGCGGCGCCGTCCTGTGCGGCCAGGCGCCGTGGGACCGAACGCTGGAGGCCGCGGGCCGCGATGTCGGACCGGCGCTCGCCGACGGCGGTTATGACAACAACTTTGACTTTGCGGAATTGCGCGTCGAAGCCGGTGGCGCCCTGCAGCTGGTCGACGAAATCGACAACGGCAATCGCCCGCTGGACGGTTTCGAGGCCGTCTACTGCGACACACTGACGCTGGAGGACGGCGCCACGCTGCTGCTCAATGGTCTCGCCCTCTACGCCGGCGGGCAACGCATCACGCCGGGCCCCTTCGGCGCCGGCGAAGTCGTGGATCGCCAGGCGTGCTGCCTGCCCGGCGACGCGTGTGTCTTCGAGATTCCCGAATGCTGTGCGTCGATGTCCGGCGAAGCGCTGGGCGTGGGATCGCAGTGCAACAGCGGCGGCGGCGGCGCCTGTCCGCCGTTGGGCGCGTGCTGTCTGCAGAATGAATCGTGTGTCTTCGTCACGCCGGCGGTCTGCGTGACGCAGGGCGGCGCCTATCGCGGCGATGATGTCGCGTGCGCCGCCGTCGATTGTACGACGCCTGATCCGCAGCCTGCGCCGCAGGGCGCCTGCTGCATCAGCGACGGAACCTGCAACGAGACGACACAGGCGGATTGCGAGGATGGCGGCGCCAGCTACCGGGGCGACAACACGTTGTGCGCCAACACGGACTGCTCGACATCCGGCCCCGCGCCCGCCCCGGCGCCGCTCGGCGCCTGCTGCTTTGGCGACAACAGCTGCTCCGACCTGTCGAGCGACGACTGCACGGCGATGAACGGCGAGTACCTCGGAAGCAACACGAACTGCGGCGTCGTGGATTGCGCGAACATCAGCGGAGCGCCCGCGCCGGATGTTGCAACAGAGGCGCCCTTCATCGATGACGCCATCTGCCGACTCCTCCGACAATCGCTTTGCGGCGTCCCGGGCTGCGCGCCGTGCGGCGCCATCTCGCTGCTGCTGACGTTCGTCGGCATTCGTCGAATGCGGCGGCGCCGACGCTGACCCACACCGGCGGGCGGCGCGACATTCGACAGCGTCCCCGCATCCCCGCTATACTCTTGTCAGGTTGACGCGTCCGGGCCGGAGGCGAGGGCTTCCCGTTCGCGCGCACAGTGAGATTCGAACAGACATGAAAGCGCGAGAAATCAGCAAAATCGGATTCCCCAAAGGGCCCATCATCGCGGACATCCTGAAAGCGTGCGGCGACGCGCGCAGCGCCGGCGTCAGCGCCGTCGACGTGCGCGCGGCGGTCCACGCCCTGCGCGACAACCCCGAGTCGATGCTCGAATCGCCCCATTTCGGCGCGATCGCTTCCGAGCTGATCCACGGCGCGCCGAGTTGCTACGACATCCGCGAGGAAGCGGACGCAAAGTCGCTGTACAACGTCTGGGGCGCCGAGCAGATCGATGGCGGCGCGATCAAACAGATGGAGTACGCCGTGCGACTGCCGATCAGCGTCGGCGGCGCCCTGATGCCGGACGCGCACCTCGGCTACGGTCTGCCGATCGGCGGTGTCCTGGCGACGGAAGGCGCCGTGATTCCCTACGCCGTGGGTGTGGACATTGCCTGCCGGATGATGCTCAGCGTCCTGCCGATGCCGATCGAAGGGGGCGCGGCGGACCCGATTGAAAAGAACGAACACGAACTGATCCGCGCCGTTGAGAAGAACACGCGCTTCGGCGCCGGCGCGAAGTTCAACGGCCGCGATCGGCGCGATGCGCCCGTCCTCGACATGGACTGGAACATCTCGCCGATTATCCGGAAAGTGCGCGCAAAGGCCGAAGAGCAGCTTGGAACGAGCGGCGGCGGGAATCACTTCGTCGATATCGGCGAAATTGAGTTCCCGGAGACCTTCCGAGGCGTTGAGCCGGGCCGATATGTCGCGATCCTGACACACTCGGGCTCGCGCGGTCCCGGCGCCATGACGTGCGAGTACTACAGCAATATGGCCATGTCGATGCATCCGAACATTCCGCGCGAGTTCCGCCATCTGTCCTGGCTTCCGCTCGACGGCGAGGGCGCGGAGTACTGGGAGGCGATGCAGCTGATGGGCGAGTTCGCGTCGGCAAACCATCACTGCATCCACGCGACGATTCTGCGCGACCTGAAGCTCAAGCCGCTGCTGCAGATTGAGAACCATCACAACTTCGCCTGGAAGGAAATACACGCCGGCCGGGAAGTCGTCGTGCATCGCAAGGGCGCGACGCCGGCGGCCAGGGGCGACATCGGGATCATTCCCGGTTCGATGGCGTCGCCGGCCTACGTGGTCGAGGGCAAAGGCAATCCGGCGAGCTACGACTCGGCGGCACACGGCGCGGGCCGCGTCATGTCCCGCAAGCAGGCGAAGCAGACGTTTCGATGGAATCCCGTGCAGAAGGATCTGAAGAAACATCGCGTCAAGCTGATCTCGGCGGGCCTCGACGAAGTGCCCGGCGTGTACAAGAACATCGATCACGTCATGGCGGCGCAGGCGGACCTGGTCGATACGCGGGCGCGCTTCCTGCCGCGAATCGTCAAGATGGCGGATGACGGCTTCGTCGAAGACTGACGCGGGAGTGGCGATGCGGCGATTTCCTGATCCACGCCTGTTGGTCGTCGCATCCGCCTGCATCTTCGCCGGCTGCAGATCCCCGTCGCAGGAATCGACCACGACGGCGGAGGCCGCGTGGGCGCGATATGAGGCGTCGACCGGTCTGTTCTCCTTCGCCTATCCGCCGGACTGGCGGATCGTCCTCGTCGGCGATGTCGCCAACATCGTGAAGGAAGACGCCGGCGCCGCATTCGCCGTCTCGGCGCGGCGACCGGACGTGGAGGTCGGCGATCGACTGGCGGAGCTGATCGAACGGCCCTTCGCCGGCAAGACGCCGACTTCGGAACTGAAGCCCATCACATACAATGGCTGGTCCGGCTACCGGCGAACCTGGGGCGAGTCCGACGGCAAGGAGTGGATGGGCGCCATCGCCTATCGAGGCGGTGTGTGCGCCTTCGTATCCGTCAATGCGAAGTCCGAGGCGATCGCGACGGCCCGGCCGATTTTCGATCGATTGGTCGAATCACTGACCCTCGCCGATTAAGATCCAGGATTATCGACGTTCGATTGACCCCAGTGAGACCAACGACAATGAAACGCCTCATCCTTCGACAGCGCCGCACGATACTCGCCCTCGTCACGATTTCACTTGCCGCCTGTTCCCTGCTCGCGGCGCCGGCGTGCACGCTGGAGCTGCCGTCGTTCGATCTGTCTTCAGGATCGCCCTTCCTCATCAAGGGGACGTATGTTCGCGTGGAACGATTCGGGCAGGCGCCCTGTTTCGCCTGGGAGGGTGACAACGGGATCTTCTATCATCTCTTCCAGGATGCGAATCTGGATGACGACCTCTTCGACCAGGCGACGACTGTCGGCGCGCGCTCGCGTCTGCTGATCCAGATTCGAGGGGATCTGCAGGTCACGTGCGAACTGGGACCGACTGTCGAAGTGCTGGAGGTCCGCGAGATCATCGCGGGCGAATAGGCCACGATCCGTAACGCTTGCTGTCAGATCTCGGTAAAGGGATCGGTATCTTCGCCGAAGCCGTCGCGACTCGAATCGCCGGCGTCGTGATTCGCCTCGCCATAGCTCGCGTAGGCCGGTTCCCGTTCCCGATCGACGTCACCCGGGCCGAATGTCGTCGCCTCATCCACGAGCGGCGCGTCGGGATCGACGCCGGGCGGCGCGGTGCGAACACGTGTGTCGATCGTCTCGGTGTCTTTCGCGGGCGCTGACGATCTGGCCGGTTCTCTGGCTGTGTAGAGCTCTTCGCGGATGGACGCCAGGGCTCGCTCACGATCTTCGTCTGAGTCGCGAAGGCGGCGCATGACGGCGTCGTAGGGACCAAAGGAGAGGCTCATCAGCCCCAGTCCGGCCAACAGCAGCACGAACCAGTTCACAAAGAGCGTCAGCGGCTTCTCGAATTCCCAGTAGTACGGATCTTCGGGGCTGTAGAGAATCGTCGCGGCGCGCTCTTCATACACATGGTCGCCGCGCAACCAGTCGGGCAGATCCGTCGACACGCGCGACTGCCAGATGATGCGTTCGCCGCCCTTGGTGTAATAGACAACAGTCTTGAAACACTCGTCGCTGTAGTCGTCAACACGGTAGTGCTTGAAGGACGACGCCCGGATTCGATCGACTCGCATGTCCAGGTAGAACACGGAGGCCGTGGTTCGCACGCCATTCTCCGTGAGCTTCCAGTTGTGGTAGAGGTGATAGAAAGCGTAGCCGGCGCAGGCGAGCCCCACGAGGAAGGTCGTCGTCAGGACGGAGGTTCGTGTGTTCATTCGAAGGATCTCGCGTGAGTCGAGCCGGCGTTGCGTTTGCCCTTACATCGGCCGCGCCGCCATCGGCGTGCGGTGGATTCGGCGCCCTCCGCCTCGTGTTTTTCTCAGCGACGAGGATTTTCGGTAGTTGGAAGTCGTTATCCGGATATTCGGACCCTCGATGCGGCGTCGTCGCCCTGTGGGGGCATTTCCACGCTGCAATCGCACGCAAAGGGTCGCAAACGCTCGCAAATTCGAGCAAAATCGGCGTTTGCATCGCGGAGACACCGGTCCACGCGACCTGATACGCCAACCTTGACCCGCGCCCCGGAAATTCGGCCGTTTTTTCGGTTAACGCGGCCCGCAACATTGTGTCGGAACCGTCACATCCGCGGGGCGGCGCGGCGACGTCCGCCCGATGCGCTCGGACATACGACTGAGGAGAGAGACGATGCGAAATGTGATGATGGCCGGGCTGCTGGTTCTGTCGCTCGCGGCGACGATGGGGCAGACCTGTGTGGCGACCGGCTTTCCGATTTTTCCTGTCGGTCCCGTCGTGGGCGATCCGTTTGTGGATCCCGGGATCACAGTCACTGTCATCAACAGCACGAACTTCGAGATCGATCCATTCATCGAGTACGAAGACATCGACGGAAACGTCTTCTCGCTGGATCTGGGCATCGTGTTTCCCGGCGAGATTGTTCCGACTGACTTCTTCTGTGATGAACTCATCTTCCTGACCAGCACGAACGCAGAGCAGTATGTCTTCAACGACGTCATCGTGCTGGACGCCCTGCCGATCTTCGAGCAGGACATCGACTACTTCTGCGGAGAGGAAGTCACGTTCGAGTTCGTCGGCGACGACATCAACTTCGACGTCTTCGTCGATGCGGATGGCTTCGTGATCTACTGATCGGCGGGCCGGGCGCCTGTCGCTCGCGAATTCGTTGGCATTCCCCGATCGGGGAACGGTAGAATCCAGTGATATTCTCAAGCCCGACCCCAATGAGGGGCGGGCTGTTTTCATGTTATTCCTGCCGTGGCGCGGTTGGCCCAGGGTAACGTCCCCGCTGACGCGTGATGACTCTCCTCTCGTTCGGAAGGGGAACGCGATGGACACGACGACGCTGCTGTTCGTTCTGCTGGCGACGGCGCCGATGACCTCGGACAGGACGGGAGAAGAGACCGGCGTTCGCTATGAAGTCGCCTATCATCATGTCCTGCGAAATCGATCGCGCGACACGCTGCGGGACGTTCGCGTCTACCTCACGGTTCCCTCCAATGACGACTACCAGACGATCGAGGGCTTTCGCGTCGAGGCGTTCGGCCGGCCGGTCCATATATCAAATCGACACGACGAATACGGCAACACGCTGAAGCGCGTCGCGATTCCGGAGATCAAACCGGGCGAAGAGGCTCGCGTCGGGTTCACCTGCGAAGTCACGCTTCGAACCCCGAAACAGGCCGATGTGTCCGGCGCCTCGAAGGGATCCTACGACGACGTCGATCCCGATCTCATCGCCCATTACACGCGCGACCATCGCATCTTCGGTCTGCAGACGCCGATCATTCGCGAGACGGCGGACAGACTGCTGAAGGGACATCCCGACCCGACGGAACGCGCCGTCGCGATCCATCATCTGATTGCGGACACATTCAAGTACCAGGGGGGCGACGGCTGGGACACGGCGCCCGTCGTCCTGGAACGACGCAGCGGTTCCTGCTCGGAATTCTCGCACGTCTTCTGCGCGCTGTGCCGGGCGACGGGGATACCGACGCGAATGGCGGGTTCATCGATTGTTCCGGCGAAGCGGCGACTGCCGTTTGTCGATCGCGGCTGGCATCGCTGGCCGGAGGCGTACCTGCCGGGCCAGGGCTGGGTGAGTTTCGATCCGACGCTCGATCGTGGACGGAAGAAACCACTCTTCGTCGGAACACATCATGGCCGCACACTCATCGTGACGCGCAAGGGCGATCGCAGCACGCAGCTGGGTCTGTCGTACATCTCCTCCAATTCACACGACGGACCTTTGAAGCGATCACGCTACTTCGTGTGGACGCAGGGAACGATGGAGCGGCTGGAGAAGGCGAAGGAGATGATTGCGTCGGGCGACAAGAGAAAGGCGCGGAAGCGGCTGGAGCGCCTGGTGGATGGATACGGCGACACGCGGGCGGGCATCGAGGCGGCGGCGCTGCTCAGGACACTGGAGAAAGACAACGACTGACACGTGAGGCGTGTCGCGTTTCGCCTATCGAATGAAGGGAAAGATCGTTCTCATGAGGACGCGGCGGCGGGACTGGCGCGCGACATGGGCGATTGTACAGACCGTTGTCGCGATCGGTCTGCCCTGCTGATCCAGCTGCAGGGGTGTCGTGTGGTCCTGCGCGAGCTTCTTCAGCGCGATGAGGACATCCCGACCTCTGAAGTTCCTCAGCCCGCGGGCGACATGATAGCGCACAAAATCGTCCTTGCTGGTCGCTGATTCCAGCAGTGCGGGTAGCGCCCTGCGATCGGCCATCTCGACGAGCGCTCTTACGATAATGCCACGGATGATGTTGTCCGCTTCGGCGTCCAGCCGAACGGCGAGGATGGGGACGGCGTCCGCCAACTTCAGATCGCGGGCGGCCAGTATCGCGGCGCGGCGAATCGCCACATCCGGATGAGTGATCAGCTCCAGGGGAAACGCGACATCGCGCATTCGCCGCGCGTTTCTGCCCCAATAATCCAGGGCAATCGCCCGGACCGATTTGTCCGACGATTCGAGGAGGCGCTGAATGTCCTCCTGAGTCAGTTGCCCATCCTGCTCCAGCAGTCGCGCCGCATTCGTCGCGATGCGGAATCGGCTGTCACTCAGGGCCGCCCGCGCGGCCTCTCGCCAATTCGGCGCAGCGCCCTGGGCCATCGCGGACAACGATGTGGCGCGAACCTCCTCTTCAGCGTCACTCAGGCCGGCTGTCAGTGATTCGGCGGCGCCCGCGAAATCCCCTTTCACCAGCAGGTGCGGGATGCGACTGCGCACATCACCGGACTCGTGGGACTGCAGGCGACGCAGCGCCTTGCGCGTCGCCTCCGACAGGGTGGGCATTCGGCTCAGCGATCTCATCGCGTCCACGATGTCATCCGCTGACGCGTGCGGGTCGTCGAGAATTGCGGCGAGCGACGCCTCGTCACCGGCCTTCCCGAACCCGAACCAGCCATCGTCGAAACCCGCGAGCAATTCGTCGAGCCATCGCTCATACCAAGAAACAAAATCGGTATGGTCGATGAAGTAGCAGGCCGGCCCCTCTTCATTGAAATAGACGATCTGCCCGCGATGCGGGCCCGTCACGATCATGCCCGCCGAATACGTGCAGCCTTGCGTACAGAGGGCGATGACACCTCGGAAGCAGTCTTCCCAGTCGCAACCGATGGCGTCGCGCAGGTCCTCGCCGTTGGCGTGTTCCCGAAGGATCGGGCACGGGGTCGCGAGCTGGTCGGGAATATGCTCGGCGGCAATAGCGTTCCATTTCTCAAGCGGATAGAGACCGTAATACGGCCCCGCGCCCCCGTTACCCACCTTTGTGAGGAACGCGCGATAGTCCTCCGGAAGCCGAACGCCATGTTCCGCTTCGAATGCGCGGACGGCCTCCTCGCTGAGCGGCGGATTGAGGCGGAAGCCGTGCTGTTCTGAACCGAAGCACTTCAGACCGCGGGCGCGGACCCGCTCAAGCTTGTCGACGATGCGATCGGAAAAGTTCTCGTGCGTGTTCATGTTCGGCCCCGATCGGCGAATCCGCCGGACCCGTATCATAACTCAATCGCCGCCAATGGTGGGGACTCAACGATATCCGAACCGCGAGCGCCAGCGAGGGGGCCCGCGTCGCCAGGCCTGGCGTGCGAGCCTTGTCATCCGTAGCGCCCGTTGATCGAATCGGTCAATTGCGTGTCGGCGGGGTAGCCCGCCACCTTGGTGGCGCCGGCGCGACGATGCGCACGCGAGCGGTCTTCTCGAATCAATTGAGCGTGCATTCCGAGTTTTCATCGTCGCGCCCCCACCCCTGAAGGGGTGGGCCACCCCGTCGATATCGCGACTTCACATGCTTGCCTTTGAGGGCAAGCATGCCACCCACGCTGAACGGGCGGCTACTTGCGTTCGATGGTGATCCGCGTTGGTGAACCCGGCGCTTCGATGCCGTCGGGGATCTCGGAATTGTTCTGCAGGTGGGCTCGGAAGAAGGCGACGAGCAGGCCCGCCGTCAGGCGGCGCATCGGTTCGCGATCGGCATTGGACTCGCAGACGCTCGCCGCCAGCCCGGCGGTCTCTTCATCCAGCATATCGCCATGACCATAGTCCGTCGCGACGACGAGCACGGACGGCGATGGGCAGGCGTCGAAGAAGGCCGCGTAGTTGTCGCCGTCGGGGGCACAGGCGCCCCCCAGACCGGCGCCGAGGATCAGCGTTGGAATATCAAACGGCAGGACCCCGTCGATGACGCGTGGCTCATTCCCCCCCGGTCCGCCTGTTCCATCGACGGGATCAACGCCGGCCAGCGCCGCGACGCGTGAAGCGCCGGCCTTCACCACGCCGAACGCGACTTTGGCGCCGCGAGAATGCCCGGCGAGACCAATCCGGGTGTTGTTGATGCTGACGCCGGGAAGGCGCTCGAGCCCCGACGGAAGCCAGTCAATGACGACGGCCGCCCGCTCTGTTTCGATCGCGGCGCTCGGCATGCCGATGATCGGCCCGAGACCCGCGTCATACATGCGCGGCAGAATCACGACGAATCCGTGACTGGCGATGTGGGATGCGATCTGATCGTAGGAGTGGTTCGTCACCTGGAAGCCGTGCTGAAGAACGACGACGCTGTAAGTCCCCGGCGCCGTCGGCGCAACGATACGAAGCTTCAGCGGCGCATCGGCCTCGCATCGATCGAGGTCGAATGAGGTATTTTCGTAGAAACCGGGCAGATAAGGATCGCCCGTCGTCTGGATCGTGACGGCGGCGGATTCGTCGGACGCTTCCATCAACGTCGTCGGGCAAAGTTCGCCAAAGTCGCAGGCGATTAACAGCGCGAGTGACACCGCCGGCAGGAACGCAATGAGTCTTCTCTGTCGCATAGGTTGGACATCATACCCGTGGAACGCGGAATCGGTGGGATTCCCGGCGTCACGTCATACCCTCGTCACGCTGCGACGTCCGGGCGTGACACGCCCGACCGAAGAATATGGCTACCATTGCGAATTCCAACTAGGATCACTGCGTGAAACGATGATGGGCGCGGCGCGCTGATTGAGTCGCGTGACGACAGGCAACGCTCGACATTTCATGGGCCACACGCGCCGATCGGTGCTCCCATCCACCTTCACTCAATGACCCGCGCTGACTGAAAGGAGTACATCATGACGACGAGGAAGTTGGTTATCCCGATGAGCGTGGCGTGGCTTGCGTTGGCGCCGGGATGCGCGACGCATTCGATCGACGTCGCCCAATATGGCCAGATGCATCGTGTGCTCAGCGGCGGCGGCGAGAATGCGACCGGGATCGTTGGCGTGGGCGAGGCGCTTGAGAAACCCAACGCCATCGGCGTGGGGGCGCTGGCGGGCCTGGAGGGCGAGATCACGATTCGCGACGGGCGGGCGTGGATCGCGCGACCCGAACAGGGGCAATTGCATGTCGATGGCCCCATGACGGCGTCAGACGACAGGGCCGCATTGATGACAGTCGCGTACGTGGACAGCTGGCGCGAAATACCGATCGATCGCGACCTGGCGGGCGAAGACCTGGAGATGTTCATTCGTCAGTGCGCCGCCTCGAACGGAATCGACACGTCGCGGCCGTTCCCGTTCATGCTGGATGGACGCGTCAGTGATCTGGAGATTCACGTTATTAATGGCGAATGCCCGATGCGGCCCGGCGGCCGACTGACGGCGGATCAGGCGCCATGGCGGTGGACCGCCGATCACGCGCCGAACGCCCAGGTGGTCGGGTTTTTCGCATCAGACTCCGTCGGCAGGATGACCCATCCCGGGACGTCGATCCACGCCCACGCGATCGTGCGCGCGAAGGGTCGCGAAGTGACGGGCCACATCGAGCGGATCGCAATGGCGCGCGGTAGTGTGCTGAAACTGCCCCTTGTGCAGTAACGCCCGCGAATCCACCCGCCCTTCCCTTTCGGCGGGCGTTCCATTCGCATGCGGACGCGCCTGAATTGTTTTTTAACCGCCTGTCAGGGCGCAATTAAGTCGGCTCCGCACAATCTCTGCGATACTGGCGACTCTGTTGAACTGAACGTCGCCACCAGGACCACGAACAAGCGTCAAGGAGAGATGACATGACTTCGTCCAGCCACCGAATCCCACAACGACTCCGCGGATATTCTCGCGGTCGCCATCAGCTGCTCTCGATCTGTGTTGGAGGCGCCTGCCTGCTCGCCACTGGCTGCTTCGGCGATGGAACGGCGGGCGTGGGCACGGCGATCAACGTGATCGGCGGCGTGGTCGACAAGGTGGACGTGAAGGACAAGGAGAAGGACCTGCTGGGCCGATCTCCGTCCGCCGCCGACCAGATGTTCGGCGCGGCGCTGGACACACAGCGCGAAGTCGGCGGGCGCCGTGAATGGCGAATCTACGATGTCGCCGGCGTCACGAACCCGCTCGACAAGGACCGCTACGTTGTCGAAGTGACGGGCGGCAGGATCCGCTCGCTCTCACGCGTCGAGACGACGCCGGACATCAAGTTCGACCTGCCGCGCGCGGCGCTATTGGAAGAGAAGGTGAAAGGCAAATCGCCGGAGGAATGCCGGCGTGAACTGGAGAAGGCGCCGATCGTCAGTGTGCGAAGCGAGAAGACCGGCCGTCTGCGTCAGCTCTACGACGGCCGTGTCATCAGGATCTTCAGCAAGCCCTACTACTGCATCCTGAAGTTCGATGCGCAGGATCTCTGTGAGGACGTGGACTTCCAGAAGGTCGGCGCCTCGACGCGGAAGGATCCGTACGGGAAAAAGTAGAAGTCAATCACACGATTCGCTGACGCATCGCGTTCGTTCCGCATGTCCTGTGCGGAGCGAACGCGATTTTCATTTGGGCGCTACTCGGGCGCTACCCAATCCAACGTGATGGACTCGCCCTCCGGCAATGCGCGCCACTGACGCTTCAGGGCGAGAACCCGCTCGCGCATCGTGGCAAGATCGGCGTCAGAGATGACCGGCGCGGCGGTCGGCTTGCGGGTGTTGGACATCGCCCGTGATAGCTCGGCGTTGAAGTCGGCAATTGCCTCGCCGCTGATCAGTTCCATCTCCAGCAGGCCGACAATAAACTCCGTCGCGCCCGCCTCGGGGGGTAGCTCGATCTTTGTGGACGCGCCGGCGACGTCGAAGTCCCCGATGTCCATGCCACTGGCGAGCAGACCGTAGAAGGCGCGGCGATAACCGAGTGTCGTCTCGACGGCGTAGTGCGCCAGATCGTGCTCGGCGCCGACATTCGTCTCGGCCATCGTCTTCGATCCATCGGCGCGCTCGCAGACCAGCAGAGGCCGCTTGTTCCTGCGCCGGGTGATCGTGATTCGCAGACTGGGTGGTTTTGATGTCATGGCTGAATCGTCAGTGATCCTCGCGGGAGATCATCTTAACCAACGTCTCGCCACGACGGCAACGGTTTGTCCATATCGGGATCGCCGCGATCTCGGCGTGTGCGGGTGAACAGGACCTTCATCAAAGTCGGGCGCCATCAACACGGCGGCCATCTGACAGCCTGTGACAGGCCGCCGGCCGACATACTATGAATCGCGCGATGCGACGGGTAGGATTGGAGTGTTCAACCTGTCATTCACGCGTAAGTCGCGGTCCCCGGATTCCTTTCACAGAGGAGTTGTCATGATCGTCCAGTCCCTGTTGCTCATTGCATTCCCGTTCACAATCGCCAATGGCGAGGACGCGCCGGACCTTCGGCAGTTGATTGAGCGCAGTCGCCATGAGGCGACATTGACGGCGGATAGACTTCGCGGTCCCGGCGCCGACTGGCTACTGCAACGCGCCAGGACGTCGGAATTCACGATCGTTGGAGAGAGTCACGGCAATCAGGAGACGTGCCGGTTCACATCATGGCTGCTGCGTGAACTGAAAGGCGCGGGATACAGCGCCTATGTCACGGAGACGGGCCCCTGCTCGACGGCGCTGGTCGCGGAGACGGCAAGGCAATCCGGATTCGAAGGTGTCTCAGGCCTGATTCGCAGGACGCCCTTCAGCATCGCGTTCATTCATCTGCGCGACGAAGCCCAGTTGCTCGCGGACGCCGTCAAACTCGACTACGCCTGCTGGGGGATTGACCAGGAGTTCACGGGCTCGCCGCGCCTGTTGCTCGGCCAATTGGTGTCGCAGGCGAAGAGTGATGACGCGAAGGTGATCGCCAGGTCGGCCCTCGATCGCGCTAACACCGGCTTCGCGCACTTCGCAAAGACAGGCTCGAAGGCGAAGGCCTTCCTCTCAACAGCGACGCCCGCCGACTGGAAAGCGCTGTCGACGGCTTTTGCCACAGAAGACGAATCGCTGCGCGACATGATCGACGCCCTGCGCGCGTCGCAACGCATCTATGGACTGTACTTTCGCGGAATGTACTACGAGAGCAATCATGAGCGCGTTCGCCTGATGAAACAGACGCTCGCCAGGAACTTCCGCGACGGGGCGAACCCGCGCGCCGTCATCAAGATCGGCGGCGCTCACGCCGGCCGCGGTTACAGCCCATTCGATCAGCTCGACGTGGGCAATCACATCGCCGAATTGGCCGCGGCGCGTGGTGGCGACTCGCTGCACATCTGCGTCATGGCGCGGCGTTCCGTCGATCGCGACGGAAAGGCGACGGAACACGACAAGGCGTCTAATCCGATCCGGGCGCTGCTCGACGCGGCGCCGGAGACCGGCGCGTGCGTCTTCGACCTGACGGCGCTTCGGCCGCTCCTGTCACAGCCCCCCGCCCGCGAAACACACGCCGATCTGCATGACCTGGCGTTTCGCTTCGACGCGATCCTTCTGTTGCCGGAATTCCATGAGGCGGAGTCGCTCATACCGATGCCGGCGAAGCGGGCGGCGAAGTGAGATCAGATTGCGCGATCGCGCTGTGAACACGCCCGAGTCGAGTACGACTATTCGCGAGACCTTAACTCGCTTGAGTGCGCCGCTCGGCCCGCATTAGCTTCCAAGAAGGAGCGATACAAACAGGGGAGCGTCCGCAAGGCTCACGACGCCGTCCGCATCAAAATCCAGCGCACAGTATCCGGGGCTCGCGGCGACATTCCCCAACAGGAACTCGACAAACGCCTGCACATCGCGCCCGTCCACCAGGCCGTCCGCGTTGCCATCCCCCGTTGCAACCGAGAACACCGACAATGTCGCGGAACGGCTGACACGCTGTCCGCAATCATTACTTGCCACGCAATTATATGTGCCAACATCCCCCGGCTGAGCATCGACAATAGTCAACGTCGCGGTAAGCGCGGTCGGATTCAGCTCACCATCGATTGGATTGCCGTCCTTTTGCCACAGGTAATCCACCATACTCGCGCTTGAAATCCCGAACGAGAACTCGACATCAGTCGAAGCGCACGCAGTGAGATCGGCGGGCTCCGAATTGATGACAGGTCCGTCAAAGCAATCAATGTGAATCAGCGCAACACAGCGCTGGGTTCCGGCGCCCAGCGGTCGTGACGCCGCACACGCAAAGACCTTTCCATCCGCACTGACATCAATCGCGTAATCCATCACCCAACCGTCAACATCGATCCCCAGATCGGCCGCAAGCTCGTTCAGTTCCCGGATCTCACCTTGATTTCGCCGCCACACGGCGACGGTCACAAACGTGTGGGTCGGATCAAATGTATTCCCGACTACGACGCCACCATCCGCGCTGATGGCGAGTGGTGAGAAATTTTCGCCTCGATACAACTCGGGGGTTGGAGACGCCCCTCTGGTCTGTGTATTCCAGACAACGCCTCGATACACGGCCGAACCATAAGTCGTGCTCACACCGATCGCCCAAAGGCCGTCTCGGCTCAGTCCGGATGCGCTGGAATAATTGTTCCCTGAAAGCGGCGGCAGTTCCTCGACCGCAGGCGACGCGCCTTCGCGATAGACGAACGCCGTATGATAGTCCCCATTATTGAAAATCGTGCTGTCACCGACCACAACCTGTCCATTGCCGCTGATCGCAACAGGGAAACACGCCGCATCCCCCGGAAGTGGATTGATGATCGTCGGTGATGTCGGATTGAGCCGATTCCAGAGGATGACCAGGGGACTCCCATTCCCCTGGCGATCGACCGCCCCGACGATGCGGTTCCCATTGGTGGACGCGTCGGTTGCCCGACTCGCTCGATAATCGACCGTGTTGTATGGCAACTCCACTCTCAAATGATCGAGGCTTCGCCAATACCATGCCCGACCAGCGGTATGCCCAACGACAGTGATACCATCACCACTCATGCCCGTGACGTAAGATTGTGACAAGGAGACGATCAAGTCGGTCATCGTCACACCGTGTGTCCAATAGTAGCCGTTCCCTCCACTTGTCGCCCACGCCGCATGAGTCGCGTCGTCAGAGAAGGCAACATCCAGCAGGGACTGGTTTGTGACCACCTCAAGCTCGCCGGCGCCCGCATCATTCGTCGGCGCCAGGAGCCCCGCCAGGATGAGCAATGTGGTGGAGATGATCGCCGTCGCCGGGGCAATGGTTCTCGATGTTTGCATGCGTGTCACTCCGGAGTATCGCATTCTGTCGCGCGCCGTCACTGTATTGGGGACAAGGCGTGAATACGCGAATGAACCTCGCAGCGGCGAACCGACGCTATGTGCCCGGCCGCCAATCCCAGCGCATGATTCACGCCGCCGATGAATCATATGCGACGATTGATCATAAGTTGTGAAAGGCTTGTTAAATCGAGAATCGAAGCGTCGCCACTCAATGCGAATTGCCACACGCATGGCATTTTGTGGTTAAGTCATGATGGGCCAGCAGAATGGGAAACGTGATTGGCCATTTGGCGTCCTCTGACTGCGCCGCATAATCGAGGATTGTCGGCTCAGTTTCAGGCGCCGATTCCATGAACCAAATCCCTGAGGATCACCCCTTCACAACCGGCAGCGGCAGACTCCCATCCGCCCGCGGCAGCGGGTCCGGCGGTGCGATCGTCACACCGCCACGGTTGAGCGTCGCCTCGCCGCGCTCCACGCGCTCGGCGAACGCGACGGACTCCTCGTACAGCGCGTCCATCATCTCCTCCTCGCCGACGATGCGCTTCTGCTCGCCCTGCACGTAGATGATCCCCTTGCCCTTGCCGGCGAACACGGCGACATCCGCCCCCTCCGCCTCGCCGGGGCCGTTCACAACGCAGCCCATGATCGCGACCTTCACGGGCGTGCGGATCGTGCGAAGCCTGTCGCGGACGTCCTTCACCATCGTCATCAGGTCGACTTCGATCCGGCCGCAGGTTGGGCAGGCGATCAGCTCGGGCTCCACGCGGGGGCGCAGACCCAGGCAGTTCAGCATCTCGCGCGCGTCTTCAACTTCCAGCACGGGATCGCTGGCGTAACTGATGCGGACCGTGTCGCCGATGCCGTTCGCCAGCAGCGTTCCCAGGGCGACGACGCTGCGAATACACCCCGTCTCCTTCGGTCCGGCGTGGGTGACACCGAGATGCAGCGGATAGTCGTAGCGTTCGCTGATGGCAGTGTAGGCCCGGATGCAGATCCGCGGGTCGATGCTCTTGGAACTGATGACGACGTCGTGAAAGTCGTTGTCCTCGAAGATCTGCATGTAGTCGGCAAGCTTCTCGAGCATGATCTCGATGATCTGCGACTCGTAGTCGCTCTTCAGCTTCTCTTTCTCGCTGGCGCGCTTGTCCTTGTCCTTGCGCTCGACGATGCCGCCCTCGTTGACACCGACGCGAATGGGGATGCCTCGCTCCTTGCAGGCCGCGATCACCCGATCGACCTGCTTGCGATTCTGGAGGTTGCCGGGGTTCAGCCGGATCTTGTGGACGCCCGCCTCGACGGCCTCCATCGCGCGCTGATAGTGGTAGTGCACGTCGGCCACGATGGGCACGCTGACCTGCGGGAGAATGTGCTTCAGCGCCTCGGTATCCGCCGGCTCCGGAACGGCAACGCGAACGATGTCGGCGCCGGCCTGGGCGAGGGCGTGGATCTGGGCGACCGTCGCATCGACGTCGTAGGTATAGGTGCTCGTCATCGACTGGATCGAGACGGGCGCGTCGCCACCGATGAGGACGGGACCGACTTTGACTTGGCGCGTTTTGCGTCTTGGCTGCATGAATGCGAGTTCCTGTTCGCTTATCCCGGGAGCGACACTGCGACGCGACCGCCGCACGGGACCGCGTCGGGTCGATGACCCGCCCTACCTGCTTACGCTGGTATTGTAGAGGCGGATCGGTCCGCGTCGAAATCGGCCGCGCTTCCGTTGTTTCCGGCCCAAAGGCGAGGGTTGTCTCGCCGAGGCGCCCTCGCCGAGCCGCCGCAGTGATGCGGCGGTCGACATGCAATCGCGGGCACCACTGGCGGAATGACCGGGCCATCGCTGGCTCGACTCGGAATGGCCCCGATCAGGGGATTGGACGACGCGTGTTGTCCTGACGACTGCTCGTCTCTTGATGCCGACACAGGGCGCCCATGAGCGTAGTCTGACTGCGGACGACCACGGGCCGATGTTGTATGGCGGCGTGGCGCGCGGCAGGAAGGGATTCCTGCGGGCGAGGGGACGAGAAGGGAATCTCGTCCCAGCGGTCGACAGGGGCGCGGTCCAGGCGCGTTGTCCTGACGCCTGCTCGACTTCCCATGCCGACGTTGAGCGTCGGCATGCCACCCGAGGGTATCGTCGAGCCACCCCGCTTCCTCACAGTCGCGGCTCTGATTCACTACTTCTCGATGGCGATCGTCAGATTCTCGTACCCGTCCGGCGTGATGAAGATATTGTCTTCGATTCGCACGCCGCCGATGTCGAGCAATGTGTCGACCTTCGCCCAATCAATGCAATCGGCGTACTGTGTGCGTCGGGCCTCATCCTTCAGCAGGGCGGGAATGAAATACAATCCCGGCTCGATCGTCACGAGATAGCCCGGCTGCAACGGCAGATCGATTCGCAGCGCCGCCAGCCCAAAACGCTTGCTGCGTTCGCGGCCCGGCAGGTAACCGCTCGCGTCACGGACACCGAGCCCAACCAAGTGGCCCAGCCCGTGCGGGAAGAAGATCGCATGCGCGTCGCGTTCGACGAGGCTGTCGGCGTCGCCCTTCAGAATGCCGAGCGTGATGAGGCCCTCGGTCAGATCTCGCGCGGCGCTCATGTGAATGTCGCGGAACTCAACGCCGGGACCGCAGCGGGCGACGGCCTTCTTCTGGGCGCTGAGCACGGCGTCGTACAAATCCTTGCGGAAGCCGGTGAGCGCTCCCTTCGCGCCATAGGTTCGCGTGACGTCGGCCGTATAGCCGTCGATTTCGGCGCCGGCGTCGATCAGGACGAGATCGTCGTCGCCCACGACGCGATGGCTCGGCGTGAAGTGCAGGACGGCGGCGTTGGAGCCCGCGCCGACGATCGTTCCATAGCCCGTCCGCGTTCCGCCAAGGCGGAAAAACTCCGACTCCAGCTCCACCTGGATCTGTCGCTCCGTCACGCCCGGCCGGATGACATCTCGCATTCGTTTGTAGCCGGCGATCGTCGCATCCACGGCGCGACGAACGCGCTCCATCTCGACGGCGTCCTTCGGGCGACGCGCGTGGAAGTAGTTCAGGCGGACCGCCTCCGTCAGGGCGGCGTCGGAGTTAACGCCCGGCGCCGCGGCGCCGAGATTGGCGATCGGGCGGCCGGCCCGGGCGGCGAGCCAGTCGGCGAACTCCGTCGTGGGTCGCAGGTCGGCCGTCCAGTCGAAGGGCTGTCGGCCCTCCCAGACGCGCTGCGGCTCCTCGACCGGCGGTCGGAATTCGACCCAACCCGATTTCGGATCGTACGCGACGATGCAGCCGGGCTCGTCGTGATCAGCGATGTAGCGATACTCCGTGTGCGGCAGGAAGGGCAGACACTGATCGGCGCCGCCGGGCACGGGGATCAAGTCCCCCGAGCCGATGAGGAGGATTTCGTTCGAGAGGTTCAGGGCCTGCGCGACGCGGGATTGCCTGTCCTTTATATATTGTTGCATGATGGCTGCTCCGGATCGGTTAGGATTCATTTCGCGCCGCGATTGTATCCGATCGGGCGGGACCGGCTGGCGCAGGGCGGCAGAATTTGCCGATATCTGTACTGGGGGAATGGCCTCGCCGCCGGGAATCCCCCTCCAATGGAATCGAGTGACCGCGCAAGCCCGGCGGGCGGCGCGAACAATAAGCACGGACGCTTTCCCATGCACCTGAATGACACGCTGACGCAACTGACGACCCGACGGCCCCGACGATTTGTCGTCGCCTCCATCTTATCCCTCGGCCTGCTGTCGGTCGCATGCGTCGATCCGAAGCCGACACCGTCAGACACGCGTGGCCAGACAAGGTCGCGAACGCGCGCGCGAATGCAGGGAACTCAGCCGCGACCTTCGACCGGACAGATGCGGGCCATCGATCGGCCCCTAACGTTCGCCTCGGGCGCGTCGCAGCGGGAAGTTGTGGGGACCTCGCTGCAGGGACGCCCGATTGAGGCGCGGGTGTTCGGCTCGGGAAACGACTGCGTGTTCATCCTGGCCACGATCCACGGCAACGAAGACGCCGGCACACCGCTGGTCGAGCGACTGGCGGACTACCTGTCGCGAAATCCCGCGCTGTACACGGGGCGGCGCGTCGTCCTGATGCCGAACGCGAACCCCGACGGCATGGCGGCTCAGACGCGCGGCAACGGCAATGGCGTCGACCTGAATCGCAATTATCCGGCGGACAACTTCAAGGCGAGCGATCGTCACGGCGATACGGCGCTGTCAGAACCTGAAAGCGTCGCGATCCATCAGGTGCTCGAGAGGTACCAACCGGCGCGCATCGTGAGCATTCATCAGCCGCTTCGATACGGCAGCGAGTGCATCGATCATGATGGCCCCGCGAAGGCGCTGGCCGAGGCGATGTCGATGCACACGGATATCCCCGTGCGCCGGATCGGCAGCCGCCCCGGATCGCTTGGCAGCTACGCCGGCGTAACGCTGGGGATTCCGATCATCACGCTCGAGTTGCCGAAGGAAGCAAAGGGCTGGGACGGGGCGAAGCTGTGGTCCAATTACGGCGACATGCTCCTGGCGGCGATCGCCTACCCGGAGACGCTGACGGTCTACGCCGGGCAGTGAATGATCGGGGACCTCGTCCCGAGTGGGACATGTCGAGGCTGGTTCGCATTTGATAAGGGCAGGCCTGGACTGTCTGGCAAGGCGACAATCAGAGCCTCGCTGTCCTCAGCGTGGCGCCTATTGCCGCGTCGCACGCATCTCTTCGCCGTGAGGGCACGGCGGCTCTGAATACATGACTCGCCGGCCACCACCTCAATAAGCGTCATGCTGTCGATGCCGCGTTCTCGACTTCCCATGCTTGCCTTTTGGGGCAAGCATGCCACCCCGGATTGCGTCTTTGCGGGCGCGTGCTTCGCGGCGGGTTAATCCGCGGCGGGTTCGGCGGGGAGGACGGGATCGACTTCGAAACCGGCGCCGAGGGCGCGGGCGGAGGCCGGTCGATAGAGGGCGTTGCTGACAACCATGCATCCGAAGAGTACCACGTTGCGACCGATGGTTGACCAGCCGGCGGCGCCGCTGTCGGCGCCCGTGCAGCCGCAGCTGATCTTGAGCCCCAGATAGAGGGCGGAGTACGCGACGGCGCAGATAAAGAACAGCAGCAGGCCGCCGATGATGATCGATCCGGCCTTGCGCGTCGGCGGGTAAATCAGCGCCAGGGCGCCGAAGACCTCGATGAACGGCATGATGACCGCCGGAATGTTCGTGTAGGCGACGGGGAGAATCTTGTAGTTCCCGATCTCGATGGCGAACTGCCGCGCCTCATCGGGACCGATCTTGCCCCAGGCGGCGTAAAGGAAGTAGCCCCCCACCGCGAGGGCGCAGATGTGGGAGATCGTCTGAAACAGCGTTCGGTTGTTTGACGTGGCGTCCATCTCGCATCAGCCTCCCATCTCGATAAAGTCGCCGAAGCGGCCGGAGGCTTCGATCTCTTCCCAACCGTTCTCATAGAGCAGCACGTTCGTGAAGCCGAAGTCGCGAAGCACGATGCCGACGTTCTTGCTCGCCTCGCAGCTGCCGCCGCCACAGTACACGATGATCAGGCTGTCCTGCACGGGCACGACGGCCATGAGATTGTCCATGTTGTCATAGACGGCGCTGGACGGCACATGAATGGCGCCGGCGAGTCGGGCTTCGTCGTAGTCATGCTGCTCACGGGCATCGACAATCGTCGCATCGCGATCGGCAAGATGCCTGAGCACACAATCGATCTCGGCGACACAGAAACCCTCGACGCGCTTGTTGCACGCGCAGATGTCCTTCGGTGTTTCGTCGGACCTGACGACGGCGGGCTGGCCCGTCAAACTGTCATTGCCTCCGACATTGTCTGACTTAGGGTCGTTTGTCGCAGGATCGGTCTTGTTGACCTGCGGCGGTTCCTTCGCAACGGGCTTGACCCACGGCATGGGTGGATAGCCCGGCTTCGCGTTGTACCACGCCGAACGCGCGACGGCGCCGGCGCCGCAACTGGCGAGAAGAATCACGATGACGAGACTGAGTTGCTTTTTCATGACGATTCAACGCGATCAGTTCGTTGGCGTTTGCGCGACCCACGCGCGACGGGTCCCGGCGCGTCACGCCGCAAAGTAGTCTATCCGAAAAACAGGCCACAGGCTGTAACGCAGCAGTAACGCAGAAACGCCCGTCAATGCTGGGCACACGTCCACATTATCGGCGAAAATGACGCAACGCCAAACGCGATGATCCGGGCCACTCGCCAGCGCCGCGCCACGACGTATGATGGCGATTGCCCCATGGTCAGCGCGTCGCCCGGAAGTCGCGTTGGAGTCCGATTCGTGCGTCTTTTCGTCGTCATTCTCGTCCTCACGCTGCTCTTCACGGCCCCGCTGCTGATCTTCGGCGACACCTTCGACGTCGCCCTCTCCGGCGATGAAGCCGTCGCGCGGCTGCGCGGTTACGGCCAGTGGGCGTGGATCGTCGGGATCGGCCTCATCGTCGCGGACCTGCTGCTTCCGATTCCGGCGACGGCGGTCATGGCGGCGCTGGGCATCATCTACGGTCCCGTTGTCGGCGGCGTGGTTTCCGGCGCGGCGTCATTCCTGGCGGGCGCGATCGCCTATACCGCGACGCGAATGATGGGCCGCCGGGCGGCGGTCTTCATCGTGGGGAAACGTGATCTCGCGCGGGCGGAACGATTCTTCGAACGCGCCGGCGGATACGCGATCGTCTTCTCGCGACCATTGCCGATCCTGCCGGAAGTGACAGCGTGTCTCGCGGGACTGGCGGAGATGCGCCGACGCGTGTTCTTCGTCGCGCTGGCGATCGGCAGCGTTGTGACGGGATTCGCCTACGCCTGGGTCGGACACGCCGGCGCGGCGAACCCGGGGATTGCGATGGCGATCGGCGCGATCATACCGATCGCCATCTGGCCGATCGCGCGACGAATGTTGCGCGCGACACCGCCGGCGGACGACGCACAGCCATAAGCGCCGATGGCGGATGGCGAGGCCCGGGATGGGCCTTGCGTTTCGCGTCGTTGGATCTCGTTACTCCGACGACGAGGCGGGGGCGGATGTCGTCGCGGGGGGCGAAAGCGCTGCGGGCATCATGGAAAGACGCATGGGCCGCACCTCAACGCCACGATACGTGAAGTCGTTATTGAAAATAAAGTCCACGCTGACATAGCGCCACGCATCCGTGGATGGCTTGATATCGTTTTTCTTTTCCCCGTACACGGTGCGAAAAGAACCGCTGGCCGTATGGTAATGCCCCATCCACCAGTCAGGATTCGCATTCGGAACGCCATACGTCTTGAAGCCGTTGTCCAGTAACCACTGCAGCGCTTCCTGCGGCGTTGCGCCAGGCCCGATGGCGGCGACGCGTTCATTCCAGATCGCCTCGTTCGCGCAATCGCTCCGATACTTCACGACAGTGGGAATGACATACGACACAACGACGAACAGGATCCCGAGCGCCGCGACCGTATTCCGCTTGCGCCGGAATGATCTTTCCTCCGTCGCCCGGGCCGATGGCGCCGCGGCGCACGCCTTCTCGACGGACTCGATCGTCTCGGCGCCGCCGGCGTCCCGGATCCAGCGATTCATGTCCGGATAGGCGCCCGCGCTGACGATGGGGATCACGAGGTTCGAATCGTACTGGGTTCGATTCTGTTCGATCCAGCAATGGCCGTCTTCGCGAATCCAGCTCCTTTGCGGGTCAAGGAAGAGTTCCTGGATGAAGCGCTCGGCGATGCGAGCGCCCCAGTTGAGCGCCTCTTCTTCCGTGGCGGCATCGACATACACGAGCTCGCAGCCGCGGAAGCCGTTATTGTCTCGCCGATTCCTGACATATTCTGATGGTGATTCGTAACCGAATGCGACCAGGTATTTCGGCATCGGAACTCTCCCGCATTGGCGCCTGCGGAAATTGTATCGCAACACGAGCTGACATGGCGTTTGCGCCGAAGTCGGGTGATGGCACGCCAACTGGCTTGGAATAGTCCCGCAGGATTACGACTGGGGGGCGTCGCCGATCTGGGCGCGCTGGACATCGACGGCGGCGGCGTTGCGCGCCATCTGCATCAGGACTTCGTGAGCCCCGAGGGACTCGTCCGGCGTCGTCGGCTGGCGCTGCTGGTAGGCGCCGTCGGGTCTCATGTCCCAGGCCTGGCGCCTGTCGTTCAGCAGCACATCGAGGACCTGTGACAGTCGGGCGCGACCCGTCGGATCGTCGACCGGCACGACGAGTTCAACGCGCCGATTCAGGTTGCGATACATCCAGTCGGCCGAGCCAATGAAGTACCTGCCGCCCGCAGGCTCTTCCGAACCATCGCGGAAGAAGAAGATGCGGGAGTGCTCGAGGTAGCGACCGATGACGGACGTCACTTCGATATTATCGCTGACACCCTCAAGCCCCGGATGCAGGCAGCAGAAGCCGCGAACGATGAGTTTGATCGGCACGCCGGCGCGCGACGCGGCATAGAGCCGGCGAATGATCTTGCGATCCTCCAGGCTGTTCATCTTGGCAATGATGCCTGCGGGCCGACCGGCCTTCTGATGTTCGATTTCGGCGTCGATCAGTTCGACGAAGCGCTCGCGCATGTTGATGGGCGCGACCATCAGCGTGCTGTAATCCCCCTTGAGGGATCGGCCCGTCAGATAGTGGAACAGCTCGACGACTTCGTTCGTGATCTCCTTGCGGCACGTCAGCAGGCCGAGGTCCGTGTAGAGCCGGGCCGTCTGCACGTTGTAATTCCCGGTGCCGACGTGGACGTAGCAGCGAATCTCGTCGGAGTCCTGTCGAACGACGAGCGAGAGCTTGGTGTGGGTCTTCAGGCCGACGATGCCATAGACGACATGGACACCCGCCCGTTCGAGCTGCTGCGCCCAGAAGATGTTGCGCTGCTCGTCGAAGCGGGCCTTGAGTTCGACGAGGCAGACGACCTGCTTGCCCTGCTCGGCGGCGTGGATCAGGCTGTCCATGAGCGATCGGCTGTCGCCGATGCGATAGAGCGTCAGCTTGATGGCCAGGACCTTCGGATCCTTGGCGGCGGCGCGAATAAAGCGCTCGACACTGTCGGTGAAATTCTCAAAGGGATGATGCACGAGCAGATCGGACGTGCGGATCACGCTGAAGATATCCGCCTGATCATCCGAGAGTCGCGGCGGCGTGATCGGTGTCCAGGGCGTGTACTTCAGCCCGGGCAGCTCGAGGTCCCAGATCGGCGACATCACGGTATAGTCGAGCTGGGCCGGCAGTTCATAGACATCCTCGGCGTGCAGTTCGAGTTCACGCATGAGGAACTGGATCGTCCACGGATCGGCGTTGGGATTGTGTTCCAGCCGCACGATCTTCTCGAAGCGTCGATCCCGAAGCTCCTGGGCGATGAGTTCGAGCAGGTCCTCGGCGTCCTCCTCGTCGCGTTCGACGTCGGCGTTGCGCGTGACGCGGAACGGTGTGACGCTCATCAGATCCATGCCGGGAAAGAGCGTCGCCAGGTTGTGACCAATGACGTCCATGATGCTGACGAACCGGAAACCGCCCGATTCCCCGGCGGGCAGTCGAATCCAGTGGGGCAGCATGTCGGGCACTTTGACGCGCGCGAAAAGCTGGTCGTCCAGCCGCGGGTGGTAGAGCTTGACGGCGAGCGACAGCGACAGGTTCGACAGGAACGGGAAAGGATGCCCCGGGTCGACGGCCATCGGCGTCAGCACGGGAAAGACATTCTGCCGGTAGTAGTTCTGAGCAAAATCCTGTTCGTCAGAGGTCAGATCGCCCCAGCCGAGCAGGTGAATGTTGTTCGACGCGAGCGCCGGCTTGATCACTTCCGTGAAGGTCTTCGCCTGGAGTTCCAGCATGGGCACGCAGGCGCCGCGAATCTCGACGAGTTGTTGCGCCGGCGTGAGTCCGTCCACAGAGAGGGCGCCGACCTGCGCCTGGACCTGCCGTTTCAGACCACCGACGCGCTTCATGAAGAACTCGTCGAGGTTGGACGTGAAGATGCCGAGAAATCGGAGTCGTTCGAGCAGCGGTGTGCGATCGTCGACGGCTTCGTGCAGAACGCGGGCGTTGAATTTCAGCCAGCTGAGTTCGCGATTGAAGTACGTCTGCGTCTGCGAGAGCGAAAGTTCCTCGTCGAGATCGCTGTTCTCCGTCGCGGCGGGCTCGATTTTTGTCGGATTGTGGTCGTGCACGTTTGGCATCCCGGCGGCGCGCAGAGGCGACTTCACGAATGACGAATCAACGAACGGATTGTAGACGCCGCCCGCGAACGCCGCAAAAAACGCGGCGCCGGGCGATCGGGCGACGGGCCCCGGTCATTCGCCGGCCTGGCTGACGGTCAACCGGCGGTCGAATTCCCGCTCGAACAGGGCGGCGTGCCGCTTGGCGCACCAGAGTTCGATTTCCGCGTCACTCGACGTCGTCGCCCAGAGGGTGACGGCCCGCTGTCCGATATCACACTTCACGTCACTGACGACGCTGAAGTTCGTCCTGTCCAGCGCATCGGCCAGACGGAGCACGACGGCGAGGATTCGCACGGGCCGGCGATATTCGGCGTCCAGATTGTTGAAGGAATAGTGGCTCTTTTTCGGCCGTTCCTTCCGATGGTACCTCGCAATGTTCGCGATGACCTCGATTTCCTGATCGGAGAAGCCCTTGAGGGAACCATTGCGAATCAGGTAGTAGCTGTGCTTGTGATGGCTGTCGTGGCTGATCAGGTGGCCGATGTCGTGAAGCAGGCACGCGTAGGAGAGCAGCTCCTTGTAGGAGGCGTCGAGTTCGTGGATCGGCTGTAACTGGTCAAATAGCTTCAGCGCGAGGGCGGCGACCTGTTCGGCGTGCCGCTTGCGGAATCCACATCGCTCGGCGAGGTGCATCACACTGCGCGAGCGGGGATTGGGCCAGGTGGCGCGGGCCTCGATCTTCTGGCGATGCCCCGCGATGTAGTCGATCATGACGCCTTCGCGCAGCGCGAACTCGCAATGCTCAAGGATTTCCAGGTTGCAGCGTTTCATCAGGCGGAACAGCAGCGCCGAGGCGGGGATGCAGGCGTCGACGCGCTTGGCGTCCATGCCGGGGACGCGCAGGCGCTCCTCGCGCGTCATGCGCGTCAGCTGATCGCGAAGCGCGTGGAGTTCGCTGCGATAGATGCGCAGGCGATTCTCTTCGGGATTGACTTCGCCCCGGGCGTAGCCGCACATGATGGCGATATTCTTGGCGGACCCGCTGGTGGCGACCCCCTGTCGGATCGGCAGTGCTCGCAGGCGCTGGATGATCGGATCGAGTTTCGTGCGGATATGCCGGCGCATGTGCTTGACTTCCGTCGACGCGGGCGGATCGGCGCGGATGAACAGCTCCGCAAGCCGCGAACCGCCGAGTTTGACGCTCGCCTTTTCCGCAATGCCCTGCGCATTGCCGGCGATCAGTTCGACGCTGCCGCCGCCGATGTCGCAGATCAGCGTCTGCCGATCGCGGGAATTGCCCATGTCGATGGCGTGTCGCACGCCGACATAGATCAGGCGCGCCTCCTCTTCCGCCGCAATCACGCTGATGCGCAGGTCGAGTTCGTCGCGAACACGCTGAACGAATTCGCCGCCGTTGCGGGCCTCACGCACGGCGCTCGTCGCCACGGCGCGGAGTTTCGTGACACCCTGCGACTCGGCCATTTTCTTGAAGCGGCGCAGGGCCTGGAGGCCATCCTCGATGGCGCGCTCTGTGAGCCTGTGCTCATCGAACCCGCCTTTTCCGAGCTGAACCATGTCCTTCTCACGGCCCAGCACCTTGAAGTCGCCCTGAGGTGAGATCTCCGCCATGACGAGATGAATGCTGTTGGTACCGATATCGATGGCGCCGAACTTCGTCGCGCGAGGATGGGCGGGCGCTGAATCGCCGAGGGCGCGAACCAGCTCCGGGGATGAGGGCGTCACGACGGCGGACGTCTTTGACTCGTTGACCTCTCGCTGGCGATGCATCAGTTCTTCCGTTCGTGGGTCGGGCCGTGTTTCGGCGCAGGTGAGGAATCAGGATGACTTCTCGGCGGAACCGACGACGCTGGACAAGGCGGCCGCCAGGGCCGCGGCGTCGACAGATTTTGACGGCGCCGCCGCCTCCCCCAGTCGGGCGGCGAGAATCATCTCGCGAAGGTGTGGCCATCGCTCGCGCGCCGCCTGGCGTTCGTCGATCGAGCGACGTATGCGGGCGCCGGCGCACTCCATGATCTCGGCGCTCCATTCCGGATGGTTGGCAAAGTTCGCATCGTGCGAAGCGATCCGCGCCAGGTGGCGCGCGGCGAACAGGTGATCATTCCAGGCGCCGAGGGCGTCCTGCATTCGGACGAACGCCGTCAGCACGGCGTCGTCGTCGCGATCTTCCATTCGATAAAGCAGTTCCGTGCAGTATCGCAGGCCCTTCAGCTGAATGCGGAGCTGATGAAAGCCCGCGCAATCCTCGTCGAACGATTCACACTGCAGGGCGGCGTCGGCGCGCTTGCGCCACATCGCACGCGCGGCGGCGAGCAGGGCCGCCTGTCGCTTGTCACTGCCCGTGCAGACATCGTCCACCAGGTTGCGAATCCGCCCCGCTGTCTGGACCGGCGACGTGCCGGACAGACCCTCCAGCGCGTCCACGAAGGCGATTCGGCGCTGGGCAAGGAGCATCTCAACGAGTCGCGTGCGCCCTTCGGCGGGCAGACCGTTGTTGTATCGCTGGTCGGCAAACCCGGAACGCAGAACGTCCAGGTCGCGAACCTCTCCAAAGAGGCCGCGAAGTCGCTTCAGGGCCTTGCGGCTCTTCCGGACATGCTTCGCGACGGTCGGGTCCACGGCGCGGATCAGCATGAGTGGTTCGTTCAGGCGGCGTGTCGACACACGGAATCGATGAACCGCTCGCTCGCCGCCGTTGGCGAGGATCTCGTCCAGACTCGTTTCGAGTCGTTCGAGGTGGCGCTCGACAAATTTCGAGAGACCGTTAGCGGACACGGCGCGTCCTCCCGGCGCCCGTCGCGCCGCGTGCGATCAACGGGCAATGTCGAATTCGCAATGAAAACACGAAGCTCAATGCCGTCATATCAACCCACCTTCGACGACGATGTCATGGCTCGCATCTGCTTCGGCGTCAGCATCCATCGCAGCACACCGCAGGGACGTTCGTCGTCCGCCTCCACCTCGATGCAGGCGACACCGCCCTTCCTGAAGGTCATCACGCCGCATGACTCGCCGAACAGGAGTCGTGCGCCGATCTCACCCATGTCGGGTTCGTGACCGACCAGCGCAAGCCCCGCTTCGATCTCCGTGTCGGCCAACTGCGAAAAAAGACCGTTGTGATCGCTGCTCGGCGAAAGCGCGTCGACGATCTGCGGGCGGCGTTCGCGACGAAGAAGTGGTGTCAGCAGTTCGGCGGTCTGTCGCGCGCGGACAAGCGGGCTGGTCCAGATGGCGTCGAGTTCGACATCCATGGCCGCGAGCGCAGCGACATTTCGCTTCATGCGTTCCACGCCCTGTTCCGTCAGGCGGCGCGCGGCGTCATCAACGCTCTGAGAATTGCGCTGTTCCGCGATGGCGTGCCGTACGAGATAGACGAGCAAGGGATCCAACTCCTCAATCGCCGATTATAAGTGCCGAGTGTGTGATCGCACAGGAATTCGTGGCCGCAATCACGGCGCTGTCGGCCCGATGATGATCTCGGCCGAAAGTGCGCCATGAAAAAAACGCGTCGGATCGCGGAATACCGCAATCCGACGCGCAAGAGACGCTAAGTTCGAAATTTGCCCCGTCCGGGTGGGCGTTTTTATCTGGACGTTTTGGGCGGCGCCTGTCCCGGCGCAGCACTCCGCCTGTACCGAAGCGTCGCCCAGATCGGGAAGTGATCGGACGGATAGGCGCCGTCAAAATCGTCGTGCGCGATGTCCGCGTCGATGACGTCAAAGGCGCCTTCCGGCGTGAAGATGTAGTCGATCTTGTCACCCGTCCTGCGACCGACAAAGTCGTCGAAGGTGCCGACATCCTTCGTGTCGGGATGGATGATCCGATACGTGTCCATCATTCGAGCCGGGGCCGGCGATCTGCCGTCGCGACTCAGCGCGACTTTCGCGCCGGCGATCTTCCGGATCGGAGGACTGTCTTCGCCCGCATTGAAATCGCCGGTCAGGATAACGCCGGCGGCCGGCTGGCGGCTGTCGATTCGCTCGAGAACAAGTCCGGCGCTGCGGAGCCGCGCCGGCTTCGACTTGTGATCGAGATGCACGTTGAAGTGAAACAGTGTCTCACCTGTCGCACGATCGCGGAACTGCGCCCATGTACAGATGCGGCACAGGTCGTTACCCCACGATTTGCTGCAGACCACTTCGGGCGTGTCAGAAAACCAGAAGGTGCCCCCGTCCACGCGCTGCCATCGAGTGCGATCAAACAGGATCGCGGCGAACTCGCCGCGCTTCTTCCCATCGTCGCGACCGACGCCGCAGGCGTCGTACTGCGGCAGCGCCTCCTTCAGCTCGTCGAGCTGAAACTGCAGCGCTTCCTGGAGGCCGATGATCGAGGGCTTGTACCTGCGAATCACATCGAAGACGTGAGTCCGGCGTTTCTCCCAGCGATTCGGACCATCGTTGGCCGTGCCGTAGCGGATGTTGAAGGACATGATCGTGAACGACTCGCTCGGCGCCGGCGCCGACGTCGGTGTTGCGCGATCATTCTCCGGCGCGGCGTTGAAGGCGAACGCGCCGAGTAAAAGCAACAAGGCGAGCCCAGCCTGCGAGGACGCCGGGACCCGCCTGAAAATCCAATGTTGTTGTTTCATCATTCTCTGTGAGGAATTACATCATCGTTTCGGTCGGGAACAGATCCGTCAGGCCGCCCGCGAAGAACTGAATCACGAGGTTGATGACGAAGAACACGCCGTAGATCAAGGCGCCACCCAGCAGGCCGCCACCGCTACCAAACAAGTTAAAAAGCATCGCTCGTTACTCCCAATCACTGTGCGTGGAAACACTCACGCCTTTACCGTCGCCGAATCCTCCCGGCGAAGCGCGCGATTATCCGCCAGAACGCCCCTCGTCGCAATGGACGGGGCCGATCGAAAGGGATCACGTTAATTTCCGGCGGCGTCAGCCCTTACAGGCGGCGACGAAGTGCCGAAGCAGATCCGCTTCCGTGATGATGCCGACGATCCGGTCCTCATCCATGACGGGCAGAGCGCCGAAACGCTGGCTGACCATGATGTCGGCGACTTCGGCGAGGGCCTCGCGCACGTGCGTCGTCTTGGGCTGACGCGTCATCACGTCGGTCATGGAGATTTCGGGCCGATGGGTTCGAAGATCATCGATATCGTCTTCGCTTTCGACCTCGAACCCCCCCAGGAAACGTCGCATGTCGCGATCGGAGACAATGCCGACCAGGCGGCCGTCTTCCACGATGGGGACGTGACGAAACCGGTTCGTCTGCATGACGCGGGCGGCGTGGCGGAAAGTATCGTTCGGTCCCAGCGTCACGACGGGAGATGTCATGTGATCGCCGACCTTCCGGAAGCGCCAGCCCTCGAGTTTGGCGATCTTTCGATCATCGAGATAGCACTTGAGAAAATCCGTCTGCGTGACGATGCCGGCGAGACGATCGCGATAGACGAGCGGCAGCGCCCGAATATTCTTCTCAAGCATGAGGGAAGCGCCCTGGTCGGCCGGCGCGTCCGCCGCGATCGTTGTGACGGGCGCTGACATCACCTGCGAAATCCGTGTGGCGCCGACCCGCGCGGGCCCCGCATGAGAGGCCGTGCGCTGTTCGCTGGGAATCATGCCGACGGCGCGAAGCAGGTCGCGATCGGAGACCATGCCGAGGATCCGCCCCTTGTCGACGACGGGCAAATGTCGAAAATGGTTCGCATCCAGGAGCGCAATGGCCTCGTCGATCGAATCATCCGGTCCGATCGTGACGACGCGCGTGCCACCCAGTTCGACAAGCTGCATAGACGGGTTCCTCATTCGGCCCGCAGGTCTTCGCGAGCCCTGACGAGTGTAGATCTTTGGGAACCGGGGCCCCTTTGTCAATCAGAACACACAGGATTGGAACACCATTGTCGTCACAAACACCCGATTACGCCCTGATTTTCGACTTTGACGGCGTATTGTTCGAGTCCGAACAGCTGCACTGCGAAGCGCTGGCACAGACGCTCGCCGAGATCGGCGTCCGCGTCGATTGGGCCGAATACGCAGAACGTTATGTCGGGCTGAGCGATCAGGAGATCTTCGGGCGGCTGATTCAGTTCCATCCGGAACTCGACGATCTCGATCATCAGGCCGCCCTGGACCGGAAATGGCGACGCTACGAATCGCTCACTCAGCGCGGGGTTCCGCCGATCGACGGTGTTGGCGAACTGCTGGCGCGACTCCGGCGTGACGCCATCCCGACGGCAATCTGCAGCGGCTCACGACGAAGCGAGATCACCCGGCTGCTGGCGCAGGCGGACCTGTCCTCCTCTTTCGAGGTCCTCGTCTCGACGGAGGACGTGTCAGCGTCCAAGCCCAGTCCGGAAGGTTATCTGCTCGCGCTCGAGCGTCTTCGCATGCGTCTGCCGTCGCTGCGCGCGGGGCAGTGTGTCGTTGTGGAGGATTCCGCGGCCGGTCTCGCGGCGGCCGGCTCTGCGGGCATGCCCGCCGTCGCCCTTCGCAAGGAGTATGGTGATGTGGACTATTCGTCGCCGATCGTCTCGATCGGCGCCCTCGACGAGCTGACGGCGGCGATGCTGCTCAGCCTGATTCAGGACGCGTCATCCTGATCCGCCGGCCCGCCCGATTTCGCGGGCTGGCCTTCCGGCAGCGGCTTGACGCCCAGCTTCTGGCAGACGCGCAGATAGGTTTCCCGCCGGTTCCATCGGAAGGCGTATCCGTCCATCGCCTCCTGGAGCATCTGCTCGAAGGTGAACGGAATCGCCTGCCGCTTCGCGACCATCTGCTTGTGGTAGTACTTGTAGATCTCTCTCGCGCGCTCGATGTACTGCGCCGCCAGCGCGTCTTCGTTGTAGGCGTACTGCGTGATCGCCAGACGAATCATGGCCTGGATGCGGCGAACTGTGACGCGATAGTCACCCAGCGCGCGATCTTCCGGCACTTCCTTCATCAGGAAGCCGTCGATCCCGTCTTCGTACATCGGATCGGGAAACTCGTTGCGAAGGATATCAAAGATGTTGCGCGCTTCCTCGTCGTAACCGCGCTCGTGGTAGGTCACGATGGCGTCGCGCATGAAACCGACGAATCCCGTCTGGAAGTTCGACGAGACGCGATGCGTTTTGCCGCCGAATTCCTCCTTGAGGTAGGGCTCCGACGCGTCGTGAAACGCCTTGATGAGCACGGGCACGACGCGAAGATCGGGCGACAACAGCGGCGGCTCGCCCATGCCGGCCTCGGGGCTCATTGCGATGCGCCCGCGATAGTACATCTTCTGAAGACAGTAGAACTCGATGCGATCGGCGTTGAGCTTGTGAATGTCCACGGGCGAGCGCTTGTCGGTCCCGATCTCGGTACCGAGATTGGCCCAGTAGAGCGAGTGTGATTCGGCGAATCGATAGTCGAAGATGACATCGAATCCATTGTGCATATGGACGACGCGCATCGGGTCGAGCTTGAGGTCGCTTCGCAGTCGATCGGCGCGCCAGAACCACTCGAGGATGCGCTTCGCCGGGGCGTTCTCCTCGTTATTCCACACCTTGAGAAAATCCGCGACGCCTTCGTCCTGCAGGCGCACCTCGACATTCGGGATGGCGAGATTGTCGTCGTGAATGGCCTTGATCATCCCGAGGAAGACATCCTTCTGCGAGACATCGAAACCGAAATCGCCGGCCGCGCCGTCGACCTCGCTCGCCTTCAGCCCCCTGAAGGCGCGCACGCCGCGTCGAAGATCGGCGATGTCCTCCCTGTAAGCCGCGAGGATGGGCGCCGTGTCCAGACCCGCCTGCTCGCCCCACAGCTTCTGCAGCTCGTTGCGAACGCGCTCGTGCTTCGGATCCCGCAGGTAGGTCAGAAACTCTCGCGCCTTCCTGTCCTGGTCATCCCTGGGCGTGTTCGGCATTTTGATCTTGCCGGTCCGCATCGCGTTCATCAGACCGCTGAAGACGCCCGGCGCCGCGATATCGAATCCGTAACGATCGAGTTCGCGGGCGAAGCTGGCGGCCTCTTCATCGCGACGGAGAAACCCGGCGATGCCGCCACCCGATTCGAGGTCGGCGGCCTCACGACGCAGTTCCTCGATCATGGCCCGGCAGGCCTTCAGATCGACGCGCAGCAGATCGACAAGCGTCTCGATCTCCGTGGCGTCGAGCCCCTCGCGGCCCAGACCTTTCACGTAGTCTTCGATGCCCGACTTCTCCATATCGAGAAGGGCCACGACTTCCTTCGGCTGCAGCGACGTGACGCGATAGCGCTCGACAAGCGTTTTGACGATGCTGTCGCCGAACAGCTCGTCGTATCGCTCCGGCATCAGGGCCAAAGGCGGGTAGTCATAGCTGCGATAGAAGTCGCCGCGGACGCGCCCCGGCCGGACGTAGCCCTCCGGCGGTACGCCCAGAACATGCTCGGCAATCAGGGCGAACTGGGTCTTGTAGTACCAGTGGGCGTCATCCATGAAATCGCCGACTTTGTGGAACAGGATCCAGGAGAGCTCGCGATAGAGCTGCGTATTGTTGGGATTGAGAGGGATCCCCTTGTCACGAAGCTGCTCGTATCCGTTGCGGACCCAGCGCCAGCGCTCTTCGGGCGCACTGCACGTGACAGAAATGTTGTAGGCCATGTTCCACGCCTGGAAGGCCCAGACATCGGGGAACTTTGGCTGCAGTTCGCAGATCAGCTCGGCCAGCTGATAGGCGTCGAAGATGCGTCCCTCTTCCTTGGACTTCGTGGCCTTCAGCCAGAGCACGTCCACAATCGGAGCGCGCGCCACGGCGAGAAGCGGGGAATAGAGCGTCGACATCTTCCCCGCGTCCGGCGCCGGCGGCAGGACGAGGTGCGCCTCTTTCCGCGCCGCCTCGATCGGCCTGACCATCGTCGTGGCCCCGTACAGAACGGCGGCGGCGAGCAGAATGTAGATGAACTGGCGCGATCGAGGTCTCATGCGCTCATTTCCTTATTCGGGCGCAGCGCATCAGGGCGCTATACGATGACGGCGGCCAGTTCTCGTCGTCGGAAAATCAGCACACCGATGAACATGGCGGCGCCGCCCTTGATCAGGACGAAACGCCAGAATCCGTCGAACAGCCGCGGCCAGCCGATGGCGCGACCTTCGATCAGGTCCCCGACGGGATTGATATCACCGATCGCCAGCGCCCAGCCCATCGTCGAGACCATCGTCTGACGAATCCGGAGGTCCATCCCCTGAATCTCAGTGGGATCATAGTATTCCGTCGTCACGGCGAGCGATTCCGCCACGAACCCCATCGACGACGAGATCACATACAGGCAGACGAGAATCAGCGCCGCAACAGGAAACGTCAGGAAGGTCGAAGCAAACACGCCAAACGACGCCAGGCACGCGATCGGAATCAGCAGGGCCAGGCAGGCGTGAAACAGATTCGACTCGAACGAGCCGACGAGATACATGACTTCCAGATTCTTCGTGATATCAAAACCCAGCGCGACATTGCGCGGATCCTCGTTCCGCATCGAGATCTGGATCGTTCCGTCGGGGGAGACGCAGTCGATCGGAAGCTCGATTTCCTGAACCGACTCGGCCTGCAGCGGCGGCGGGATCGCCACGACGGTCGCCGACTTCGGATCGCCGATCAGCCAGGCGCACCAGACTTTGTTCTCTTCCAGGAGCATGCCGATTTCCCGGAAACGCAGCGGCGGCAGGGCCGACTCGCAGTCGATCTTGAATCGCAGGCTCATGAGGGCGTCGTCGCGCTTGTCGGGCTTCGGTCCCTTCATGATCCAGGTCAGATCCTGGAAGGGAAGCACCATGCTCATGCGCCCGAAGATCTCCGTCTGCAGCGCCTCCATGATACGTTCGCGACCGAGGTCCTTCGGCAGGCGCCCTTCCTTGTCGAGTTCCTTATAGCGCTTCTCCGCCAGCTCGGCGATCGCCTTGTAGTCGATTTCCGGTTTGACCGACGCCCGCGCCACGAGCACCTGACGCCGCAGTTCATCGCCGCGACGCAGGTCAACACGCGTCGACTCCGGCAGCTTGAGCAGGATGTCGCCGATTTCCTGGCGCGTCATGCCCGTCGATTCCTGCATCGCAGTAATGATCGGGCTCTGCATGCCCTTGGCGCCGGGACCGCGGACTTCGCCCAGGGCCGCGACGACGCGCGACGCCTGGTCGGCCGTCAGGCCGCCATCCGTCTCCAGCTGATGCCGAAGCACGCCCTTGAAATTGCCGACGATCTGGCGCGTGCCGATGTAGGTGCTGATGCCGACGATCGCCATCAGCAGCACGTTCAGCGCCATGATGCCGCACCACTTGCCGGCGAGGATCTGCCAGCGCGGCACGGGCTTGGTGACGAGACCAAAGATCTGCCGGCTCTCGATTTCCCGCGACAGGGATCGGCAGGAAAAGAGAATCGTCAATAGCGCCAGGACGAAACTCGAGAAGCCGAGGGAATAGGCCATGAACATCTGGACGCGCCCTTTGATCGTCGCGTCGCCCTTGGCCATGAAGTAGAAGACGGGGACCGAGATGACGATGACGAGCGCGAATCCGCTGGCGACTTTCGCCCGGATGCCCTCGGCCAGCGTCGACCGCGCGACGGCGAAGATCGTCTGGTTGGCGCCCCGCAGGGTCCAGCCGCCGACTTCGCCACCTTTGTCGATCAGCACACCGCGTATGGCGACGATGATGACGACCAGGCCGATCAGCGCCCCGAGGCTGATCATGACCACGGAAAATGTATTGATGGTGTTGTCCATCAGATTGCGATCGCTCGGAGGATGACGTCAGGCGTCACTTGTTGTCGGGTCCCATGAGCCGATCGAGAACATCCGAATTCGGCTTCGCTTCTTCCTTCGGTTCCTTCTTCGCCTCCGACGCGGCGCTCTTGCGCCGGGCGGCCTCCGACGAGCGATCGCCCTTCGCAAGCTCATCGAGCACATCGGCCCGCGCCGTCGGAAGCGGCGTGACGGGTTCGACCGGCGTCATGACCGGCGTCTCGCCGCTCTCCCTGCCGGCGTCCACGAGGGACTCGACGAGATCGGCGCCCTTTCGACGCTCCGGCTTCGCCGAGAGAAACTCGGGCATGCCTTCCGTCTCTTCGGCGCCGGCCGTCGCAATCTGCTGGCGCTGCGCGTCGGCAATCACGCGGAAGAAGAGATCCTCAAGCCGATCCGTCGGATGATCGACGCGAAGCAGCTCGCTGCCCGACTTCGCGACGAGCGATCGAATCTGCTCGATCGTCGCCTCGTTCAGGTGCTTCGCGAGGATCTGCGTCGTGTCCTGGCGCTTGAGAAGCGACTCGACGGGGCCGACGGCCTGCTGTCGACCGCCGTACATGATGACAACGCGATCGCAGACGTCTTCCACGTCGGCCAGCAGGTGGCTGCTCAGGATCACGGTCTTCCCGCGCTCGCCGAGTTCCTTGATGACGTTCTTGACCTTGAGGGTTCCCGCCGGATCGAGACCCGACGTGGGCTCATCGAGAATGAGCAGGTCGGGATCATTGACGAGGGCCTGGGCCAGACCGATGCGGCGGGCCATACCCTTCGAGTAGGTGCCGACCGGGCGCTTGGCCGCCTTCTTCAGGCCGACCTTCTCGATCAGCTGCTCTGTTCGCCGCTTTCGCTCGTAGCGATCGAGCTTGAAGAGACGGCCGTAGTAGTCAAGTGTTTCGTAGGCGTTGAGATAGCGATAGAGGTAGGACTCTTCCGGCAGGAATCCGATCTGCGCCTTGACAGTCGTGTCCGTCGGCACTTTTCCGAGAACGCGCGCTGCGCCGGACGTCGGATAGAGCAGGCCCAGCAGCATCTTGATCGTCGTCGACTTGCCCGAGCCGTTGGGACCGAGCAGGCCGAAGATCTCGCCGGGACGGACCTCCATGTCGAGGTTGTCGACCGCGCGAACCTTGTCACGCCCCCAGAAATCCTGGAAGACCTTCGTCAGCGCCACGCATTCGACAACATTCATACTCATGGGCTCAGTTCATTCTCGTCATCGGGGCGTGGCGTCCACGCCTACCTTGCCGAAACGTTGCTCGGGATCTCGAGGCTGTCGGTATCGATCTTCATCCTGTCCTTGCCGATTTCCCTGCCGATCGGCGCCTGCTCGTCCTTCGGAATCGTCAGGCGGACTTCCTTGGCGTCGGGCGGAACGGCGACTTTCATGACGTCGTTGTATGACAGAACCGTTCGAAGCATATCTTCGGTTCGCCGGGAGATGAACAGGTTGGGATTCTTGAGATACTCGGGCAGAACGGCCATCAGGCGGCCATAGTCACCCTGGGCGTCCTTGATGATGCTGTCCTTCTGCGAGCGAGCCTGCAGAACGATGGAACCGGCCTCACCCGCGGCGGCGTTGAGAAGGTCCTCGACCACCTGCTGCTGGTCCAGAAGGGCCCGTCGCTTCTCGGCGTTGCCGCCGTCTCGGGCTTCGCGATCGAGAATCAGCTCGAATTCGTCATCAATCGCGCGAGCGACTTCGGCGTAATTGGCGCCGCAGACCTGGAGCAGGCGGGCTTCGCCGCGCGAACGGGCGAGAGCAATCTGCTGACTCTTCCGCTGCTCGGCGGTAAAGACGCGATCGAAGGCATCCTTGACCTGTCGCGGCGGCATGATCGCCTCAAGCTCGAGCTGCTTCTGGGCAATGACGCCGCCGGAGTCCGACAGGCGAATGCCCAGCGGCGTTCCGGCCGCCTCCAGTTCTTCGAGGCGCTTGCCGAGTTTCGCTTCCACGGTGTGGAGGAATGCGTCCTGGCGATTCTGAAGAACCGACATCGCCTCCCACTCGACGGCCGCCTCGATGGCGGCGTTGCGAGCGAGATTCGTCAGGATCGTGTATTCGGGGCGCTGCTCGTAGTCGGGCCGCGTCGCCTCATCGGCCCGCTTGGGCGCGGGCATGTCATAGACATTCTGAAGGTAGTCAACGATCTGGTTCTCATCGACCTCGTAGCGAATCTCAAAGGACGCGTGGATGATGTTCTCATCACCCGTCACAAGATAGTCATCTCGCGCCGGGGAGAGCGGTCCATACTTGGCGCCGATCTTTCCGCTGGCCTTCTCCTTCTCCGTCACATCGAGCATGAAGGAGATCGGCAGCGTGCGCTGCGCCGTGCTGACTTTCACATGCGAGTCAATCGGGAAGGGCCACGAGAGATACCAGCCCTCGGCCTTGACGGCGCCCGGCGTTCCGCGACCGACGATATCGCCGAAGCGATAGACGACGGCGCGTTCACCGCGCTCGACAAAGAACCAGCCGCTGAGCAGGTAGAGGACGACCAGGATCAGCATCACGAACTTCAGGACACCGAAACTTCGGCGCAGGGCGCCGGCCAGTTCCGATGTGGCCGCGTCGAAGTGATCGACCTGGGGACCACCATGATCGTGATCTTGTTCGTGATCGTGCGGATGAAGCAGATGATCGGGCTCGTTCATCGATTTACTCCTCCGTCGCACGATTGCCGGTGGACTCGTCGCCGCTCGCGACCGACTCACTGGCGATGTCCACGGCCGCACGTCCGCCGCCGGCCGCCTGCGGGCCGTTGAGCAGATCAAACGGAACCATCTTCGCCGTGTCGATCACGAGTGTCGTTCGACCCGACTTGAGAATCTCCTCGATCGCTTCCAGCTTCTTCAGGAAGTCGGCGAGGGCCCGATTTTTCTCAAACGCTTCGTAGTACGTCGCCGCCGCCGCTTCACCTTCGCCGACCAGCTTCTTGGCGTACGCCTCGGCGCGGAGCCGAATCTTGCTTTCATTCTCGCGAGCCTCTTCGCGAATCTTCTGCGCCTCGGAAAGGCCCTCGGCCTCCAGGCGCTTGGCGACGTTGTCTCGTTCCGCCTTCATTCGATCGAAGACGTTCTTCGTGACTTCCTCGCCCAGGCCCAGTCGCTTGATGCCGATCGAGACCACTTCAACACCGAAGTCCTTCAGCGAGGCGTCCTTGACGCTGAGCGCGCCGCCACCATCGCCCGTCGGCATCGTGGGCACGCCCGTCAGAATGTCCCTTTCAAAGTCGCCGAGCTTCTGCGCGCCGGGTTCGACGTTGATCAGCTCGCTGAGCGAATAACGCTTCAGGGCGAGGGCGACCTGGTTGGAGACGAGACCGCGAATCTTCGACGTCACCTGCGACTCGGAGAGCTTGGTCTTCTGGAATCGCAGTCCGTCCTTGATGCGCCACGTCGCGTAGGTCGTGATGATCAGCGGCTCGCTTTCCTTGGCGGCGACCTGTCGGAACTCCGTCTCGAAGGTCCGCAGCCGCGTGTCGTAGCGATGCACGCGATCGATCGGCCACGGTAGCTTGAAGTAGAGCCCGGGCTCCGTGGGCTGCTTCTCCAGAGGGCGTTCAAACCGCGTCACAACGACGGTCTCCGTGAACCCCACCTGATAGGCGCACATCATGCACGCGATCACGATCAGCACGATGAGAGCGACAATGATTGCCGGAAGATTCTTGGTCATGGTTGCTACCTGAACACCTTATCCGCTTACGTGGCGCCGCGGCGCCGGACAGCAAAGCGCAGTTAACGCGTATCCTTTGCGTAGGACTTGTCAGCTTCCGAGATCTCGGCGGCCATCACGTTCAGTTCCGACGGCGGCTTGAGATCGACAGAGTAAATGATGCGCGAGGGATCCTCGACGGCGATGACGAACTTACGCAGCGGCGTCAGACCGCGCTGAATCGATCGAAGATAGGTTCGAAGGATGTACGTCGAGGGCGCCTGTTCGAAGGCGGCCACCTGCTGTTCATACAGTTCGGCCGTCGATCGCTCAGTGATCAGTCTGCGATAGCTGTCTCGCACGGCCTCGGAAACAGCCATGCGGGCCATGCCGCCCGCCTGGTACCGCAGGAAGGACTCGACTTTCGCCGTCGCATTGGCGGCTTCCGGCGAGTTCTTGTCCTCGATCGCTTCTTCGGCCTCGATCAGTTCGTAGAGCTCTTTCCAGTTCACGCCGGCGGCGCTGATTCGCCGGACAGCGGCCTCGGCCGTCGCCTCCATCGTCTTGGCGCGGACCTGTTCCGACATGCTGATGACGTCTTCATAGGCCTTGGCGACGTTTTCATCCGACGGGGGATGAATGCCACCGACGCCGACGAAGACAATTTCGACCCCCAGACCCTTGCCGTCGAAACCGGACGTGTCGCAGGCGTCCTGCAGACGCTCATGGATCACGGCGGCCGCCTTGGCGCCACCGTCACCCAGCAGATCGTGGATATCCGCCGACGCCGCGTAATGCGTCAGCTCGCGATAGGCGAGGGACTCGATCATCGACTCGGCGTCTTCCGCCTGGCGATAGTAGCGAAGCACCTGCGCGTCATCCGGTCGAACCCGGTAGTAAACAGGCATGACGACATTGAGCAGGTTGACCGGCAGTTCGCCCGCCTTGCTGGGGGCGCCGCCATTGGCCACGCGCTCGCCGACCACGATCTTGTATTCGTGGGCGTAGTGCTTCTTCGTCCAGAGAATCAGCTCCCGGCGCTTCGGCTTGTCCGGCTCGAACGTCGGCTCCCGGTCCTTCTCCGCCTTGCGATCCTCAAACAGCCGCATCAGGCGCCCGAGGATATCGAGATCGTCCGTCGTTTCTTCATCTTCACGACCGTGTCCCAGCTCGATCGACTGGATTCGATCCACGGGAATCAGAACGGCGCGATCGATCGGCCACGGCGCCGTCAGGTGCGTGCCGGCCTTCGCCGTGTGCTCACGCGGCCTGCCGAATCGTGTGATCACGGCCTGAGCGCCCGGCGGCACGACGACCACGGACGAGAGAACGAACAGAATGGCAATCTGAATGATGACGAGAATGGGAATCTGCCAGCGAAGCAGCTTATAGAGCCAGGTCTCGCTGACCTTGAAGCCGAACTGGTAATCGACGAACTTCCCGAGGCTTTCGATGACACCGCCCGGCTCACTGAAGATCCCGAGCATGCGACTGTCATAAAAGGGTCGCGAGTCCTCGCCTTCCACGCGCGGGCGATACACGTCCAGCACGAAGTTGATGATGATCTCCAGCGCCAACAGCAGCAGGAAAACACTGACGATGATCTGGTACCAGTAGTCGGCCTGCGGGAAACCGGCGACGACGAAGACCATCGCCACGGCCAAGCCGATACTGAGGATCGCCGAACCGAACAGGGCGTTTCCACCGGCGCGAAGACCGCCGAAGCCGCCGACATGTCGCAGCCCGAGGGCGTATCGCGACATCATGAACGTGGCGAAGGAAAGACCGCCGGCGAAAAAGAGAACGAACTTGACGTAGTCCGTGTTCTTGGGATCGGAGAGGTACTTGACGAGTCCTTCCGAGTTCGCGACAGGCGGAAAGCTCCAGAGGAGGGGCAACAGGGCGATGGATCCGGCGATCAGCAGGGCCGCGACACACATCGCCATGAAGGGGATCACGATGCGCTCGATGGACCGCATTCGTCGCGTGGCGGCGAGGGCGTCCATCTGTTCCAGCTCTTCCTGCTCGAAGATCGTCTGAACGCCGCCCAGCTTCTCCTGGCGCTGACGCTCGATCTCATCGAGCTCGAGGCGCTCGACGGCGACCATGCGGAGCTGGTGCTGATGCAGCCAGCACAGCATCCAGACGCCGGTCGCGGCGAACAGCTGAAACGACACGGCCCATACGGACGCCGCGCTGCTGCGCCCCCAGATCGCGAGTGCCGCGAGAATAAGGGCGCCGAAGAGGCTGACGAAGAGGCCCAGGATGGAGACCGCCTCGCCGCGTTTGTCTATGCCTGATATCGCAGTCTTCTTTTTGCTCATGAAGTTTCGCCGCGAAACCTAAGTCAGTCAGGTTCGATGACTCGCCAATGGACGCCAATGTGGGGCGACGGTGTCTGAATCAGGCGACGATTGTGAAGAACCGTTACGCGCAGGTCCGTAATCGCTTCTGCGCGGCGCCGACGCGATTCGGCGAATTCAGCGTAAGCGCGCCCGACAAAGCCTCGCCATTGTAGGTGTGACTCGCCCATTGCCAACCCCGACGACACGGCGCCCGCGAATCCGGAAGACGGCGCCCGCCGGCCGTCTTACCTTGTCTGACGATCGCGTCGAGGGTCCGCCTCTCGCGTCTGGCGGGTTGACCAATGCGCAGGACCTTTCAACAATCAGGGGCTTTTGCCGGCCAACGTACGACGACGCGACACACTGACGCATGATCCAGTTTCCAGCCATTGTGAAGAATTCGTTCCTTCAGGCGGTGCGACAGCCCGTCTTCGGAATCATCGTCATCGTGACGCTGGGCGGTCTCGCGCTGGCGCCGTCGATGACCGGATGGACGCTGGACGACGACAACAAGATGTTGCGCGACATTGGTTTGTCGACGCTCCTGATGCAGGGACTCTTCCTCGCCTGCTTCGCGGCGTCGAACGTCATCGACCAGGAAATCAGCGATCGAACGGCGCTGACGGTCGTCGCCAAACCCGTCAGCCGGGAAGTCTTCCTGCTGGGCAAGTATTTCGGCATCCTCCTCGCCCTGCTCGCCGCCCACTACCTCGCCGGCCTCGCATTCTTCATGGCGATGCGGCATGGCGTGCTCCAGACAGCCTCGGAATCCTCCGACATAACGGTCCTTGTTTTCGGACCTGGCGTTGCTTTGATCGTGGCGATCATCGCCCTGGCGCGGAACTACGTGCGCGAGGATCGATTTCTGCCCGCCTTCATCACGATGCTGATTCCGGCGTTCACGCTCAGTACCGTGGTCCTTCTGTTCATCGATCGCGACTTCAGTGTCCGCACCTACCAGGTCGAACAGCCGATCGACTCGATTCCCGACGAACTGGATATCAGCGGTGATCCCTTTGGCGGCATCGTCTGGTTCAGGCCGGACCAGGGAAACGAATTCCTCCACGGTCACAGCGGCAATCTGGTCCGCTCCGGGTGGAAAGGCCCCATCAACGATGATGATCGCCAGTACCTGCTCGATCTGGTCGATCGCGTGGAGTGGCGCCGGACGATCAACTTCCTGGTGAAGGAATCGAGGAATCTGCAGGGCTGGGAGGTCCTGCGCGCCTCCCTGCTGATCGTGCCCGCCCTGGTGCTGATCTCAGCCATTGCCGTGGCGTCGTCGACGCGATTCGGGGTCTTCGCGACGTTCCTGCTGACGCTGATGGTTATCTGCCTGGGGCTGGCGTCGGACCAGCTGATCAAGCCGCTCGCCGAGACAGGCGTCGGCTGGGCGTCCTTCGCCTATCGCATCATCCCGAATTTCCAGTTTTTCTGGATGGTGGACGCCCTCAATGAGTATCGAACGATCCCGATGAGCTACGTTCTGCAGACGTCGGCCTACGGGATCATTTATGGCGCGGCTGTGCTGCTGCTCGGCATGGCGTCGTTCCAAACGCGAGAAGTCGGATAATCGGACGCTCGGACGCCGCGACGTCCCGCTAGAATGCCCTCGACGGGGCCGCCGAGTAAGGCGAACCCGCGATTCGTCGCCCATATGACTACACGCGGCCAGGCCGCTGAATGTTGATCAACGCAGATTGGAATAATCCTCATGGCTCACGATCTGATCGGAATCAAGAAGCGCGAGGCGGATCATCACGCCCACCAGCATGATCACCATCATCACGGGGCGTCCGACCATTTCCACGAACACGCCCACTCTGACGCCGCAACGGCCGCGCGATCCGCGACGTTCTGGCTCTTCGTGACACTGCTGGGTGGCGTGCTCATCATCACGAGCTACCTCATTCAGTTCTTCAGCCCCTATTCGACGGCGGACAAGTCCTACCTCTATGACGGGCAGATTGACTACGCCGCGATGATCGGGGCGATCCTGCTCGCCGTTCGCGTCATCTGGCACGCCCTGACGAACCTGCTCAGCGGCCACATGCACATGGACGAACTCGTCGCCCTCGCGATCGCATTCGCCCTGGCAACGGGCGACTATCGCGTTGCCGGCATCGTCGCCTTCTTCCTGCTGGTCAGTGAGCTGATCGAGTCGCGAACAGCCATCGGCGCCCGCGCGAGCATTGAAGAACTGGTCAAGCTGACGCCGAAGACGGCCCGCCTGATCGAGGGCGGCGCCGAACGCGTCGTGGACGCCACGGACCTCAAGGCGGGCCAGCGCGTCCGCGTTCTGCCGGGTGACAACATTCCGGCCGACGGTCGCGTCGCCCAGGGTGAATCGACTGTCAATCAGGCGAACATCACGGGTGAATCGCTGCCGGTCGACAAGCGAGAAGGCGATCAGGTCTTCAGCGGCACGACGAACCTGACAGGCGCCATGGAAATCGAAGTGACAAAAGTCGGCGCCGACACGACGCTCGGCCAGGTGCAGCACCTGATCCTCGACGCCGAACGCACGAAGATCCCCATCATGCGACTCATCGATCGCTACGTCGTGTGGTATACGCCGATCGTGCTGATGGTCGCGGGCATCGTTCTCTTCTTCACGAAGGACCAGAATGGTCTGCAGCGGGCGATCAGCATGCTCGTCGTCAGCTGCCCCTGCGCCCTCATCATGGCGACCCCCACGGCCATGGTCGCGGGACTTTCCGCCGCGGCCCGCCTCGGCATCCTGATCAAGGACGTATCGCACCTCGAGAGCGCCGGCCGCCTGACCTCCGTCATCTTTGACAAGACGGGAACCCTGACGACGGGCGAACTGTCCGTCACGCGGCTGATTCCGGCGGAAGGCGTCAACGGCGCCGACCTGCTGCGGCTCGCGGCGTCGGCTGAACAGAACAGTAACCATCCCGCCGCCCGGGCCCTGATGAACGTGGCGCGGGAAGCGAACGTCAGCTACGACAAGCCCGAAAAATTCGAGGAAGTGCCCGGAAAGGGTGTCGTCGCCCACATCGACGGACAGCAGATCCTCGTCGGCCGCGAGACGTTCCTTCGCGAAAAGAACATCGACACGTCCTCCGTCGCCGAGCTGTCGCAGCAGATGGAAGGCATGAGCCAGCTCTTCGTCGCCCGCGGCAGTCAGATGCTCGGCATCGTGGGCCTGGAAGACAGAACGCGATCGGCCGCCCAGGCCGCCGTCCAGGAGCTTCGCGACATCGGTATCAATCGCGTCGCCATGCTGACGGGCGATCGAGCGGCCGTGGCGCGACGCGTCGCCGCCGAGATGAACTGCACGGAATTCAAGGCGGACTGCCTGCCGCACGAGAAGCTGGAACTCGTCGAAACGATGCGCCGACAGGGCCATCGCGTCATGGTCGTTGGCGACGGTGTCAACGACGCCCCGGCCCTCGCCGCCGGCGATCTGGGAATGGCCATGGGCGCCGCCGGCAGCGACGTGGCGATCAAGTCCGCCTCCATCGCCCTGCTGAACAACGACCTGACACGCATCCCGTTCCTCGTGCGCCTCAGCCGCGCGACACGAAACGTCGTCATTCAGAACCTCGTGTTCGGCGTGCTGTTCGTCGTCGTGATGATGACGCTGGGCGCCTTCAACATCGTGTCGCCCATCACGGCGGCCATCGCCCACGCCCTGTCGAGCTTCTTCGTCGTCTTCAACTCGGCGCGACTCGTCCGCATGGGTGAAGAGAAAATGACGCACACACAGGTCGTCGCTGAGGAAGCCGCCGAGCGCGGCGGTCGAATGGCCATGGCGTAAGCCATCGGCCGATCGAAAGCGCGACACGCGCAAGTCAACTCAGATGAAATCGGAACGGGTGATTCGCAGGTACGCGAGTCGCCCGTTTTTCTTTTCGTTCAATCCACGTAACAGATATGCGTATTCGAGGCCCATTGCGGAACATCGGGAATCAGCGATTGTCCATCTGAAGCGCAACGCATCGCACGAGGCCGCCCCGGGAGACGCACGCTGCGACGATCGCCAGCACGCTGAAAGTGCGATACGAAACAACGCCCGTGGCGCCGTGGCGCACTCCGCCATGAACAAATGTCAAAGCACCGGCATCGGAATCCCGCTACCGGTCGACTTCTTCGGTGGCGCGGATTCCCATACGCCCGCGATCGCGGCGCCGCAGTCCGGGCACCTGCCGGGTTCGGACATCCGGTTCTCTTCCACGTAGAAGCCCATCCGACGGATCACAATCGATTCGCACGACGGGCATTTCGTGCACTCGCGATCGCCGACGCGGCCGTGGTGGTTGCCGGGATAGACGTACTTCAACCCGGCGGCGCGACCCATCTCATAAGCGCGATGCAGCGTGTCGCCCGGCGTTCGGCCCCGGTCCTGCATCCTGTAGTCCGGGCGAAACGCCGTCACATGCCATGGCGTGTCCGTCGACACGCCGGCGATGAACTTCGCGATCTGTGTCAACTCCTCGTCACTGTCGTTGAATCCCGGGACGACGAGTGTGACGATCTCGACCCAGAACTTCATCGCAACAAGCGTCTCGATCGTCGAAAGGACATTCGCCAGCACGCCACCCAGCTCGCGATAACGTTTGTCGTCGAACCCCTTGAGATCGACCTTGTACAGGTCCACGTACGGCCGCAGGTACTTCAGCGCTTCCGGCGTTGCGTTGCCGTTCGAGACATAGCCGCATGTCAGGCCCTTCTCCCGGGCGACACGAAACACCTCCACGGCCCACTCGCTCGTGATAAGCGGTTCGTTGTAGGTCGACACAACAACAGGCGCGCCGCGTCGTACCGCGATGTCAATCATCTCTCTCGGTGAGCAGAATGTCGGCATCGCGATGGCCATGTCATTGCGCAGCGCCTGCGAAGTCACCCAGTTCTGGCAGTAGCCGCAATGAAAGTCGCAGCCGAGCATGCCAAAGGAGAGGGCGTCGCGCCCCGGAAAGGCGTGGTAGAAGGGCTTCTTCTCGATCGGATCGATCTGAAGGCCTGCGACGTATCCGCCGGGCGTTCGAAGCTCGCCATCTTCATTGAATCGCACGCGGCAGACGCCGGCGCGACCCGGATTGACGAGACAGCGATGACCACAGGCGACACAACGGATTGCATCCCCCTCGCGCCACGCCAGTTCGGGCGCAGCGGGAATCGTGTTGTCGTGGAGCGTCTTTCGAAGTGAAACAGTCGTATTCATGGCTCGAACCGCAAAGAGAGGATGAATCGACGGGCGCCGCCTCCGCGAGATTATAGTCGCCCGCGCCGAGGGGGGTATCCGCTCGGGTTCGAACCCGGCGCGCTAGGCGCCGGAGACTTCGTCGAGGAACTCGACCAGCGCCGGCTCGTAGGCGGGATCCCGGTTGATCGCGTCAAGATGAATGCCGAACGTTTCGAAGAAGGACTTGGGTTCCGGCGCGAGCTCATAGAGCTGGCGGGCGCCGCCGATCGGCGTGGTCAGATCGTCCCGAGAATGCAGGAATCGCTTGGGGATCGTCACGTGGACGATGTTGTTGGCGGACACGAGTTCGTCGGGAATTCGACTGAAGGCGATCGGATCGGGCGCGATGCCAAGCAGCGTGAAGGCCCACGTCGGCAGGGTTTCCGTGAAGCTCCCCTCAACCACGAGCCCCACGACACGATCGGGAGAGCGAGCCGCCTGCGCGATCGCCGGCAGAGTTCCCATCGACTGCCCGAAGATGATGATCCTGTCCGAACCCGGTCCCTCGCGCTGCTGGACATATTCCAGCGCGACATCCGCGTCCGGCAGGACCGTCGTGATCGTCGCGAGCACGAGACTCTCGCCGAATCCCTGGTAGTCATAGACGAAGACGTTGTAGTGATGCCGATTGAGCAGGCGATAGTGCGCAATCGTCGAGGATCGATTCGTCAGGGCGCCATGATGCATGATCACGGTCGCGCGCGGCGCCTCCGCCGGGATGAACCAGCCATGGAGCGGTTCGCCATTGTCGGCCGTCAGTGTCACCTGTTCGACGTCGAGGCCGGCGCCATCCGGCGTCGGCCAGACGATATGGATCGTCGGAAGCGGAAAGAGGCCGCCGTTGTCGACGGCAAAGGCGCCGCAGCCGGAATTGACGGCCGCAAGGCTCACGAGGATGGCGCCGAGAATCGGCCTGGAAATATGAAACAAACGAGGCATTCGGGGGTCCACTGCGGCGCTATTGCGCTCTTTTCGACGAGGTGGGTTACACTCTGGCGTTACTGGGCGACGCCGGCCACGCGCATCATTCGGCCACGCGCCGATTGAACGATCTTATGGGGCCGACTAGATTACCGGTCATTACCGAGGGAAACAAACGACGCCATGAGTGATCGAGAGAAGGTTCGGGACTACATCTTCGAGACGTTGCTGCCGACGCCGACGGATTCGCGACCCGGCAACGACGCGAATCTCTTCGACTTCGGTCTCGATTCGCTTCGACTGATGCAACTGCTGGTCTTCGTGGAACAGTCCCTCGGCGTCAATCTGCCGGACCACGAAATGACGCCCGAACGTGTCGAGACGATTGACGCCATCGTCGAGTGGATCGGCGAACATCGATAACCCGGCGCCCAAGCCACTTTCACATCCATGAACGCCGTGACGAATGTATTCGAGCTGCTTGCGAATGCGGTCGACGCGCACGCCGAGCGTATCGCCATCGACTTCGGCGACGCAACGATTCGATACACCGATCTGATCGATCGAAGCGAACGCTTCGCAACCCGCCTCCGCGAGGCGGGCGCGGCGCCGGGCGCGCGCGTGGCGCACGCGTTCACGAAATCGATCGACGCCCTCGTCGCGCTCTTCGCCATCGCGCGGACGGGCGCGGCGTACGTCCCCATTGATCCGGCGTGGCCCGCCGACCGGATCGCGAAGATCTGCGAAGACGCCGGCGCCGTGATCTGGACGGGAACACGCTCGGCGCCTGGCGCAATCGCGACGCGCATGCGATCGACATTCGCGTCACAGGTCGATGGCGCGGACGCTGTCGCGATTGAATCCACGTACACGGCGCCGCGCATCACAGGCGCCCCGCCGACGCCCGATCGCGGTGTCGCAAACCTGCTCTTCACGTCCGGCTCGACGGGGGGGCCCAAGGGCGTCGAGATCACGACGCTGAGCCTCGACCACTTCTCACGCTGGGGCGAAGTCCAGTTCGCCCTGACACCGGACGATCGCGTGGCGAATCACGCGCCCTTCAATTTTGACCTCTCGACATTCGATATCTTTGCCGCCGTCCGCGTCGGCGCGACGATGTGCCCGGTTCCGGAACGCGTGAAGATGTTCCCCTACCCGCTGGCGAAGTTCATCGCGGATCAGCGGATCAGCATCTGGTATTCCGTGCCGTCGGCGCTCGTGATGCTGCAACTCCGCGGAAAACTGGGCGATCACGATCTGTCCGCGCTGCGGCACGTGATCTTCGCCGGGGAAGTCATGCCGATCCCCGCCCTGCGATCGCTGGCCGAGCTGATTCCGCACGCCGCCTGGACAAACCTCTATGGCCCGACGGAAACCAATGTATGCACGTATCATCCTGTCAATCATAAGGTTGATATGAGCGCGCCCACACTGCCGATCGGTCTCCCCATCAGCGATACGCGCGTCTGGATTGTCGATGAGGACCTTCAAGACGTGGCGGCGCCCGGGGCCGGCGAGCTGCTCGTGGCGGGCCCGACTGTCACGACGGGCTACGCCAACGACGCCGAGATGACGGCGCGGCGACTGGTACCGGCGCCGGATGGCGTCGGCATGGCCTATCGCACCGGCGATCGTGTTCGCCGGCGCGCGGACGGCGCCCTGCTCTTCGAGGGACGAATCGATCGGATGATCAAATGCCGGGGTCATCGCATCGAGCCGGGTGAGATCGAGACCGCCCTGCTGAACCATCCGTCGGTGCGCGAAGCGGCAATCGTGGCCGTCGCGGATCCGGTTTTCGGCAATCGCCTGCGCGCGTGCGTCTCGTTCCGCGACGCGTTGAGTCTCACGCAGGCGGATCTGATCGCACACTGTCGGGCGAACGTGCCGGCCTACATGGTTCCGGATGAGTGGGATATTCGCGACGCACTGCCACAAACGGACCGGGGAAAGGTCGACCTGCGCGCATTGGCGGATGAGACATGACGGCGCCGACTTCGACGAAAGAAATTCATGTTGAACGCTATTCGCGATTCACGCTCGCGCTCGTTGTCGTGGTCGCGATTGTGTTGGCGTGGTCAGGTGTCAGACCGCACGATCGATGGACATGGTTCCTGGAGACGTTCCCCGTCATGATCGCCTTTGTCGTGCTCGGGGCGACCTATCGGCGATTCCCACTGACCTGGCTCGCCTACCTCGGCGTGGCGCTGCACTGCGTGATTCTGTGTGTCGGCGGCAGGTACACCTACGCCATGGTCCCGCTCGGCGATTGGTTCAGGGAAGCGCTGGACCTGTCACGGAATCACTACGATCGGCTGGGGCACATCGCGCAGGGGTTCTTCCCGGCGATCCTGGCGCGCGAACTGCTGCTGCGAACGTCGCCCCTGTCTCGAGGAAAGTGGCTGAGTTTCCTGGTGGTCGCGACGTGTCTGGCGATCAGCGCGTTCTACGAGCTGATCGAATGGTGGGTGGCGGCGGCGACGGGGGAAGCGGCCGACGCGTTCCTGGGCAGCCAGGGCGATGTCTGGGATTCCCAGTGGGACATGTTCCTGGCGCTGTGCGGCGCGATGGCGTCGCTGACGCTCATGGGCCGGGTCCACGATCGGGCGCTGGGATTGGGACGAAAATCGGCGCCGGCGGCGTGATGACACCATCCCGCGCCTGAATCCGGTCCGAGCAACGCTCGCTCCGGAGGTGCGACGGGTTCTCCCCCGATAGCGGGCGCCAAGTCGCCTGTCGCAGGCGGCCGCGACTTCTGCATGCTTGCCTTTGAGGGCGACGCTGTCCGGGAATTCGAGTGAGGATTTCCGATTTGCAGAACCGTCGT
>DAOPJV010000031.1:0-72730 GCA_035399845.1 Phycisphaerae bacterium | reverse complement strand
GCGCCAACGGCTTGCCCACCGTCGCGACGCCGATCATCATCGAAGGCCAGGGGCACACCATCGAACGCGACACCAATGCCATCGATCCATTCCGCTTGTTCCACATCAACAGCAGCGGCAATCTCAGCTTGAATGAGATCACGCTTCGCAAAGGTCGGGCCGACCTGTCGGCTACATCAGGCGTTCGTCGCGGCGGCGCTGTGATGGTCGCCAGCGGGGAAGTGACGATCACCAACAGCGTGATTGCAGACAACCAGGAAAGTGCGATCTATCTCCTGGGACCCTTGTCCACAGCCACGCTCGATACGGTGACGATGTCCGGCAACAACGCTACTGCCGGAGGGATCGGCGGCGCGATCAATGCAGTCATTGGCGGTGTGCTGACGATACGCAATTCGATCATCGTCGGGAATCAGCAGTCCTACGGCGGCGCCATTGCGATGGAGCGTGCCGACTCTCAGACGATCATCACGAACACGATCATCACGGGAAACGACACGACTAGCACCAGCGGAAGCGGTGTTTACAACAACGGCTCGCTCAGTATGGTCAACAGTACCATCGCCGGATGTTTCGGCAATTCCAGCGGCGGCCTGTTCACTGGGCCTGACGGCGTCAGCACAGTTGTGAACAGCCTGATTTGGGGCAACCTGAGCAACTCCGGTGCGCAGATCAACACGGAAGGCGTGCTCAACATCAGCTACAGCGGCATCGAAGGCGGCGTTGCAGGCATCATTGGTTCGGGCGTAATCAATGACAACGGCGGCAACCTGTCGTTCAACAGCAGCGACTCAGTCTTCGTCGATCCGGTCGATCCCGCGAACGCGCCCACGACGGACGGCAACTATCACCTTGCGCCCAATAGTGTGGCCATCGACCAGGGCAGCAACGCGGAGGCCGCCAATGCGGGCCTGACCACTGACATTGATGGTGGCGATCGCATCATCGGGATGACAGTGGACATGGGCGCGGACGAGGCCGCGTGTCCGCAGGACGGCGATGATGACGGCGACGGCATTTGCAATCCGTTGGATATTTGCCCTCTCGGCAACGACAGCGCCGACGCGGATTCGGACGGCGTGCCCGACGCGTGCGACATTTGCCCGGGATTCGACGACGACACCGACGCCGACAGCGATGGTGTTCCCGATGGTTGCGACGCCTGCCCGGGATTCGACGACGCCGCCGACGCCGACAACGACGGCGTACCGAACGCGTGCGACGTCTGCCCGGGCTTCGACGACACCGCCGATGCCGACAACGATGGTGTTCCCGATGGGTGCGACATCTGTTCCGGGTTTGACGACACCACCGACGCCGACACCGATGGCGTTCCCGATGGGTGCGACACCTGTCCCGGATTCGACGACGCCGCCGACGCCGACAACGACGGTGTCCCCGACGGTTGCGACGCCTGCCCGGACTTCGACGATACCGTCGACGCCGACAATGACGGCACACCGGATGCCTGCGACGCCTGCCCCGGATTCGACGACAGCGCCGATGCCGACAACGATGGCGTTCCGGATGGTTGCGACATCTGTTCCGGGTTTGACGACACCGCCGACGCCGACGGCGACGGTGTCCCTGACGGCTGCGACGTCTGCCCGGGCTTCGACGACAGCGCTGACATCGATAACGACGGCGTACCGGACGCCTGCGACACGGATTGTTCGGGTTTTCCGGTCCACGTGGGCACAGCGCAGGAATTGGTCGATGCCATCCAGTGCGCGAACGCCAATCCGGACACCAATACGATCTTCCTTGACGCCGACATCACGCTGGCTGTTGTCGACAACGTAACCACTGGCCCAAACGGCCTTCCCGCCGTGGTGACGCCGATCGTCATCGAAGGTCAGGGGCATGTTATCGAGCGAGACACGAATGCCGCAGCCCCGTTCCGTCACTTCTATGTGACCAGTCCTGGCGACTTGACCATCAACGAAACGACGCTGCAGAACGGGGCCGCCGATGGGACGCTATCGGGGCATGACTCCCGCGGCGGCGCGATCCTGGTCTTCTCCGGTCACTTGACTGCGACAAACAGCGTGTTTGCCGGTAACGACGGTGCGGGAGGAGGCGGGGCCGTTTACTTGAGGAACAATAGCGCCGTCGCAACGTTTGACGGAGTGACCATGATTGGGAACATTGCGCTCAACGGCGGTTCCGGCGGCGCAATTGAGGCGCTGCAAGGAGGCTTGCTGACCATCCGAAATTCAGTCATTGCGGGGAATCATGGCAGTTTCCTGGGCGGCGCGATTTCGATGGAGGGCGGCAATGGTCAGGCAACGATCACGAACACGATTATTTCGGGCAACCAGGGTCCCAACGGCATCAGGAATAATGGCACGCTCACCCTGGTCAACTGTACGCTGGCCGGCAATCAAGGGAGCACAGGCGGCGGCCTGTACACCGACGCCAGCGGACACAGCACCGTGATCAACAGTGTCATCTGGGGAAATGCCGCCGCGACGGAATCGCAGGTTTATTGTGACGGCGTACTGGACGTGAGCTACACCGGCATCGAGGGCGGCGTGGCCGGCATCAGCGGCGCCGGCGCGATCAATGACAACGGCGGCAATCTGGACTTCGGCGGCGCCGATCCGGTCTTTATCGATCCGATCGATCCCGCCAGCGCGCCGACGACAGATGGTGACTATCATCTGGCCGCCAACAGTGCAGCCGTCGACGCCGCCAGCAACATGGAAGCCGTCAACGCCGGCCTGACCACGGACTTTGAGGGGGACGATCGCATCATCGGGATGACAGTGGACATGGGCGCCGATGAGGCCACGTGTTCGCTGGACGGTGACGATGACGGCGATGGCGTCTGCAATTCGATGGATGTCTGCCCTGCAGGCGACGACACCGCGGATATGGATTCGGACGGCGTCCCCGATGGCTGCGACGCGTGCGCGGGTTTCGATGATTCGCTCGACGCCGACAACGATGGCGTTCCCGACGGTTGCGATATATGCCCGGGCGGTGACGACACGGTCGATTCAGACAATAACGGCACGCCCGACGCATGCGATACCGCCTGTCCCGGCGGCGCCGTCGGCGATGTGAATACCGACGGATTCGTCGATACGAGTGATATCGTGGACTTTGCCGCGATTCTGCTCGATCCGACGATGGCGACGGCTGACGAGCTCTGCGCCGCCGATGTCAACGACGACGGCGTTGTCGATGGGCTGGATGTTCAGGGATTCGTGAATCTGATTCTGGCGCCGTGAGACTGAGAGCGCCTGTGGGATGCAAAGGCGCAGCGATCGCGACCCGTGAGGACGGGCGCGATCCTGCGCATTGATGGCGCCGATTCGCCGCCATGCAAATCAGGATTGTCACGCGCTCGCTGCAGCAGACGGAGTCATCACGAATCGTCGCCACTCGGTTCAGAAGTCGCTTCCGATTCCGTCAGTTCGCCTCCCCAGATGGGGCGAACACCGAGATACCAGAATCGAACATCCGGCGGATGATGATCGCGCGCGGCGCTGCGAGCCGCTCGGGCGGGATGCATCCAGCTTCCTCCCCGTGCGATGGCGCGGGCGTTCCCCCACTCGTTGCGCAGGGCGTCCGGACCGCTGACGGCGTTTGTGTAGGGGGCGTAACGATCCCGGCACCACTCCTGGACATTGCCCATCATGTCGAACAGTCCGAAGGCGTTGGGCTCGAAACTCCCGACGGGGGCGTGATAGAAGTAGCCGTCTTCGATCCACGTCTCTGTCCGAAACTCCTCCGGCTGGAACTTTTCCAGCGTGCGATCCGCAATGTTGGCGTAACCCTTCAGCGATTCCGCTGTGGCGCCACTGGACCAGGGCGTTTCCGTCCCGGCCCGCGCCGCATATTCCCACTGCGCTTCGGTCGGGAGCGCCAGGCCGTGGCGCGGCAGGAATTTCATGGCGTCAGGCCAGTTCACCTGTTCCGCCGGATGTGTGTCCAGGTATTCGGCGTTCTCGCCGGGGTCCTGGGCGTAGGCCGCGATGGGCTGCCCGGTCAATCGGCGCCATTGGCCCTGCGTTATCTCGAACTTGGAGATGATGAAGGGCGCCAGTTCGACGGTATGGACCGGACCATCCTCATGCCCCGTTTCCGGGTCATAGCGCGGGGCGTCGGGATCGTCGTTCTGGCATCCCAGCGTCACGCTGCCGCCGGGCAGCAGGACCATCACAACGCCGGTCTCCGGTTTGATCAGGGGACGCACGGCTCCGAAAGGTGTCTCCGGCGGTCTGCCGGATCGCAGGTGGAGGAATTCAAGCAATCCCGATTGTTTATTGACGCCAATCGGGCAAAGGCCCGCCTGCGGTTTCAGGCGCAGGCCTCGATAGACGGGCAACTCCCGGGCGATCTGGACTGTCTGTTCCCACGCGCGCTTCACGCCCGGGCTTTCGAGAGTGGCCAGGCGCAGCATTCTCGCATTCTCCAGCGTCGCCATGACCCTCAATCGAGCGCCGTACTTCGCGTGGCAGAAATTCTCGAGTCGGGTCACGAGATCGCTCAGCATGTCGTGACGCCATTGCAGATCATGGTCCGCGAGTTTCCAGCCAACGATCTCGCCCGTTTCATTCCTCGTCGGCGTGGCCTGGGCGCGGAGTTCCTCAAGCGTTCTCTTGTGCAGGTCGAGGTTGGCTTCGAGCGGGGCGGCGTATTCTGAGATCCACTGTTCGAGGGCGGGGATGGTTACGGGCAGTTCCGGCCAGAGTTCGTCCGCCTTCTCGATGGCGTCGTTCAGGCGTTTCAGATCGGAAAGCCGGATGACTTCGTCGTAGCGACGATCCGCAATTTGCTTCTGCGTCTCGGCGACCCGGCGTTGTCGGAATTCGTTGACTGCGAAATAGCCTGCGAGAACGGCGCCGACAGCAATCGCCAGCGTCGTCGCGAGGATACCGCCGACGAGCGCCTTGTTGCGGCCGGCGAACTTGCGCACCTGATAGAACGCGCTCGGCGGATGGGCCGTGATGGGTTCGCTGGCGAGAAATCGCCGCAGGTCCTCGGCGAGCGCCGCCGCCGTCGCGTATCGGCGATTGGGATCTTTCTCGATCGATTTGGTGACGATGGTATCCAGATCCCCTCGCAGCGACACGTCGATCGACGACAGGCGCGGCGGCTCTGATTCGCGAATCAGTCGAACGGCTTCTGCGATGTGTTTCCCGGACAGGTCGTACGGCAGGCGGCCGGAGAAGATCCGGTAGGCCAGGACGCCCAGCGCGTAGACGTCGCAGCGCGTGTCGATCTCGGAGGTGTCCGTATCGAGTTGTTCCGGACTCATGTAGCCCAGCGTGCCGACAATCTGCCCCGCGTTTGTCTGGAGTGTCGTGAGCTGGATATCGGTGTCGATGAGGCGCGCGACGCCGAAATCGAGAATCTTGGGCCGGCCGATCGCATCGACCAGTGTGCTTTGGATACTATCCTGAACTCCGGAGGCGCCGAAGGCCGTGTCGTGCGTCACGACGAGAATGTTGGCGGGCTTGAGATCGCGATGAATCACGCCGCGCTGGTGCGCGTGCTGCACGGCGTCGCACACGCGCGCCATGAGCTCGACCCGATCGCGCAAAGGCAGAGAATCGGCGTACTGATCGAGCGGAACGCCGTCGACCAGCTCCATCGTGTAGTAGGGAAGATCGGATTCGCCGATCCGTGTCGTGCCGGCCTCTATGACATGGGCGATCCCCGGATGACGCAACTGCCCGAGGACATGCGCCTCGCGACGAAATCGGGTCACGAGATCGCCCGACGCCAGTGTCTGGCGAATGACTTTCAACGCGACGCGTCGGCGCGGGTTCTCCTGCTCAGCTTCGTACACGATGCCCATGCCGCCGCGGCCCAGCTCCCGATGAATCCGATAGCCGCCGATCTCGTGGGGCGGGGCGACGGATTCTTCAGACGCTGACAGACCGTCGGACAGCATGAAGGCGCCGGCCCCGTGCCGCGAATCCGCGAAGGGCGCGCCGGCGTCGGTTTCGGCGGCAAGCATCTGCTCGACGCGCGCGCGCAGCGGTTCGTTCCCGTCGCACGCCGCGGCAAGCGCCGCCGCCTGTTCCGCCTGCGGCAGGTCGCATACGCGGTCGAATATGGACATTGCTCGTCGAATGTCGTCGGCGTTTAGCATGATTCGCGGTGGCAGTGACTTTCCGCTTGACTGGCGGCTAGTCTGACTGTGTCACAACTTCCAATTGACGCGCGTTCGAGGGCGAACGCCCGCGTGCGCGCCATTCCTCGGCTTTCCCCGGTCTATCCCACGCGACGTAGAGATCGACGATGCGCCGGCGCGCATTTTCCACGCAATTGGCGCCGGCGACGTCCGGGATCGAATTCCGCTGGGCGTCCAGCGCCTGAAAGCTATCCAACAGGAGGCGCTCGGCTTCGTCTAACCGCATCATGGCCGTCAGGGTGGATCCTAACTTGCTTCGCGCGCGGTTTGTCAGCCAGTGATCGGAGGAGATTCCCGCTCGAAGACTGACGCACTCCCCCCATGCGTCACGGGCGTCGGCGAATTCCTTCTGGCGGAAGTGGGCGGTTCCGAGCTGTTCCATCGTCTGCGCGACGAGGCCCGGCTCCGCCGGGTCGAGACCTCGCCGCACGTCGATGAGTTCATGGCACAGGGGCACGGCTTCGCCAGGGCGATCAAGCGCCAACAGGGCGTCGATCAGGTTGCTGGTGGATTTCATCCGAACTTCGTGCGCGGGATTGAGACTCGCCTGGCCATCGTTGTACGCCCGGCGAAACAGCGCCTCGGCTTCGCTCGCCCGGCCGAGATTCAACAGGACCACGCCGAGGTTGTTTCGAGACATGATTGTGTTGGGATGCTCGTCGCCAAGCAGGCGCACATTGGACGCGATGACATCCGCTGCGATCGGCGCCGCCGCCTCGAACCGCCCTTTGTTGAAGAGCGCTCCCATCAGGTTGTTTCTGACGACGAGCGTTCGCTTGTGGTCGGGACCGCAAACCTGCTCGTGCAGTCGCAGCGTCTCGCGAAAGCACGACAATGCGTCGTCGATTTTCCCCTGTCGCAACAGCAGCGCGCAATACGTATTGTGCGTCTTGAGCGTGCGAGAGCTGTCGGATCCGAAGGTCCGTTTCTGCGCCTCAAGCGTCGAGAGCAGAAGCGACTCGGCCTCGTCGAGCGCCCCGGTCGACAAGAGCAGGTCGGCCAGGATACGCATTGTGACCAACGTCAGCGGATCGGCGGCGCCGAATGCGCGATCGGCGCGTTCCAGCGTGTCGCGCAACAGGGCTTCCGCTTCCGCCGCACGCCCGACATCCTTGTAACGAACGGCGACGAGATTCGCCGCCTGGAGTGTGCTCCGATGGTCGACACCGAGATGCTCACGCTCGAGTTCCAGGGCCAATTCACATTGTGTCAGCGCGTCCTCCGCCATGCCAAGACTGCGATACATCTCGGCGACACTGTATCGAAGTCGCGCTTCGGTGACCGGATCGTCCGTCATTCCCTTGTCGAGGCGCTTTTTAGCTCGATCGGCCAGCATGCCGCTGAGAAGGGCTCTGGCGACATTGGTACCGTTGACCTTCGACAGGGCTTTCGCGACACGATCGTGATCGATGGATTCCTCCGTCGGGGCGCCATCCGGCGTCGACGCCTGTTGTTTTCGAAGTTCCCTGCGAATCTCCGAAATCATGCGCTTGCCGAAACTGTTGGCGCTGAGATCGCTCAGCAGATCGGCCTGAAAACCGGCGACGGCGGATGTTCGTTCTCGTTCTCGATCCGCCTCGTTTCTGGCGGCAATGGCTTCGTCGCGCTGCCGCGTCGCTTCGACGAGGAAATAGCCGGTCCCGATCAGACCCACGACGAGCGCCGCAAACGTCGCCGCGATGCCAGCGACGATCGCCCTGTTGCGGCTGGCAAATTTGCGCATCTGATAGAACGCGCTCGGCGGATGGGCTGTGATCGGTTCTTTCGCCAGGTGGCGGCGCAGGTCGTCCGCGAGCGCCGCAGCCGTCGGATAGCGGCGATCCGGGTTTTTCTCAATCGCCTTGGACACAATTGTGTCCAAGTCGCCCCGCAGCGCCTTGTTCAGTGACGCCGGTCGGGACGGTTCGTCCTCGTGGATGATGCGGGCGGCCTCCGCCAGCGGCTTGCCCCGCAGGTCGTGCGGCATCCGCCCCGTCAGCAGGCGATACAGTATGACGCCCAGGGCGTAGACATCGCAGCGAGTGTCGAGTTGAGCGCCGGCGCCTTCAACCTGTTCGGGGCTCATGTAGCCGAGCGTGCCGACGATCTGGCCGGCGCGCGTCTCGATCGTGGTCACCTGAACGTCGGCGTCGACGAGTCGCGCGATGCCGAAGTCGAGGATCTTCGGCTGGCCGATCGAGTCGAGGAATACCCTCGATGACCCGTCGCCGAACGATCTCGTTCCGGTCACCGCTGATTCTTCCATGACGAGGATGTTCGCGGGCTTGAGATCGCGATGAATGACGCCGCGCTGATGCGCGTGCTGCACGGCTTCACAGACTCGCGCCATCAGCTCGACGCGCTCACGCACACCGAGCGATTCGGCGAACTCGTCAATTGGCGCACCAGCGATGAATTCCATCGTGAAGTAGGAGACGCCCGCGCCGTCAATATCCGCCGATCCCGCCTCGATGATCTGTGCGATGCCGGGATGGCGTAACTGACCGAGGACGTGCGCCTCCTGTCGGAATCGGCTCATCAGCTGTTCGCTGCCGAACGCCTGCCGAATCACCTTCAGGGCGACGCGGCGCTTTGGATTCTCCTGCTCGGCTTCGTAAACGACACCCATTCCGCCGCGACCCAGTTCGCGAATGATCGTGTAGCGGCCGATCCGATTCGGAGTGCGATCGCCAATTGTCGGCTCGGCCAGTTCGTCTGACAGGATCATGGCGCCGATGCCGTGCTTCGAACCTGCGAAGAGCGCGCCATCGGTGGTTTCCACCGCCAGCATCCGCTCGACGCGATCGCGGATTTCGGCGTTTCCGGCGCATTGGGCCTCCAGGGCCGCCGCCCGCTCGGAGGGCGCCATGTCGCAGACGAGGTCAAAGATCGCCATCGCCCGTCTGATGTCGTGGACGTCGTTCATTTGGCTAGTTTGTCGAGAGCTCGGAATTGAGCCATGCCCGCGCCTGGCGCCACATGCGCTTGACGGTCCGCGACGAGACGCCCTGAACCTCCGCAATCTCTTCCGTCGTGAGACCACCGAAGAACCAGAGGTCGACGATGCTGGCCATCTTCGGATCGACTTCGCTCAGACGCGTCATCGCCTCATCGAGTTCGACGATATCGATCTGCCGCTTCCCGGATGGGGTCGTGACATGATCCAGCTCAAGCCGTGCGCCGCCCTGGTTTCGTTTGGCCGCGGCCTTTGCCCGCGCGTGATCCTTGAGTATCTGGCGCATCGCCGTGGCGGCGACGGCCATGAAGTGCGTCTTGTTCCTTGGGCCTTCGCCCGACGTTCGAACCAGCCGGAGATAGGCCTCGTGAACGAGCGCGGTCGGCTGAAGCGTGTGATTCGCCCGTTGTCCCCGAAAATAACTACCGGCAATGGCGCGCAGATCCTCATAGACGATCGGCAGCAGGGCTTCACTCGCCACCGAATCGCCCTGCGCTATTTTCTCCAGAAGGAGAGTCACGTCGGCGCCGAAACTCAAGCAAACACCTCTCAGGACAGGACCTTCCCGGAGCGTATTTTACACGCTGAACGTGTCCCAATGCCCCAAAATTCCGGCATCTCGGAAAAAACCCATATTTGATGTCCCCGAACCCGGCGGTTCTTCGTTTACGGAGCGACAGGACTGTTGGCTCGGCGGCGATCGATCCGGGGCGTCCCAAACGGGGCGCAGATCGGGCGCCGCCCTCATTGAATGAGGTGATTTGAAATGCAACACCGAACATATCGCCGGATGCTCGCCACCGCCGCCATATGGTTGGCGTTCACGGCGTCGATCGCCGGCGCCCAGACGCCGTTGGGAAGCGAGTTCGTCTATCAGGGCGCGCTTCGTCAGGATGGGGCGTCGGTCAATGACACCGCTGACTTTGAATTCACGCTATGGGACGCGGAGACCGGCGGCGCCGCCATCGGCGCCGTCGTGGCGATGGATGATGTGCTTGTCGTGGATGGCGTCTTTTCCGTCGAACTCGATTTCGGCGTGATGGCGTTCAACGGCGACGCCCGCTGGCTGGAAGTCGCGGTGCGGACTCCGCACGATCCGTCGGATACGCAGGCGTTCACGACGCTTGCGCCGCGGCAGCCGCTGACGGCGACGCCCTATGCGCTTCAGACGCGCGGTATCTACGTCGACGATGCGGGCAATGTGGGCGTTGGCACGAGCGCGCCGACAACCCAATTGGACGTCAACGGCGCCATTACAGCGACGCAGCTCAATGTCGGCGGCGCCGTCACGGCGACGACGTTTGTGGGGGATGGATCGGGACTGACGAATGTCGTGGCCGATCGATTGTGGACGCCGCCGCTGGTCTCCTGGGGCAATGATGCAGAGGGCCAGGTCAGCGACACGCCGACGGAAGGCGCCTATGTCGCGGTCTCCGCGGGACTGGACTTCACGCTTGCAATTACTGGCGATGGCTCACTGGTGGCATGGGGAGATGAAGGCAGGTATGACGTCGACTATCCATTCCCGGACTTTGGTACTTTCGTCGCAGTTTCCGCAGGTTACTCTCACGGCCTCGCGATCCACGAGAACGGCTGGCTGGAAGGGTTCGGCAACGACGGGTTCTTCAATGACCACATCGATGTACCGGGCGGAACCTTCATCTCAGTCGGCGCAGGCGGACTCTTCAGCACTGCCGTCCGTTCCGACGGTGTCGTGCTCAGTTGGGGCAACGACGATTTCGGCCAGGTGAGCGGCTCGCCGACGACGGGGACCTACGTCGCCGTCGCGGCGGGTTACGATTTCGCGGTCGCATTGGCCGCCGACGGATCTCTGGTGAGTTGGGGGAACGATTCGAACGGCCAGGTCACCAATACGCCTGCCGGTAACGACTTTGTGGCGGTCTCCGCTGGTTACAGCCACGCGGTTGCGATTCGCGACAACGGGTCGCTCGTGAGCTGGGGGCAGAACACTGCCAACGTCGTGGCGGGAACACCGACCGACGGTCCATACGCGTCAGTTTCCGCCGGATATGGCTTTACCGTCGCGTTGCGAGCCGACGGGCATATTGCCGCGTGGGGCAGAGATAGCGATGGCCAAGTCAGCCAGACGCCCATCAGGTCTCAGCATTGCACGGCCATCGCTGCGGGCTACGAACATGCGATTGCAATCTTTGATGCGAACGAAACGGATACCCAGGTGGTCGACGGCGCTTTCGGTGTCGGGCGCTATCCGTTCTCCAATGAGCTCGAAGTCGAAGGCGACGCGTCGAAGTCGACCGCCGGCGCATGGCTGGCCAACTCCGACCGCCGCATCAAGCGGGCTATCGAACCGGTCACGAACGCGCTCGGCACGCTCGACAAGGTGCGCCTCGTCAGCTTCGAATACACGGACGACTATCGGGCAGGGCACACCGGCGTCGGCGGTGGTCGATATCTGAACGTCATTGCGCAGGAATTCGCCGAGATCTTCCCCGATCACGTCAAGGGCAGTGGCGAGATGCTGCCCGACGGCTCGGAGATTCTTCAGGTCGATACCTACCCGCTGACGATCTACTCCGCCGCCGCGATTCAGGAACTGCATCAACAGCTTCGCGCCAAGGACGCGGAAATCAAATCTCAGCGAGAGCGAAATGATGCCAGCATTGAGGCGCTCAATGAGCGTATCGCACGGCTCGAATCCCTGGTCGCAGAACTTTCAACCAAGTAACCAGAATCCATTCGGGCCGATTGATGGCGGGCGGCCTGATTTCTTGAGGAACTTGTCATGGATCAGAATCGACGGCTCTCATTCGTTTGCACGTTGCTAACGATCATGATGTCCACGTTCACCTTTGCGCAGGACTTCTCGATCGACTCGTACACGATCGACGGCGGCGGCGGATACAGCGCCGGCGGCGCGTTCGAGCTTGAAGGTACGATCGGCCAGTCTGACGCCGGCTACATGTCCGGAGACGGTTTCGAGCTGGAAGGCGGCTTCTGGCCGACGACAACGATTCCGTCGTGCTCGTGTCTCGGTGACATGAACGGCGACGGCGCGCGGGATGGCGGCGACATTCAGCAGTTTGCCGCCTGCCTGCTCGATGGCGGTTCCTGCCAGTGCGCTGACGTGGACGGTTTGAGCGGTGTCACGATCGACGACCTCGGCGCATTCGTCAGCGACCTGCTGTCCGGCGGCGATTGCCCATAGTTACGCCTCATCGGTCTGAGAACTGAGCGGGGCGGGCGCATGCGTCCGTATTCTCTTCATGCCCCCATCCAGGCGGCGCCGGTATCCCGCAGCAGTAATTGTTATTCCCGCAACGGGTTTGTCCCCGTTTGAAGAGCGATTGCGTTTCCGGGGTGAGAAGTCCCTGCGGCCTTGGCGAGAGAGCCGGGCTGCGGCGGCGGATGAGTTGCGTTCCGCGAGAAACCGAAAGGACCAGACGATGGAACGAAAATCACCAGGTGCATCGTTGACAGGCGCAAAGCAAACGAATCCCTCGACGCTCAGCTGCGCGCGGCTGGCGGCCGTGTCGCTGGCGCTCGTCATCATCGCGGCAGCGACGCCCACGCGCGCCACTGACCTCATCGTCGGGTCGAAGCAAATCCTTGGAGCGACTGGCCCGGCGGTGGATCTCACGATCCCGTCAGTCGATCCTCCGAGCGTGATCCGTCTGAGCCTTTTTGGCGCGGATGGCGGCGAAGCCGCGGCCCACAATGGCGATTGTTCTCAACCCGGTGGCCAGGGCGCGACAGTCATAGCGACATTTCGAATCGGTTTCGATTCGCAAGCGTTGCGGCCGGGTGGAACAATCCGCTTTGTTGTTGGAATGGAAGGCGGACAAGGGAGCTCAACGGCCAACGCCAGCGCCGGCGGCGGAGGAGGAGGCGCCGGCGTGATGTACCGGGCGCCGGGCGTGACACTCGACGTTTGCGGCGACGATTGGTTTGTCCTCGCTGCCGCTGGTGGCGGCGGCGGCGCCTACCAGGCCTGGGATCTCGAATGTGTCGACGGTGAAACGGGAGCTGACGCCGGGATTGACACGTGTGGTGGCGACGGACTCGGATCCGGAGGTGGGAGCGGCGGATGCAATGGGAATGGGGGTGGCGATGGAGGAAGCGGCGGCGGAGGAGGCGTCTTCGGCGCATCCAGTGAGGCGGACGCCGGTTGCCCCATCGGCGGTGCCGGAGGTCCTGGCGACGGCGTCGGCGGCGCAGGCGGTTGGGGTTTCGGCGGCGGCGGCGGGGCGAATGAGCACAGCGGTGGTGGCGGCGGCGGCTATTCCGGCGGCGGTGGCGGCGCGATGTCGCGGGCCGGCGGCGGGGGCGGCAGCTACGTTTCAAGTTGGGCGTTCAACGTTTCGAAGCAGACCGGCAATGGCGGCCGGCTGGATGGCGAAGTGACATACTTTGCAGCGCACGATCTCTGCCCCGGCTTCGATGACGACATCGACACAGACAATGACGGCATTCCGGACGGCTGCGACCTCTGTGAAGGCGCCGCCGACAACCTGGACGAAGACGGCGACGGCGTTCCAGACGGCTGCGACAGCTGCGTCGGTTCGGACGATACCATCGATACGGATGGCGATGGAACGCCCGACGCATGCGACGCGTGTCCCAACGATGAGGACAATACCGACACGGACACCGACGGCGTGTCTGATTGCGACGACCTCTGTCCCGACACGGGCGTCGGCGCGGCGGTGGATGGCGACGGCTGTCCACTTCCGGCGTCCGACGTTGACAGTGGTTCGGCTGATAACGTCAATTCGAACGACGATGTGATCGACGAGGCCGACAACAATTCCGGCGCGGTCGACGACGGCGCGACGACGGATGGCGCGACGACCGGCGATGAACTCCCCGCCGCACAGGAATTGGCGCTGTGCGGTTGCGGCCAGAGCGGCATGACGCTGACGCCTATCGGCGCCATCGGATTCATCGGGATGCGTCGCCGATTGCGTCGATCGGTGCAACAACGGGCCTGAGCATATCGAACTGAGAGCGACATCGCTGCGGTCTTTCCGACGGTTTCTCGCGTCGGACATTCGCTGGAGATTGACACAGAGGATGCGGGGCGGGCGCATGCGTCCGCCCCGTTTCTTTTGATTTCGCCGGGAATCGCTACCGGCGGGAAGCGTCACTTTCTTCAGACGAGTCTGTCCCCGACGACGACCATGTTGCGTTTATGGGTCGAGCGCGCATTCGCCAGCGGGATGGCGGATACATCAACACGAACCCACTTGTACCCGGAAAGACGATAGACATGCGAAAATCCGCGATGACAGTGATAGCGTTGGTATTCGCCGTTGCGGCCGCGGCCGCGGCGGATGAGTTGCCCGGCGACTCAGGAACCATTGGTTACAGTGGATCGTCCGCAAGAGTCGGCAATCCCCAGGATTTTGAGATACCGTCGGTGAACCCGCCGTTGTGGATCGACCTGACCTGCAAGGGTGGCGACGGAGGGAGCGCCACGGTTCGGAGAATCGGCAACGACTGTTATGAGGCTGGCGGCAGGGGGGCCGAAGTCAGCGCCCGGTTCCTGGTTGGGACGACGCCGGGCAGGCTCGTTCCGGGTGGAACGTTACGGTTCATCGTCGCCGGCGCAGGTGAAAGCGCCAACATCGCAAATGTCGCAGGCGCCGGCGCCGCCTCCGGCGGAGGCGGTGGCGGAACGGCCGTACTTTATCGAGCGCCCGACGCCGGACCCTGGGAAACACTGATCGTGGCGGGCGGCGGAAGCGGGGCCTATCAGGGCATGTTCAGCGGCGCATGCATCAACAACAGAGCGGGGAACCCAGGTCGCATCGTACTCGATGGATGCGGCGAGGACGGAGATGGAAATCTCGGAGGCCAGGGCGGTGGATCCGGCGGATGCGATGGCGAAGGCGGGTACAACTCCCCGGACGCGGAAGGCGGGGCGGGCGCCTACAGCGGCGGAAACGAAGCGGTCCACGAGCACAGCAATACACCGTCTCAGGGACATCCGTCCGGCAGCAACGGCGGCCAATTCAACCGCGACGGGGGCTACGGCTATGGCGGCGGTGGCGGCGGACAGGAGGGTGGCGGTGGCGCTGGCGGATATTCCGGTGGCGGCGGTGGCCGATCTCGCAATGCCGGCGGTGGCGGCGGGAGCTTTCTGAACACCGACTATGCGGCGATTTATTTTGCGACGACAAGAGTGTCGACTTCATCGACGCGCAACGGATTCGTGAACTACGCTTATTCGCCGCAGACTCAGGATTCTGACAACGATGGCGTCGATGATCTGTTTGACATCTGCCTTGGGTTTGATGACACGCAGGACTGCGACGCGAACGGCGTCCCCGATGGCTGCGAGACCGGCAGCCCGGCGCGATTCACGAATTTCGACTCTCCGGATTCGGCGTTCGTATTGAACGGAACCGCGGCCATCGTAAATGGCGCCGTTCGACTGACGTCCACCGCCTCCGGCCAGAACGGCTCCGTCATTTTCACACCGATTGCATCAGAGTTCGTCGAGGGATTCTCCGTCGAATTTGACTACCGCATGGGAGGTGGCGTCGGCGCAGACGGCCTCAGCTTCGTCCTGATCGACGCCGATACGACAGGTGACGACATTCTTCCCGGTGAGTCAGGCGGGAATCAACCGCTCTCTGTCTCTCTCGATACGTATGCCGGCAGCCCCGAGGGTGGCAATCATGCGATCCTGCGGATTGCGGGGCAGACGGTGGCATTCGTACCAGTATCGTTCAGCCTCAACAACGGCCAGGTGCAGCATGCGAAGATCGGACTCGACATCGGAAGGCTGACGCTTGAACTCACCGATTCCGACGGCAACGTCACTCAGATTCTCAATGAGCCGATTTCTTCCCTTTTCACACCAATCCACGCGCGTTACGGATTCGGCGCGCGCACGGGCGCGGCGACCGACGAACACCTTATCGACAACGTGAAGATGACGTTGACGTCGCTTTCCAACGACTGCGACAACAACGGTCTGCCCGACGTCTGCGACCCTGATTCCGACAACGACGGTTACATCGACGGGTGCGACAACTGTCCCGAGCGAACAAACACAAGCCAGGCCGACAACGATAATGACGGCCTCGGCAATGCGTGTGACAACTGCCCGAATGACGCCAACGTGTCGCAGAGCGATTCCGATGGCGACGGTATCGGTGATGAATGTGACAACTGTCGAGACGTCGCAAATCCAGGGCAGAATGACTCGGACAACGACGGCGTCGGCAATCCGTGCGATATCTGTCCGGATTTCGACGACCTGCTTGATTCGGACAACGACGGCGTGCCCGACGGCTGCGATTCCTGCCCGGGGCACGACAACAACATCGACACCAACAACAACGGCGTCCCGGACGGATGTGATCCTTGTTTTCCGGACAATGATGATTGCTCCAACGCCATGCCGATCGGGGAAGGCGCGATCGAGGGCTGCATGAGCGGCGCGACAAACGATGGAACGTCCGCCTGCGATGTTGTGGCAACGCCGCCTGATATCTGGTTCGCATACACGGCGACTGAGTCCGGGAGCGTCGCGGTCTACACGACGACTTTCATCGGCGTGAGCTTTGACACGGTATTGGCGGTCTATGACACGTGCGGCGGCGGCGAAATCACCTCCAACGACGACACTCAGAGTAATCTCAGGCTGAGTCGCGTCATATGGCATGCGATTGCCGGAGAAACTTACCTGATTCGTCTCGCCAGCGCTGCAGGCGATGCCGGACAATACAAGCTGGTGCTGAAGCTCGAGCCGCACCCGACGAATGATGCGTGTGAGAACGCGTCGCCGGTCGCAGATGGGTCCTCCTCCTTCGGGGCGACATTTGGCGCCACATCCGATGGCGTGACATTCTGTGACTCATTGGATAACGATGTCTGGTACAGCTTCACCAACGACGACGCATGCCCGAAGACGGTCACGTTCTCCACATGCAGTCTCACGACTGATTTCGATACCCTCCTGAGTTTGTACGACGAATGCGGTGGCGCCGTCATTGCGTCAAATGACAACGACTGCGACAACGGCGTGACGAGCGCATCGACGCTGACGCATTTCGTGGCGCCGCAGGAATCCCTCCTGCTTCGCCTCTCGGGCGTCAACGGCTCCATCGGTACGTACGAACTGCGTGTGACTGTCGAGAGTGGCGGCGACGATTCTGACGGCGACGGAATTCCGGATTGTCTGGATGCGTGTCCAAACCGGAAGGTCGGCGACGTCAATGGAGACGCCGTCGTGTCCATTGATGATGTTGCGTCGATTGCGTCGTTGCTGCTGGACCCTGGCGCGGCGACGGCCGACGAGTTCTGTGCGGCGGATGCAAATGAGGACGGGACATTGGATGGACAGGACATACAGTCGTTCATGACACTTCTGATTGCGCCGTAGCGGCGCATGGCGCCACTTCTGGAACGCGCCCGCCGCCCACAATGACGGCAATGACGACCGACCAATCTCGCCGTCGCCCGGGGACGTCCCCGGGCGGCGGCTTTTTCCTGTGTCATCCTTTCGCGCGTGGACGGCGTTCTTCAGTGATTGGCGGGATCGGCCGTCCTGATTCGGCGTCGCCAACAACCGGCGAGCGTTCGCGATCCGGCGATATCCGCGGCGCGGGCGCGTGCGTCCGCTCCGTCCTTTCATGAGCGCGCGAAATAAACACTCAATTCAGCGACGGATATGTCCCCGACTGCGGGCTTTTTGCGTTCTTGGGGCGGGACGTCGATGCGGCGCCGGCGGCGAGCCGGTCGACCGCGACGTATTTTGACACTCGATTGGCCTCCGAAAGGACGACACGATGACATTGAAACCCGACTTGCTATTGACCGATTATTTCCTTCCGAATCGCCGGGCCTGTCCTGGGCGATCACGCCGGACATGTGGCCTCTTCTCGTTGGTCCTGATTCTCGCATTCTGCCAAACGCCCGCCATGGCGCAGCCGGATCTGCCGTTTGGGGATGGGCTTCCGCCATACCTGGATGGCGACCTCGCCGGCGTCGTGGTCGGATACTCAGGCCAGGCCAAGGACTATGTCATTCCGAACATTCCCAACGCGTCGCTGTTCTTCGAACTTCGCGGCGCTGACGGCGGCGACATCATCCTGGGCGGTGACCTTCAGTGCGTCGACGCCGGCGGTGACGGCGCCACGACGCAGATCGCCCTGAAGTTCGGGACGGCGCCGGGACAGATTGCCCCGGGAGGGCAATTGAGATTCATCGTCGGGCAGGAGGGGGGCGGCTACACCTCGGACTTTGGGTTCACGAGCAGCGGCGGCGGTGGCGGTGGTGGAACGGCGCTGCTCTATCAGGCGCCGGGAAACAGCAACTGGGAAATTCTGGCCGTTGCGGGTGGCGGCGGCGGCGCCTTCGGGGAAGTGCGTTTCGGCGCGTGCTTCGCGCACGAAGCTCCGGGAGATGGCACGACTGGCGAGTGTGGGTCGCATGGTCGGTCCGTGGGCTGGGGCGAGGGGAGATGCGACGGGAACGCCGGTCAGAGCCGAGCCACCGCGGGCGGTGGTGGCGGCGCATTCGGAGGCGCCGGGAACAATACTGGCGGTGGCAAGGGGCATCCCGCCGGCGGAGCGGGCGGAACCGGCGGCGCTCAGTCTCAACCCGGCGGCTGGGGATTTGGCGGTGGTGGCGCCGGCGGCGGCGAGACTGGCGGGGGGGCCGGTGGAGGGGGATACTCCGGCGGCGGCGCAGGCGGACTCGGTGGCGCGGGCGGCGGCGGTGGCAGCTATGTGAATCCCGGCTACGGCTACTTCTCCGACATCTTCCTGGGATCTCAGGGCGATGACGGTTCGATCGCGTACCGATGCACGACACCCCAGAACGACGGCCCGGACAACGCCCTGCCGTTGATCCCCGGACAGACTGTCATCGGTACGGCGTTCGGCTCTTCCTTTGAAATCGGCTCGAACCACTGCGGCGATGTTCGCGGCAACGACGTGTTCTACACCTATACGGCCGGCGTGTGCGACGAACGGCTGACGATCACGTGGAGTACGGCGGATACCAATGTGAGCGCTTTTGTCGCGGGCGCCGAAACCTGTCTGGCTTCTTCGGGAACGCCGATCGATCTCGGGCCGGGGCAGACGGTCCTCGTGCGTGTGTTTTCTGAGTCGAAGTCCTTTGAACTGACGAGCAGCGTGGCCGACGTTGACTCGGATGGCGATGGAACCTGCGACGCGCTTGACGAATGCCCGCTGGGCGAGAACGCCGACTGCAACGAAAACAACGTGACGGATTGCCTTGAGGACCTGGCGGCGCGAACGCTCGTCGCACAGAACTTTGACGGAGCGAACTTCGGTCATCCGGTCGTCGCCAACGGCGCCGCGATTGCGGGCGGAACGAACGCGGGAACCCTGGCTCGATTCCCGGGCCAGGTGGGAACGTTTGTCTTTGAGACGCCTGTGGCCGGAGAAACGGCGTGGGCGTGGGAATTCTCGTTCGACTTTGAGATGGCAATCTTCGGTGAAGGCGTCGCCCTGGTCGTCATGCCCGTCGCGGACTCCGACGATTCGCTGCTCTTCGGATCCAACGGCGTCGACGAGTTTGTGGATCATCCGATTCTGGAAGTCAAGTTCGATGCAATCAACGACGAGCAGGGCGATCCGTCCGGCGACTTCGTGAAAGTCAGTTCGGGCGTTGGAGGCGCGTCGATCACCGCAATACCCTCCTTCAATCTGAACGGCGGCCAGCTTTTTCACGCGTTGATTCGTTACGAGCCGACCGGCCAGGCGGCTGGAAACGTCTCGGTCATACTCACGCCGGAGGGCGGATCTGCGGAGACGCTGATCGACAACGCCGCGATTGCGAGCATCAACAGACTTGGACGGTTCGCGTTGGGCGCCTCGACGAGTAACGTTGGCGGTGGTCCGACCGACTTCTACCTCACCCGGATCTCCAACGTTCAGATCACGGATTTCAGCAACGGCGACGATCGTGACGGCGACGGCATCCCGAACGCCTGCGATACCGCGGGACCGATGCCGCCGGCGAACGGTTCGTGCGCGGATGCCCTGGCCGTGGGCCTCGGTCGGACCCCGATCGACACGGGAACCGGACCGGCGTGGTTCACGATCACGCCGGAGTTCGAACTGTCCTGCGCGTTCGATCAGAGCCTCCGCATTTCGATCGACACGCAGGATGACTCGGCGTGCGGCGACATCTCGCTCCAGCTGTTCTGTGGCAGCGCGATCCTGGCGACGGGGGATTGCACGACCGGCGTGACGCGGGCGCTCAGCGGCGCGATCTCCGGAGAGCCGCTCTACTTCCGCGTCGGCGGCGCCGTCGTCGGAGACCTGGTCCTCGATTACGTGGCGACGAACGATTCGGACGGTGACGGTGTGCCGGATGATTGCGACGTTTGCCCGGGCAACAACGACCTGGTGGACAGCGATGGCGACGGAATCGCCGACGGATGCGACCTGTGCGCCGGATTCAACGATCAGGACGACGCGGATGGCGACGGTGTGCCGGACGAATGCGACGTCTGTCCGGAGAATGACGACGCGCTGGACGTCAACAGCAACGGAATCCCTGACGGATGTGACCCGTGCATCATCAGCAACGACGACTGCGCCAACGCCACACCCATCGGCGAGGGCGTGGTCGAAGGCTGCACAACCGATGCGACGAATGATGGAACGTCGTCGTGTAGCGCCTCGGCGACAACGCCGGATGTCTGGTTTGCGTACACGGCGTCGGAAACGGGCATCGCGACGGCCGGCACGGCGGCCATCAACGGCGCGGGATTCAATACGCATCTGGCGGTCTTCGACGGATGCGGCGGCGCCGAGATCATCGCCAATAACAATACGGATTCCCTCCAGAGTGAGGTGTCCTGGTCCGTGGAAGCGGGCGAGAGCTACATGGTCCGCGTTTCCGGCAACAACGGCGACACGGGTCAGTTCGCCTTGACGCTGAGCGTTCATGCGGAGTTCGCGAACGACGCCTGTGAAAACGCAACGCCGATCGGCGATGACGATGGGTACCTCGGCACGACAGACCTTGCCACGACGGATGGCGAGACCCAGTGCAATTTCCCCAAGTACGACGTGTGGTTTCAATACACGAATGCCGATGACTGTCCGAAGTCCGTGACCTTCTCAACGTGCCACGACTTCACGGATTTTGACACGGTGCTGAGTGTTCACGATGTGTGCGGTGGTCCGGCCGTCGCCTGGAACGATGACGACTGTTCGAGCGGATCGGGCCCTTCCACAGTGACGCATCTCGTTGACGCCGGGCGGACAGTCCTGATTCGCGTGTACGGCAATGGCGGCGAACGGGGGATCTACCAGCTCTCTGTCACCAGCGACATCAGCGACATCGATACCGATGGCGACGGCGTCATCGATTGCATGGACAGCTGTCCGAATCGAACGGCTGGCGATGTGAATGGCGACAGCGAGGTGTCGATCGATGACATTGCGTCGTTCACGACAGTAGTTCTCGATCCCGACGCGGCGTCCGCCGACGATCGCTGCGCGGCGGATGTGAATGAAGATGGGGCGGTAGACGGGCTGGATATGCAGGCGTTCACGATGCTGCTGCTGGCGTCATAGCCCATTGAGGTGTTGCACAATTCTGGTTGATCACGCCGCCGCCCGGACATCGTCCGGGCGGCGGCTTTTTCACGTCTCTGCGCCGGTGTGTTCGCATCCAGGCCATTGGGCCCCTCGGCTCGAGAGCCGTCCAGATTCCGCCGGACTGGATGAGTACGCGGGAGTCCTGACGAGTTTGTCCCCCAAAGCGGATTTCCTGCGTTTACGGGGCGAGGCGTCAGCGCGCGCCCGGCGGGTGTCGGTCCCGCCGACATGGTCGAACCAGATCCCATCTCGAAAGGGCAAACTCATGCAAGTGAATGTCGATGTTCTCCGGACAGATTCTGGCGCCCGAAACCCGCGGGTCGGCCCTTCGCGTCCCAGGTTGAAGTGGCCGATTCCCGCCCTGGCGCTGATTCTCGCCTGTGGCGGGGCGCCGGCGCTGGCTCAGACGTTTCTGCCATTCGGCGATGGTCTCCACGAGTACATCGATGGCGATCTCGCGGGTGTCGTCGTCAGCGCGTCGGGCGAGGCGGAAGATTTCATTATTCCGGATGTTCCGAACGCCGTTCTGTTTTTCGAAATTCGCGGCGCGGACGGCGGAGACGCCAGAGCCGGGAGTAACCTGCAGTGCTTCGAAGCGGGGGGCGATGGCGCCACGGCGCAGATTGCGATCGAGTTCGGGACCGGTCCGGGCCAGCTTGAACCGGGCGGGTTGCTCCGCTTCGTGGTGGGTGAAGCCGGTGACGACGCGAACGCCGGCACGCCGTTCGGAAGCATGGGCGGTGGTGGCGGCGGCGGTAGCGCGCTGCTGTACCTCCCGCCGTTCGGCGATGAGTGGGAGCTCATAGCGGTCGCCGGCGCGGGCGGCGGCGCGTATGCGGAGGCGATCTTCTCAGGTTGCGTCGAACAGGCGGCGGCGAGGAACGGCCAGGTCACGGAGTGCGGCTCGGATGGCAATGGCATCTTCAACAACGGAGAAGGCGGGTGCAACGGCGCGGGCGGGAACGGCGGCAATTTTGTTGTCGGCCAGCCTGGCGGCGGCGCGTTCTCCGCAGGTAGTTGTGATCTGGATGAGGAGGATTGTGCATATGGCGGGCGCGCCGGATACCCGGCGGGCGGCGCAGGAGGGACTGAGAGCGGCAGTGGTTCTCGCGACGGCGGGTTCGGATTTGGTGGCGGTGGATCCAGCACGGGAGGACTGGCGGCATTCCGGGCGTCCGGCGCCGGAGGCGGTTATTCCGGTGGCGGGGGTGGCGCCGTGGGCGCCGCCGCCGGAGGCGGCGGCAGTTACATCAACCCCGACTTCGGAACCTTCACGGATATCTTCTCCGGCTCAGTCGGGACGGATGGTTCCATCGAGTATCGCGCCACGACGCCCCTGAACGACAGCCCCGAAAACGCGTTTCCGCTTTTGCCCGGCGCAACGATCCGCGGAACGGCGTTTGGATCGTCTTCCGAACTTGTCTACGGCGGCAACACCTGCGGCAGTGTCCGCGGGAATGACGTCTTCTACACGTACACCGCCGGGGATTGCGACGAGCGGCTTACTGTTGTGTGGAGTACGCCGACGACGGATGTGATGGCGATTGTCGATGGCGTCAAGACCTGCCTCAGCCCCGGCGGCACGGACATTAATCTCGGCCCGGGACAGGAGATCCTCCTGCGTGTGTTTTCCGAGTCGGCGATTTTTGAAATCACCAGCATCGCCGTGGCGATCGACAGTGACGGCGACGGAACCTGCGATGCGCTCGACGATTGCCCGCTGGGCGTCAACGTGGACTGCAATGAAAACTACGTCACAGACTGCGTCGAAGATCTGGCGGCGAGGACGCTGGTTGCGCAGAACTTCGACGCCGCGGACTTCGGGCATCCGTTCGTCGCGAACGGAACCGCACAATCAGACGAAGCGGGCGCCGGTGTTCTGACCGACGGCCCCAGCGAGACGGGAACATTTGTTTTCGAAACGCCGGTCGCCGGCGAGACGGCGCGGACCTGGGAGGTTTCGTTTGACTTCATGATGGAGGCTCGCAGCGAAGGTGTCGCCCTCGTTGTCATGCCGGTCGGGAATTCGGACAACTCGCTGCTCTTCGGGGCCAACGGCGTTGATGAGGCGACCGCGTTTCCGATTCTCGAGGTCAAGCTCGACGCCCTCAACGATGAAACGGGCGACATCTCGAACAACTTCGTGAGAGTCAGCACCAACATGTCGGGCTCCGTGTCCACTGCGACGCCATCGTTCAACCTGAACGATGGCCAGCAACATCATGCGTCGATTCGCTACGAGTCGATCGCCAGCACCCTGGGCGTCGTGACCGTCACGCTGACGCCGAACGGCGGACAGCCTGAGGTTCTGATCGACAACGCGCCGACGCCGAGCATCAACAGGCTCGCGCGGTTCGCGATCGGCGCATCGACGCGTCCGCCCGCCGCCAACCTCAGCAATCTCACCACAGTCACGAACATACAGTTGACCGACTTCACCAACGGCGACGATCGGGACGGCGACGGAATTCCCAACGCCTGCGATTTCTTCGGTCCGATGGCGCCTGAGAATGGCGCCTGTTCCGCCGCGATGGAAGTGGGGCTGGGCGTCACGCCGATCGACACGGGAACGGGCCCCGCGTGGTTCACGTTCACGCCGGTGTTCGACAGTGGCTGCGCGGCCGATCAGGTCCTCAACATCTCGATCGACACATCCGACAATTCGGCCTGCGGCGACATCACACTCAGCCTCACCTGCGAGAGCGCGATCGTGGCGACGGGCGACTGCTCGACGGGCCTGACCCGCGCGCTCAGCGCCGCGATCTCCGGCGAGCCGATTGTCTTCCGCGTCAGCGGGTCCGTCGTCGGCGATCTGATCATCGACGTTGTCGCGCAGAATGACGCGGACAATGACGGCGTGCCCGACGGCTGCGACCTGTGTCCCGGTTTCGACGACAACGTCGACGCCAACAACGATGGAATCCCTGACAACTGCGAGCCGTGCATCGTCGACAACGATGATTGCGCCAACGCAACGCCCATCGCGGAAGGAACCTTTGAGGGATGCAACAGCGGCGCGACCGGCGACGGTCCCGCAACCTGCGGCGCATCCGGTTCGTCGCCCGACGTCTGGTATCTGTATACTGCGTCGGAGACCGGCGTCGCCATCGCGCGGACGGCGGCGACGGAGCGTGATGACTTTGACACGGTTCTGGCGGTCTTCGATACGTGCGGTGGCGCGGCGTTGATCTCCAACAACGACACCGGCTCCGACAAGAGCGAAGTGGCGTGGCCCGTCATCGCCGGGGAGAGCTACCTGATCCGCGTTGCCGGCGCGAGTGGCGTGACGGGGCGGTTCGAACTGACGCTGAGCGCTCAGGGTCGGCCGGCCAATGACGCGTGCCAGGACGCGATGACCATTCAGGATGGCGCCTATTCGGGAGCGACTGTCGGCGCGACGACAGAGGGCATTAGCTCATGCAACGCCCCGGAATATGACGTCTGGTTCAGCTACACCAACGACAGCCAATGCCCCAGATCAGTGACGTTCTCCACCTGCCACGGCTTCACGGACTTCGACACAGTGCTCAGTCTGCATGACGAATGTGGTGGTTCGATCGAGGCGTCCAGTGACGACGCGTGCCAGGGCGCCCTGGCGACGACATCGACGCTGACACATCTCGTGGCGTCACAGCAGACGGTCCTGATTCGCGTTTCCGGAAAGAATGGCGCGAGGGGCGTCTACCGTCTCAACGTCAGCAGCGAAGTCAGCGACGTGGACAGTGATGGCGACGGCGTCATCGATTGCATGGACAGCTGTCCGAACCGGAAGCGAGGCGATGTCAATGGCGATGCGAGTGTAACCATTGACGATGTGGCGTCGTTCGTGAGTGTCCTGCTTCGTCCCGACGATGCGACGGCCGATGCGCAGTGCGCCGCGGACCTGAACGAAGATGGCGCCGTGAACGGCCTCGACGCTCAGGGAATGGTGCAACTGACGCTCAATTGATGCTCCCACTGCCGTGCGGCCGCCCGGACTGAACGTCCGGGCGGCCTTCCTGCTGGAGTTCGTCGGCGCGCTTCGGAATGAAATTCGACGCACTGACTTACCGGCCCCGCCTCTGTCACATTCCAATCAGCGCTTCGGCAAACACCGCAACATCGCGGCCATCCAGCGCCCCGTCCTCGTTGACGTCGGCGCAAACCTGCTGCTCCGGGTTTTCATTGATCCCCAGCAGCGCATCCACAAACCGCGACGTATCCTGGGCGTTCACATGGCCGTCGCCGTCAAGATCACCAGTCGGCCAGAACGGGTTCCGCGCGACGACGACGTGTCCGTCGACCTGGCCATAGGCGAACAGGCGACCTGTTGCTGAGAAACGTGTTTTCTGCAGGAGGTCCGTCGCGTCGTCAAACGTCAGGAGTTCATCGCCTGTGGCGGCGTCCCAGAAGAGAAGCTTGTCGTTGATCGGGGCGTTGCCGACGACGACGCGGCCATCGGGCGACAGGGCGGCGGAGGCGACGGCGCCGACGAGTGAATTGAAACTGCGTTCGAGCGTTCCATCGCTCAGGCGCCAGAGGCGTGGCAGAAAGTCGACGCCGAGGATCCTGTCGCCTTCCCGCGCGTATTGCAGCGAGCTCACTGTTCCCGCGGCGCCGGTCAGTGTCTGATCGACGCTCCAGTCGCCTGTGTTCCAGATCAGAATCCCCGCTCCGTTGGTCGTGGCGAGCCTGGTTCCATCGGGTGAGAAGGCGATGTCGCGGCAGGGACCGACGGCGCTGAGATTGCGAACGAGGCTCCCGCTCTGGACATCCCAGACTTTGACGCCGCCCGCCTCCGCGCCGCTGGCCAGCCACACGCCGTCGGGTGAGTAGCAGACGGACGGGAACGATTGTCCCGGGCTCCATCGTCGAAACAGGGCGCCGTTGTCTGTTCGGGAGATCTGCAGGGCCGAAACGCTGCCCGAGGCAAAGTGGGTTTCATCCGGGGAAATCGCCACGGAATAAACGCCGCAGCAGTTCTGTGTGTTCGGACCGGCGGCGCCGTCGGCAAGCCCCCAGATGCGGACGTGACTGTCTTCACTGCCCGTTGCGAACCCCGCGCCGGAGATTGAAAAGGCGATGGCGTGGACGCCTGCGCCGTGCCCGGCCGTTTCCCAGAGCACATCGGGCCGGCTATCGGCAAACGCCGTCGCCGTCATCAATGAACCCGCGGCGAACGCGACGAGCGCAGATGACGGGCGGTGTCGCAACGACGCTATTTCTGAACTTGCTGATAATCGCATCGGGAGTCCTCCCGGAGATGTATGTCGTCAGCTTAGGTGAATTCTGGCGGCGTTGTCCAGATTCGGAGGCGACGCGTCTATCCGTGGCCTGACAGAGGTGTGTCTGCGAGCCGCTTGGATTCGAAGGTGGGACCGTACGAACGGTATGCGGCAGGCGTCTTCAGCTCGCATTCCAGTCGCGCGACGAACGCATCGTCACTGTCCGTCGGCCACGGCGTGAATTGCGGCTTTGCGCGGCGCAGCAGGTCTGTTCGTGATTCGTCGATCACGCGGGCGCCCGCATTGTCGGCGGACAATTCAGCGTGAACGGTCCCATCGACGTCGTAGGCGTTGCAGGCGTGTCCGGGCAATCGGGCCAGTCGATCGAGATGCGTGACGGCGAGCGCGTCCACGCCGCCGCAGACGGCCAGGGCGTAGCGCAACATCACGAGGTCCAGCGTTCCTCGGCGAAATGCGCTCTGCCAGCCGTCGTCCGAGTTGTGCGGCTCCGGCAGGTCGGCGTCATTGAGCGACGCGTCTTCCGTCGCGAAGGGACCGGCGCCGTGGCGCGTCATGTAGGTTCGCATCACGCCGATGCGCCAACGCTGAGCGTCGGCGCCGCATTCATCCAGCAGCGTGTCCGCGTTCGAAAAGGTCGTCTCGCTCCACGTCGTGTGCGGGTGGAAGCCGGCGTACTCATCCAGCAGGACGCCCTGGGCGCCCTCGAAGACGCTGATGGGACTGTCGCGCAGCAGGGCGCTCGCGTTCTCCGGCGTCAGGATGTTTGTCCGCTCGGCGAGTTCTGAGCAAGCCTCCAGCGCCACGTCGATCCACGCCGGATCGTCGAGGACGCGCTGTTCCTCGTTCGTGGCGACGCTTCGAAGATCCGCAAGCGTCGCGCGTTTGTACGCCATCATGTCCGCGAGCTTCCTGCGGACGATCGCGGGGGATCGCAGGTCGCCGGCGCGCAGCGCGAGGTCGGATCGCGTCAGGGCGTCCTCCACGCATTCGCCGACGCCGAGACCGCAGGTGCCGTGGGCGGCGGCGGCGCGGGCGCGCTCGCGCAGTCGATTGGCGATCTGCTGCGGTGGCGTGATCACGAGACAGCGTTCATCGATGAAGAGTCGCGAGAGCGCGTCGTGCACGCCGAGGGCGGACAGATGATCCGCCTCATTGAACAGGGCGTAGGGTTCGATCAGGGTGAAACGCGACAGGAGCGTGCGTACGCCGGGCGAGAAGGTCCCGGCGCCGAATTGGGCGAACGTGTGATGGCGTCCGTCGGGCAGGACGACATTGTGGCCCGCCTGCGGTCCGCCATTGAATCTCACGACGAGTGTTGCGGCGTGACGCCGGACGAGAAAATCGACCATCGTTCCCTTGCCGCTGTCGCCGAAGCAAAGATCGACAACCTGCAGGGCGAGGCGACTCACAGTCGGCGCGGTCCGCTCGCCGTTGGCGGCGTGCCGGCGCCGCCGCCGAAGATCCCGGCGATGGCGTCGATGAGTCGCTGAAGGGCGCCGCCGCTCTTGCCTCGGCCGGCAAGATGCTGCTGCGCCTGATCCATGCGGATGACGCCTTCCGTCAGACCGATGGTCATGGCGATGCACTCGGACGTGTCTTCGGCGTCGTTGAGGATCAGAACGCGCTCGCGTCCGAGCAGGTCGACCCAGAAGTCCTGTACATCGCGATCGCCGCCATGGGCCGCCTTGCCGGGGATGATGAAGAAGAAGTGATACTTCTCCAGGACTTCGGCGACGATCTGTCGAATGGGGATGTCCGCCTGGGGATCGACGCCGATGATTCGCTGGATGTGCGCCCGCCGCACTTCCGGATAGGCCATCTCGTCGCCGATCATGAAGAGGTAGCCTTTTCGGCCACGCTTCAGCCAGCAGTCCATCGCCGTGTGGCGCGCCGCCATGTACATCGTCAGTTCGTAGCTTTCCGTCTTCTGTCCGCCGCCGCCGCCCTCGAGGATCATGTTCTCGAGGTTCTGGTCCATGCGATTGTCGGATTCAAACTGCCCGACCTGAAGCGGGGCGCGATCGCAGGTGGCGTCGCCCACGGCCGCGAAGAGGATCTGCGGATGCGGAATGTACTTGTGTCCGAGCAGCAGCTCGTGCAACTGCGGGAGGTTGCGATGGATGCCGCGCACCACGCGATCCATCGAGCCGGTGACGTCCAGGCTGATGACGATGGCGTTGGAATCCGGGTGTTCCTCGCTGTCTCGGCTCTCGCGCAATGTCAGGCCATAGGGATCGAGCGTCTGATGGACGCGGAACTGGCCCGTTGCATGGGCTCGCCTGCTGAATTCGAAAGTATCAACACCGGCGACTTTGTGGGCCTTGTTGCGATCGAAGTGCGTTGTTGCTGACCAGAGTCCACTTCCCATGGCGTTTCCCTTTCTAGTTGGCGCGGGCCGGCATCACAAAGGGCCGGAACTGGCGCGGTCCCCACAACGCTTCGATGACACGATCAAAATCGGAAAGCAATTGCCATGCGTCCCCATTCGATTCGGCCGCGCGCTCGAGATGGCGATCGATCGCGGGTTCGATTTTGTCGCCGAGCAGGTAGCGCATCGAGCGCGCTGCGCCTGCCAGGTCTGTATTCGGCGATGCGCCGTTTTCCCATCGCGAGAAGTCGCGCCACGCGCCGGGCCGCAGTCTTGACGGGGCGCCGAAGGCGACGGCCCCGCTCCACCCTATGAGTACGAGTTTGTGGCCGGTGGGTTCGATGAGAACGTGGGCCGGCGTGACGGCGCCGTGCGTCAGGCGCTGCTGGTGGACGTAGCCGAGAATCGACAGGAGTCGCCGCCACATCCAGGCCATGTCGCGCGCGTCGACACCCTGCGGGTAGGCGTCGCGAACTTCCGCCAGCGTGTAGAGCGCGTCCGGGTCCGCGACGCCGTCGTGGTAACGCAGGGCCATGGCGGTGCGCGCCGGGCCACCGGCGTCGTCCGTGTAGCTCGTGATGTCGACAATCTCCGGCAGGAATGGCGCGTAGCGTCCAGTGGTATCGGCGGTGTGAAGGCGTCGCAGGATCGACGCCTCGTGGTTGACGTGGGTGTTCGTGTGATGCGTGCGCGCGATCTTGAACACGCCGCGCCGCCCGGGTTCATCAATCGCACAATGGTACAGGTTGCAGATGTCGCCGAAGGCCAGCCGATCGTGGACGACGATGTCGACGCTCGGCAGCCGGAGTTCCATCGGCGCACCGGCGTCATGCGCCGTTTCAAAGCGGAGGCCGCAGCGCGGACAGAACTGCGCCGTCCTGTCGTCGGGCGCCTGCTGCAGGCATTGCGGGCAGATGTAGGTGTTGTCTGTCATCCGGGCTCCGGCGATTTATTCTATACCGCCGCAGCCCCGATTCAATTCGCAGGTTCAGTGATGGCCAGGTCCGCGGATTCGGTCGTGTCCGTCGCATCCGGGTTGAGGAGGGGGGCGATCAGCGCATTGCGGATCAGCAGTGAGGCCGTCGACATGAGAAATCGCCCAACGCCGGCGAGCGGACTCGGCCGCGATTCGCGTTTCGACTCGCATTCGGGGCGCCGCGTCCAGCGGACAACGCCGGCGACCAGCAGCATGGCGCCGCCTCCGATTGCGCCGATCGTCAGCGCCGGATGATGGCGCATCCAGGCGTCCAGCGAGCCGGCGCGACGAAGGGCCCCGGATGTGGCCGACAGGGAATCACGGGTCGCCCGCTGCGCCATCCTTGATTGGCGCCGCAGGATTTCCCGGATCGAGTCGTTCCCACGTGCGAGGCGGTTCGTTCGAGTTCCCGGCGTCATGTTGGCTTTGTTTGTCAGCATATTTCGTCCGCAGTTGGCGCCTGATGCGCTGTTGCTGAAGCTGGTCGCAGATGGCGAAGAGACCAATGACTGTCAGGAGTCCGATCGCGCCCGCCGTCATGTAGCCCGCCGCGGCGCTGCCACCCAGGCGCGATGTCAGACCGATGGCCAGGCCCTGCAGCAGGTAGATCGTCGCCTGAATGACGATCACGAGCGCGGCGATCATCGCCACGGCGCCGACGATGAGTTTCAGAATCAACTGCCGCGTCGCCTGTCGAAGCTGATCGGCCTTGACCTGTGCGAGCCAGGCGCCGGCGCCCGCCAGCTCCGACAGGCGATCGCAGATCTCCGAGAGCGGATCGGGTTGTGGCTCCGCGTTCTCGTTCGGCGTCGTCCGCCGCGTGTCATGATTCTCTGTGTCGGACATGACGTCGTTCCACAAAGGCCCTCATCAGCGTCGAAGGAAAATGGCGCCGAGCAGGGCGCCGACGCCCGCGGCGATCAGGACGGACTTCACCGGCTTCTCGCGAATATACGCCTCGGCCGGGTAGAGCTGTCCCTCGGCCGCGTGGCCGGCGGACGCCGCGAGGCCCCGGAGGTCTTCACTGACCGCCGCAAGCTGTTCACGGATTTCTTCCAGGCCCGCGTGTCCATGACTGTTCGAAGCGTCTCGCGGACTGTCTGCGGGTCGTCGATTGCTTTTTCGTGTCGTCGCCATTTCTGGCCTCCTTTGAGAGTAACTTTACCTTCGTGAAATGGTCGCCGCGTGAATCGCAAATAACAGTTTGTTTAATCCGGCCTGCGGACTGACTCACCGGAACGAAACAAAGGCCCCGCGGCGAGACGCCGGGGGGCCTTTTGTTCTGCGGTCATCGAAACGCGCACAGCGACGGCGCGATTCAGATGTGAGCGCTTGAGTGCGAATTACTGGAACAGCGGGTTCGAGTCGTCGATGTCACAGACAGCCCCGGCGCCGTCGCCATCCTCGTCCGCCTGATCGGCGTTGGCGTCGTCCGGACAGTTGTCACAGGCGTCGCCGATCCCGTCGCCATCCTCGTCGATCTGATCCTGGTTGGCCGTGTCCGGACAGTTGTCGCACACATCGCCGACGCCGTCCGAGTCGGCGTCCGCCTGATCGGCGTTGGACATCATCGCACAGTTGTCGCAGGCGTCGCCCGTGCCGTCCAGATCGGAGTCCACCTGCAGATTGTTTGCTGTGGCGGGGCAGTTGTCCCTGACGTCGAAGACGCCATCCATGTCGGTGTCACAGGTTGCGCCGGCGCTCATGCAGGCGATCGCAATCATCATGGAAGAGAAGGCCAGGCCACGATTTGTCAGTGTTGAGAGTTTCATCTTGTTCTCCAATGTGCTTTCGTTTTTCCAGGTTTACCCGCTGATGGGCGCCCCCAATCCAGGGAACCGCTCTTTTGAACCACGACACCCTGGATCGCGTCGTGATCGCCGGAAGCAATTCCATACGGAAGAAGCCTAAGGCGCGGGTTTCAGCCGCAGATGAACATCGAATAAACGAAACTTCATCCGGCCGGGATCAGGCCGGATCGGGCGCAATGACATCGCAGCGTCCGGAAAGTGACGCGATGCGACTCGTGAAGGACGGGTGACCTGAAGCGTCGTGTGCGCCGGCGCGCATCAGTCTGTTGAAGGTTTCGCGAGCGTGAAATAGAAGCGGCTCCCCCTGCCCACTTCGGACTCGACCCACATCCGGCCGCCGAGTTTTTCGATCGCCTGCTTGCAGAAGGCCAGGCCGATGCCGACACCGGGGCGAAGACCGTCGATGTGGGCGCGGGCGAAGAGGGAGAAGATGCGATCGAAGTCCTCGGACTTAATTCCGAGGCCGTTGTCGGCGACGAGAAACTCCCATCCCTCGTCGGTTTCGCGCGCGGAGATATGGACCTTCGGCGCTTCGGCGCCGCGATATTTGATCGCGTTCGACACGAGATTGGAGAGCACGTGGCCGAGGATTGTCGGATTGGCCAGGATCGTCGGTCCCTCCCGGCAGTCGATTTCCGCATTCGCGTCTTCGATTTCGGCCATGAGGTTGGCGCGAACTTCGGCGACGATTGTCGGGAGCCGGATGGGCTCGATATCGGATTCCGGCGCGACTTTGGCAAACGCGAGGAGCTCCGAAACAAGATCGGCGATGCGTCGCGTCGCCGCCTGGTTGTCTTCGATCCACTGAAGCACACCGTCCGGCAGCGCGTCCTTGTGATCGCGATGCAGTCGCGATGTCGTCAGCAGCATCTGTGACAGGGGGGAACGCAGTTCGTGGGCGACGACGTAGGCGAAGTGGAGCAACTCTTGGTTGCTCCGCCGCAGGTCGGCAAGAAGTCGGGCGCGATGGATGGCGTAGTTGATCGCGCGGACCAGCAGTTCGCCGGACAGATCACCTTTGACGAGATAATCCTGGGCGCCGTCGTTCACGGCCGTGACGGCGAATTCGAGATCACTCATCGACGTCAGGACGACGATGGGGATTCCCTCGGCGATGGAGAGCATCGACTGGACGGTGTGCACGGGGTCCGTGCTGTCCGGGAGCTTGAGGTCCAGCAGCAGCACTCTGGGGGGACGGTCCTTCAGATGTTCGCGCGCAGCGGCGAGTGTTTCGACGTGATGCAACTCGAAATGCTGCGAAGTCCCCTCAAGCTGACGTTTGATCAGCTTGGCGTGCTGCGGGTTGTCTTCGACCAGAAGAACAGCGAGATGCGGGTCTGTCATAGGCGGGTTTCCGGAGGATCGTACGCCGGCTGGTTCCAGACGCCCCAGTAGAAACTGCAGTCTGTCACCATTTGCTGAAATTTCTCGAAATCGACAGGTTTGACGAGATAGCTGTTGACGTTGAGCTTGTAGGCGCGAATCCGATCGGACTCGGCGTCGGACGTCGTCATCATGACGACGGGGATGAGTGAGAGTGTCGGGTCATTCTTGATGTCCCTGAGAACGCCAAGACCGTCAATTCTGGGCAGGTTCAGATCCAGCAGAATGACATCCGGTATGAGGGCGTCTGTGTACGGTCCTTCCCGTCGCAGGTAGCGGAGGGCCTCTTCGCCGTCCTTCACGCGATGCACCTCGTTCTTGATTCGGTGGTTCTCGAGGCAGCGCGTGACCAGCTTGGCGTGCCGATCGTCGTCCTCGACCAACAGGAACTGAATCATCTTTCTGTCGTGCATTGCTTAGTCTACGCCCTTCAAGTCCGTCCCGTCGCATGGAACGGCGATAACAAATGTGGCGCCCCGCCCCGGCGTAGATTCCACCCATGCGCGGCCCTGGTGCACCTCGGCGATCTTCGCGACGGACGCCAGTCCGAGACCTGTCCCGGACTTATCGGTGTCGAGTCGATGAAACAGCTCGAACACCTTGTCGTGGTACTCCGGCGCGATGCCTGGTCCGTTATCCTTGACATAATAGTGACACTCGCCGTCCACCGTAAATCCCCCCAGTTCGATTTTAGGGCGACCTTCGGCGCCGGCGTACTTCAGCGCGTTGGTATAGAGATTGTCGAGGGCCCGGCGGATCGACGCCTGGTAGCCGAAACACGACGGGACGTCCGGCTTCACATTGATGGCGGCGTTGGCCTCGTCACTCTGTGGCCGATGGAGGTCCACGATGGCGTACATCAGTTCCTCGACGTCAATCTCCGTTGGGTCTTCGTCGATTCGCCCCAGGCGACTGTAGACGAGAATCCCGTCGATGATGTCGTTCATGTGACCGGCCGCGTCCCCCACTTCATTGGCGGAGTCGATGGCGTCCTCGATGCGCCCGTCCTGGATATCCTTCTGCATCAGGCCGAGAAAACCCCGGATGGAAACGAGTGGTGACTTCAGGTCGTGAGAGATGGTGAAGGCGAATTGTTCCAGCTCGCGTTTCCGCCGGTCCAGTTCCCGACCGGCGCGCCCCAGCGACTTCTGAAACCCGGCGCGTTCGACCAGATGGGACTCGACGGTCCGCGCCAGCCACCAGGCGAGCAGTGAAAACGAGACGGCCGAGAAGACGGTGATCAGCGTCTCGCCGACGCGCTCGGAGAACCAGCCCAGCTCTTCACCCAGCTGGACCAGTCCGCCGCAGATGAGCGGAACGACCAGCGACGTCGGGATCAGCCGCCGCATGAGTCGTCCCGACGTGCTGTTCTGAATGAAGGATCGCGCAAGGCCGGCCTCGGGTCTTGCAAACATGAACGCCGCCGGTGCGAACAGCATGACAATGGACGTGTGGGCCGCCATCGCCGAGAAGCTCTCGAGACGGAAGAGGCGGGCCAGGCCGAACATATACCCGCTGAAGATGAGATAGCCCACGAGACCGACGAGGATCGTCAGAATCTGGGCGGCGCGCGTCATGCGATGTTCGATGATCATGGCGACGCCGTACAGGATGAATCCCGCCGCCGTCAGCGGGGACATTCTGCCGTCGGGCCCGATTTCCAGTGAATCGGGATCGTCGCGGAAGAGCAGTTCGTCGATATGCAGATTCCAGCCGAAGAGATCCTGGGACATCGTCACGGCGCCAAGTCCCGCCAGCAGAACACCGACGAAGGGAAGAAAGACGTTCGACTTGAAGAATCGCAGGCCGATGGCGCCCAGCCCCATCAGCGAGATCCCGACGGCCGTGTTCGGCTTCATGGAGGCGAACTGAAGGCTGATGCTCTTGACGGCGTCAATGTCGTAGCGCCATCCGATAAGGACAGTCACGCCCAGCGCAATGAAGATGACGGCGAGCGTCGTGCTGGCGTTCTGGAAACGCCGACGCAGTCCCAGATCAACAAAACTCACGAGTCATCTCCGATTCCTGCTCCGCCCGGGGGTTGAACGCCGTCAATCGCTGATTGCGAGGGCGCCATCGAAAAGGGTCCATCGGGACAGATATTGTATCAATCCGACACCTTAACAATCGATGAACGCGGCATAAATTCCAATTCGCCGCCGTCTCATCGTCTGGCCAGATCGTCGCCGTATAAACCTTTTGTACGAGTCGCGAACAGCGCGACGCATGAAACCAACCCGAAAGGAGTATGCGATATGAACTGGGATCAGATCAAAGGTAACTGGAAGCAGGTCAAAGGCAAGGTCCAGCAGAAGTGGGGCAAGCTCACGAACGACGAGATCGAGCAGCTTGAAGGTCGTCGCGAAGAGCTCGCCGGCATGATCCAGGAACGCTATGGAAAGACCAAGGAGCAGGTCGAGAAGGAACTCGATGAGTTCTGCGCCGCCTGCAGCTGCTGATCGACGCTTCGGCCCTGGTGTGTTTGACGCGACTATTTCTTAAAGGAGATAACGATGCTCGGTTGGGCTCTGACATTTCTGTTGATCGCGGTCGTCGCCGCGGTATTCGGTTTTGGTGGTATCGCGGCCGGCGCCGCGGCGATTGCCAAGGTGCTGTTCTTCCTCTTCCTCGTGCTCTTTGTCGTCTCGATTGTGGTACACGGCACTCGTGCGGCGACCAAGGGGAATCCTCCGGTCTAGGAGGGGCGGTCATTCCGACCGGCGATTCTCGGACGACGCAACGCTGTCGTGCGCTCGGGAGGCGGGGCCCAGGCCTCGCCTCTTGTCGATTGTGCAATTTGGAATAGGCTCTTTACATGCGCGTTCTCATTGTTGACGACAACAAGAAGCTCTCCAGCGCCCTGGAAGCGGACCTGACCGCCGAGGGCATGACCGTCGACGTCGTTCATGAGGGCTTTGAGGGCGAAGACGCCGCCGCCAGCGGCGCCTACGACGCCATCGTGCTCGACTGGATGCTGCCCGACATCGAGGGACCGATGGTCTGTCGCAGTCTGCGCAAGCGGAAGATCAATACGCCGATCCTGATGCTGACGAGCATGGATCAGACGGAGCAGATCGTCGAGGGTTTCGAAGCCGGCGCCGACGACTACCTGACGAAGCCGTTCGACACGGCCGAGCTCGTCGTTCGGCTGCGCGCACTGACAAGGCGCCACACGAGCGACGAACCGACGAAGCTCGAGCTGGGTCCCATTCATCTCGACCTCCTGACGCGCCAGTTCAAACTCGACGGCAAAACCGTTGACACGACGGCGCGGGAGTTTTCGCTGATCGAGTTCTTTCTGCGACGACCCAATCGCGTGCAGAGTCGTCATCAGATTTTCGAAAATGTCTGGGACGTCAACTACGACGAGAACAGCAACGTTCTCGATGTCTATATCTCTCGCATCCGCAAGAAACTCGGCGCGCACAGCGACTACCTTCGGACAGTCCAGGGCGCCGGGTACATGCTGACGCAGCCCGACACGGTCGACGACTGATCGTTCAGCAAACGCGACGATCCCGCCGCTGACGGTCCCCTTCAATCGCAGGAAAACTGTGCATCGCGAGGCGATTGCCCTCGCTGCGTGTGCGTCGCCATTGTTTCACTGGCTGCGCCTGCGAACCGATGACCCGGATCGTCGCGCAGCCCGGGGCTGTCTTCGTCTGACTGTGACGTCGTGGGGATGGCGAGGTCGCGGGCGTGCGGGCAAAGATAAATCCGCGCTTATTCCCGGTTCATCGTCCGTGGAAACCCGTGATCCAGGATTGAGTGAACGAAAGGAGGAGCAGATGTCCTTCAGGAATCAATCAAATGTGTGGCTCCTGCGTCTCGTCGCGGGATCGATCGTGAGCGCCTGTGTCGCCTTGTCGGTCTTCGCTCAGCCCGTCGAAACGCCTGTCCCGAAGACGGAACGCGTCGACAGGATTGAACAGCTTATCAGGGGCGGACAGCTGAACATGGGTGACGCCGTCAGGATGGCGGAAAAGCGAACGGAAGGTGTCGCGTGCAGCGCTCGATGCGGCGTCAGAATCGGCCCATTGCCCGTGAGGGCGGGCGCGGACCTCGCGTCGGACGAGCCAACGCCGACGCCGACGGATGAGCGACTGATGTATGAGATCGTGTGCGTGAAGGATGGGCGAACCACGCGCGTATCGATTGACGGAAAGCTGAAGAAGGTTGTTTCGCCGCCCTCGCCGAAGCCGACGCCCGAAGGCGAACCTGACAGGGAAACGCCTGAGTCGTAGTCGAGGCGGCGAACTTCTCCGGGCATCAATAAGGAAATGAACATCCGATCGTGGCGCCGCGAGACCACTATTCGCCGGTCAGCCCGACAGACAAACAGGAGAAAGCTATGTTGTGGACCATCGCTGTCATTCTGATCATCCTCTGGCTTCTGGGCATCGTGACGTCCTACACGATTTCGGGCTTCATTCACATTCTGCTGGTCCTCGCGCTGGTCGCGGTCCTTGTTCGTGTGATCCAGGGCAGGCGTCCCATCTGATCCGCGGCGATCGCAGACCCCCCGGCGCCTCGGGCGTCGATTGAACTGACAGATTTTCCAATGAAAGGAAATGCCATGTATCCCGCCAGAACAAACATTGCTCGCTGGTCGCTCGTTACGTTCATGACGTGTCTGATCGGAATGCTCTCCGTCACGATGGGAGGCTGCGAACTCTCGTGTGACTCCAACAGCGCGTCAGACGATGTCCGGGATGTCGTCGATGAAATCGGCGATGAAGCCGAAGACGTCGTGAAGGAAATCAAGGACAAGGACTGAAATGAACCGGACAACGCCGCGACGCGTATGAGACGCTGACACGAAGCCACCCGACCTCCGCGCGACGACGATGACGCGTCCGCGGCGTCGGGTGGTGGCAGGAGAAACGCATGATACGAAAACAGATGACAAAGGCGCTTGTGGCGATGACGCTGGTGGCGCCGATACTCGCAACGGGATGCGGCTCGCTCGATACGCTGCTCGGGCTCCTGGGGCCGAGCGCGACGAGTGTTCGATTCGTGAACAACAGCGACTTCGCCGTCGAAGGTCGGATTATCATCGGCGACCAGCAACTGACGACGGAGGAGCTGCTCGAGCAGTTCGGGACCGAGATCTCCTTCAGCGTGGCGGCCGGCGAGACGACGACGATCTCGAGGGATTGCGACGATCTCCAGGCGCTGTTGCTCGATGACGCCAATCTGCAGGTGATCGGCGGCATCGGTCCCGACGCCCGTTCCGGCGTCCTTCGCGACGGAGACGATTTCAACTGTGGCGATCGCATCACGTTCACGTTCGACCACAGCGCTCAGATTACCGACTTCGACGTGATGACCACGGTCGATTAGTCGATTGCTGTGACAACCCGGACGGCCGCCCCGCAACCTGAGGTTCCGGGGCGGTCGTTTTTCATGCGCGGCGCCTTTCCTGCCGCCAATCTCCGTGTTTTCCACAATACGCGAAACTGTCGGCGCATCGGTAAGCTCAGCCGGCCGGCGGCCCCTTCGGGTGTCGGCGCCGAGTCGGGTTGGCTCGAGCCCGCGCGATCGGACGCGCGGGACTTTTCCGCGGATGAACTCAGGTTGGTTTTCAGGTGGAGATGGCGATGGGAATGCTCAAGGAATTCCGGGAGTTTGCGTTCAAGGGAAACATGGTCGACATGGCCGTGGGTATCATCATCGGCGCCGCCTTCGGCGGTCTCGTCAAGTCGATTGTCGACAAGATCATGATGCCGCCGCTGGGCCTGCTGATGGGCAACATGGACTTCAGCGAATACAGCCTCACGCTGAAGGAGAAAGTGGTGGACGAGGCCGGGAAGGAGACGCCCGCCGTCGTTCTGCAGTACGGCGCCTTCCTGACGGAACTCATCAACTTCGCCATCGTTGCGTTTGCCGTCTTCCTCGTTGTGAAGGCGATCAACACGGCCCGCCGACGCTTCGAGGAAGAGAAGCCCGACGCGCCGAAGGGACCTTCGCAGGAAGAGCTGCTGACGGACATTCGTGACCTGCTCAAGGCGAAGGCCTGATCGCGCCGCGAGAATCCGATTGAAGGTTGATTACACCGGCTGACGGCGACGCCGCCGTCAGCCGGTGTTTGTTTTTGTTCCGTGAAGGCTTACCCAATTCATAGCGGGAAACTCACACACTTTCGGGTACTCCCTTTGGAATGTTGTCAGAAAATGCGTCGATGAATCGCGGAGCGGCGCCAGGGGAATGGCGGCGCCGGCGATCATTGAGGCGGGCGTTGAGCGACATACCCCATCAGATCGGCACGACGCGCGAGGCGAATTCCGCCCCTCATAGCGTCGCGCCGGTCCAGCGGTTCTACAAATACCAGGCCGCGATCTACGACCTGACGCGCTGGACGCTTCTGCTGGGGCGCAACAACGCGGTTGACGCCATGCGGCTGAGGACGGACGCCAGTGTGCTGGAAATCGGCTGCGGCACGGGGCTGAACTTCAGTCCGATCCAGCGCCGACTCGATTCGACGCATGGCCACATCGTCGGCGTGGATTTCTCCGAACACATGCTGAAGCGAGCGAGGCGACGCGTGGAGCGCCGCGGCTGGCGGAATGTCGACCTCTGTGCGGCCGACGCCACGCGTCTCGACCTCGGTCGGCAATTCGACGCCGTCTTCTTTGCGTACAGCCTGTCGATGATCCCCGACTGGCGGCTCGCGCTCGAGCGCGCCGCGGCGCATCTTGCGCCGGGTGGGCGAATCGTCGTCCTCGATTTCGGCCGCTTCGAAAAGTGGGGTCCCATGGCGCGGGTCATGCGGGGATTCCTGCGCGTCAATCATGTGAAGATTCTGGACGGCGTCGATTCGGCGCTGCGAACGCACTGCGAGCATGTCACGGTTCAACACGCGTTGGGCGGCCATCACGCCGTCTGGATGGGAGTCAGATCGAACGATGTATGAAGTCATCAACATGCCGACGCCGGAGCATCGAGGCTCCCTGCTCGAACGTCTCGTCTTTCGAGGTCTTGTCTTCAACATGTCCTGGGAAGATCCGGAGATGGACCGACGGGCGTTTCAGCTTTCGTCGGATGACACGGTTATTTCGATCACATCGGCCGGCTGCAACCCGCTGAACTTTCTGGCGCAGACCCCGAAGCGTCTGATCTGCATCGACGGTAACCCGGTGCAGAACGCCGTCATGGAGCTGAAGCTCGCCGCCATCGACAAGCTCGATCACGCGGCCTTCTTCGACATCTTCGCCGCCCGCCGGCCCGAGCGTCTCGGCGAGGTGTACACGCGGCTCCGGCCGACGTTGTCGGAAACGGCGACGCAGTTCTGGGATCGCAATCTGAAGCGCGCCATTCGCGGTGGTCTCTATCGCATGGGCAGGATGGGGCTCTTCTGCAGGATCATGCGGAGCTACCTGAAGATCCTGGGCATTCGCAAGCGGTATATCGAAGCGCTGTTTGAGTGCAAGACGCTGGACGAACAGCGCCAGGTGTACGAGGCGCACATCGCGCCGAAGCTCTGGCGGGCGCCGACGCGGGCGTTTCTCTCCTTCAAGCCGCTCGTCTATCTCGCCGGCGTCCATCCCGAGCAGTTTCGCCTCGTCGATGGTCGGCATGACATGTACCTCTACGTCCGCGAGCGCATCGAGCATGTGCTGACGCGCGTGCCGATCTCGGACAACTACTTCCTCAGCCAGACGGTCACGGGGCGCTTTCGCGGCGATGGCCTTCCGCCTTATCTGCTGGAGGAGAACTTCGAGGTTCTGCGTGACGGGCTCGATCGCGTGACTGTGGTCAACGGCTGGCTCGGACCCTACCTGGACACGTTGCCCACGGCGTCGATCAACAAGTTCAACCTGCTGGACATCTTCGACTGGATGACCCCCGAGGCGTTCCAGGCGACGATGGAGAGCGCCCTGCGCGTCGCGGCGCCCGGCGCGACGATGATCTATCGCTCCGGCAGCTATCAGCTCGATCCGCCGTCGTCGATCCGCGATCGCGTCCATCATCACGACGCGCTGTCGAAGGAACTGCTCGCCATCGATCGCTCGGCGACCTATGGCAGCTTCTATGTGCTCTCCGTGACGCATGCCGAGGCGGCGTAAACCCATCGCGACGCCGTGGCGCGCGACGCACATTGCGGCGATCTGCCTCTGTGGCGTGTTGGCGTGGGCGGGCTGTGCGAGCCGGGCCTGCCCGCGCGATATCCAGTTGGTGCGCAGCCAGACGATCAAAGGTGTCGGCGCGGCGCAGGGCGTTGAAGTCCGCGATCGTCATGTCTATGTCTACGGTGACGCGGAGACCGGCGTTATTGTGGAGTGTTCGCGTACCGGGAACGATCTGACGCCGACGGGCCGCGTTGTCCGACTGACGCGCAACGGCGAGGACTTCATCCCGCATCCGACAGGGCTGACGTTTCATCCCGACTTCGGCGCGTTCATCGGGAATACCGTGAAGGGGCGGGGCGTGATCTGTCACGTCGACTGGGACCAGATGCTCGCTGACGGCAATCTCGATCACGCCGTGCTGAACGAGACGATCGACGATCTGGCGATCAACGGCACGCGTCCCGAGTTCGTTCAGCATGATGGCGCGTGGCTGATCGCGACGGCGGATTACGGCGATGCGTCGAACGCAGTTCGTTTCTACGATCCCATGCGGCTCGCGACGGCAAAGCGCACGAGCGAGGCGGGCGTGCTGCGCGGCGCGTGTCGGTGCGGCGCCTGGGTTCAGAACCTGCATTGGCTTCGGGATCGCCATCGAATGGTCCTTGTTCAGAATCAGATCGAGGGGCGTCGCTGGCGGATCGCGATCGTCGATGAGCGCGACGCGGGTCGACACGTGTTCGAGAATTTTGCGCCCGCAGACGAACTGGAGGGCTTTCACATGCTCGATCATGAGTCATGTCTCTTTGTCACGTCATCTCGGCGCGACAACGTGTGGTTTGGCGTCGTTCGTTGATTCCGTGCTCGCGTGAGGAGATGTCGGACGCCTTCGATGGGGGCGATTAGGTCGTCCCTTCAGGACTCAGCTGTCTGGAGGATGGCGTTGACCCCGGGCTGCGTTCCCGTCGCATCGCGACCGTCACTTGCCCGGGGCTCCCGTCGTTCGGCCTTTCAGGCCTCTTCAACGCCGATGGTATCGGGTGAATCGACGCAAATTCCTCGTTATCGCCGGTGTCGTACGAATGACGCAACATTCAGATTCCGGCCGCGTCTTGCGCCGTATGCGAGCGCGATTGCGTCCTTGCCGATCAGAAACGCCACCCCGAATGCGGGCGACGCACAGCCGTGGGTCAAGGTCAGCGCATTCGATCGACTCCTGAAAGGACATTCCAGGTCGCCCTGGAATATGCAACTGTCAGATACAGTATCTATGTCGTCCCGCCGGAAGCGCGGTTGCGAGTGGGGCGTGTCATCAACGAGTGATTTTGGCGGTCGGATTGCGTAGAATCGGGGGCATGTGCACCGTGTCGTATCCCGACTTTGATGACGTATCCCCCAATGGCCGGTTTCTGCTCGAAGCCAGGTCGCCGCACAACGGGACGATCCTTCATCGCGACGGTTCGCCGGCGACGGACAGTGAGTTCGGATACAAGTATGCACAAGAGCAGAGTGGTTTCCGCTATCGATTGCATGACACGCAAACGGGGCAAGTGTTGTGGGAACGATGGCAGGAGGAAGGCTCACCGCACGAGGCGTATGTGTCTGACCAGGGCTGGTGCGTGATCAGAACGCACGGATTCGCGCCGCAGCTTTTCGCAGTGAATCCAGAGGGGAAGGTTGCGCTTCGCGTTCTGATCTGCAACAGAGACGCCCACATACGACTTGTCCCCAGCGCCTTTGATGAACCCATGTATGAGTGGCCCGCTGAACACCTGGAAGAATCGACGGCGGGATCGTTCTGGGTGAACGACGCGTGGCCCTGTTTTTTCGACTTCGAGGGTTGCCATCGATTCAGCATCCGAGCCTGGTGGGGGGATCGCGTCGTGATCAACCTCGACAGCGCGACGCTGTTGACATTTCAGCAACAGACGGCGCCGGACCTGGCGGCCGCCATTCGAACCGTCGAACGCGACAGTTGCCGTGAATTCCTGATTCACCAGACGCCAATGGCTGTCCGACGATTTTCGGAATTGACCGACGGGAAACCCGAAAATCAGGACGATTGGCGACTGATTGAGCGACTGCACGCGGCCATCCGGCTGCTCGGCGTTTATCGCATCGATGGGCTGGCGGACACGCTCCGCGCGCTGGAGTCGCTGGAACTCCCCTGTCACGCAAGTCCATGCACGAACGCGCTGCCGCAGAATGTTCTGATGGGTCAGCGGTTGCGCGAACTGGTGCAGGAAACGCTCCGGCGGATGAACGAGCAGCCGCTGGGATTCGCAACATATCACTTCACGGATTATGAGGGTCAACGCCTGCCGGCGCCGGAGCGCATCATCGATCGCCACGCGCGGACGCAGCGCGTCACGAGCGACATGACGGCCGAACAGGTTCTCGCGCTGCTCGGATCGCCGGACGATATCCGGCAGCGCAGGAACTCGCTCGCGAAGCCGGGAACGTATGCGGAATGGCCCGAGTACTGGGAATATGACCACCTGATGGACGGGCAATGGGAGACATTTCGCATCGTCTGGAAACAGGTCTCACGATTGAACGCCGTCATCACGGAGATCGATCGATACCCGTCCACCTGGGCGATGGGCGGCGATCGAGTCGCGGCGGTTGTGCCGTCCTGAATCGAGGCGGGACCGCATGAAGAATATTCACAGTATGTCTTTATTGACTCGCCATCGCCCGTGTGCTATTAATACACCTGTACGAATTGCTCTTTGACATTCAGGCGCCATTATCAAGAGTAGCCGAGGGATCGGGCCCGATGACGCTACAGCAACCTGGTGATCGTTCACCGCGGTGCTAACTCCCGCCCAGATGGGATAGATAAAACGGTGGCTTGAAGCTCCGAATTAACGACCTCTACCCATCGGTAGAGGTTTTTTTCTATTCACACTTTTCAAACCCAGTGAAGCCGGCGCATTGACCGCAGTCGCCGCGCGGGCGTGTTTCACGTCCGCGATGGCGTTTGCGAAATGTCCGCGCCGATTCCGCGCGCATCACTCGCGAGTGAGGTGCGATCGGGAATCGGAGGTCATGACGATCCGCGCCACCGCTGCGCGCCCGCTTCACGCATCAAACCGAAACGAGGTGTTCCATGGTAAAGATCATCGACGAGAGACCCACGAAGGATCCGAGTGACAAACCCAACCCCGAACACGCGACGTTCCGCGCCGGCGACGAGACGTCGCGGCGGCTTCAAGTCATCCGCATCGGTCTGCTCGGCTGCGGGACCGTCGGCGGCGCTGTCGCCCGGCGGATCACGAAGGCGAACAAGGCGCTGGAAGGGCGGGGGCTTCGGCTCGAACTCGTTCGCTCGCTGGTGCGCGACACGAAGAAGGCGCGACGCGACATTCCGCCATCGCTCCAGCTGACGGATGACGCCAACCTCTTCCTCGCCGAGCGCTACGACGTCGTCATCGAGGCCCTCGGTGGTCTCGACGCGCCGCGCGCCCTGATCAATCGCCTCCTTGCCGCCGGCGTTCCCGTCGTCACGGCCAACAAGGAGGTCGTCGCCGCCCACGGCGACGGCTTTGCCGAGGCGGCCCGGCTGGGGGGAACCCGGATTCGCTTCGAGGCCGCCGCCATTCCCGGCGTTCGCTTCCTGGAGACGATCGCCCGGCCCAATGTCGCCGGTGACGTAGCGGAGTTCGCGGGCGTCCTCAACGGGACGTCGCAGTTCATTCTCTCCTCGATCGAGAACGACGGGCTCAGCTTTGACGCGGCGCTGCATCGAGCCGTCGTCCTCGGGCTCGCCGAGCCGGACGCCTCACGAGATCTGAAAGGTCTGGACGCCGCCGACAAACTTCGGCTGATTCTGCGCGAGCTGGGTCTGGAAACGGCCGAGGCGATCGCCCCGGCGACGACGGCTGTGGACGCCATCACCCCGCAGATCGTCGCCGACGCGCGGCGGCTCGCCGGTCGCATCCGCCAGGTCGCCCTCGCCCGAAACCAGGGCGACACGCTGGAGGCCTATGTCGGACCGGCGTGGGTGGCGGAGGGCCACGCCTTTGCAAAACTGGCCTCGGTTGAGAACAGCGTTACGTTCCGCGACGCCGCCGGAACGCGCACGCAGTATGTCGGCGCGGGGGCCGGACCGGACGTCACGGCGCAGGCGCTGCTCAACGACGTCGTCGCCATCGCGACGGAACCGGCGTTGATCGTCGAAACGGCGCACAGAAATCCGCTGCGCCGGCGGGTTTGCGCGAACATTCGGACCCCGTGGTTCGTATATGCTTCGTTTCGCAGGGATGCGACGAACCCTTCGCGCGTCAGCGAACTGCTGGCGTCGGCCGGCGTGCTGTTTCGGCGATTCGAGTCCCCGCCGCCCGCGGGTGGCGTCGAACGTGTCGTCGGAATCACGTTTCCGCAGGACGCCTCGACAGTTCACGAGGCGTCGAAGACGATAGTAGACGTAGCGGGGGGCGCCGTGTGGGCGATTCCGGCGATCGAGGACAGCACTCATGGATGAGCGGACCATCGCAAACGGATGCATCGTCTGGAAACTGGGCGGTTCAATCCTTCGAGGGAGCCGCGATTATGAGCGATGCGCCGATCGGCTCGCCGTCGCCCTCCAGGCTGATCCGACGACTCGGATCGTGGCCGTCGTCTCCGCACGATATGGTGTGACGAATCGTCTGCTCCGCCAGGCGTCGCGCGTCGCAAAGGACACGGCCTCTCCGGAGGTCGACCTGCTCCTGGCGACGGGCGAACTTCAATCCGTCGCCCAGCTCTCCATGCGGCTTCGTCGCCGCGGCGTGAACTGCGTGGGTCTGACGCCGGACGAGATCGGTCTTCGCATCGACGCGACCAGCGATCATGGTTTCACTGTCGATCCGGCGTTCGTGCAGCGCCGGTTTGACGACCATTCCGTCATCGTCGTTCCCGGCTTTGTCGGAACGCGCTCCGGCGGCGGCTGGGGCACGCTGGGTCGTGGCGGTTCCGATCTCACGGCCGTCGCCCTCGCGGCGGCGCTCGGCGCCCGGCAGTGCGAACTGATCAAGGACGTGCCCGGCTACTTCACGAGCGATCCGAATGTTGACGCGTCGGCGTCACATTTGTCGCACGTGACCTACGAGCGAGCCCTCGACATGGCCGCGGGCGGTTGCGATCTCGTTCAGACTCTGGCGCTGCGGCACGCGAGTCAGACAGGCGTCGACCTCATCCTGCGAAGGCTCGATGGGGATGCGCGGCGAACGACCGTCAGCGAGACAGCGCGGACGCCGGCGACGACGGATGTCAGCCGCAGCGGGGAGAGCCTCTACGGGGCCTCCGTGGGGCTGGCCGCCGCGGCTTCCTGATTCACGACAGCGTCTTTTCTTTCCAACCAGATTTCCTGCGCTGCAATCGCCCGGGCCTTCCATGCGCTCGCGCGTTCCGGCGCTTCAACATTCAACATCAGGGAACTTTCGAGATGAAACTTGCCACGAAGACAATTCACTATGCCCAGGAAAGTGAACCTCAGACGGGCGCCGTGTCGGCCCCGATTTTTCAGACGTCCACGTTCGAGCAGATCGCGCCGGGCCAGAGTCGCGGCTTTGACTACGGGCGAACGAACAACCCGACGCGCGCCCGGCTGGAGCACGTTCTGGCCGGACTGGAGGGCGTCGAGCACGCCGCGCTCTTTGCCTCCGGTCTCGCCGCGGAAAATGCGATCTTCCAGGCGTATCTGGCGCCGGGCGATCGGATCATCGTGCCGCCGGACGTCTACGGTGGGACCCATCGGCTGCTCTACCAGAGCTGGCGGAAGAAGGGCGTCGACATCGTTGCAGTCGACTTCACGGACGGCGCGGCGCTGGCGGCGGCGCTGACGGACAACACGCGCATCGTCTGGCTGGAGTCGCCGACGAACCCGCGGCTGTTCATCTACGACATTGCCGCCGTCTGCGAAGCGGCCCATCGCGCCGGGGCGCTTGTCGTCGTCGACAACACGTTCGCCACGCCCGTGTTTCAGCAGCCGTTTGCATTGGGCGCCGATATCGTCGTCCACAGCGTCACGAAATACCTTGCGGGCCATTCCGATGTGATCCAGGGCGCCGTGCTTGCGAAGGACGCCGCCGTGTTTGAGCCCATCAAGTTCCTGCAGAACGCGGGGGGCGCCGTCCCGGGGCCCTTCGACTGCTGGCTGACGCTTCGAGGTCTCAAGACACTGGAGCTGCGCGTCCAGCGGCACGCCGACAACGCGCGGCGCATCGCCGAGGCGCTGGTGTCGCATCCCGCCGTGTCGCGCGTGTATTACCCGGGGCTGGCGGATCATCCGGGACACGAGATTGCGAAACGGCAGTCGACGGGTTTCGGGGGAATCGTATCGATCGAGATCGACGCGTCGCCGGACGCCATCAGGGCGTTTGTCTCCGGCCGACGGTACTTCCTGCTCGCGGAGAGCCTGGGTGGCGTCAAGTCGCTGATCTGTCATCCGGCGACGATGACCCACGCGGCGATTCCGGCGGCGGAGCGCGCGACACTGGGTCTGAGCGACACACTGATTCGAATCTCGCCTGGTATCGAAGACGGCGGTGATCTGGTCGGCGATCTGATTGAAGGCCTGGACGCCCTGACCGCCCACGCCCCGATCGACGTATCGCGCACCGCGGTCCTCGCAAACGCCTGACACGCGGCGGGTCGCGGCGATCCTTCGACGCCACTCGGGCGCTGAATTTCGTTCCGTCTCCTTCTCACGCGACAATGCTCGCCCGATCGTCTCCATTGCGGTCAGGCGAGCATTCGCAGTGGTCGCAATGCGACTTTCTATCGGACATTCAATTAAAAATATCCGATGAATTGCGCAATATGCAGCTCAGTGTGTGCGATTTACCTCGCTCATATTGTGGATTACGGGGTGTATTGCCGTGCCCCAAATGGGACCAGGATGGTCCCGGTTTTTCTTGATCCCCATGTCGACGGGGTTAGACTCCGACATGTCCGGGAATATCTCGGAACAGAACCAAGGCCGTGGGAAAATCAGGAAGCATCGGGGGAGTCATGAAGACTGGTCGCACCTTATCCATCGCTCTTGGGGCCGTGTTGTTGACGCACACCGCGGCCAATGCCGCATTGGTAGGCGTTACGCTGGATCCATTTCCAGACCTCTTCTCGTCATTCCTTGACGTCACATACGACGAGTCGATCGATGAACTGCTCGTCTCCGGTTTTCCGACGACTTACACGCCTGACAACATGACGGGGCCGCAGAATGTGCTGGGCCCGAATCAGAGTTTCACGATTGATCTCACGGTCGACAACGCGGGTGTCGCTTCCGGCGGCAGTTTGTCGGTGATGGGGAATGTCCTCTCGTCCGGGCCTGACCTGCTTCAGGCGGATCTGCTGGACTTTGGCTTCATCGATCCGCCGGGTGGCGAGATCTTCGATTTTCTCTTCGTCGTCAGCGGCGGTGATCTCGCCGCGGATTTCGGCGGCATTGGCGCGACCATCGGCGTGATCCTGGATATCAATGATCCGGGCGCCTTTGACGGCACGTTTGACTCCGACTTCGCCACGACGGGCGCCGCCGGCGTCAGCGACACGGGCGTTCCGGAGCCCACATCGATCTTTCTGCTGGGCGTCGCGGCAGGCGCCCTGTTTCTGCGACGACGCGCTCGGGTGTAGGTCGCGCAGCGGTTTCAATTTCTGACGCGGATTGGGAACGAAACGTTCAGGCGCGCGGAGTCTGCGCGCCGCTTTTCAGAATCCAACATTCGAATCTACGGCCTTTCCAGAGGGAGAATCATGAAGCGATTACTCGCACTCGCGGCGTGCATCCTGTGCATCTCGACCGCGTACGTCGGCGCCGAGCTGATCCCGGTCACGCCGGGGTATCCATTGATCACATACAACAGCGGCGGCACGTTGATATACAACGCCGGAACGAACATTCTCGTCGTGGATGCCACACCGTTGGCATTTCGGCAGGATCTCATGAGCGCACCGGCGTTCGTTGCGCCCACAGGCGCGCCGCCGGAGCGGAAGGTCAGCATCATCGCCGTCATCGACGAGTCCGGAACGCCCGCGACGGGCTTCATCGTCGTCACGGGCGCCATTGATACAGACAACGACCTGACTCCCGATTACGAGGATGTGCTCATTTCGGGCGAGCTGCTCGACTTCGGGTTTCTCAATTCCGGCGCCCTCCCCGTTGCCCAGCCCCCCGAGACGCGGCGGGGCAAACTGTCCAAGTCGCCCCCGCGAACGCCGATTCAGGATGACGCCGACGCCATGTCGACCGACATGGATGACGGGATGCAGACGGCACAGCTCGGGACGCCGACGGACCAGTTCGATTTCCGGTTCAAAGTGACCGGCGGCTCGATGGCCGGTCTCTACCATCTGAAAGACCTCGCCGTCACGCTGACGAGCGAGAACTCCAGTTTCGACGACGACTTCACGACAGGGTTCATGGGTGGCGCGAAGGGCGTCCTCGGACCGATCGATTCCGTTCTTGGCGCCTGTTGCCTCAAGAAGGGCGAGTGTCTTGAAGCCATCTCCGTCGATGAATGCGACGCCGTTCACGGCCAGTTCCTGGGTGAGGCGTCGGAATGCGGGCCCGACTCCGACGGTGACGGCAACGCCGACACGTGTGATCTGTGTCCGGGGTTCGACGACTACGCCGACTGCGACGGTGACAAGATTCCCGATGGCTGCGAAGAGGACTGCGACGCCGACGGAATCCCGGACGACTGTGAGCCGGACTGCAACAACGACGGAACGCCGGACGACTGCGAAGTGGGTGACTGCGACAACGATGGCGTTCCTGATGTCTGCGAACCCGATTGCGACGGCAATGGAATTCCCGACGACTGTGAACCGGACTGCGACAACAACGGAACGCCCGACGCGTGCGAGACGAGTGATTGTGACGCCGACGGTATCCCCGACGCCTGTGAGCCGGACTGCAACAACGACGGAACGCCGGACGACTGCGAGCCGGACTGTGACAACGACGGCGTGCCGGACGGGTGTGAACCCGATTGTGACAGCGACGGAATTCCGGACGACTGCGAGCCGGACTGCGACAATGACGGCACGCCGGATGATTGCGAGGAAAACTGCCCGGCGCCGGGTGTGACGCGATATCGGCTGGCCAACCATCCGGATGGTGATCATCAGCCGCCTCCCTACGGCATGCGGCTCGACGAATTGTTCGACGTGACGCCCGGGCATGACGTCTTCAGTTTCGACTTCGAGCATCCGGCGTCGGCCATGTGGATGGACCTTGCCCCCGACGAGATCCACATCTTCGGACGCGCCTATGGCGGTCTCGACATCGGCGCTGGATACGATCCCGCCTACCAGGGTGTCGCGCAGATCGATCTTTGGTACACGATGGGTGTGGGGCTGGTTCCGGTGGATGACGACAGCATTGTCGATACGGCGAACAACGTGAACGCGGGCTCAATTCGCGTTTCCTTCGGACCGACTCCGGGCGCGGCCATTCCGCTTGTCGATGAACGCGGCAATTACGGCTACAGCTTCCGGTTCGGCGACGAGGACGACGACAACGGTCATCGGGGTTTCGCCGGCCTGAGCGGCTGGGGCTGGGTCAATCACAGCGGTCTGCCCCACGTCGCCGCCGGCGACTGGCTGTTCACGGCCGTGGAGGACGATCGCTGCATCAGCGACGACTGCGATGACGATGGCGTACCGGATGCGTGCGAACCGGACTGCGACAACGACGGGATCCCCGACGACTGCGAGCCGGATTGCGACAACGACGGAACGCCGGACGACTGCGAAGAGGACTGCGACGGCAATGGGATTCCGGATGACTGCGAAAGCGACTGCGCCGGCGGCGGCGTGAACGTGGTCTGGGATATCGACAACTGTCTTTCCGGTGGCGCCGACAGCGCCGATTTCAGCGAGTTTGTCGCGGCCATCGTCGGCGACTGCACGGGCGCGACGATCGAGGCGACCACTCTGCTGCCAACGGCAACGGGGCATTCCTGCACGAACGACGCCATCACGGGCGCCGGCGGCGACGCGATGTGCGTCAAGGCCGATGGCGACAGCTACTTCGACGCCGGTGACAGTGACACGCTTGCCTTCCGGATCACGATCAGCGAGACGCAGGGCGAAGTGGCGTCGCTGACGCGCGTGTCCTTCTACGAGCGGGCGCCGTCGATCTGGGTGCAGAGCAATTCCGGGGGCGTTGTCGCGTCCGGCACGAACAACTATCCGCAGAAATTCGGCGTCCGAATCCTGCGGGATGGCGTGGAGGTTTTCCGCCTGGAAGACGTCGCGACGAGTCGCGACTGGATGCTGCGGGTCTTCGATCTGCCGAATGAGGCGGCCTTCCAGGTGACGAACGCCGTCGTCGTGTTTACCGTCGAATTGCTTTCATACGACCGGAAGTACTGTGGCGGAAGCGCCAAGATCTGGGATCTTGATCAGTTCGAGGCGAGCGTGTCCTGCTGTGTCGACAACGACTGCGACGACGATGGCGTGCCGAACGCCTGTGAGCCCGATTGCGACAATGACGGTGTTCCCGATGATTGCGAAGTGGATTCGGACAGCAACGGCATTCCTGACGACTGCGAGACGGGCGCCTGCTGCAAGTCGGGCGGTCTGTGCATTGAGACCGACGCCGGGCATTGCGCGACCGTGGGTGGCGCCTACCTGGGTGACGGTGTCGCGTGCGAGACCGATACGTGTGCGCCCGATTGTCCCGGGAGCATTCACGCGGACTTCAACTACCGGAATGACGAGGGTTTCACGTGCTTCAATTCGACGAACTGCGGTTCGGAGGATGTGTCGCATACGAGCGACGACGTGTACGGCGCCTGCGACGGGAATGGCGTCTCGGGATTCGCAGCGGGGCCCGATTTCTCGGGGGATCTGCGCGCCTGGGATGGCGGCGAGATCCGGTTCGACTACATGTTCTTTGAGAATGACTGGCTGGATTCCCGAACGGGCGAGATCTCGATCGTGACGCCGGCCGGGACCTTCACGCAGGACATCATTCCCGACTTCCGGCCGAACGCCTATCAGTGGTATACGGCGTCGGGCGAGTTCTCGGCGGCCGCCTTTGGCGTGGATGAAGCGACCTGGCGCGCCGGCATTGCCAACGTGACACGCATCGAAGTCATCATGGAGCCCGACTGGTGCTGCTGGTGCATCGACGACTTCAAGCTTCGCTGTCCGTAAGGTCAGCAAAGGCGAACTGACTCGTCCCTACCCTGTCGGTCCGTCGCGATGATGATCGCGGCGGACCGATTTTTCATTTACGACGCTGGCGCCGGGTTTCGCGCCACAACCGCCGCGATCGAAACGAGTTCGACGGGGGACTCGATCTCCAGTTTCCGGAAGACGCGTTCGCGATGAAGCTGCGCCGTTCGGAAACAGATACCGAGGTTCAGCGCCGTTTCCTTGGATGACTGGCCTTTGACCATCTGATCGAAGACTTCGCGTTCGCGCGGCGTCAGGCGTTCGAATTTCTGGCGGATCGCCTCGTCCACTGTTTCATCCTGCGCCTTGCGGTTGGCGACGGCCAATAGGCCGTGAACGCATTTGACCATCATGTTCGGATCGTAGGGTTTCTCGATCACGTCCATGGCGCCCTGTTTCATGGCGAGGACCGTCGTCTGGACGGTTCCGTAGGCCGTGACAATGACCGTCGGCATGATCTGGCCGCGATCGAGCATGTGCCGCTGGACTTCGGTGCCGTTCATTTCGGGCATGCAGAGATCCAGCACGAGGCAGCCGGGCTGATCGGGCGGGACCTCCTGGAGGAAGCGTGAGGGAGACTCAAACGCTCTCACAGTGAAATCAGAGCTGCTGAGCAACTGCACGAGCGAATTGCGGGACTCGGCGTCGTCATCCAGCACGAAGACAGTCGGTTCAATCGTCGGGGTCATAGTGGTCGCCTATTGCCAGAGTAAAGTAAACCGATGTGCCGCCGTTGGGTTGCGACTTGATCCATAGTCTTCCGCCGTGGGCTTCGACAATGCGCCGGCTGATCACCAGGCCCATGCCGACGCCGTCGGGTTTGGTGGTGTGGAAGGGTTGAAAGAGATTCCGTTGTCCGTCGTCGGGAAGACCGACCCCGGAATCTCGCACGCAGACGCGCAGTTCATTGGGCGTTTCGACGTGGCCCGTGACACCGAGTCGTCGCTGACCCGGATCGCGTGTGCTCATGGCGTCGATCGCGTTGTTGATGAGATTGACAAGTACCTGCTCGATCTGGATCGAGTCCACGACGATGTCCGGCAGATCCGTCGCCTCGCAGTAGGACGTGTGCACGCCGAGTCGCTGCAGCCGGATTTCGCACAGACTGAACGCGTTGGACACGAGCGTGCTGAGGTGGACGCTGCTCCGGCGGAGACCGCGGCGCTGCGTGAAGGTGCGAATTCGATGAATGAACTCGCCCGTGCGTATCGCCGATCGGATGATCTCGTCGCAGTAGGGTTCGAGTTCCATGGACGAACCGGCGTCGCACTTGCGTATCAGGTTTCGCAGCGTGCCGGCGTAGTTGGCAATTGCCGTCAGCGGCTGGTGCAGCTGGTGAGCGATCTGTCCCGCCATTTCACCCAGCGTCACAAGGCGGCTGACGTGCGACAGTTCCATGAACCGCAGCTCGCGCAGTTCCTCTTCCTGCTTGCGAACGCTCATGTCGCGCGCGACGGCGACGATTTCCCGCACCATCGAATCGTCGGCGCTTCGCAGCCCCTCGATCAGGCACTCCAGCCATCGTTCGCTCTGATCATCGCGATGGAAGTGCAGCGTCACACGATGGGAGCCGGGTTTTCTGACCGCCTTCCGGATTGTCTCATTCAGGGCGTCGCGATACTTGGGCGTGACGAGGTCCGCACACTGCACGCCGACCAGCGCGTCCGGCGCGACGCCGAGGATCGCGCGGCTCGCGTGTGACGCGTCCTGGATGACGCCGTCGTTCGACATTCGGAGGATCAGATCCGTCGAGTGATCGGCGAACCAGCGATAGCGCGCTTCGCTGCTGCGCAGTCCGTCCTCCGCGCTGCGGCGGCTCGTGATATCCCGATTGATCGTCAGAATGGCCCGCTCGCCGCGATAGTCGATGACCGTCGCGTTGATCTCGAGCCGCATGGCGGCGCCGTTCTTGCGATACTGCACGGTTTCAAAACCGGCGTTCTTGCCGAGGACCATTGTCTCGGAAATTCGCCGCTGGCCGCGTTCGACATCTTCCGAGATGTCCTTCAGCGACATGCCGATGAACTCCGATCTCGACATGCCATAGAGTCTGCAGGCGTGCGGATTCGCCTCGAGAATCACTTCGTCATCGGGCCGAAAGATCATGATGGCGTCGTGCGCGTTGTCGAACAATCCGCGATATTCCCGTTCCGACTTCGCGAGCGCTGATTCCGCGTTGTGCCGTTCGGTTGTATCGATGCCGATGCCCCAGTGCGCCCAGCCCGAAATGGCGACACGGCTCGAAACGCGTGACCAGGCGATCGTGCGGACGCCGCCGTCCCTGCACGTGGTATCCAGTTCCCAGTCGCGGAAGTCCTGCAGACCGTGGACCCAGTTCTCAAGGAACGCCCGGCGCCGTTCCGTGTCCGGATAGAGGCGGTCGATGGCGTCCGGCCGGCCGATGATTTCATCCGCGCGATAGCCCGTCACGCGCTCGCACTCCGAGTTCCAGGCGATGATGGCGCCACGCTCGTCCAGCGCGATCATCAGCACGGGCGCCTCCGCCATGGCTTTCAGCAGCCGCTCCTCGCTTCGGCGAATCGACTGGGCCGCCTCGTGTTCGATGCGATGACGCCAGATTCGCTCGCCCATTTCATTGACCAGATCATGGAACTCACGCGCGCGTTCATCGCTGAAACGGTCAATGCTGTCCGCCTGGAACAGAGCGCCGCCGATGATGCGACCGTCCAGCTCCACGGGAACCGCCAGGCGCGGCGCGACACGATCGATCGTCGCGCCTTCGTCCAGCCGGACACTGTGGAACGGCCTTCGATGCGACATTGCCGCCTGGAGCATCCGGCCGGCGCCGCGCGTCGTGTCGAGCGTATCCGGCGCGCGTTCCGTCTCCGGGGCGTCGTCGACGCGCCCGACGGCGCAGAGCCGCCGGAAGCCGACATCCGACCATTCGGCGAACAACCCGCCGCTCAGTTCGAATTCCCGCACCATCGCGTCAATCAGCATGCGCCACGCGTCGGCTTCCGATTGGTTCGGATCGGCGTCCCGGAGTCTCGCCCGTATGGAATGCGTCGCCGCCTGGTCGCGCAGCTGAATTTCCGCGAGCTTCAGTTCCGTGATGTCGTGCAGGACACCGAAGAGGCGCGAGGGGCGACCTGAGGCGTCAAAATCAAACTCCGCGGAGTCCAGGACGTAACGGATGACGCCGTCCGGCCGAATGATCCGCGTGACGATGCTGAAGTTCTCGTGGCGATCGAATGCGCGTTTGACCTGGGCGCGGACGAGCGGCAGGTCGTCGGGGTGAATAAGACGCATGAACGTCTCAAGGCTCGGCGATGACCTGTCCGGGGAAAGCCCCAGGATGCGGTAGATCTCCGCCGACCAGTGCGGCGCGCCCGCAGGCAGCTGTCGGTCCCAGTGACCGACGTGGGCGATTCGCTGAACCTCCCCGAGCCGCCCCTCGCAGGCCCGAATCGTGTCATGGATCGTCGGCGCGATGATCGGGGGCGACGAATGCGTTTCGGCGTTCAGGGGCGGGCGAATTGCGGCGGGGCCTGGCGGGGCGTCGAGCGTGACTAGCGCCCAGATCGCGCCGCCGTGATCGAGGCGCTGGATCCGAATCGCGGTCTCGCCCGGGTTCGCCTCAGTGTCGCCGGGAGATGGAACCGGGCCGCCCGTGAGCACACGCCGGAGGTGTTGGGCATGGGTTGGCGCGTCATCGCGGCTGATGGCGCCGATCCTGACGCAGGCGTCAATGATGTCGCAATCCCCGGCGAGCGTGTTCGAACAGATGCCGGAGGCTTCGGCAAGGCGTCGCCAGGCTCGATTCGCAAGATCGATGCGACCTGACGCGTTGACCAATACCACGGGGGAATCCAGGGCGTCGATGGCGCGCCAGAGAACCGCGTCTGGAATTCCAACTTCGATGGCCATCACATCACGCCTTGTCGTCGTCATACACTTCCGAATTGCGTGGCGCGTTTCGGACAGAGACTCGCCGGCGCATCGGGACGACGCGTTGGCGCGCCCTGCCGGACGTCCCGTCAGTCTGCGGCGTCGCCGCGCGCCCACGATCGAGCGGACGCGTTCGGAAACCCCGGGCGCATGTCTGAAGGAAGTGGCGCCCAACTGTCGCCACTCGGATTTGTCACCAGTCTTCCGTTGCATTTTAACGCTCGAACGCCTCGGGTCACAGGGGCCGGGCCCAACGGACGACGGCCGTTGGCTTCCGGTGGAGTTCGACGTCCGCAGCGCCCAACGAGATCTCGCGGCGCCACGGCCGTCACGCCGGCGACGGACTGTGACACTGTCTCAGGCGTCGGTCGAAGCGGATCTCCCCGGCGAATGACGGGATTCTGTGATTGTTCAACCGGCGCCGTCTGACATCCGTGGTACCCGCAAGTCGATGCAAACTGCCATCCAGCAGGGCGAATCGCAGTCGCCGACAAACGCGTGGCTGTTCGGGCCCACGGCGTGATGGCGCCGATCAGCGCCCGCCGTCCCCCGCATCGACCCTTCGGCATCTGTTGACGCGGGGCGTTGGTATCGGAATGGCCTTGAAGTGGGTGTCAGCGTCGTTGACGCCACAACTGAGGGGAGGGGCGCCTAATCCTGATCTTTGTTGTCGTCGTTCTTGTCGAGCTGTTGCAGTGAGCGCCGAATGGCGCGATCGATCCGTCGCTCGAGCGAGGGCGTGACGCCCGCCTGCGAGAAGCAGACAGCGCCGTCGGCGCCCACGACGAAGACCGTCGGCATGCTCTCGACGCCATAGTCCAGCGCCACGTCTTCCGCCTTGAGAAGCAGGTCGTAGGTCAGCTTCATGTCACGCATGTACTGCACGGGATCACGATCGCGTTCCCAGCAGTTCAGGGCGTAGACCCTGACCGGCTTGTTCGCGTATTTCTCATGAAGCGACTGCAGTTGCGGCATGCTGAGTTTGCAGGGGATGCACCACGTGGACCAGAAGTCGAGTACGACGACATTGCCACGCAGCTCACTCAGGCGCACGTCCTTGCCGTCGGGCGTCTTCAGCGTGAAGTCCGGGGCGCTGTCGCCACGCTTCAGCCGGCGCTTGCCGGCGGCGAACGCCCGCTGAACGAATTCCGCAGGCGGCGACGGCGTAAACGTGTCGGAGTCGAACGAGGGGGTCGTGTTCAGATTCGTGATCTGGAGCACCAGCTCGCCGATCGGCGCCGTACCCCGAAACCGGATTCGATCCACGCGCCTCGGGAGATGATCTTCGCGGCCAAAGTACCATCGCGCGTCGAGGAAGTCGCGCTGATAGCCGACATAGATCACGTCGCAGTCGACGTCGCCGACTTTCTTCACGCCCTCGTAGCGCAGCGTCTTGGCCGTGATTTCGTCGTGAAAGGGCGTCGGATGAAAATACTCAAGCATGAACAGCGGCTTGACCTGCTTGATCAGCGGACCGCCGCTTTCGTAGTCGCCTGAAACGAAGCTTCGCGACTCCACTTCGATGCTGGCCACGCGCCGACCGTCCGTTGAGACGTCGAACGAGCGCATCACGCCGCCCGGCGCGTCGACCGTTCCGGCAAATCTGAAGGCGGCTCTCGGACCGTCGTTGTCGCTCCGCAGCGGGCTGGCAAAGAAACCCCGCCGCCCCTGCCGGGCGAGGACGCGGGCGTGGACCTTCGTGACCTGATCGGCATTTTCCCCCGTCGCGAAGTGATCGACGTCATATTCGAGGGCCCGGACTTCCAGCGTGGCCGCGTCCGCCGCCAGCAGGATCGCCCGCACGTCCACGGAGGGTTCGTCGGCCCTTGCCGCCAGAGTACAGCTCAGCGCCATGGCGATCGCGGCGCCATACGTCAGCGGATGTGCTGTAAATCGTTTTGGCGTCTGGGTTTGCGGTTTCATGGCCATCAGGGGCTGGTTGCGGTTCGCGTTCCGGGCGATCCTCCGGGATCGCCGGTGATTCTGTCTGGTGTCCAGAAAAAGAAAAACGCCGCGAAACGAGCGATCTCACTCGTTTCGCGGCGTCATTGTACGGGTTCCGGGCGTCTTACGCCTTTTCTTCAAGGCGCTTGCGGTAGTCATCCAGATTCTTCTGGAGTTCATCCTTCATGCGGCCTTCTTCGGCGAGCTCGACGGCCTTTGACTGCCAGTGGACGGCGCCCTTCAGGTCACCGGTATCCGCCAGCGCTCGGGCGTAGGTGTCGAGGATCGACGCGTCCTTCTCATTGCAGAGCCGCAGGGCCTTGGTGGCGGCGTCCTTCGCCAGCGTCAGGTCGCGGGAACCTTCGAATTCCTCCGACGTGAGCAGTCGCCAGGCGAACATGTTCAGGGCCTCGGCGTCCTCCACGTTGTCGACGAGCTGGCGTCCGGCGGCGGCGGCCTCCGTCGGCTTCTTCAGTTCCATGGCGAGCATCATGTACTTCGTGATCAGGAGTCGGAAGTCCTTCGGGTCAACCTTAAGGGCGTCATCCAGGATGCCGATGCACTTGTCCCATTCCTCGCCCTTGGCGGCCGCCTCGAACTTCTCCAGCAGCTGCTGGATCTTCTCCTGCTGCTTCTTCTTCTCTTCTTCCTTCCTGGCGTATTCCTCATCGCCGGCGAGCTTGGCGACGGTCAGACCGAGTTCATCCATCGGATGACCGATCCACTTGAGCTTGCCGCCCTGAACGACGAACGCCGTCGGAATGCCGCGCTGGTTGGAGGCCTTCATCCAGGCGTCGCTGGTCTTGTTCTCGTTATCGATGGCGACGCGATATCGCATCTTCTCGTCCCATCCGTTCTTGAGGAACTTCGAGACGATTTCCTTGTTCTCATCTGTCACGCCGATGAACGTGACGCCCTTGCTCTTGAAGTGATCCTGCATTTCCGACATGTGCGGAATGCTGGCCTTGCAGGGGGGGCACCACGTCGCCCAGAACTCGACGACGATGACGTCCTTGGCCTTCGCCTTCGTCAGGTCAAAGGCCTCGCCCTTGGCCCATTCCTTGATAAAGATGTTCGGCGCGTCGTCGCCGACCTTGAGTTCAGCCATCGCCTTCGGCGATGCAATCAGACCGACGATGAAGGCCAGTGCCAGTGCTTTTTTCACGATGTCGCTCCTCAAATTCTGCGATTCAGTTCAGAAATCCGGTAAACTTGGGATGGCGGCCGACGAGGCCCCAATTGGGCGGGCCGCTGTCAGTCGGACGACGTCGCGGTGGGGTCGCCTCAGGGGCGCCGCACGCCAGCCGTCCGTTGGGCGCGAATGGTACTTCACGCCACAACATTTGTAACGTACCGCTTATACGCATCATTCCTGACGGGGATCGATTTATTCCAGCGAAATCCCGGCCGCAGACGGACCGGCCATCGGTTCGCGCCGGTTGCGTCGTCGTAACCTGTGAATTGGTATTACGTTATGCGGAGGCGTCGCGGTCGGCGTTCAGCCGCCGTAGACGGGGGTCAGGAATCGAGCGACATAGTCCACGCCCGGGGTCTCCGCCCTGACCTCAAGCTGCCAGTACCGCGGCGGGTGGTCCCGCAGGCGCGTCTCGAATTCCCCTGTCGGCAGGTCGAACGAAAGGGGAACCTCCGCGCACATCACGTCCCGATCCATCGGTGGCTCGATCCGCTTTTCGTCCTGGTAGGTCGCGTAGGCGACGATCCGCTGGCCGCCCTCATCACCCGCCGATTCGAAGACCTCTTCGATGCAGCGCAGCGTGCACTTGAGCGGGCCGCAGTGGTTCAGACCGCGAGGACGGAGCCACGTCAGGTCCAGCCGTCCGCCCAGCCGGAACGGAAATCGATCGAAGCGCACGCGGCTTCGACCATATCGAAGCAGTCGCAGCGTCGATCGCGCCAGGAAGAAGAGGACGATCAGCATGACCAGGTCGAGCACGCCCGATCCGATCCAGAACGGAAGCGCCCGACGGCCTTCCGACATGGCGATCTGATGGCCGGGCACGGCGAGTCCGGCGAGGATCAGCAGCCCGAGCAGTCCGCGTTTGATCGGCCGGATATCGCTGTATGTCTCGCCGGACTCGTCCCATGGGTAGTCGAACATCCAGGGCGAATCGGGGAAACGATGGCTGCGTCGATAGCTCCAGGCGTCCGCCATCGACGTACGAATCCCGTACGCGACGACCCAGAGACCCGGCAAGGCAAAGACACCGCCGCAGACACCGATGACCCACATCGGCGCGTGAGCGGAACCCTTCTCCGTCGGGATCACGCCCGTTGACACGAGAATGATGAACGCGCCCATCGCAACGAACGCGCCGCCGAAGAGCATCGCGGCGCGCCCCTTGATCGTCGTGCCGCAGTGCGTGTCATGGTTTCGCAGCGCTTCACGCATCGGCTTCGACGGCGCCGACGGCTTCGACAGGTTCGCCTTCGCGACTCGCCCGCCGAGCGACGCAATCTGACCCGCGACAGTGGATACGGACATGGACTGGCCCCCCCGGAAGCTGCAGATTCCCCGTATTCAGTCTGCGATTCGTTCGGGCCATCCGGCAAACGGAAATCGGACCCCGCGATTCACATTCGGACGTTTTCGCGTGGCGGGGCCCCCCGATTATCGGCGAGTCGGGATCGGGGCCGTTTTCGGGGGTTCGCTGGCCAGTCGATGTCGGGAAGAAAAAAATTTCGTCCCGCGCGTGAATCGAAGCCGCCCGCTGACGCATTCAAGCGTCGTGACATGAATCCGGCTTTTTGTACGGGAGTAACGACAATGCGAATGCAACAGACAATGACATTGATGCTGGCTTGTGTGTGTGTGATGGCGGGCGTCGCCTGCGATCCCCAGAAGGAGAAGGAAATTCTGCCGATGCCGGATCCCGTGGTCGATCCCACGAATCCCGGCGATCCGACGGACGCGCCGAGTGATCCGCAGAACGATCCGGCGGCGCGGGACATCAAGGGCGTCTGGAAGCGCATCTCCGGCAGGCTGTCGATCGTCGATCCGTTCTTCGGTGATATCGAGTTTGTCTCGTTTGATGAGACGGGCGTGATGCGGCTGTCGATCCGCGATTCGCGGACCAATGTGCTTCACTGCCAGGACGCCGTCTTTTCGCGTCTCACTGAGGATACCATCATCATGGACGGCGGCGCCGACTTCTTCTTCGATCGCGCCTTTTTCGGGGCGCGTGTCGCTCTGCTCGACATGGCGGACGACGATTCCCTCAATCTTCGCGACGATACGAGTGGAGAGGCCGCTGTGTTCGAGCGCGTCGCCGAGGTTCCGGAGGTCTCGCTCTGCAGCCCGCTGACGAAAGTCGCGGAGTTCAAGGAGCTGGACGAGCCGGCCGGAGCGACCGGGCTCGCCTTCGACGGGACGTCTCTGTGGTACACGCGTCGAGACGACTCGATGACGATTCCCGTCAATCCCGAGAATGGCGACGCCGGCCTGGGCCATATTTTCTCGAGCAGTTTCCGGGTCGCCCAGGCGATTCAGGACGGCAAGTTCTGGCTGACCTGCAACTGCGGCAGCGCGACGGTGGCCGAACTGAAGACGACGGCGAATGTCGTGGAGGAGCAGATTACGGCAACGGAGGTCGGCTTCGATTTCGATACCGACGCCATCGCGTTCGACGATGTTCTTGACGAACTGTGGCTGTTCGGATTCGACGATGACAACGATCGCCCCGTCTTCGTTCGCATGGACGCGACGCAGGAGCCCGATGTCGTCCTCGATGTGTTCGAATTCCCCTACTTCTTCGACAGCATTGCGCATGACGGCGAGTTCGTCTATGGACTCGACGGCGATCTGTTCTCGATCATCCAGATCGATCCGCAGACGGGCAAGGCCGTTGCGACGTTCCAGATTCCCGACGAGCGCGTCGACTGGCGGGCGATGGAGATCGTCGATGGCGACTTCTTCCTCCTGGGTGAGGAATTCGACAGCAGCGACGGCCGCCTGATTCGCCTCTCGCGCAACTGACGACAAATCACGTGTGATCGCGATCGCGAGCCCGACACGCGAACATGCGGCTTCGCCCGGTCCGTTTCCGACGGACCGGGCGTTGTTTATTTTTGAGAATCCGCGTTGAGGGCGACGCGGGGCCCGGGATCACGGCGTACGCCCGCCCAGTCGCCCGCCATTTGACGGCGCCGTTTCATCAGCTACGCTCGGCGGGTTCGAACAGCGAGAGGACCAGACACTATGCCCGAATTCGTACACGTCGCCGTCGACGGCGGTATCGCCAACGTCAACATCGATCGTCCCGATCTGCACAACGCATTCAACGAAGTCGTGATCAGGGAGCTGACGGCGGCGATGAACGACGTCGGCGCCGATGACGCCGTTCGCGTTGCGATCCTGCGGACGAGCGGCAGAAGCTTCTGTGCCGGCGCCGACATTCACTGGATGAAGCGCATGGTCGACTACAGCGTCGAAGAGAACATTGCGGACGCGACGGAGATGGCGCAGATGCTTCGCGCGATTCGCGAGTGCGCCAAGCCGGTGATCGCGCGCGTCCATGGCGCCTGCATCGGTGGCGGCGTGGGTCTGGCCGCGGCGTGCGATGTCGCCGTCGCCGTGAAGGACGCCGTCTTCTGCCTGAGCGAAGTGAAGCTTGGCATTCTGCCGGCCGTGATCTCGCCTTATGTGCTCGAGAAGATCGGCCCCGGCCACATGCGACGGTACGCCGTCACAGCCGAGCGCTTCGATGGTGAGGAGGCGAAGCGCATCGGCCTGGTCTCGGACTGTGTCGCCGATGAGGCGGCGCTGGACGCGTGGGTCGCCAGGGTCGCGAAGATCACGATGGGCAATGGACCCCAGGCCGTCGCGGCCTGCAAACGCGTGCTGCAGGAAGTGAACGCCGCGCCGGGCTGGAACGACAAGCAGCGCATTACCGTTCAGTACATCGCCGAACGCCGCGTTTCCGCCGAAGGGCAGGATGGCCTGAAGGCCTTTCTTGAAAAGCGCAAGCCCGCCTGGGTCACGGAAGCGTGAGTTGATCATCGACCATCGAGGGATCGTTCATGTCCGCCAACGCCGCCGAACCCCGCCACGCCGTATACGCCGGGAGCTTCGATCCGCCCACGTCGGGTCACACGTGGATGATCGAGCAGGGGGCGCGCCTGTTCGATCGGCTGACCGTCGCTGTCGGTGTGAACCCGTCCAAGGCGTCGACCTTCGATCTCGACACGCGCATGCGCTGGCTGAAGAACATCACGGCCGGCATGGAGAACGTCAGCGTCGGGACCTTTGAGAACCTCTTCCTCGCGCACTACGCCAAGTCGATCGGCGCGAACTTTATCATTCGCGGCATGCGAAACGTCAATGACTACACCTACGAACTCGCAATGCGGCATATCAACAGCGACGTCTTCCCCGAGATCACGACAGTCTTTCTCATCCCGCCGCGCGACCTGATCGAAGTCAGCTCCAGCGCCGTCAAGGGCATGATCGGTCCCGTCGGGTGGGAACAGGTCGTCAAACGCTATCTGCCCGCCGAGGTCTTCGCGGATGTGAAGGCGCTTTATGCGTGAGCGATGGAACCAGCTGTGTGAACGCATCGGGATACCGGCCGTCGATGGCGCCGCGATCTACGGCTGTATCGACGCGCTTTACCGCCATCCGCCACGCGCCTATCACAGTCTTCGCCATGTTGAATCAATGCTCGTCGACTTCGAGGCGGTCACTGACGGCGCGGAGGCGCCGGAACGGGTCGCGCTCGCCATTTGGTTCCATGACTGCGTTTATGTTCCGCAACTCGCCGACAACGAGGCCCGCAGCGCCGACGTCGCCGATCTGCTCCTGCGTTCCTGGCTGGGTTCCGAAGATCGGGATGCGCTCCGCGCGCTGATTCTCGCCACGCGCCACGACAGCGGCGCCGAGACACCGGACGAACGCCTCCTGGTCGATCTGGATCTCGCCATCCTCGCCGGCGGCCCGACGACATACGACGCCTACGCCCGGGCCATTCGCCAGGAATATGCCGCCGTCCCCGAGGCGGACTACGCCGCGGGCCGCGCCGCCGTCCTTGACGCCTTTCTGTCGCGAGAGGCCATCTATTCGACTCCGCGATTCCGGCGGGAACGGGAGGCTCCGGCGAGGGCCAATCTGCGCAGAGAACTTGACGCGCTTTCGTTATAGTACGCCGGATGTTCAAGAAGATTCTGATTGCCAATCGCGGCGAGATCGCCGTTCGGATCATGCGGACCTGCCAGGAACTGGGGATCCGCGCTGTCGCCGTGTACTCCGATCCCGATCGCCGGAGTGTCCACGTCGGCGCCGCCGATGAGGCCTACGCGCTGGACGGCGTCACGTCGGGTGAAACCTATCTTCGCGCCGACAAGATTGTCGCCATCGCCAGACGCTGTGGCGCCGACGCCATCCATCCCGGCTTCGGCTTCCTCTCGGAGAACGCCGCCTTCGCCGAGGCCTGCGCCGACGCGGGGATCACATTCATCGGTCCCCGTCCCGACGCCATTCGCGCCATGGGCGACAAGATCATTGCCAAGGAAACACTCTCGAAGGCGGGCGTGCCGATCGTCCCCGGCTTTACGGTCGACGTCGGACAGCATGGCGCCGCGTTGGTCGATCAACTCAAGTCGCGCTGCGCCGAGATCGGTTACCCCGTCCTCATCAAGGCCGCGGCGGGTGGCGGCGGCAAGGGTATGCGCGTCGTCAACAGTGAGTCGGAAATGGCCGCGGCGCTGGAGGCGGCGCAGCGGGAAGCCAACGCCGCGTTTGGCGACGCCCGCGTCTTTGTCGAGAAGTACCTCTCGAAGTCCCGCCACGTCGAGATCCAGGTCTTCGGTGATACGCATGGCAATGTCGTGCATCTGTTTGAGCGTGAATGTTCCATCCAGCGCCGCCATCAGAAGATCGTCGAAGAGTCGCCCTCGGTCGCGCTGACGCCGGAACTGCGTGAGCGCATGGGCGCCGCCGCCGTCGCCGCCGCCAGGGCGATCGGCTATGTCAATGCGGGGACTGTCGAGTTCATGGTGGATGACGCCGGCGCGTTCTACTTCCTCGAGGTCAACACGCGCCTCCAGGTGGAGCATCCCGTGACGGAGCTCGTCACGCGGCGCGATCTCGTCAAGGCGCAGCTTCTCGTTGCCGCAGGCGAGCCGCTGCCGTTTACCCAGGCGGACCTGAAGCAGGAAGGGCACGCCATGGAGGTGCGGGTCTACGCCGAAGACGCGGCCCGCGGCTTTCTCCCGTCCACGGGAACTGTCGGTGTCTATCGCGAGCCCGTCGCGCCGAATGTCCGCGTCGACAGCGGTATCGACGCCGGCAGCGAAGTCAGCGTTCATTACGATCCCATGCTCGCGAAGCTCATCGTCTGGGGGCGCGATCGCCAGGAGGCCATTGCGCGAATGGAGTGGGCCCTGCGGCATTACGTGATCCTCGGCGTCACGACGAACATCGATTTCCTGCGGGCCGTCGTCAGCCATCCGAAACACGTTGCGGGCGAGGTTCATACGCGGTTTCTGGACGAGAATCCGATTGACATGACGGACGGCGCGTCGCCGCCAGACGAGGCGTGGATCGCCGCCGTCCTCGCGGCGCATTCGGGCGGTCCTCGCAAGGCCGGCGCCGAACTCGCCGGCGCCGAGGCCGGTCCATGGCGAATGGCGGGCGCCTGGAAAGCGTATTGACGCCGATGGGCAGGGGGGCCACGCCCACCAGACGCCTGAGAAACGAACAAAGAGAACCAGACGTGAAAGCTGAACTGAAACACATCGCATCCGAGACAACGCAGACGATCACGCTGGAACGCATGGCCGATGATCCCGGCGCCTGCGAGGCGATGTTCGGCGATCGACTCGTCCCCGTCGAAGTCGAAGGCGCCGATGAGTCGTCGGGCTGGCTTCGCTTCGGCGGTCGCGTCCATCGCTACCATTTCCTGCGCGTCGATGGCGCCCTGCACATCTGGGTCGATGGGAAGACCTATCGCTTCGAGCGCGTTCACTCCACGGCGCGTCGCGCGGGGGCGACAAGTGGCGGCAAGGCGTCCAATCAGCTTACGGCGCCGATGCCGGGAACCATCCTCAAGATCAACGGCAGGGCCGGCGATCGCTTCGAAGCGAGCACGCCCATCGTCATCATGGAATCGATGAAGATGGAAATGTCGCTCTCGGCGCCGGCGCCCGTGATTCTCAAGAGCGTTGATTGTCAGGTCGGACAACTTGTCGACATGGGCAAGGTGCTCGTCGAACTGGAGCCAGCCCCCGATGCCGAGTGAACTGCCCGCGCGCGTGCATCTTGTCGAGGTGGGTCCCCGCGACGGTCTTCAGAACGAATCCGAACACATCCCGACGGATCGCAAGATTGCGTTCATCCAGATGCTCTGCGCCGCCGGTCTGCCGACCGTCGAGGCGACGTCGTTTGTTCATCCGAAGGCCATACCGCAGCTGGCCGATTCGGGCGACGTGATGGCGAATCTCGGGGACACGGGCGCCGCTGAGATCATGGCGCTGGTTCCGAATGCGAAGGGGCTCGAGCGCGCGATCGCCGCGGGCCTGAAGCGCATCGCCGTCTTCACGGCGGCGAGCGACGCCTTCACGCGGAAGAACATCAACATGAGCGTCGCCGAGTCGCTCGACACCTTCGCGCCCGTTGTTCAACAGGCGATCGCCGCGGGCATGAGCGTTCGCGGCTATGTCTCGACGGCCTTCGTTTGTCCCTACGCCGGCGAGATCGACAAACGCGTAGTGCGCGATGTCTGTGTCAAACTCCTGCAGATGGGCTGCGATGAAATCGCCGTCAGCGACACGATCGGCGCCGCCGCGCCGCGAGACATCCACGCCACAGTCGGACACATCCTTGAATCGATTGATGTCGGCAAGGTTGCGCTGCACCTGCATGATACATTCGGCACGGCCCTCACCAATGTGTACGCCGGGCTCGAACTGGGCGTCGCGCGGTTCGACGCCTCGGCGGGTGGGCTCGGCGGCTGCCCCTACGCCAAAGGCGCGTCGGGCAACCTGGCGACGGAGGATCTCGTGTACTTCCTCGATCGCATGGGCGTCGAAACCGGCGTGAGCCTCGAACGCGTGTTCGAGGCGTCCAGCTACATCGCCGAAACACTCAGCCGCCCGTTGCCGAGCAGGCAGTGGCAGAGACTCCGCGCCGCCTGCGGTTAGCGAGAACCGGGCGCCAGTGCGCTCAGGCGGTGTGGAGATAAGCTGTGTGCCACTGCTCTCAAGCAGTGCGTATTGATGGAAAACGCCAATCTCCATGGTCCCGTTTGAAGTCGTCCCGATATGCAGTCGTTCACCTTCGACAGCCTCGACTCCACCAACGATCAGGCGAAGCGCATGATCGCCGCCGGCGAACTCACGGCCGACGCATATGTCGTTGCCCGCGAACAGACGGCGGGGCGGGGCACTAAGGGACGCGCGTGGGTCTCACCGCGCGACAGCGGTCTCTACATGTCCGTCGTCCTGTTCCACGTGAGAACCACGCCTCAGGCCATCCAGCGGATCACGCTCGCCTGCGGCGTCGCCTGCGCGCAGACGCTTCGCCGCCGGTTCGACATCGACGTTCGCGTCAAACCGGTCAACGACCTGATTCTCGAAGGTGGAAAACTCGGCGGCATATTGACAGAAGCCAGCTATGAAGCCGGCGTCATTAGGTCGCTGATCGTCGGCGTCGGCATCAACCTGAGACCGACGGATCTCGGCGCCGTGGCGGCGCCACTGGGCCCCGCGTTCATCGAGCCGGCGTTGGCGTCGCCGCGTCGGATCGATCGGGCCGCGCTCGCCGCGTCCCTCGCCGACGCGCTCGCCGCGATCGTCAGTTCCATCGGCGCCGACGCGAACGCGGACCTACCCGCCGCGTGGCGGGGAGTGATGGTCGGTTAAGCGCGCGTCGCCTATCGATGTCGCAGGCGTATCAATTGAGATAGCTCGCCCATTCGAGAATTGAAAGGACCGCCCACACGACACCACAGAAGAACAGGGGCAGCGCGTTGTCATGTCCCTTCGCTCGCTCCCACCAGACGATGGCGATCGTGAGTGCAACGAGTCCCGCCCCTCCTCTGCTCGGAATCGGGGGGCGTTGCTTCAGAACCGAAAACGCCAGCATCGAGACAACGCCGAACGCGATCATGGTCCAGCCGAGAATTGTCGCCCATCGATCGCCCAGGATGGCCTGGTAGTCTTCGCGGCCACGCTTCGACGTCAGGTCAATCTGCAGTCGATCGCGATCATCATCGGAGTCGTCCATCCTGTCTGACTCACATCCGCCTTATGGCACCATGACGGCGTCAATGAATCCGGCGATATCCAGACCGTCCGCCTGGCCGTCGTTGTTCACATCGCATCGGAGCAGGTGGCAGTGCGTCGTATCGGCGCCGAGCAACACGGCCGTGAACGCGCTGAGATCGTCGAGATCGACTGCCGCATCGCAGTTCGCGTCGCCCGCGGGAATGTCAAATGTGACGACCGCGTCGCCGCCCGGCTGGCCATCGCCCGACGGCAGCAGCGTGTCATCGTACCACGCCGAATCGTCGATCTCACCATCCAGCAGCTTGCCGTTGGCGATCACGTCATCGTCGAAGACTGTGAGTGTGAATGCGTCATTGGGAAGGTCTGTAAACGTCAGCGTCGCCGTCTGGGCGGCGGCGCCATAGACGACGGACGTCGCCAAATGCAATCCGGTCGCCGCGCCGACAAGGGTGAAATCGGCGGTGTCAAAATCGCCGATGTTGCTGCTGAACTTGAGGTCGATGGTCGATTCGACGGCGTCGTTCAGATACGGGTGGACGGCGACGTCCAGCAGCGCCGGCGGCGACTCGGGGAATCCGCCGCCAAACGCCAGGCTGCTCGTCAACACATAGTTGCGATTGTTGACACCGCCAAATTCGTCAATTTCGATAGCCGTCAACTGTCCTTCGATTGGCAATACGTAATACTCGGTCCAATCGTCATTCCAAACCGTAAATTCGAATACGCCGGTCGTCGTCGTGAGTCGAATGTCGATCGGCATGATGAACAGTCCAAACCCCTCCTGAACCTGCGCCTGAGAAATGCCAATCCGAACGTAGCGTTGTCCGTTCGCGATGCCGGTCGCATAGTTCCACCTGTAGTCAGGCGCGCCGGGGTTCATAACCCACTGGTCAATGAACCATGTGAGGTCGTGGCCGAAACTGCTCGAAATGCCGGCGGCGAAATCGGCGGTTGTCGCAAACCCGCCGGAGTAGGCTGCGCGATAGTCGGAGAGCGCCCGAAAGAACGCCTCGTCGCCGATCATGTGTCGCAGCATATGGCACACCCACGCGCCTTTTCTGTACACATCGTTGGTCGAGAAGATCGCATCGGTCGAGTCGATATTCGTACGGTATACGCGATTGTCGGGAGATGTGGGTTTGCTGGCCCGGATCCTGCTCCAATAGTCGTCGACGCCGCCCGAGGGAGCAAACTCGAAATAGACCGATTCCGCGTAGGTCGTGATCCCCTCATTCAGCCAGATGTCGTTCCACGTTCCGCACGTGACATCATCGCCGAACCACTGGTGCGCCATCTCGTGCGCCATGATTCGACTGTATGCCTCCACGGTGTACATGCTGCTGATCGTCTGGTGCTCCATATTCGATTGCAGGCCGTTCGCGCCGCCGGTTTCCGCAACGCCGTACTTCTCACTCCGAAACGCGTAGGGACCGAATTTCTCCTCGAACACTGCGAGCATGTCGAGCATCTCGTCGCATCCCTGCCGATAGGCGGAATAAGGCTGTCCGGAAGCGATGGACCAATGTTCCGCGTACAAGTAGCAGGGAACCGGCATCGACGACGTACCGCCGCCGCCGTCATCGTATTCGTAGGTCAGGTCGTAGCGTTTGTAGTTTGTGATCGCAAGTGACGCGAGATAGTTCGCCATTGGATGCGACTCTCGCCAGCTGTAACGTGTCCGATTCCCCGAAAGCTGCGTCGTCTCTTGCAGAACGCCGTTGCTCACTGCGACCAGCGGATCCGGGACGGTAACGATCACCTGCATCGTCGACTTGTCATTGAGCGAGTCTTTGCAGGGCCACCAGAATGGTGAATAGTAGGGTTCGCTGAGTGTGGCGATTGAGAGATTTCCATTGCGTATCCACCACTTGAATGCTCCAAGTCCCGCCGTTTCCGGTTCGCCGTCATATTCGACATCGACGTGAATCGGCTCGCCGGGCGCGTACGCTCGATCAAGCGAGATCGTGATTCGCCCATTGGCGTGGGACCAGTTCGAAACGTCGCCCGTGACATTGATGACGGTCAACGTGTCGATCAGGTCCAGCTCGAACTGCGATGTCGGCGAGTTGACGACTTCCGCGTCCACGTGGTTGACGCCGTGAACTCTGACCGCCGTGATGGCGCCTCCGTTGTCGATCTGGGGAAGGATCTCGATCTCAAGTCGATAGTGCAGGATGTCTGTATTGTCCGTCGCTCCGCGCGAACCGGGCCCGGGGCCCCATGAGAACAGATCGGGCCGCGCCTGTCGCGCGTGCCCGCAACCGGGCTTGTTGGCTTCGCCGGGAATTTCCCCGTCGTTCTGCTGGACGACTTGAGCGGTCCCCTCGGGACCCTGGGCGATCAGCGGGCATGCTGTAAGTCGGACGGCTGGCGCCAGGCCAGCCGATAGCAAGAGGAGTTGTACGATCATAGCGGCCCCATCCCTTGTCGCGTGATGCGGAACACGCGGGTTTCAGGACATGGAGCGCGATTATATCGAAATCCCTATGCCGAAAGAAAGGCCGAATCCGTGAGTCTCAACCCCGTCGGGAGAAGTAACGCCATACGCCTGAATCGGCAAGTCGCGACTATTCTGAAAGCAGGGCGTCAGTAAATCCGGCGATATCCAGACCGTCCGCCTGGCCGTCGTTGTTCACATCGCTGCGGAGCACGTGGCAGTGCGTCGTATCGGCGCCGAGCAACACGGCCGTGAACGCGCTGAGATCGTCGAGATCGACTGCCGCATCGCAGTTCGCGTCGCCCGCGGGAATGTCAAATGTGACGACCGCGTCGCCGCCCGGCTGGCCATCGCCCGACGGCAGCAGCGTGTCATCGTACCACGCCGAATCGTCGATCTCTCCGTCGAGGGCCAGACCGTTCGCCGTCACGTCATCGTCGAAGACTGTCAGCGTGAAAACGTCATTGGGCAGGTCCGTGAACGTCAGCGACGCGGTCTGGGTTCCGGCGTTGTAGGAGACAGTTGTCGCGAGATGCGAACCCGTTGCGGCGCCTGACAGGGCAAAGTCAGACGCGTCGAATCCGCCGATATCGACGCTGAACGTCAGATCGACGATCGAATCCACGGCGCCGTTCAGATAGGGCTTGATGGACACTTCCACGATCGCGGGTGGCGGCGCCGGCGGATTCGGATCCGTCGCGCGGCTGCTCGTCAGAATGTAATTGCGATCGCTGACGCCGTCCGCCTGGTCGATCTGCAGGCTGACGAGCGCGTTGTCGATCGGAATGACGTAATACTCGACCCAGTCATCGTTCCAGATGCGACGCGTCGTCACACTCGAATTGGTCGTGATGCGGAGATCGATCGGCATCTGGATCAGACCGAACCCGTCGAGGTCCTGGTTCTGATCGATGCGGAGCAGCAGGTAGTTCACGCCATTGATGTTGACGCTCGTGAAGCTCCAGACATAGTCCGGCGCTCCGGGGTTCATCACCCACTCGTTCACGAACCACGACAGGTCCTGCCCGAAGCTGGCGGAGACGCTGGCCGCGAAGTCCGCCGTTGTTGCGAATCCCCCGGCGTACGTCGCGCGATAGTCCGCCATCGCCTGGAACCAGGCGCTGTCTCCCATCACATGTCGCAGCATGTGGCAGACCCACGATCCCTTGTTGTACACGTCGTTGCTCGAGAAGATCGCGCCGACGGAGGCGATGTTCGGGCGATAGACCTGGGCGTCCGGGTTGGACGGTCGGCGGTCATTCGCGCGGCCCCAGTAGGAACTCACGCCGCCCGACGGCCGGAACTCGCGATAGACGTATTCGGCGTAGCTTGTCAGGCCTTCGTTCAGCCAGATATCGTTCCATGTGCCGCACGTGATGTTGTCGCCGAACCAGTGATGCGCCATCTCGTGCGCCATGATGTCGCTGTAGTTGCGGACGCGATACATGCTGCTGATCGTCTGGTGTTCCATATCCGCGCCGAGTCCGCCCGTTCCGCCCGTTTCGGCGACGCCGTACTTCTCGTTGCGGAAGGGGTAGG